>LJNK01000100.1 GCA_001303025.1 Deltaproteobacteria bacterium SG8_13
GGCCGTCGGTTCCGACGGCGTTGGTGCCGGTGCAGCTGTCCACACCGGCGGGCTGCACGGCCCTCAGCCCTGCGGCCACGTTGCCGGGCCCGATGCCGCCCGCCAGGATCACGGGGATGCGGCTGGCCTCCACCAGCCGACGGGCCATCTGCCAGTCGCAGGTGCGGCCGGTGATGCCCACAAACCCGGCAACCGGCTGCTGCCGGTCGATGGAAGTGTGCGCATCGGCCGGGCCCACCACCAGCGTGTCGGTCAGAAAATAGTCGCTGACCGGCTCGAAAATGCCGGCCAGATCCAGGGTGGGCACCTGGTCGCTTTGCCCTTCGAGCCCGATGGGGATGGTGCGCATCACCCGGATGCCGGGAAACCGATTCATGATGTTTTGCTGCAGCTGCACGTAGCGCGCGACATCGTCCGATATCCCGCCCGGCGAGGTCAGGGTCTGGCAGAAGTGGACAATGTCCGGCCGGTAGTACTCCAGGGTAAGCAGGATCGTCTCCAGGCGGTTGAACAGCGGAATCAGGCTGCTGCGGGCACCGGCCGATTGAACGGCGTGCACCGTTTCCTTGAGCTGCGGAACCCGCCAGTCGGAGGCGGAAAGCACGACGCTGCCGATGTGATCCACTCCGAGGGCCGCCATCTTCTCGGCTTCGGCCGGCGACTGAATTTCATAAATCTGGATGATCATACAAATTGGGTTGCCGGCCGCCGTATGCTGCGCCCGGCAGGGAATTCATTCAAATTATTGTTTGACATTTCCAGGGGGCTCTACCATATTCAGCCTGTTTTCACAACACCACCGTTCACCCGTTCATTGCCGATGCAAGGGGTTGCACATGATTTTGATCATCGACTTCGGTTCCCAGTACAATCAGCTCATCGCCCGTCGGGTGCGGGAAAACAAGGTGTATTGCCAGATCGAACCGCCGGACATCGCCGTGGCGACCATCCAGGAGCTGCAACCCGAAGGCATTATTTTGTCCGGCGGCCCGTCGAGCATATACGAAAAAAACAGCCCCAAAATGGACAAGGCCGTTTTCGATCTGGGCATCCCGATCTTAGGCATCTGCTACGGCATGCAGTACATGGTCGATGCATTGGGCGGAAAGGTCCAGCACGCCCGCAAACGCGAATACGGATTTGCCGAGCTGAAGATCAAAAACCCGGTCGGTGTGCTCAAAGAGGCCGACCGGCAGACCCAGTGCTGGATGAGCCATGGGGATTCCATCGTCTCGCTGCCTGCCGGTTTTGCGCTCACCGCATCGACCGCCAACACCCGCATCGCCGCGATCCACAACAGTCGGCGCAAACTCTACGGCCTGCAGTTTCACCCGGAGGTGGAACACACGCCGCAGGGCAAGAAAATGCTCCGCAGCTTCCTGTTCGACATCTGCGGCTGCAAGCGCTCCTGGACCATGCGCTCTTTTGCCCGCGACGCTATCACCAGGATCGAAGAGCAGGTGCAACACAAGCGGGTGATTCTGGGGCTAAGCGGCGGGGTCGATTCGTCGGTCACGGCCGTGCTGATCCACAAGGCCATCGGCAAAAACCTGACCTGCATATTCGTAGACAACGGGCTGCTGCGCAAAAACGAGGCGGACAAGCTCAAAGTCACCCTCAAACAGCACCTGAAAATCAACATACGGTTCGTAAACGCCGCGGCCCGATTCCTCAGTGCATTGAAAGGCGTCACCGATCCGGAGAAAAAGCGCAAGATCATCGGCCTGATATTCATGGAAGTGTTCGAAAGCGAGGCCGCCAAGATCCGGGATGCCGAGTTTCTGGCCCAGGGAACCCTTTACCCGGACGTGATCGAGTCGATTTCGGCCTTCGGCGGGCCCACTTCGGTCATCAAATCGCACCACAATGTCGGTGGCCTGCCCGCCCGGATGAAGCTGAAGCTGGTGGAACCGCTGCGCTACCTGTTCAAAGACGAAGTGCGGCGGCTCGGCAAAACCCTGGGTATGCCCGACGAGTTGATCTGGCGACAGCCCTTCCCCGGACCGGGGCTGGCCATTCGGGTCATCGGCGAAATCACCCGGCAGCGCCTGCAGGTGCTGCGCAATGTCGATGAGCTTTTGCTTGAAGAAATCAGAGAAGCCGGGTATTATAAAAAACTTTGGCAGTCCTTCGCGGTGCTGCTGCCGATCAAAAGCGTCGGCGTCATGGGCGATGCCCGCACCTACGAAAACATTGTCGCCATTCGAGCCGTCACCAGCAAAGACGCGATGACCGCGGATTGGGCGCGGCTGCCCCACAGTTTTCTTGCCCGGGTGTCGAACCGCATCATCAACGAGGTTAAAGGGGTCAACCGCGTCGTATACGACATCAGCTCCAAACCGCCCAGCACGATCGAATGGGAATAGAGCAGAGGATAGATTGATGGAAGAAAAAGAAGGAACAGACAGTTTTCAATTCCGGATGGACGAAGTGAGCCCGGATGCGGTCCTCAGGGAGGACCTGCAGGATTCGCGCATCGATAGGCTCGGCCGAAAATTGTTGCTCATGGCCGTATTGATCCCCTGCGTCATCGGGGTGGTTTTGTTTTTCCTATACCTTGATCTGAAAAAACGGGTGGTTATCGGCCAGGATGTCGATTCGAAGTCCTTTCAAAATCTCACACGGGATCTCGACTCGCGCTCCGGAGACCTGATCACCCGGCTGGAAACGGTGGAATCCGCGCTGGCCAACCGGGACTCGGAAATAGAAAAGCGTATCGATTCAGTGAAATTTCGGGTATACAAGGTGGAAAATCGCATCAAGAAAGTCGACAAAGCCAAGGCGGATAAAGAAAGCCAGCTGGCATTGACCGAAAACCTCGAAAAGCTGTCGACCCAGCTCTCCGGGATCAACACCGCTTTTTCAGAGAATTTCGAGGAAATCACCGCCGGGCTCTTCAAGGTCCGGCAGGATGTCACCAAGCTTCAGGTCGATGTCACTACACTGGTCAAGGAAAAGATCGACCGCCAGACCTTAGCGGAGGAGATCAACCGCGGTCAGAAAAGTCAGGAAGAAAAACTGACCTCCCTTTCTGGCAGCTTTGACAAGCGGTTTAACGCCATACAAAGGGATCTCAAGGCGCTGGAAAGCCAATTGACATCGGTGCGCCAGCCCGCCCAGCCGCCCCGGTCATCGACACCCGCCGCTCCCGGAACCCAGGCCGGAGCGCCTTCGACCGGATCGGCTCCTGCTCCGCAGTCTGAGGCGATCGTCGAAAAAGACCTCAACTGACATGAACACCGCACGTCTCCAAAAGATCCTGGCCTCGGTGGCTGGCGGGCAAACCTCCGTGCAGGAGGCCCTCGCTGAGCTCAAGCACCTGTCGGTTGAAGACATCGAGTACGCCCACATCGACCACCACCGGTCTTTGCGCAAGGGATTTCCGGAAGTTATCTACGGCGAAGGAAAATCCACGCAGCAAATAGCCGGAATCATGGAAAAAATCATCCGACAGGAAAACGTGGTGATGGTCACCCGGGTCGACTCGATCAAGGCCAAAGCGCTTTGCGAGCAGTTTCCCGAAGCCGAGTACCACGATGACGCCCGGATGATCATCGTCCAGAAAGGCGAGCGCCCGCTGCAGGGCAAAGGGATCATTGCCGTCATTTCTGCCGGAACGTCGGACATCCCCGTGGCCCGCGAGGCCTACCTGACAGCCTCGGTGATGGGCAACCGGGTCGAGTCGCTGTTTGATGTCGGGGTGGCCGGCATTCACCGGCTGTTTCAGCATCAGGACCTGATCCAAAGTGCCTCGGTGCTCATCGTGGCGGCCGGCATGGAAGGCGCCCTGCCCGCGGTGGTCGCCGGCGTGGTGGACAAGCCGGTAATCGCCGTACCGACTTCGGTGGGCTACGGCGTGAGCTTCGGTGGATTGACCGCCCTGTTTGCCATGCTCAACAGCTGCAGCTCGAATGTCGCCGTGGTAAACATCGACAACGGATTCGGCGCCGGTTATCTGGCTTCTATCATTAACCGGCTGTAACCCTTTGCACCGAGCGGTTCCCTCCCCTTCCCGGCGAATACCCTGGCAGGTCAAATAAAAAAGCCCGCTGGTTTGGCGGCCAGCAGGCTGGATGAATCCAATTAGACTTGCTGCTCGTGTGACAAGGTCAGCAAGGGACAGGCTGGATTTACTTTTTCTTGAAGCACTCCCCGGCTTTGGATAGACTCACCGATGCAAACCCGATCATAAACGAGCGCGTTGTTTCCAGATCGATCCGCCTGTTTTCGTCCGTTTCCGCTTCGATCATCTTCGATGCCTTCTTACAGGTCTCGTAGGAGGCATAGCTTCTGGTAATGGCGCTCATGAAGCAGGGATTTTTCTTGTCGACCTGTTTCAGATTCTCGATCTGGCTGTGCGCGTCGGCCAGCAGCTTTTCGAACTGATCGTAGGAAACTTTTGCCTCCACACCATCCCGCACCCTTTCAAATGCTTCCATGGCCGCTTTTTCTTCATCCGTCGGTTTGGGTGGGCCCGAACACGATAAAGAGGCCGCCAGTACAAAAGCAAGCATCGCCGCAGCGCAAACGATTTTCTTCATGATTCATCGCCCTTTCGTATGGATGGGATTGGATCAGCTGCATTGAATCTGAACAATTATAATACCTTATTCGGCCCTTTTTTTCAAGCGCAAAGATGACTTCTACTTCCGGTTTCTATCTGCAACCGGATGGCCGGGCAGTATTATGCCGCTAAGCGGATTGCCGGGTCCGGATAATCAGGCACCGCCAGTAAATAACGCGCAGGGTTTCACGTGAAAACACACGCTGTGGTATGTCGTTGACCGCAGGACACAATTTCTTGGAGGTTGTGCACCTTCCTGAACCCCACAGGCATCGATGCCCGCAGGGGAGTGCTGCTGCCCGCCGGCTCTAACGCGGCTGTGCGCGCGGAGTACAGAAAAACCTTGACAAGTTCCCTATATAACAACACAAACATATAAGGCGGGCAAATACTCACGCTCGAATCACATGCCGACGGCCCCAGCGCCGTCTGCGCACATATCACCAGCAGGAGGAACCGCCATGTCTCCCGAAGAAACCAAGCAGCTCTTCAATCAACGGCTCGGGCGCTACCAGGCCGCCATTGCGCTGGAGCCAACCGATCGCATCCCCATTGCCACGGGAAGCAACTATTTTGCCGAGATTTACTCCGGAAACACGCAGCAGCAGACCCTCTACGATCCGCAGAAATGGCTCGAAGCCGAGGAAATCTTCATCCGCGATTTTCCTGAAATCGACGTTTTGAGAAACAATCGGATCTACGGTCCGCTGTATGACGCGATCGACTGCAAGACTTACAGGTTGCCCGGTCGCGACCTGCCGCCCGATACACAGTTCCAGTTTGTCGAAAAGGAGTACATGAAGCCCGATGAGTATGACATTCTCATCGATGATCCCAAGCGCTTCCTGTTCGACTGTTTCCTTCCGAGGGTTCTGGGCGAGTTCGCCGAGAAAGGCACCCCCCGTTCCTACATTGCTTTTTTAAAGGCCGGCATGGCTCAAATGATGATGGGCCAGGTCATGCGAAACCGGGCCGTCTACCTGGAGCAGACTCACGGCATGCCGCAGCCGATGACCGGTGCCTTCCTGGCCCCTTTTGACGTGATTGCCGATGCCATGCGCGGGCTGACCGGCATCATGACGGATTTGTACCGCTGCCCGGAAAAGCTCAAGGCCGCCTGCGAGGTTGTGGTGCACGAAATCGCCAATTTCGCCCTGGCAACCGCCGATCCGTTCAGGCGCTATCCCATATTCGTGCCGACCCACAAGGCGATGTTTCTTTCACCGGAACAATTCGACGAGTTCTACTGGCCGTCGTTTAAAAAAACCATCGAAATCCTCATCGAAGCCGGCTACACTGTCCGGGCCTATCTGGAAGGGGACTGGTCCGCCCACCTGCATCGCCTCAGGGAGCTGCCCAAGGGCAAGGTGGTCTGCGACATCGACAGCCAGGGGGATATCTTCACAGCCAAAGAAATCCTCGGCGGCTACCAGTGCATCGCCGGCGGCGTGAAGGACTCCCAGCTCATCCTGGGCACGCCCCAGCAAATGCGCAGTCACGTCAAGCTGCTGTGCGAAACGGTCGGCAAGGACGGCGGGTTCATGATCTCCGGGGGCTGCAATTTCCCCTACACCACAAAGGCCGAAAATTTGCGGGCCCTGATCGACGCCGTTCTCGAGTTCGGCGTCTACGACTCCAGCATTTCCCCGCAACCCAGAAAACCGGACCCGCAGCGCCAAGCGGTCCCGGGACTCGAACCGCAGCAGATGCTCACCCCGTGGGCGAGCAAGCTCTCCGAACTGGGCGGCGTCCAGGGAGATGAGGCATTGATCCGCACGTCGTGGGAACAGCTGGAGTCCATGGCCTACAACTGGATGTGGCAGTGGGTCATGTAAGCAGCGCCGGTCCAAAAGGAACCACACTCAATCACAGCAAAAATCGGGAGACAGCGCAGATGAGGGATCTGATCGAAGCACTGAGAGACCTGAAAGAATCGGAGGTCAACGAACTGGTGGAAAACCGCATCGCCGAAGGCGTTTCTCCCCTTGAGATCATCGCCGCCTGCAACGAAGGCATGGTCGCTGTTGGGGAGCTCTTTTCCCAGAACAAATATTTCATCAGTCAGCTCATTTTTTCTGCGGAGATCCTCAAAGGCGTGATGAAGCGGCTCGACCCGCTGCTGAAAGGACAGGCACCGGCCAGTACGGACAAAAAAGTGGTCATCGGAACGGTCAAAGGAGACATCCACGACATCGGCAAAAACATTGTCGGAACCTTGTTGCGCGGCTCCGGATTCGATGTCGTCGATCTGGGCGTCGACGTTCCCGCGGATCGCTTTGTCACCGCCGTCAAGCAAAGCGGTGCAAAGGTGCTGGGAATGAGTGCCCTGCTGAATTTCACCTATCCGGAGATGAAAAACGTGGTCGATGCCGTCATCGAAGCCGGTCTGCGCGATAAGGTGAGAATCATCATCGGCGGTGCACCGGTGAACGAACAGGTCAGAGAGTATGCCGGGGCGGACCATTATGCCAGCGACGCTGTTTCCGGCGTAAAACTCTGCAAGGATGTTTACGCGTAAATCCGCCGGCACGGGAACACAGCCGGTGAATGGTCGTTTGGGAAGGGAAGCGGTAAATGCTGATCATTGGTGAACGGATCAACTCGACCCGCAAAAGCATCGAAAGGGCCATAGGCGATCGGGACCGGGATACCATCGTCGCCGAGGCGAACAGCCAGGCAGAGGCGGGGGCGCATTTTCTGGACATCAACTGCGGAACGCTGGCGGCGGCCGATGAGCCGGCGGCCCTGCAGTGGTTGGTCACCGTGGTGCAGGAAGCCGTCGAACTGCCGCTGTGCATCGACAGCCCCAACGCAGAGGCGCTGGAAGCGGCACTGGCCGTTCACCGCGGGGAGCCGATCGTAAAATCGATCAGCCGCGAAAGCG
>LJNK01000087.1 GCA_001303025.1 Deltaproteobacteria bacterium SG8_13
CAGACTCCTTTGGGCTTCATTGGGGTGTTTCACGGCGCCGTCCCCGTATGGCAGGGCCGACACACGACCGATGGTCACTCGATACCAGCCGCGGTCCGATCCCTGAAAATATCGACCAGCGGGTTCAGCAGCTCTGCGTAGGGCGGAGCGATTTGTCTTAGGCGGTCCACTACCGTTTCGAGCCCCTTTAAACACTGTCGAATCGTTTCGAACTGCTGTGCCTCGGGAACGGAAGCCATAAACTCCAGCATCAGCGGAAGATAATCCGGAAGTTCTCCTGTCTCGCGTTCGTAGCCTGCACCCATGTAGATCCGTTGCAGCCGTGTCAACGCTGCGGCTCTTTTTTCACCGTCACCCCACTTGTGATAGGTCATATTCAACGTGGTGGAAGGGTTCAGATCAAAGGCTGCCGTGTAGCGTTCCTGCAGCTGGATCGCTTTGCGGTTTTTGACTTCCGTCAGAAATGCCTCGATGGCGGTCCTCTCCCGGCCCGGGTGCAAGTGGCCCACGGCCGATACCAGCTCCGGCAGCACCCGGATATACGCGTCGTCGGGGTACTGCAGCAGCAGGGACACAATCTTGAAATAGGTGCTTGAGTCTTGCATAAGAATCTCTCCTGCTGGTCCTCCGGCTATCCGGTGGACTCGGCAAAGCCGCACCGTCCCTGGTCCGTGTAAACACCGGTGTGCTCCCTGGTGGCGGTCGGCAAAACGAAGCGTTCGTCGTAGCGCGCCAGGGCCAGAAGACGGTAGATCTGCTCGGCGTCGTCGTCTGTCAGGCCGACTTCTTCCATGAGCGCCGTATCGGCTTTGTTGTCGAGCCGCACCGTGCGCATGTATTGACGAACGGCGGACAGGCGCTTGAGGGCCAACCGCACCGGCTGCTCGTCCCCGGCGGTGAGCAGGTTGGCGAGATACGTCACCGGTATGCGAAGACGGTCGATAAGATCGTTTTCCCGGTTTTGATCGGCATGTGACCGTATCGGGCTGAGGGGCGGAATGTACCACACCATGGGCAGCGTCCGGTATTCCGGGTGCAGCGGCAGGGCCAGCCGCCAGAGTTTAGCCAGTCTATAAACGGGCGAGCGGACCGCGGCCTCCATGACGTTGTCGGAAATACCATCTGCTGCGGCCGCTTTTCGAACCTCGCCATCATTGGGATCGAGCAACACGTCCAGGTGGGCCGGATAGACCTCTGCGGCCGATATCATCGACGCAGCTGCGGCGATCCGGTCGGCGTCGTAGAGAAAAACGCCCACGTAGCGGATACGACCGACGCAGGTGTGAGCACAGAGGGTTGTGAGACCGGCTTCGGTTCGCGGGTAGCAGAAGATGCATTTCTCTGCCCGGCCGGTTTTCCAGTTAAAATACACCTTTTTATATGGGCAGCCGGAGACACAGTAGCGCCAGCCACGACAGCGCTCCTGGTCCACCAGGACGATCCCGTCTTCGTCCCTTTTGTAGAGGGCTCCGGACGGGCATGACGCCACACAGGCCGGGTTCAGGCAATGTTCGCATAATCGCGGCAGATAAAACATGAACACGTTGCGAAACTGCAGAAAGAGGGAAACCTCCAGGCGCCTAAAATTAATGTCGCCGGAGCCGGTCTCGCTCAGGCCGGCCAGATCGTCCTCCCAGTTCGGGCCCCAGCGCAGTTTGATGTGATCCCCGGTCAGTTGTGATCGCGGACGAATTGAGGGCTGGTGCCGGCGCCGGGGACTGCTGATGAGCCTCTCGTAGTCGTAGCTCCAGGGTTCGTAGTATTCGTCGATGGCGGGCAGATCGGGGTTGTGAAAAATATTGAGCCCCTTGTGCAGCCGGCCGCCGGCCTTCAGTTCCAGCTTTCCGCGTTTCAGGTGCCAGCCGCCGCGGTGGATTTCCTGGTTTTCCCACTTTTTGGGATAACCGATTCCGGGTTTGCACTCCACGTTGTTGAACCACATGTACTCGGCACCCTTGCGGTTGGTCCAAACGTTCTTGCAGGGAATGCTGCACGTGTGGCAGCCGATGCACTTATCCATATTGAGAATCATTGCGGTTTGCGATTTAATCTTCATACCAGTCAACCTCTCCCGCTTTGCGAACGATGACCACCTCGTCCCTTTGAGAACCGATGGGGCCGTAGTAGTTAAATCCGTAGCTCAGCTGGGCATAACCGCCAATCATGTGAGTGGGCTTGACCATAATGCGTGTGACGCTGTTGTGGGTTCCGCCCCGTTGGCCGGACAGCTTCGAACCCGGCGTGTTGATCAGCCTCTCCTGAGCGTGATACATGAAGGCCTTGCCGGGAGGAATGCGCGGACTGACCACTGCCTTGGCCATCACCACCCCGTTGACATTGAAGCACTCCAGCCAGTCACTGTCGTGGATGTCGATTTTGCGGGCGTCCTCGTCGTTGATCCAGATGGCCTCCCCCCCGCGAAACAGGGTCAGCAGAGTGAGAGTCTCCGAATACGTGCTGTGGATCGACCACTTGGAGTGCGGCGTCAAATAGTTCAGCACGAGTTCTTGCCCCGCTTCGCGTTCGACCGCAGTGGTCCCCAGGGCAACCATATCCAACGGCGGACGAAACAGTGGCAGCTGTTCGCCGAAATCCTGCATCCATGGGTGATCGAGGTAGAACTGCGCCCGTCCCGTCAGGGTTCGGAACGGAACCTTCTCTTCGACGTTGATGACGAAGGGCGAATAGCGCCGCTCCTCGGATTCGATCCCGCTCCAGATCGGTGAGGTAATGATCTTGCGCGGTTGGGCATTCAGATCGTCGAACCGGTACCGTTCCCCTTGCCGACGGATGCTTAGATGGCGCAAGTCCAGACCGGTTTTCTTTTCCAGCACATCCCATGATTTGACTGCGGTATCGCCGTTGGTTTCCGGTGCCAGGGCCAGGATGGTTTCCGCCACCTGTCTGCCTGTTTCCAAGATCGGCATTCCCCGGCTGATGCCGGGTGCGGCGACTCTTCCCAGCATGACCTTCAGCGATTCATACTCCTCTTGCGCCGTCCACATCACGCCTTTGGAACCAACCCCCGCCGAGACCACCAGTGGCCCCAGAGTCGTCATCATTTTGTATGTATTGGGATAGTCGCGCGTGACCAGCGTCAGTGCCGGCAGGGTCTTGCCGGGAATCGCTTCGATTTCACCCTTGCGCCAGTCTTTGACCTCCGGTTGGGCGATCTCCCCGGGGCTATCGTGCATCAGCGGGGTGGCGACTAAATCCTTCATTTCCCCCAAGTGTTCGGCTGCCAGCTCGGAAAATCGCTTGGCGATGGTTTTAAACTGTTCCCAGTTGGTGCGTGACTCCCAGGGCGGATCGATGGCCGGATTGAAGGGATGGATGAACGGGTGCATGTCGGTGGTGCTCAGATCGTGCATTTCGTACCAGCCGGCCGCCGGCAGGGCAACATCCGCATACATGGCGCTAGTAGACATGCGCAGCTCCAGGGTCACGAGAAGGTCGAGCTTGCCCTCCGGGGCCGGATCGGGTCGTTTTACTTCCTGTGGGCGCAGTTCTGCGTCCTTGTTAAATACGGCATTGTCGACCCCCAGCAGATGCTTGAGAAAATACTCGTGCCCCTTGCCGCTGGCCCCAAGGAGATTAGCACGCCACAGAAACAGCATGCGCGGGAAGTTTTGCGGATCGTCCGGGTCTTCTATCGCAAACCGCAACTCGCCTTTTTTCAACCGTTCGACGACGTAGGCAATGATCTGCTCATCAGAGGCCGCACCCGCAGCGGACGCCTCCCGGGAGATTTCCAGAGGGTTGCGGTTAAATTGCGGGTAAGAGGGCAGCCATCCCAGTCGTGCGGCGATGGCGTTGTAGTCAGCCATATGCAGCGGTGTGCGCTCTTCGACCAGTGGTGACCGGAGGTGTTCGGCGCTGAAGATATCGTAGCGCCATTGATCAGAGGCGAAATAATAGAATGATGTACCGTTCTGCAGGCGGGGCGGACGACGCCAGTCGAGCCCGAAGGCCACCTGGGACCAGGCCGCCTGGGGTCGAACCTTTTCCTGCCCCACGTAGTGTGCCCACCCGCCGCCGTTGACACCCTGGCACCCACACAAAGTGGTTAGACTGATAATGGTGCGGTAGATCATGTCGCTGTGATACCAATGATTGGTTCCCGCCCCTAAAAAGATCATCGATTTGCCGCGGGTTTTTTCGGCGTTTTCGGCAAACTCTCTGGCTACCCGGATCACGTCCTGCTTGGGAACGCCGGTGATCGGCTCCTGCCAGGCCGGGGTGTATGGCTTGGGGTCGTCATAATCGGTCGGATAATCGGCATGGGTCTGGGGTGTCTTTGCGGAACGGACGCCCAGGTGTGCAGCCAGCAGATCGAATACGGTGGTCACCATTTTTTCGCCGGAAGCGGTTTGGATTTTTTTCACCGGAACCACGCCGCTTTTGATTTCTCCATGCCCGGATTCGAAAAGCGGAAACCGGACGGTTTCCCAGGTATCCTGGTCCCCCGCAAAGCTAAGCAGCGGCTCAATTTGCGCTCCGTTCTCTTCCAGCTTGAGGTTCCAGCGGCCGCTGTCGTCCCAGCGAAAGCCAATGCTGCCATTGGGAACGCAAAAGCGACCGGCGGCGGCATCATACAGGATCGTTTTCCATTGAGTATGTTCACCATCCGAACCCAAGTCGGAAGCCCTCAAGAAGCGGCCCGGAACATATGCGTCTGCGTTGGGTTCAAGAACCACCACGAAGGGCAGGTCCGTGTATGCCTTGGCGTAGTTAGTGAAATAATCGGACTCCCGGTCGATGTAGAATTCTTTTAAGATCACGTGGGTCATCGCCATGGCCAGGGCGGCATCGGTACCGGCTTTGGCCGGCAGCCAGGTGTCGGCGAATTTGACATACTCGGCATAGTCCGGCGCCACGGCTGCCACTTTGGCCCCGCGGTAGCGAACTTCGGTGAAAAAATGCGCATCCGGGGAGCGGGTCATGGGCAGGTTGGTACCCCACACAATCATGTAAGTCGACTCATACCAATCCGCGCTTTCGGGCACATCTGTCTGTTCACCCCAGATCTGGGGCGATGCCGGCGGCAGGTCGCAGTACCAGTCGTAAAAACTGATCATGGAAGCGCCGATCAAAGAGAGAAAACGAGCGCCGGAGGCGTAGCACACCATCGACATGGCTGGAATCGGGGTGAAGCCGAAGACGCGATCGGGACCGTACTGTTTGATGGTGTGAATCAGTGCGGCAGCCACCAGATCGGCGGCTTCTTCCCAAGAAACCCGCACGAACCCGCCCTTGCCGCGATCTTTTTGATAGCGACGGCGTTTTTCAGCGTCGCCTGCGATGCTGTCCCAGGCGTGTACCGGATCGGTGTATCGGCTGAGGGCTTCGCGCCACATTTCTAAAAGGCTGAAGCGCACCAACGGATACTTTAGCCGCACCGGACTGTAGGTGTACCACGAGTAAGTGGCGCCCCGCGGACATCCCCGCGGCTCGTGGTTAGGATACCCGTCCCCGCAGGCCGGGTAGTCCGTGCGCTGGGTTTCCCAGACCAGAATACCGTCCTTGACGTACACATCCCAGGAGCAGGAACCGGTGCAGTTTACGCCGTGGGTGGAGCGGACTTTTTTGTCGTATTGCCAGCGGCGGCGATAGAGATCTTCCCACTCCCTCTGACCGCATCGGACATGTGCCCAGCCATCGGCAGTGGTTTCTTCCTTGCAGCCGTGTTTGTCGCCTTTTTGGCGAAAGAACCGCAGGGATGAAAGAAGAAATTTATCTGGCATAATGCACCTCCTAAGGATGACGGTGAAATGCGTCTTGAGAACCCGCAACACGTGAGCAGTCGGCAGGCAGAGAGCAGATCGGAATCGTAGAGTTTGCAATGCTTTTCGAGATTCGATCTGCAGTCGTAAACCGCTCCGTCACCCACAAGCTGCGAGGCCCTTTTTGGATTCAGGTTGCAACGGGCCTTTATGTCACTTCGGATATTTCGGGTTCGTGGTGGAGCAGGTACTTTTCCTTTAGGGAATCGAGCAGAGCATGATATTCTTCGTGTCGACCCCGTCCGATTTTTTCCTTCTCCAGACGCTCGAAATCCTTTGCGAGTCCCTCCATTCTCACCCTCGAGAGCCGATTTGTCGCAATCTCGAACAGCACGTTGTCTTCCTTGAAGATGTGCCTGCGGAGAAGATCGATGTACGCCTCAGCAGCACTTTGAAACGCATTGGCCGCGTTTTTCTTCCCCGAAGTCATCTCCTGGATGGCGTTGCCCATATCTTGGATGTGCATGCGCCCCAGATTGTGCTCGCTCAACATCATCCCGATTGGACCTCCTTCACGTGAAACACCGAGCTTTTCCAGCTCAGGGAAGAGAAAACCTTCTTCCTTGCCGTGGTGGCAGGCGTCGGCAAAAGTTCTAAAAAAATCTATCAGAAGCGCTGCGTCCGCCCCCGCGAAAGTCGCGTCAGGAGTATGGATTTTTTTCGATAATTTTTCCAGAATCGCTAGGGCCGACTCGATGGCCCTATGTTCCGTTTTCAGCTCTTCAATGGGGTTCATCGGAAACCTCCGTCGGAACCAATTGGTTCATAAGGTCATTTACTGCTCGTTTGCAACAAATTACTCAGCAAATTATGTGCCAAATATTTATATAATAATTTCAGATTGATAGGATTAATGTTGTATAAATGACAGCAAAATCTAGTTGTATTTTCTGCTACGATGTTATACTTATTACCACCATGGACAAAACGGACATTCTCATACGTATCGCCATGGATCTCACCTCGGCTCTGAACGCCGATAATCGATATCAGCGGCTGCTTGACTCTCTTCGTCGGGCCATTCCATATGATGCCGCGGCCCTGATGCGCATCGACGGCGACGGATTCACAGTAGCGGCATCCAATGGTCTCGTGGAAGATATAGCCGGGCGGCATTTCTCACGGAGCGACCACCCGCGATTGGACATCATCTGCAATTCGAAAGAGCCGGTGCTTTTCCCCGCCGATTCTCACCTTCCAGATCCCTTCGACGGATTTCTGGCCGATGAATCCTTGTCCAAAACCCGCATTCGTTCGTGCCTGGGATGTCCACTGTATGCGGGCAACTCCCTGATCGGGGCACTTACCGCCGATGCCGTCGACCCGCTTGCCTTCAAAGGGCTGGATTTGAAATTTATCCGGGCCATCGCGGCGTTGGCCGGCGCAGAAATGCATACAACCGATTTGATGCGGGCACTCGAAATCGGCGCTGAGAAAATGGGACTCATCGCCAAGGATCTGATGCGCGACGTTCTTTTGGATAGGGGCAAAGAGATGATCGGCACCAGCAAAGCGATGGATCAATTGCGAAGGGAAATCGATCTGGTCGCGCGTTCTGATTTTTCGATTTTAATAACCGGCGAAACTGGTGTCGGCAAAGAACTTGTGGCCAGGGCGATTCATTCTGCATCTCAGAGATGCGATCCTGTTCGGTCATGCGAAAGGTGCATACACAGGCGCGATTAACCCCAGAATCGGCAAATTTGAGCTTGCAGACGGAGGGACCCTATTTCTTGATGAGATCGGCGAATTGCCTCTATCCGTTCAACCCAAACTATTACGTGTTTTGCAAGAAGGTGAGGTTCAAAAACTTGGTTCCAACAAAGTCAAACACGTCAATGTCCGTATCTTGGCAGCCACCAATCGGAACTTGGACAATGCGGTCAAAAACGGGCACTTTCGATTAGATCTGTACCACCGTCTGAATGTATACCCTCTGCGGGTGGCGCCGCTAAGAGAGAGAATTGAAGACATACCCCTTTTGGCAGGGCATTTTTGTGAATTAGCTCAAAAGCGGATTGGCTCGGGCAGGTTTTTTTTGCACCCGCGGACCTTGGCAGCGCTAAGAAAATACAGCTGGCCGGGAAACGTCCGAGAATTTGAAAACGTCATTACACGGGCCGTCTTGAAAACATCATTGGACGCCACAAGGGGGGATGAAGTAATTATTTTCCCCGAAAATTTGGATATGAATTTAGATGGAATGACGGAAGACGAAACCACAGCCGTTGACAGGATGGAAAATGAGGAAGCCGGCAGCTTAACGCTTAGAGAAGCCGTGGACAACTTTAAAAGAGACTATATCCTCAGAACGGTTGAAATAAATGGGGGAAATTGGGCTGCAGCCGCCCGGCGGTTAGGAATACATAGAAGTAATTTGCATAAACTTTGCAGCAGGTTGAATATCAAATAACGGCGTTTTGATAAAGTCGGCAGCAACAGAACGCCTCAAACCTATCTCTGAATGCGAAAAGTTTCATTATCACAAACGTGTAAGGATGTGGAAGGAAGATTTTAGATTCCCAGGCTTCACCAGAACTGAGGGTTCCAGTCAACACGATTGGCACCAAGCCTTCTTCCAAGGTCAGCGCTTCGTCTAAAGGGTGAGCATGGATTTCGACAGAAGGCTTGGGGCGGGCGCGGCGGCTGTCGGCTTTCACCCGAGTTCCCTGAAATCGACTTTGTGGACCGGTTAGAATATCGATCTTAATGCCACCCACATCAGTACCGCCAGGCCCAGGTTTAGCAAACTCGTATTTTTCGCTCCAGGGACAACTCCAATTGCTGAGATTGTTCAGACAGCAATTTCAAAATTGACTTATTGTTTCCCGGAATTTTAAGACGAATCCGTTCCTTTACGGCAGGCGGATTATAATTTTCACGTAATTTTTCCAATAGCTTGTCGGGCTGTAGTAGACGAATGGTTTCGGTGCGTGTGATAATCAGGTCTTCTACCATCGTTTTCAAAACCTTTGATACGGTTGAAAGGCTCATCGGTTTTTTATTCCAACGGTCTACCAGGAGGTTTCGCTGGTTAATTGTGGCACGGATATCTTGAACAGTTTGGAAGTCGGGATAAACGAAAAACCCTCGTCCCACCATTGAACTGTTTTTGCGGTAAATGTTTTTAATGGCAGATGATGAGGGGAAACGGTTCTTACCGCCACTTCGAAATACACTGAATGTGTCCGGAGAAACCACCACACAGTTGCCACACAGATCAATGCCGCTAATCCCTTCCTCTTCCAGCTCTTTAAGCTGACGTTCACTTAAAAACGGCATAAAAAGCATTGGGAAAATTATCAAGCAAAATATTGATACTTGACTGGATTGATATTGAAATGAGCTTTACCTGGAAAAGTCAAGATCTCCCTGGACAATTTAAGGTAAGCGTCATCCCCAGCCGATAGGGGTCGGGGGTGCTCAAAATTCCCATACTGCAGAAGAATTGCGCCCCTTTCATGGTCATTAAAAATCAATACCCGAACCTCATATCAATGTCGGCCTGTCAGGCTGGCCTCGCGGATGGTAATGCATAAATGGCCACCTTGCCGACAACCGGCAGGGCGGTCTGCAGAGAGTGGCAACCGTCGATGGGCTCACGTTCCGCAAAAAGTTCGGTAGGGCTGCGCCGAAGGGGGCGGTGGCAGGTGATAGCCGGCCTGTTCCGGCGGATCCTGGTAGGGTTGGGACAGAGAACCCAGCAGTTTTTCCATAACCTTAAAATCGGCCCGCTCCACGGCCGCCTCCAAGGCCTCTTCCACCCGATGGTTGCGGGGGATGACCGCCGGGTTGTGGGTGTGCATAAGTCGGCGGGATGCCTCCCAGGAATCCGGTTGCCGTTTTAGCCGGGCCTGCCAGCGCTCGAACCACTGCTTAAAATCCAGGGCCCGGAACACGGAGGCCTCCGGCAAGGAACCGGATGCCAGGTCGCGGAAGGTGTTGGTAAAATCCGCCCCGTGTCGGTGCATGCAATCGAGCAGGTCCTCCACCAGGGCGCTGTCATCTGCTTCCTGGTTCAACACCTCTTGCGGATCCTCGTGAATTATCGGCAACAGCGTCTCGGCAAACCGGGCAAGATTCCACTGGGCGATCTGCGGTTGCCGGCCGTAGGCGTATCGGCCGTTGTGATCGATGGAACTGAAGACGGTATCCGGATCGTAGGCGTCCATGAACGCGCAGGGACCGTAGTCGATTGTTTCACCGCAAAGGGCCATGTTGTCTGTGTTCATGACGCCGTGGATAAAGCCAACCAGCAGCCAGCGGGCCACCAGGGACGCTTGCCGCTCCATGACGGCCCCAAGCAGGGCAAGATACGGATTCCCGTCCACGGCCAGATCAGGAAAGTGGCGATGGATGGTGTAATCGGCCAGCGTCCGGATCCCGTTGGCTTTGACCATCGCTGCCGCATACTCGAAAGTGCCTACGCGGATGTGGCTGGCTGCCGCGCGGGTAAGAATCGCCCCCTGCAGGGCGGTTTCACGGAACACCTGTTCACCAGTAGTCACCACCGCAAGGCTGCGGGTCGTCGGTATGCCCAGGGCGTGCAGGGCCTCGCTGATGATATACTCCCGAAGCATCGGCCCCAGGGCTGCCCGCCCGTCCCCCTGCCGCGAAAACGGGGTCTTGCCAGACCCTTTGTACTGGATGTCGAAGCGCTCACCTTTCGGTGTTACCTGCTCGCCCAGCACTATTGCCCGCCCATCGCCCAGCATGGTGAAATAGCCGAATTGATGCCCCGCGTAGGCCTGAGCAAGAGGCTCTGCCCCCTCGGGGATCCTGTTGCCCGAGAAAACGGCGGCGCCCTCGTCGCCCTTCAGGGCATCGGGGTTCAGCCCCAAAAACTGCGCCAGCGCTCCGTTGAAAACCACGAGTTTCGGCGTGCGCACAGGTACTGGATTCAGCCGGACATGGAAAGCCTCCGGCAACCGTGCGTAGCTGTTCTCGAAATTCCACCCCGCGTCCGGGCGGTTTTGTCTGCTGCTGGGCGTCATAGAATCCTCCTGAATCTCATACGAAGTGTACGACAACAAAACATTAGGATAGGATACCCGGAAGTCAAGAGGAAGCGGGCACGAAATGACGCCCGCTGTTCCTCTTTTCATACGTTCCATGCTGGTACAGATTGACATATGTCTTCAGAAAGGGGTATATGAAGCGGAAAACGACTGTCATGGGAGGTAGGTTCGGCAAATACGGTGATCTCAAACGTAAGGCGGTTTTGCGCAAAAGCCGTATTGAAAAAAGACGCCTGCAAAAGGAGGTAGTCCTCAGGTCTCAAAAAAGGCGCAAGGTCAAGCGGGATACTTTGAAACCCTTATAATCAGCGCCGGCCGGTCGACACGCAACCTGCGGAAATGAAATCAATCGACATCTATCATTTTTTCGATCAACACCCGCGCATTCTCGGCGAGGGTGCCGTTATCGAGCGCTTGCGCCGCGGCGGCTTTGAACTCGACCCCCACGTAGTCAATTCGGCCTTCATTTACGACGATATCAATCGAGCGGCCATTGAGATGATCTACCGTCAATACTTGGACATCGGCTTTGAGTATGAGTTGCCGCTGGTGCTTTCCACCCCCACCTGGCGTGCCAGCCGAGAGAGGATTGAGGCGGCCGGCTACGGTAGCCGGGATTTGAACGGCGATAATTTTCAATTTCTGGATGCGCTGCGGGCAAGCTACGGGCCGTACGCTCAAATGGTCGTGATTTGCGGTCTGTTGAGCTGCCGCGGAAATGCCTACAATCCCGCCGAAGCCCTTGGCGTCGACGAGGCCTGTCAATTTCACGCCTGGCAGGCCGAACGGCTGGCCGGAGCCGGAGCGGACTTTCTGCTTGCCGCCACATTGCCGGCGCTCAGCGAGGCGATCGGATTAGCAACCGCTCTGGCCGGCACCGGAACACCTTACTTGGTTTCATTTGTGGTGCGGCCCGAAGGCACGCTGCTCGACGGCACGCCGCTGAAGCAGGCTTTGGCAGCAATCGAGGACGCCGTGAACCCACCACCACTGGCCTTTATGGCCAACTGCACGCATGCTTCGTTTTTGAAAAGTGCACTCGTGCACAGGGAGCATTCCTCTTTTCATGTCAGGGAGCGAATCATTGGCCTGTTCGCCAACACGGCCGCCCTGACCCCGGAAGAGCTGGACAATAGTGAACGCCTGGTCGAGGAGGACCCGGACACCTTTGGTCGGACTATTGCCGGACTCCATGCGGACTTCGGTTTGAAGATCCTGGGCGGTTGCTGCGGAACCGACGACCGACATATCCGGAGTTTAGCGGCTCAGCTCTGTTGATCTTACACTAGTCAGCTTCTTGATTTTCTTGGTCAGAAACTTCGCAAGGTTCTGCAAGGTTCAGATTCCAGGATAGCGACATGCTGAGGATCTATTGGTAGGTTTTTCGAGAAACGATGAGAGGCTTCGGGAATCCGATACCTAAGACGGGTTTTCCGCACTTGATAATGTCGTGAGGGAACATTTTTTCTGCTGAAAGTCACGTAAGTTTATTCTCATCATTGGCGCTCATAGACCCGCCCATCTCAACAAGCAAATCAATCTTGTCAAAATCCGGGAGTTCCCATGATTCGAAAAAGTGTCTGTCTATCGTTGGTATTTATCCTGCAGCGCATCAGCCATATGTCTCACGGTGGCAAAGGCGCGCTCAACGGTGCGCTCCTTATCCGGGTTGATCAAGCAGCAGGTCGCCGGCGAAAGCATGCTGCGTGCGATCAATTGCTCCCGGTCAATGCCTTTTGGACATAGGATCTTCCAGACGTTTTCGAGGTGCTGTATCAAGGAAGAAATTTCCTCCTTTGAAAAAGCTTCGAACCCTGTCGGCACAATACCCCAAACGATAACACCTCCGCGATCTAAAAATCTTCGAACAGAGGCGGCATAAGATGAGAAGATCTCGGCATTGGCGTAAACGTCCAAAGAAAGCACGTCGAGATCGAGAATAAGCAGGAAATCCCAATCCGGGTTGCCACACAAATGGATGCCCCGAGGTCGATCGACCTGAGTGAAGAATTGATCCAGATCGCCTTTAGCTTTCAAGTCTCCATAACCGGCCATACCGCGCTTGACAGTCTTGCCAGTAGCGGTGCCTAAAGGACGTGGTTAAGGCCGAGTGATTTGGCATTTTTACACCAAATTTACACCAAACTAAAAACGGGAAGTTGGTGGATTCATCTAACTTCCCGTTAATACAGTGATAAAATCAATACATGAATGGTGGAGGCGGCGGGAGTCGAACCTACGTTAGTCCTTACAGCTACAGGGATTTGCAGCGGTTTGCCGAATGTTCACTGAATATCCGCTAATCTACGATCCAGCTTTCGAGCGTTTATCCAACAGTTCCCGAGTATACCCAGCTACATCCGCCTGAAGGTCAGGATTTGGCTCATTATATTGAAACTGCGCAACACGGCTCGGCCCAATACTATCCGGATCAACGAAGTCTCGGGTCAAAATTTCAAGCGCCTTTTTTGTTTCTGCCTCCTTCAATAATGGGCTGAGGCATTCGCAGAGGGTACTAAGCTACCAACGACCACGAGATCATCCAACAAATCCCCGAGTTTTGTGGAGACGGAAAGGCAGGTTTGGCGCACTAACTCTACATTTTCTTTTGTGTAATCGTACGCGAATAATGGTTTTTCAGGCATCCCGCCTCCAATTTAGTTTCTCCTTGCGGACCATCGAAGCGGCCTCTTTCGCCCGTTCCGGATGCCCCTTGAGATCAAGAATTACTTGTACAGGATGTGCGCAAACAATACCTTCCTGATCCGACGATCCATGGAAAACACCTTTATCGTTGGGAACTACCAGCCAGGTGTTGGCCCCTCGATCATCCTCCCTAAAATGGAGCTGGTTAAAAAGGTTTTTTCCGGGCGAATCAGCTAAAAACAGAGTGACCATACGGAATTTGGTGAAGTGGGTATATTGCCAGGCTCCGGCCAGTCCAGTTGCCGCGTAATCGACTTCTTGATCAGAAAGGATCCGGGTCATCTTTTTGAGAAGTTCCTCTCCCGATCGAGCAGCAACGTGCCCTTTGATGATCTGATGCTTTGAAAAATCATAAGCCTCAAGCCAGGCATCAAGAAGCTCATCCGGATTTGATGGTTTCAAAGCCCCTTTATCATCTCTATTAATCAGATTAAGCTCTTCCAGTCTGCGGACAATCCGGCTGGTATATCCTTCGTCCAAACCAGTGATTTTCGAAAGTTCTCGCTGGTTGTGGCCTTGTTTCGGATCAATAAGCAACTGCCGAACGATTCGGGCACCTTTAGGTGCAAACACGTTGGCCGGCCGGCCGGCTTTCTTAAATTTGTTTGGCCGGCCCTCGATATGAATCAAAAGCCCTGGAGCTTTGATATGAGCGTTTCCTGATAGATCGATCCAGGACAAACCATGCTCTTTACAGAGATCCATTCCAGATCTTCCCATAATACTGCCAGCTGTAATAGTGCGGCATTGCCTGGGCGTTAAACTGCGGGCTTTCTCTCCACCGCCGCCTCGGGGTCAAAATCAACTATATTGGTATTCGTACCCGGGAACCGGACGGC
>LJNK01000011.1 GCA_001303025.1 Deltaproteobacteria bacterium SG8_13
CCGGGTTGATCCTCGTTTAGCAGGCGCCACTCCTCCTGGGCGGCAGCGGCCTCTTCCCCGGCCAGCTGGAGGGCGCTTTCGGAATCTTTCACCCGGGCCGCGGCCAGGGTGACGGCCAGCTGATAGTCCACCGGATCGATCTTTAGCAGCATTTCATTTCGAGCGAAGCCGCCGCCGCCGACCAGTTTCGGGGAAACGAACACCACTCGGCCGCTGACCTCCGGAATCAGAGAGATTTCCCGCAGGGGTCGAACGGTACCCTCTCCCCGAATGGGAATCGCAACCGTGTCGATTTTCACCGGGGTGGCGCGCACCATCGGCACCGGCGGAGGCGGTTTGGTTTTTTCCAGCTGAGGCTTGTTGGCGGTAAGGATCAGAAATACCGCCGCGCCGAGCCCGATCAAACCGGCAGTTGCGGCAACATGGATGATCTTCTTCGTCATGGTCTTCTTCCTGTGGGCGGTTTTCAGAAAATGGTCCATCCCACGTTTTTGACTGTCACCGGTTCGGGTTCGGCCCACCCGCCCCCCAGGGAGCGGTAGAGGTCGACCCGGCTGGTCAGCACGGCCAGATCCACCAGCGTCAGATTGTCCTCGGCTTCAAAGCGGGTTTGCTGGGCGTCGAGAACATCGAGATAGTTGCTCAGGCCGCGAATGTAACGGTTCTGGGCCACCCGCTGGGTGGCCCGGGCCTCATCCAGGAACTTTAAGAACCGCTGACGGCGTTCCAGCTGCTTTTCACGGGTCAACAGGGCTGATTCGACTTCCAGAAATGCCGTCAGCACGGTTTGAGCATAGATTGCCGCCTGCTCCTGATAGCGGGCTTCTGCGGCATACTGGTTCGCCTTCAGCCGGCCGGCGTCGAACAGCGGCTGGAAGAGCCGCAGGGAAAGGTTCCAGAAATTGCTGTCGTATTGCAGCAGGTCGTCCAGCTCACTGCTGGCGTAGCCATAGGAGCCGGTCAGGGCGATGGAGGGAAAGCGCCGGGCTTTGGCCACCCCGATTTGCTCGTTGAGTGCTTTGAGCTGCGCTACGGCTGCCCGGACGTCCGGCCTGCGGATCAGCAGCTCGGAAGGCAGGCCCGGCGGCACCGTCGCAACCTGCTGAAAGTAATCCTCGGGCTGGCTACGCGGAGGCTGGGTTTGCGGGTAGCGGCCCAGCAGCACCGCCAGTTGTTGCTGCGATTCACCGAGATCCTGTTCGAGCTGCGGGATGCGGGCCTCGGCGCCGGCCAGAATTCTCCGGGCCTGGCGAAGGTCCAGGGCGGATACCAGCCCGCGGTCAAAGCGGATTTTAACAAATTCCAGGCTGCGCCGAAATGCTTCTACGCTCTGGTCGGCAATCTGCAGCCGCCGCTCCAGGGCCTCGATTTGCAGGTAGAGATTGACGGTCTCGGCCACGATGCTCTGGGCGATGGTGCGCCGGTTCTCCTCGGCCAGCAAAATATCGTTGCGGGCTGCTTCCGAGGCACTGGCCAGACGTCCCCAGAGATCCAGCTCGTAGGATGCGGCCACGCCAATGTCAATGGTGTCGAAAACAAGGCCCTGGTCGATTCGTCCCCCGCCTGCTTTGCGGCGATCGTAGCCGCCTTCGACATCGAGCGGCGGAAACTGGTCGGCGCGAACCTGAAAGTACCGGTAGCGCGATTCGAGCACCCGGGCGGCGGCCTGCCGGATGTCCCAGTTGTTTTTCAGCACCTCTTCGATCAGCTGGTTCAGCTGCGGGTCGCCGAATTCCTCCCACCAACGGTCAGCGGGCTGCACGGCCGCCGCTGGATCTTCCTTGAGAGCAGCCTGCTGGTAATTGGCCGGCGGGGTAAAGCCCAGGTCCGGATCGCGGTACTCCGGCGTCATCCGAAAACAGCCGGTCAATACCAGCAGAGCGATGCCTCCGAGTGCCGAATATGCTGTTGGGCGTTTCATACCATCGGTTCCTTAAAACACTCTAATAATAAATCGGTTTTCGATCCGGGCAACCGAACCGGACCCAATTTTTTCTTTTTGCCCTCTTTGACATTGACCCGGGATGCGCGCATGGTAATCTTACAGTGTTCAAATAACAACCAAAAACGGCGGAATCCGTGACAGAAGACCGAACCCGGGAAAAATCGGCGCTGTTTGTCGCCACCTTGTCCTCTTTTATGGGCCCGTTCGTGATCTCATCGGTCAACGTGGCCCTGCCGGCGATCCAGCGGGAATTCGCCGCCGACGCGGTGGCGCTTGGCTGGGTGGCGACCGCCCTGCTGCTGGCGGTGGCGGTTTTTCTGATTCCCATGGGAAGAATCGGCGACATTTACGGCCGCAAGAAAGTCTTCACGTGGGGACTGGCAGTCTACACCCTCGCCTCGCTGTTGGGGGCCTTTTCCGTGTCGATGTCGATGCTCATCGCGGTGCGGGTGTTCCAGGGTCTCGGGGCGGCCATGTTCGTCACAACGGGCATGGCCATTTTGACTTCTGTTTTCCCGCCGAACCGGCGCGGCCGGGCCATCGGGTTTTACGTGGCCGCCGTCTACATCGGCCTCTCGGTGGGACCTTTTGCCGGTGGCTTGCTGACCCAGTACCTGGGCTGGCGCAGTATTTTCGGCGTTGTGATCCCTTTCGGTGTCGCATCGGTCTGGGTCAGCCTAACGTATCTGAAGGGCGAATGGGCGGATGCCCGGGGAGAGAAGTTCGATGTCACCGGAAGTTTGTTGTATGCAACCGCGGTTTTTTTGCTGGTTTACGGCGCTTCCCTGCTGCCGCGCGCACTGGCAGTGTACCTGATACTGACCGGTGCCGCAGCACTGGCGGCGTTTGTCCGGTACGAGCTGCACACCCCCCAGCCGGTGTTCGAGGTGCGCCTGTTCACCGGCAACAAGCTGTTTGCCTTTTCAAGCCTGGCAGCGTTGATCAACTATGCGGCCACCTTTGCAATCACATTTCTGCTCAGCCTCTATCTTCAGTACATCAAGGGTTTCGACGCCCAAACGGCCGGCACGGTTTTGGTGGCCCAGCCGTTGATGATGGCCATTTTTTCTCCGCTGGCGGGCCGTTGGTCGGATCGCATCGAACCGCGCCTGCTCGCCTCTGCAGGAATGACGCTTACCGCCCTGGGTTTGCTGCTGTTTGCCGTCGTCGACAGTGAAACGAGCGCGGCGTATATCGTCGGCACCCTGTTCATGCTTGGTTTCGGCTTTGCCCTGTTTTCTTCGCCGAACATGAACGCCATCATGGGTTCTGTGGACAAAAAGTTCTTCGGCATTGCCTCCGGTACGGTTGCCGCCATGCGACTGCTGGGCCAGATGGCCAGCATGGCCATCGCCATGGTGGTATTTGCAGTCTTCATCGGCCGGGAGCAGATCACGCCCGCCAACTATGATCTGTTTCTGAAAAGCGTGAAGCTTTCGTTTTTGATCTTCGCTGCTCTGTGCGCAGTCGGTATCTTTTTCTCCTTTTCCAGAGGCGAGTTGAGAAACAATCACAATTCGTAAGCCGCTGCCGCTGCAACACCGGAACAAATTTGATCGGAAGCAACACGCCATTGACCCTTTGCATTTGATACCTACTATACTGTAGGCTCTTGCTTTACCATTTTGGTTTACACCGTTCCATCGGCGATCGGCCGATGGTTTCAACCCTGGCCCATTGACCGTGAACGCTGCCTGCCGACTTCAGACCTTGGATAAACACCACCGTAGGGCATATGAATTCCGAACAGTATAAACGGAAAATCAGCGCCATCTGGAGCGCGGACGTGGCCGGCTACAGCCGCCTGATGGGCGATGACGAGGAGGCCACGGTTCGCACCATTACCGCCTACCGCGAGGTGATTGCAGGTCTGATCGATCGACACCGCGGCCGCATGGTCGACTCGCCCGGCGATAACCTGCTGGCCGAATTTGCCAGCGTGGTGGACGCGCTGCGCTGCGCCTGGGACGTGCAGCAGGAGCTGGCTGGTCGAAACGCCCAGCTTTCCGAACACCGCCGGATGAGGTTTCGCATCGGGATCAATTTGGGGGATGTGATCGAGGAAGAAGGAAGGCTTTACGGCGACGGGGTCAATGTGGCCGCCCGCCTGGAGAGTTTGGCGCAGCCCGGCGGCATCAACATCTCCGGCACCGCCTTTGATCAGGTGAAGAACAAGCTGTCGTATCGGTTCGAATTTATCGGTGAGCAGCCGGTTAAGAACATCCAGGACCCGGTCAGGGTCTACCGGGTGGAAATGCGCTCGGAGATGTTGGCAGAAAGTGACCGGCTCGAGCCGCAAAGAAGAAAACTTTTGCGGGCCGGCACGCTGGGTTTGATCGCAGCCGGCGTGGTTTTGCTGGCTGTCGGCTTTTACTTCTGGGTGGACATGCACGCCCGTTCTTTGTCCGATCGATCGCCGGCCGGCCCCGCAGGGGTTCAGACCTCCCGTGGAACTTCCATCGCCGTGCTGCCGTTCAAGAACCTGAGCGGCGATCCGGAGCAGGAGTATTTCAGCGACGGGATCACCAACGACGTCATTACCGATCTTTCGCGGTTCGGAGAACTGCTGGTGATCGCCAGCAACACGGTTTTTACATACAAAGGGAAAACCGTGGATATTAAAACCGTCGGGCAAGAGCTCGCAGTGCGCTACGTGTTGGAGGGAAGTGTTCAGAAGGTCGGCAACCGGGTGCGTATCAACGCCCAGCTCATCGACGCCGCGGACGAAACCCATGTCTGGGCCGAACGCTACGAGCGAGATTACGAAGACATCTTCACACTGCAAAGTGACATCGTGCAGTCAATTGTCGCCACCCTGGCCGTCAACATCACCCAATCCGAACGGGCCCGGGCCATGCGGACAAAACCGCAGGACCTGCAGGCCTACGATTACCTGTTGCGCGGCTGGGCGCATTATCAGCGCCGAACGAGAGCCGCGAACGCCCTGGCGGGCGAAATGTTTGCAAAAGCCGTTGCACTCGATCCACAATATGCTCCGGGGTATGTCGGGCTGGGATGGATCGAATACTCCAAGATAGGATACGGCTGGACGGAGTTTGCGGATAAAGCATTGGAGAAATCTATCGCTTATGCCCGCAAGGCGCTGGAACTGGATGCCGCCAACGCATCGGCGCACACCCTGCTTTGCAACGCCTACACGTTTCAGGGGCAATATGGCCTTGCGATCCGTGAGGCAGAGCGAGCCCTCGAACTCAATCCAAACGATGCTTACGCGTTCGGCCAGATGGGATGGGTGCTGCTCTGGTCCGGTCGGGTGGATGAAGCGGTCGCTGCGTTGGAAATGTCGTTGCGCCTGGACAGCGCGACCCCGCGCAACGCCTGGATGCACCTGGGGACAGCGTACTACCTCAAGGGCCAATACGGGCAAGCCCTGGATGTTTTGGAGAAAGGGGTAGTCAAGCGTCCGGAATTTGTCGGGTACCACATCACGCTGGCCGCCACATACGCCCGACTGGGCCGGGTGGATGAAGCCGGGCGGGCGGCGGAAAACGTGCGGCGACTCGATCCGTTTTTCCAACTAGAGTCTTTCGGGAAGGCATTTCGCAATGCAGCACATCGTGAAGCCTTGCTGGAAGGGCTTCGAAAGGCCGGCCTGAAATAGGAGCGGATCGGGTTTTCTGGCTTACCGCATAACACGCTCTATTGGCTGGTGAGGGTGTCCCAGCTTTTGTCTGCTTTCGGGATATTCTCGGTCGCTTCGGCCTCGAACTTCTCGGCGGATTCGCTGCTCCAGTTGAGATAGAGTTTGCCGTCGATGATCTTGAATGCTTTCGGATCCACACCGGCAGCCTTGCCGGTCGTCGACAGACTCCGCGCTCAGTACCCTCCGTACTGAGGGGCATAGCGTTCCGGATCGGCTGCAAACAAATCCCGGTTGGCGGCATTGATGAAGTACCATTCGGCATCGTTCCACTTGTGGGAAAATTCGCTCTTTCCCTTTACCGCGCGGCCTTCGGTATGATAAGCGACCGTGTCGTAGCCTTTGATGGCCACCCCGAAAAAAGTCTTGTTGACCGATTCAAAGGCCATGGCAATGTGGGTGTTTAAGAAAAACAGCGAGGCGACGACCGTGATCGCGATGGCCCGCCTGGAGTCGTGTGATATATGCGTTGACATTTTGTGCTTCCTCCGGCGAATGGATTTCCATCGATTCGGTGCAGCGGGGCCTTTCGGCTCCGACTATATACAATGTTACAATGTGGTAGTAGTGTCAAGTGAATAATCATTACGAAGTGCGAGCGATAACCGGTTGAAATCAATCATCAAAGAGGGAGAATTCATCGGTGGAATTGCTATCAGGCCGCTGGAAAGCGGTCAGAAGTGATCCCCTTCCTCTGGTTGCTCCAATCAAATGAGGGCTGGATATGTCGGAAATGATCTGCTATTGCTTTACTTTCTCCCGGCAGGATATCGTGAAAGACTTTGGTAACAATGGCCGTTCGACGATCATGGAAATGATCGCCCGGGAAAAGCAGCTGGGCCGCTGCGATTGCGCCGCAAAGAATCCGAAAGGCAGATGATGCCTGGCGGATGTCCGCAAGGTTGTGGACGCCATAAAACATTCGCGAACAATCAATGAGCCAACCCAACTTTAATGAAAGGAGCGTGTCCATGAAAAAAGTGCTCGTTGCATACGTCAGCAGAACGGGAAACACCGAAAAGATGGCGGAATTTATCTCCGAAGGTATCCGGATGACCGGCCAGAGTGTGGAAATGAAGAAAATTGCCCAAATAAAAAACGAAAAAGAGCTCGACGGGTTCGATGGATATGTGTTCGGTTGCCCGACCTACCACCGGGATCTGACGGCCGGGATGAAGACGTTTTTATTTCTGGCCCAAAAAGCCGAGATGGCCGGCAAGGTCGGCGGGGCGTTCGGCTCTTACACCCACAGCGGTGAGTCGGCCCAGATGATCTATGACACCATGCAGCACGTTTTTAAAATGGACACGGTGGACCTGGGGTCGTTGAACCTCAAAGAGCAGGTGGTAGCCTCCGGGGAAGGGCAGAAGGCCTGCCAGGACTACGGCCGGGAGATCGGTAAAAAACTGGGATGAGCTGCTGCTGCGGCATTCCCTAATAAAAAACGCAACAAATAGCGCAGCAGCCTGCCTTCCGGAAAACAAGACGGGGTCATTATCGGCCCCGTCTTTCGTTTCTCATCCGGTCGGAATGTAACCTGTTCGTGAGACTCCCGGGCCGATCGCTGGTGCGGCTACAGGGAAATCATCACCAAAGCCGCAACCGCAAGCACGACGCCGGCCCACTGCCTTGGCAGCAGGCGTTCGCGCAGAAGGACCGAGGCCAGCAGAACTGTGACGGCCGGATAAAGAGAGGCGAGCACGGCCGAAATGTCCAGCCGGCCGGTGCGGCTGGCCAGGGCAAAAAATGCGTTGCCGGCGGCATCGAAGATTCCGACCAGCATCAGATGGGTCAGATGGGGCTTTGCCGGGGCTGCGTAGTTTCCGCGCAGCAGGACCAGGCACAGCATACAGGTGATGGAAGCCGTCCGGGCAGCCACCAGGGGCCAGAAGACCGCCTGACTGCTGGCCTTGTCGATGAAGACGAAAAACAGCCCGAACCCCACACCGGCAGCCAGGGCATGCGTCCATTCCTGCGCCTGCGGTTTTCCATCCCCGCCGGAGTAAGACAGCGTCCAGATTGCCACAACGGCCATGGCGAAACCGGCTAGCTGAATGGCTGTCGGCAGTCCTTCCTGGAATGCACCGAATAATACCGGAATCACCGCTGCCATCAGGGCCGACAAGGGCGCAACGATACCCATCCGTCCGATAGCAAGGCCGCGATACAGCGCCGCCAGCCCGAGCACGCCTACCAGACCGGCCATTGCCCCGTAAAGCATGGGCCGCAGCTGCGGTACCGCTTCCCGCAAAACCAGTGCCAGTGCAATCAGCGCTCCCGCACCGATGAGTTGCGACCACAGCACGACGAGCAACACATTGATTCGGCGGGTGGCCAGCCCTCCGCTGAAATCGCCTGCCCCCCAGGCGAAGGCGCTGCAGAGGCCATAGATGATCGCTGCGGTGTCAGAAGCGAACACGCTACAGCTCCTTTCAGGGGTTGGGGCAAGCAGCCGGCGGACGATTGCAACCGAGCTTTTTCTGCCTGCAATCGACAACGGGTTGCCCGTTTTGCCTCATCACCGAGCGGTGGGCGTTTATTCATCCAGATGGTGTTTGTCCCGCAGCCGCCGCGACAGTATCCGTACCGAGTCGAACGCTTTCTCTACGGTTTTTTCCTTGTCGGGGTTTACCAGACAGCAGGTGGCCGGGGAAAGCATGCTGCGGTGCAGCAACTGGGCGGTGTCGATTCCTTTGCCCGACAGCACCGCCCACACTCTTTCGAGCTGACCGGTGAGCGTATCGAGGTTTTCCTTTTCGAATGCATCCGCGCCGGTGGGAACGATGCCCCAGATGATGATCCCTTTCCGGTCGAGAAAGCGCTGAATGGATGCGGCATAGGCGGAAAAAATCTCGGCATTGGTGTAAATGTCCAAAGAGAGCACATCCAGGTCCAGGCCGAGCAGAAAATCCCAGTCCGGGTTTCCGCACAGGTGAATGCCCCGCGGCCGGTCGACCATGGCAAAAAACTGGTCCAGGTCCGTTTTCGCCTTCACGTCACTGTAACCGGCCATGGCCGAAAATAAAAACTGCAGGCCGGGCTCGTCCACGAACATGAAGGCGTTGGGGTTGCGTTGTTTCAGATGCTCCAGCTGTACGTTGAGCCGCCGGGCCATGAACTCGAGCATGAACGGCCGGACCGTGTCGTCGAATAGAATCGGCCGGTCATTCTGGTCCAGGACGTTGAAACCAAAGCTGATCGGCCCTTCGAGCTGTCCGCGGATGGCCGGGCGCCGGGTGTGGTCGATGTCCAGGAACCGGTGATAGACCACCGAATAGTCGGTGCTGATGTCGAATTGCTCGGGCTGGTCGAATCGGGCGAGGACCCCTTCGAGCTCCTCTGCGAACCGGTCGATGGAAAACGAAAGGCGCCGTTTTTCCACATCGAGCACCATACCGGGGAAGTGCTCGGCGGCCTGCACGTACATGTCTTCGTAGTAGCTCAAGTTCGGCAGCTGGGGCCAGAAGGGCACATCCAGTGAAAGCGCCGCCTCCAGCGCCCGGTCCACATCGGTGTGCGGCATGACCGCCATGGCCGTAGTCAGCAGGTTTCCGGGAATCGCCATGATATCTTCTATCCGGGTGCCGATCAGATCGGCGGTGCGATGGTCACCAGCACACGCATGTCGGAGCTGGCCCGGATGCCGTGGGGTTCGCTGATGTCGGCGATCAGCACATCGCCGGGACCGGCCGGCAGCTCCGCGTCGTCTTTGCCCAGAAATGCGCCGCTGCCCTCCAATACGGTGATGTTCACCTGCCCTTCGATGTCATGGGAGTGCACCGGCAGCTGCTGGCCGGCCTTGAAGTTGAAGTTGATGACTTTAAAATACGGGGAATCGTGCACCAGAAAATTGTTCATGGCATTGTCTTTGAAACCGGCTTCTTTGAACAGCTCTATTTTTTTCATCATGATTGACTCCTTGTGGTTTTGTTCTACGCCCTGCGGTTTGCGGCAGGGGATTGGATTTACAGCAGCCGCTTCTGACCGGTGAGGGTCTGCAGGCGGCCGATCATCTGGCTGACTTCCAGCACGCCCATGTACTTGCCCTGCTCATTGCGCACCGGGTAGTAGCAGATGTGGACCTTGTCGCCCTTCAAATCGATCCAGAATTCGGCCATGTCCATGCTGCCGTCTTTAAACCCGCTGACGATCTTTGCGACCTGGTCGACGCTTTTTTCCGGATGGCACTTGAGCACCTTTCGTCCGATCACCGACCGGGTGCGCACAAAGATCTTTTCCTTGTCCAGCCGGTTGAAATAGGCCACCGTGTCGTCCGCGCCCACAAAGGTCAGCTCAAAGGGCAGGGTTTCCATGATGGCGTCGATCTGCTCGTAGGAAAGGTTGTGGATCAGGCTTTTGCGGGCCGCCTCGCCTTTTTCGACCTCATCGAGCATCTTGCGGATTTTGGCGTCGAAATCCTCCCCGTAGACACCGATGCTGTAGCTGTCAAATGCTTCCACCAGGCCGGTGTTGTCCTCTTCGGAAAACACCTTGCGCCCCATGGCATAGAGCACGTCGTTTTCCTTCCAGATGTGATTGGCGCGGATATCCAGATACTCCAGGCCCTTTTTCTTGAATTCCGCCCGCTCGGCTTCGGGCATGTTCGGCAGCTGGGGTGATTGGGTGACCATCTGGTTGATCAAATCTCGTTCGTATTCGTGCTCGCCGAGCATCACGCGGATCGGACCGTCCTGGGGGATGCCTTTTTCGACCATCAGCGGAAACAGGTAGTCTTCTTCCTTGCGGTTGTGGATGCGATCTCCGAATTCGAGCAGAAAGTCCATGGAGCGCTTAATGGCGAAAATATCGCCGGAAGAGCCGGGCATTTTTTCCAGCTCCTGTTTGAGCACGTCCATGGCCCGTTCGATCATCTCGTGTTCGGCCACCAGAATCTCGTCCCACCTTTTTGCCTGCATCGGTATTTTCTCCTTGTGAAGGTTTTTGTGTTCATCCACTCGTATCGTTTCTGCCGGGCGGCTGTCAATGCTGATGGTTTCAGTCGTCGTCGATGGCAGCAATATGCATGAATGCGTTGATGGATTCATTGACTTGAATCAAGCCGTGAACCATCTTCGTGCTATGGTGGTCATCGGCGATCTACAGATTAATCTCGAACCAAACCAAATTGCCGTGTACATTTCACATTCTGTATGTTAATTTTCGGGATATAGCTCATAATTTGGAGGTCGTGAATGGAATATACGGTAAAAGACATCCTGCGACTGGAAGTAGCTCCTGCCCTGGGCTGCACCGAACCGGTGGCCATCGCCCTGGGAGCTGCCGCAGCGGCCTCCCTGCTGCCGGGTGAAGAGATTGAATCCATCGAAGTCCGGGTCGACCCCAATATCTACAAAAACGGCGTGGCGGTGGCGATTCCAGGCACGCCGGGGCTTTGCGGGATCGATCTGGCTGCGGCCATCGGCGCGCTGGGCGGCGATCCCCTGCGCGGCCTGGAGGTGCTCGGGCCGGTGGATGATGCCGTTGTCTCCCGAGCGGTCGAACTGGTGAAAAACGGGCAGGTGACGGTCAACCTGCTCTCCGACCGGCAGGGGTTGTGGATAGAAACGGCAGTGAAGGGTTCAACGAATGCGGCTGAATCGGTCATTGAAGAGATACACGACAATATCACATCCTTGAAGCTGAACGCCAAACCAGTCGACAAGAATCCACTGCTCTCCGGCGGGAACAAAAAAAACGGAAAGGGCGATGTGCACGCCCTGGAGGCCTGGTTGAAAAATCTGCAGCTGAGCCAGCTGCTGGATCTGGTCGATACCCTGGATGCGGACGATCTCCGGTTCCTGGAAGAGGGGATACAGTACAACCTGCGGCTGGCGGAATACGGCCTCAAAAATGTCTGCGGGCTGGGCATCGGCCGGACCCTGGAGCGGCTGGCACGCCAGCGCATGCTTTCGCGCGACATGGTCCTGGCCGCGCGCATCCTGACGTCGGCGGCTTCGGATGCCCGCATGGCCGGGGTGAAGCTGCCGGCCATGAGCTCGGCAGGCAGCGGCAACCACGGGCTGACGGCAACGCTTCCCATCCATGCGCTCAGGGAGTTTGTAGACTGCGAGCCGGTGGCGGTGTTAAAGGCTGTCGGTCTCAGTCATATCCTTACGGCCTACATCAAATCTTTTACCGGGCGGCTGTCGGCGGTGTGCGGATGCTCGGTGGCTGCGGGGGCCGGGGCTACGGCGGGTATCACCTACCTGATGGGCGGAAATGTCCATCACATTGCGGGGGCCATCAAAAATCTGATCGAAGACCTGGCCGGCGTGATTTGCGATGGGGCCAAAGCCGGCTGTTCGCTGAAACTCGCCACGGCCGCCGGTACGGCGGTGCAGGCCGCCCTTTTTTCCCTGCAGGGTGTAGAGGTGCAGCCCACCGACGGAATTATCGGCACCTCCCCGGAGCAGACCATGCAGAACATCGGCACACTGAGCACCCAGGGGATGATCGAAACCGACCGCACGATCCTGAAGATTATGCTGGAGAAGCGCTTTTCGGATCTGTAAAAACAGCGATGGCGTGCGAAAATGTTTGTATCGGATATAACTGCCGCCCGGCAGTCCACCCCCCTCACCAGGAATTTATGCCCGGTGAATCATCCCCCGGATCGTTTCCAGTGAATATCGGATTATGTGATGCTCTGGATATTTTGCAGCCGCATCAGCATGTCGGTGATTTCCGACTCGGCCCGGTCGACGAGCTCTCTTCGGGAGGGGGTTACGTCCGGATCGAAGGTGGTGACGATTCCGGCCAGGCGGACCCGCAGGGGAATGCCGTCGAGTTCATAGGGTTCTTCATGAATCTTTTTCAGGATGCGGCTCTGTGCCTTACGGGCATCCAGGCCGGTGACCATCGGCAGGACCACGCACAGCCGGTTGTCGGCGATCATGCCGGGGATGTCCGTATCCCTGAAAACTTGGGTTAGCCGTTTCAGCACCATGTTCATTACCGCATTGCGGGAAAGGGTGCCCTGGATCTTCCTGCGTGCCCTGAGCTGCTGGATGGCGAACATGATGATGGCAAACTTGGTGCCGTATCGCAGGGCACGGGCGACTTCCTTGTCGAGGAAAAACAGGATGCTGGGGCGGTCGACAATTTCGCGCGGCAATTCGATGGCAACCGGGTCCACCACCTTTTTCTTCCGGCCGGCAGCGCCGGGCTGATCTGCCGAAAGATCTTGTGCGGCCGGCTGCGGCTGGCCCGCTGGCGGGCTTTGTCCGTCTTTTGCGTCGCGCATCTGGTCGATCACCGCCCGCAGGTCCTGCTCGTCGTCGACCGCTTCTTGCGTGCCTGCTGCGGGGTTGGCCGCTCCGGATGGGTTTTGCCGGCGCTCGATCACCTGCCCTTCGAGCCGTTTCATGGCCTCGTCAAATCGTTCGTTCAGCCGGCGGGCGACCGAGTGGATGACCTGGGCGTCGACGTCTTTGTTTTTCAGCCCCTTGAGCAGCGTTGTCTCCACTTTGGCCACGATGCTGCGAAGCTGCTTGCCTCCCTGCACACCCTGCTTGTCGGCTGCATCGAGTGCCAGGTGGGAGCCGACGCGCTCGACGTAGTCGACCAGAAGATCCGAGAGCACCTTGTCGTCACCGGTACCCTTGCGGATTTCCGAGGCGAGGTAGATCAACTCTGCCGCGCCTTTCGGGTCCTGGCTGATCTCCCGCACCAGGTCTTCACCGGAGATGCCGATCTCCTCGGCACCTTTTTCCAGCACGTGGGCCAACCCTTCACTCTGCAGCTCTTTTTTCAGCTCCTGGGTGAGCTGCAGAAATTCATTGAGCGCCATGCCCTCCTGCAGCAGCACTTCCTTGATCTTCGGCAGCAGACGCTGGATCTCCTTGGGTTGCGGGATCAGCCGCCGGACGATGTGGGCCAGGCGTTGAACCGATATTTTCCCCTGCTGGTATTCGTCTCTGATCAGCTGCAGCAGAACGTTGTCGGTGAGCTCGTCGGCTTCGGCGATGATCTGCGCTTCATTTTGAAACGAGATCCCGGCGGCTTTCTGCGCTTCGATGCCTTTCAGCAGGTTGCGCTTCATATCGAACACCGCCTGGGCCAGCTGCTGCATGTTCATCTGCTGATCGCCGCCGGTGGCTGCCTCGACCTCGTTGCGGATTTGCTGGAGGTTTTGCATGATCACCGATCCAGAGCCGGCCGGTGCGGTGCCCTCCTTGCCGGCGGCCGCATCGGCGGCGAGCATTTGCTGGGAAGCGGCCTGGGGGTTTTCGAGCACGTTTCCCAACGAGAGCGATTTTTCCAGCTCCTCCATCAGCACGCTCTCGGCCATCATTTCCAGGGCCGAGCTGCCGTCGGCTTCCCCGGAAGCGCCGGGGGGCTTGCCGGTCTGCTGTTCCAGGGTCTTGCGGTCGATCACTTCGTCGTCTTCGGTGACCTTGCGGTAAAAGACGTGATTGATTTTGATGCGCACAATCTTCTTGTCTATACAGCCGTCTTTCATGGCATCGGCAGTGGGGTACTCGGCGGTGTTGATGAAGATCGTCGCAAAATCCTTCAACTCCTTCTCGGCGACCTCTGCTTCAAAGGAGATCGACTGGATGCCGGTTTTTTTGAAATGCGCCAGCATCTTGGATGTGTTGATACGCGGGTCTAGGGGCTCTTCTTCGACAAAAAACTGGTCTTTGTACATGATGACCACGATGGGCGAAGAGTAGCTCAGCCCTTCGTCGACGATGTCGAAGTAATCATCGAGCGCCTGGGAGGCAAAGGGGTGGTCGAGGTTGTACATCGAAAGGCGGTTGTAAAGCAGCGCGAACGATCTGCCGATTTTACCGGCGAGTTCTTTCGGTATTTTTTCCTCGGTGGATTTTTCTTCGCTCATATGTCACCTCTGGCGGCGGCAGGCTGTTTGCGCTGCCAAGGCTGCCGGCTCAGGTCAGGTGGTTTTTCTGATATGCAATCAGATCATCCTGGAAGTCCTTGCAGGTGGCATATCGATCATCCGGGCTGTATGCCAGCGCTTTCTGCAGGATGGGATCCATGTCTTCATGCAGGTCCGGGTTCACCTCGGACGGCCATTGCAGGAAAATGCCGTTTTTGTTCAAGACCTTTTCTTTCAGCAGCGCCGGTTTCGATTTAAATGGCGGCAGGGGCAGCTTGGCGACCAGCATCTGAAAAAACATGGTGGCCACCGCGTAGATGTCTGCGCGGCCGTCCACATCCCGGCTGAGGATTTGCTCGGGGGCCATGTACAGCGGTGTGCCGTGGACAATCGGCTTGTCGTCGCTTTTGCTTCGCATGACCTGCACGATCCCGAAGTCCATGACCAGGGGCCGGTTGGAGTGCTTTTCGATCATGATGTTGCCCGGTTTGATATCCCGGTGGACGATGTCCTGGGTGTGGGCGTAGTTGAGCGCGTCGAGAACCTGGATGCCGATGTTCACGCTGGCCGCGACGGGCAACACGCGCCGGGAAGGAATCGGATTTTTCTGGGCGGCCTTCATGTAGTGGGACAACGGGTTGCCGTGCACCAGCTGCATGGTGAAAAAAAGAAAGTCTTCGGTTTCACCGACCTCATACACTGGGATGATGTTCGAATGGGACAATATGGCGGCTGCCTCGGCCTCCTGCTGGAAAAGCTCGGCGGTTTTGGGGGTCAGCAGGCTTTTTGGCAGCAGTTTTACGGCTATCTGGCGCTTGAGGGTGCGCTGGAATGCGACAAAGACAATGGCCATCCCGCCCCTTGCCAGCTCTTTCACGATGGTCGAGGTGCCCACCTGCAAACCGATGAGATGTTCGACATCAAATTCGGCAATGGTGCCCATAACGCTTTCCGTCCTCAGGATTCCGGTGCCTGCGGCTTCTGGTCTTTGATCGACTGCAAGCGGATTTCCATCTCTTCATAACGGGCCGGCTCGAACAGACCGATCTCTTCGGAGTGCAGCTTCCAGGTAAGCAGACACTTGTTTGCATCGGTGTAGTTCAGGGCTTCGGTGGCTCTTTCGAAACAGCGCAGGTTGCTTTCGATCGATTTTTCGAAAATCTGCCGTTTGTACTGGTCGTATTCTTCCTGCTTGAAGATACCCGCGTCGATGGCGTTGCTGCGCCAGACGTTCAGTGCCACCCGGCTGCTGTAGTATCCGTCACGCTCGATAGACCGTTTCAAGCGCCACAGGCTGTTGTAGGCAGCCGTTTTCAACTGCTTTTTGGTGATAACGATCGGCTGTTCTTCTTCGGCATTGACCAGAGCCACCACCCCCGGCAGGAATGCCAGCCACAGAATGAAGACGACAAGAGCGGCATAGATCAGTTTGTGCCTTGACGCGGGCAGGGCCCGCCGGCCATCGAGCAGCGCGTCCGCCCGCAAAAGCGCAAACATCGAGGCCCGGACCGAAGCGATCTGCCGCCTGCCGCATACAATCTTGTTGCCTGCCGGTTTTGGTTGATCCATGAGCCTGTCGGTTTTTGGCAGTCGATATCGTCAGCGCTGATAGCCGACCAGGTGTTGGTACATCGAGGTGGCGAACAGCTTGACGATGCACGCCACCGAGCCTTTGCAGACGATCTGCATCCCGACAGCGGTTTCTCCCCGCCGGAAGATCAGCTCTGTCTGGCGGTATCGCCCCAGGTGAACCATGTTGCGCTCAAACCCGATTTGCCGGGCGGTTACGTCCGAAAACAGGATGTTGTCCCGTAAAAGTTTTTCGATTGCCTCTTCGCCTGAGGCCGATTTGAAAAGAGGCCTCCACAAAGATGCTGCCATTCAAAAACGATTCCCTGCCGGGGTGCTTATCGGTTTGGGATGTTGTCCGAAAAATCTTTAACCCAATGATTTCACAGTTTTTTGTCAGCCTGTCCGAAAATGAATCACCATGTCGGCAGGCCGCCAACGGCTGTTTCCAGTATAAACAATTTACCTTGTAAAATCAATATCTAACGTTCTGGCTCGCAAAGGTTGTGCCGGCTTTTTACCAAAAGCAAGGGACTTTTCGGCCGGAATGGGATCGGGCGGCCGGAAAACCGGGGCAGGGCAAAAGGGCGTCACGGATTGGCGGCGGCCGGGGCAAAACGGGGGATCCGGATCAGCGACCCGCTGCAGGACGACTGCAGCGGGTCGGCTTGCCACAGCAGTTCGGGAGCCGGTCCGAGATCCGTTACCCGGGGATCGAAATCGACGAATATCAGATAACGGTCCGCATCGTCAGCGCCCTGCCACCGGTTCGAAAGATCAACGGTTGCGGCATCCAGGAGTTCCGCCCTGGGGAAAGTCATCAGAAAAGGATACGCCAGTGCCGGTTGCCGGCAGACCAGGCCCACAGGCGCTTGAGGTGGCACCCGCGCGGCTATTTCCGCCACCCGGTGATCCCCGAACAGCCTGACGGACGGCTCCTGGCGATCGCGACCCCAGCCGGAGGCCAGCCAGGCGCTTTCGGCCGGCAGAGCTGCCGGGCGGCAGGCGCTAGCGGAAGTAGCACCGATGCATGTGGCGATGGCCACATTCGCACCGCTCATCCATGCCGGCATCGTAAGGGCCGGTTTTTGAAGGTTGAACACGCTGGCATAGAGCACGAGCAAAATGGCGATCTCCTGCAGGCGTCTTCGACCGGCGGGAGAGATGTACCAGGGCGGCAAAAACAGGGCGAGTGTGAAGCCCCCACAGGTGAAAAACAGGGTGAAGAAACGAACGTTTTCCGGGCACCAGGCAGCGATGAGCACCACCAGGAAAAAGTAACCCGCCATTCCGACTGCAATGGCTTTCAGCCGTCGAGGGCCGCGGACGGCAGCATACCCTACGGCCGGCAGTACCATCAGGAAACCGAACGGGCCGAACCAGGCGATTCGCTCGTCGGGCAGCCATTGAATGACAAAGGGTCCTGTCGCCCCGAGGGTTCCCAGCAGCGGCGCCAGCAGAAAATCATACAGTCGCTGCAACGCACCGGATACGGTGAAACCGAGTGCCCAGTTGCAGACCAGATCGAACGGGCGGGTGAAGTGGGCGCTGGAAAAAACAGTGCGCACCAGGTTGGCCAGAGCTCCCTGGATACCGTCCGGGTTAAAATGCAGCGATCCGAAGCCGGCCGACCCGAACCACTGGCCCAGGTGGGCGAAGTTGAAGGCAGCCAGCCAAAGCTGGGAAAACAATAAGATCGCAGCCAGAGCGATCGGCACCGTCCAAAGGCGCCGCGCCAGCAGATTCCACCAGGTGATAAAACCGTGGCGTCGAAAGAGCAGCACGGCCGACAATGGAATCATGACAGCCGGAAAGGCCGCATCCATGGCAGAGCCGGAGACCGTAAACAGCAGGGCGCACATCGTCAGGAAAAAATCCCTGCGGTTCGGGGACTCGATGGCCCGGTATACGGCCAGCAGGCAAAAAAGGGCTGTTGCCGCCGGCAGCAGCTCCAGGCCCGGCGTGGTTGCCAGCAGCACGACTCGCGGCATGGCGACCACCATCAGCGCCACCGTGAACGCCGAGGGCGGCCAGGCATAGCGTCGTGCCAGTGCGTAGGTGGTAAAGCCAATGGAAAGATAGCTCATGAAGCCAAACAGGCCCAGGCCGAAGTCGGTGTTAAAACGCAGAAACAGATGCGAAAGGATCGCTACGTTGAGCGGTGGCAGCGGCCCGATGGCAGCTGCCGGCGGCGGGGTCGACAGGGCTGACAGCACCGAGCCGCTTTTCTGCAGATAGAGGACGGTGGCAAGGCCTGGCCAGTGTTCGGACTCCGGCGGTAGTGCAAACCCTGCCAGCAGCAGGTACAATCCCAGTAAGAGCGCACAGATGCTGCCGGTCGGATTTGCGGCGGCAAATGCCCGGCCGGCGGTCAGGCCTTCACGGAAGGTTGCGCGCTGCCGGCAGACAACGACAGCGGCCAGAAGTGTCAGCAGTATCTCCGCAGCCCCAGAGAGAAAAGGCGAGCCGGCGATAAAGACCAGCTGGAAAAGAGCTGAAAGCAGCATCAGCGGTGTGATCAGTGCATAGGCCCACGATTCGGAAATACTGTTGCCCCAGCGGCGGAAGAGCGCAAATCCGCCCAGGCACAGGATGACGACTTCGCACGAAGCCACAATGGATGCTGGTATCCCGCTCAATGGTAACCGTCAGCATTCTTCAAAGCGCTGATCACAGCGGTTGGATGAAAGCACAGCCGAACGCACGGGTACATTCTGTAGTTGCGTGATCGGCCGGCAAGGATCACTTCTTCTTTTCTTGCGTTTTCTTCTTCTTTTTCAGGTGCTCGACGATCTCCACCATAAAATCCCGCATGTCCGTGGCCAGCCGGGTACACTCCGGACAATACACCTTTTTTATCATATAACCGTGGTCATCGTTTTGATGCCAGTACCAGCGACCGTAAGGGCTTCCTCGGCAGAACTTCTTGCCGGTGTATTCGGCGATAGGGCATCCGATGCACACCAGTATGTAATAGATCCTGCAGGGGGGGCAATCCAGAACACCGCCATCCGAGCTCTTGCCGGCAATGATCCGGTCCCATTTGCGCACCGAGGCTTCCATGATCGATATCTTATTCATTGGTCAGATCCTCAGCGTTTCGTTGGTAAATTGGATTTGCAGTGGTTCGGCCAGCGATTTCCAATAGTGGCGCTGGACCTTCACGCTGCGCTTTAACGCATACAGCACCTTTTTGGGCCTGGCCTGGGCTGCCAGCTCCGAGGGGCTGCAGAAAGTGAAGTCCGCCAATTCCATCAATACCGCCTTAACCGACTCACCGATGGCATCGACGCAATAGCCGCCTTCCAGGGCAAGAACCAGCCGGCCCCCGCAGCAGGCGTCGGCCAGGTTCATGATGCAGCGGGTCATGCCGGAAAATCCGCGGGGGCTCACCTGCATGCCGCCCAGCGGGTCTTCCGGATGCATGTCGAATCCGGCGGACACCAGGACCAGGTCGGGCCGGAATTCTGCCGCCAACGGCGGCAGAATCGCAGAGAGGATGGCCACATACTCACCGTCACCGTACCCCCTGGGTATCGGCAGGTTTACCGTGAAACCCTCACCCGGTCCGATTCCGGTTTCGGTGAAAAAGCCGGTCCCCGGGAAATGGGGGTACTGGTGAATGGAAAAAAACAACACCGACGGGTCTCGCTCGAACAGATGCTGGGTGCCGTTTCCGTGGTGAACATCCCAGTCGACAATCAGGATCCGCTCCATCCCCAGTTTTTTTCTGGCGAACGCTGCCGCCAGGGCCACGTTGTTGAACAGGCAATAGCCCATGGCCCGGCTTTTTTCGGCGTGGTGGCCGGGGGGGCGCACCAGGGCGAACGCGTTGTCTATTTTCCCGGAAGAGACCATTGAAACGGCTTCCAGCAGGCCGCCTGCGGCAAGGCAGGCGGTTTGGTACGAATCGGCGGATGTGTGGGTGTCGCCTGTAAGGGAAACGGATTCCAGTCCATCGGTGGCAGCGATTTTCCGGTGGTACTCCGGTGAGTGGACCAGCAGGATTTCCTCTTCGCTGGCCTTGCGGGGGGGGATCTCCACGAAATGCTGTCGGGCTTGCATCTGTTCCAGCATGGCGTAAATCGCCATCAGCCGCTTCCGGCTTTCCGGATGGCCGTTTGACGTCCGGTGATTCAGATATCGTGGATCCCAGACAATTCCGGTACGCGTCATCTTTTTCACTTCGGCCGGTTTTCCGGTTCCAATTCCATCACGGGCACCGTTAGCACCTGACAGGGGGCCCGCCGCAGGGCCGTATCGGTGGTCGAGCCGATCAGCCGTTTTTGAATTCCACGGTGCTGTTTCACACCGACGATGAGCAGATCCACCTTGTGCTCTCTGGCGTACGCAACCATCTTATCACCGGCGGTTCCGGGCACGACGGCAGTTGCAATGGTCTTGTCGGTCTGCATGTCCTGCGGCAGCTGGCCCACCAGGCGGGCGTGCAGCCGATCGAGCAGGGTCTGCTGGACCTCTTCGTAGGGTGCATCTGTCGGGTCGATAACACCCACATCGATTGGTTTTTCCAACGCGTGCACGCAATGCAGCGATGCGCCGAACGGCCGGGCCAGATTCACGGCCCATCGAAACAGCGGTTCGGTTTGCGATACCAGGTCGCAGCAAACCTGAATCGTTGCCAGGTTCAGCGGTTCACCGGTCAGGTCGCTGCCCGAATGCCTTGGCGGCTTTACCACCAGCATCGGCACGGACAGGGTCTGCGCCAGTTCTTCCACCACCGTGCCGAGCAGCAGGCGCTTCCATCCCGACAGGTCATAGCTGGCCGTCAGAACCATATCGATGGGAAGCTCGCGCACCAGAGCCTTGAGTTCGACCACCGGCTCACCGATCCGGATCTCCGATCGCCAGGGCAGCTGCTGGCCGGCCATGAGTTCATCGATCAATTCCCGGGCCCGCTGGACCCCTTCTTTGCCGTCGCCTACCTGCCCGGAGGCTGCCGTATCCTGGGAGGCGCTGCGGGGGAAACAGACGGAATGAAAAACCACCAGATCGGCCGAAAGGCGACCGGCCAGCTGCGTGGCGTAGCGGATCAGCTGTTTGGAGAATTTGGAAAAATCGATGGCGCATAAAATGGTGATCGGCTTTTTTCCCATGGTCATACCACCGGGCTCAGTATTTTAGACAGAGCTTGCAGACTCTTGCTGTCGCTCACTGCAATAACCGTATCGCCGGCCCTGAAACGGTTGGCGGCGGACGGGTTGAACAGCATGGTTCCATCGGCTCTTCGAATCGATATGATCATCACGTTCAGGTCCTGCCGGATGCCGGAATCCTGCAAAGATACGCCGACGAGCCTGGATTGCTCCTTTACGGGAAACTCTTCGATGTGGATGTCGGTCTCTTCGTCGGAAAACGCCATTTCCAGGTAGTGAATCACAGTGGGGCGCAAAACCGCATGGGCCATGCGACGGGCGCCCAGATCATACGGGGATATCACTTTGCCGGCGCCGGCAGCATACAGCGTTCGCTTCGATTCCTCGGTGATGGCGCGGGCGACGATGAAAAGCTCGGGATTCAGGTTGCGGGCTATCAGCACCAGAAAGACGTTATCTGCATCGGTGGCCAGTACGGTCAACAACCCCTTGGCCTGCTGGATGCCGGCGTTGATCAGCAGATTTTCGTCCGCTGCATTTCCGATGAGATACAGGACCCCGTCTTCATTTAATATCGGCAGTCGCTCCGGATCTTTTTCGATCACCACCACGTCCAGGTATTTTCGGATGAGATACTTGCTCAACTCGCGCCCGATGCGTCCGTATCCGCAGACGATGTAATGATCTTTCAATCGTTTGATCTGGTGATCCAATTTTCGCCTCCCCAGAATTTCTCTGATGCGGCCCTCGACCAGAAACTGAATCAGGTTTCCAACCACATAAAGGTAAAATCCAACACCCAGGAAAATCAGCCCGATGGTAAACACGCGGCCGACGGCCCCGATCTCTCGAATTTCACCGTATCCGACGGTTGTCAGGGTGATCACGGTCATGTAGAGGCTGTCGAACAGCGGCCAGCCTTCCAGCAGCGCGTAGCCTACGGTGCCGATCACCAGTATGGCAACGGTTAAGATGCTCGCAATCAATGGGCGGGGTAAGGGGGCCAATCGAGTTCGCCTACCAGTTGCAGGTTGCCGGCTGCGCAGCGACCGCTGTGAGCGTATTTCAGACTGTTTTTCGCTTGTGCTCTATGGTTACGCGAAATATACGCTACGGGGCCTTCCCCATAGAAATGCCCCGCAACGCAGATCATGCGATCATTGGGTAAAACCGGTATCCGGGTGCCATTTTCGTATTTTGATCAGCTTGGGAAAGGCATGGGCCTTGTAAACCGACTTGTCCAGCAGAACCCGGATACACTCCTGAATGCTCTCCGACATGGTCGGGTGTGGATGCACGGATTTGAGCACATCTCTGATGCTTTTCTTCTGGTCCATGAGAAGGGCAATCGACATGATGGTTGTGGAAGCCTGCGGGCCGGCGGCGCGCATACCCAGAATCCGCTGCTCTTCGTCGTCGCTGACAATGATTTTTACGAACCCGTCCGTCGCGCGCATGGCAATTGCCCGGCTCAACAGTGCATTCGAATAGGTGGCCACGCGGTAGGGAATATTTTTCTTTTGGCAGGTTTGCTCGTTTAGGCCGACGGCGGCAACCGCCGGTTTAAAAAACATCACCGTGGACATGTTGGTGTATTGCAGGGGCCAGGTCGTCGCATCGAACATGGCCTTGATGGCATAGCGGGCTTCGGTCTCGGCAATGTTGACCAGTGCCGGATGGCGGGTGATGTCGCCGGCGGCATACACGTTGTCCTTTATCAGGCAATTTTCGTCACACACCAGAAAACCCATCTCATCGGGCTCGATTCCCACGCGCTCCAGGTGCAGTCCCGCCAGGTTGGGGACCCGGCCGATGGAGATCAGGGCGGCGTCCACCTCGATGATTTCGGAATGACCCTGAGCGAAATCGAGAATGACTTCCAGGTGGCCCTCCATCCGGTTGATGCTTCGCAGCTGGGCGCTGTGATAAATATCGACGCCGTTGGCAGTCAGGTTCTGGCTGATGAACCGGCTGACGTCCTCGTCTTCAAACGGAATGATCCGCTCCTGATGGTCGACGAGGTAGACCTTGGTTTGGTCGAAGTTGGAAAAGATCGTGGCATATTCGCAGCCGACAATTCCGGCGCCGATGATCACCAGTCTTCTGGGAAATTCCTCCAGGTTGAGAATTCCGTCCGAGTCGAATATGCGCCGTTGATCCACCGGGATGTTGGGGAACTCCCGGGGCGTGGAGCCGGTGGCGATCAGAAAGTGGTCGGCCCGGACCTCTTCCGTCCCACCGTCGTCCAGGCGCACTTCAACCGCCTCCCGGGAAACAAAGGCGGCCCGCCCGCGTTTGTAGGTTATCGATCCGGGCCCCTGCCAGCGACGGGGGGAATAGGTCTCGAGCTGGGAGAGCATCTGGTACTGTTTTTCCTTGACCGCCTGCATCACGGAAGTGCGGACCGACCGGTAGTTGACGACCAGCCCGGAACTGCGATAGCCGCGATCGACCTTGGCGGCGATATCGTAATCTTTGGCCAGTTCCCACATCGTTTTTGACGACAGGGCCCCCCACATGACACCGGTGCCGCCGATCTCGTCTTTTTCGATCACGCAGGCATTTTTACCCAGGTCCAACGCCCGGGTGGCAGCGGCGAAACCGCCCACACCGCATCCGATGATGCAGACATCATACTTGTCGATCATAGCAGTGGCCCGTTGCTGGTGCGTTCCGGGATGCCGCAGCGGTCGGATTCGCTTGACCAGGGCCGGGAACCCGTTTTTCTGCGGCACATCAATTTGCCCGCAGGCTTCAGAAACTCCCTGATACGTGCACTACCTGCAAGCTTCAGGAATTATAGGGGAAACCTTATGCAGGGTCAACCCGCATGTTTCGCGACGGCCGGCAATCACTGCCGGCCGGCTCCGATCGCAGCAAACCCAAAAAGGTTCAGGGCGATGATGGGTCTTCCTCGCAACAATCTTCCAGCGGAATCGTGAGGGCATAAACCCCCTCTTCCAACCGGGCACTGAAGGGCAGCCCCGCCTTTTCGAACACCATCATCATGGCTTTGTTGGAGGCCAGCACGTCGGCAGTGAGCCGCTGCACCCCTCTTTCCCGGGCGAGTCGCACCAGCATCCGGTACAGGAAGGTGGCAATACCGTGCCCCTGGTACTCTTCGTCCACGACGAAAGCCACGTCTGCGATCGGTCGCTGGGGTTCCTGCACATAGCGTGCTTCGGCGATAATGAGCCCTTTGCCCGGTTCTCCGACCAACCCCACCAGAGACATGACGTGCCGATAGTCGACATTGACGTACTTTTGCATCTGGGCATGGGGCATGGTCTTGATGGGGGAAAAATAGCGGTAGTAGACAGCCTGGTCGGAAAAACGGTAGAAAAGCCGGCGCATGTCTTCTTCGTCCGAAGGCCGGATAGCCCGGAACCGGACGGCCAGACCGTCCTTGAAGCTGTGCTGGGCCGTGATCTCCGTTGGGTAGAACCGGGTCGACTCTTCCAGGAAAATCTGGTCGGCGTAGAGGATATTTTTCTCCCGGGCGCCTTCGAAGAGCTCGCGTCGATCGTCCGGGTGGGCGATTTCAATCAGGGCCTGGGCGCGTTCTCTCACGGTCCGGCCGTTGAGGCTGGCAATCCCGTATTCGGTGACGATCATGTCCACCGATTCGCGGACGCTGAGTTGATTCGGGTAGTTCGCCACCGACAGGAGGATATTCGGTTTTCCTTCGCGGTTGCGGCTCGGCATGGTAAAAATCCGCAGGCCACCTGGGGATATCTCGGCCCCGTGCATCAGGTCAATGGCATCCCCTGGTCCTGCGGGAACAAACCCCTTGTGAAGGGCGATGGAACCCGAAATATCGGCTTTGCGCGCTGACAGGATCCCCATGAACCCCGGGTTTTTCCCGATCTGGGTCGGTGCGATCACCTTGTCGAGGCTCTGGAACTCGATCAGCGGATTGCGATCCAGCCAGGTCATCAGCTCCGGCGTGCCGACGGCGTAGGTGGCCACCGACTTTCCCCTGAATATGCCCTTGGCCCGGTTGGTGACGGCACCGCTTTTGACAAGATCCATGAGGGCATCGGTGAAAAACGGCGAATGGATGCCGAGGTTGCGCCGGCCGGACAGGCGCCGGCCGAGTGCTTCGTACACGGAACCGACGGTAAACGCCAGGCAGCTTCCGTCTCGAATCACCGCGGCCACATGTTCAGCGATCTGATCGAACACTTCGTCCACCTGCCAACGCGGGTAATACATGGGGCTTTCCGTGGAACGCACCAGCATGTCGAATTCGGAGAGGTGAACGAAGGTGTCGCCAAAAATGACCGGAAGCTGATCGTTGATTTCCCCGACGACCAGCTCGGCCTGTTCCATGGCCGCCCGGGTGACGTCCACCGACATCCCCAGACTGCAGTAGCCGGCTTCGTCCGGTGGTGTGATCTGAATGAAGGCGGCGTCGATGGCAATGCGGCCGGATTCGATGAGTCGGGGGATTTCGGAAAACCGGCTGGGGATCAGGTCCACCCGCCCGGCGGTGATGGCATCGCTGGCCGGCCATCCGGAGAAAAAGGTTTTTAACCGGTAGCGGTTGGTCGCAAGCGCCTTCAGGGATATGGTCTCGCCGATGCTCACCAACTGGATGAGTTCCAGATCCTGGGCCGGGCCGCTGTCCGGATCCATAAGGTGGCTGACCAGCGTGCGGGGTTCGGCAACGCCGGTGCCCAGGAAGATGCGCATGCCCGGCTCGATTCGTTCCAAAACCTTGGCGGGGGTGACGATCGAAAGCCCTTTCTCCCAGCCGTCTTTGCGTTTGAGAATCATTTCCGTTCCTCCCGGAAATTGACGGTTGGCGTCATCGTCGCTATAGTGAACCTGCCGCTGCGGAGCGGAATCCGCTGAGTTGCTGAGAACCTGATCGGGTTGGATATCCCTTACCGTTAGCATGGTTTGATTCGTCAGGAAAGCCTCTATCTGATTATTGGGTGTGCGAATGGCCCTGTCTGCCTGGTTCGAAGACGCCTTTTTGAAAACAGCCGACGCGCTATTCCGGCGTTGGCCGCAGCCGCTGCCCGATCCGGACCAGCTGCGCCGGTGCCGACTGATCTCTCACCGGGGCGAGCATGACAACCGGGCGGTTGTTGAAAACAGCGTCCCGGCCTTCGAGGCGGCAGCAGCCGGGGAGGTGTGGGGTATCGAATTTGACCTGCGCTGGACAAGCGATCTTCGACCGGTGGTGTTCCACGACCGGGACACCCGGCGGCTGTTTGGTTCACCGGGCGTTATCCGCGAAATGAATTTCGGCGAACTGCGGGCCTCCTATCCCCTGATTCCGAGCTTGGAGGAGGTCGTCGAGCGCTTCGGCAAACACCTGCATTTGATGATCGAAGTCAAGCAGGAGCCATATCCGGACCCGGTCCGGCAAAACCGCGTGCTGGCCGGAATCCTGAAGCAGTTGAGGCCTGTCGTCGATTACCACCTGATCTCCCTCACTCCGCACATGTTCGACCGGTTCGATTTTGTGCCTGCAGATGTTTTTCTTCCGATCGCCGAACTGCATGTGAACCGGTTCAGCGAGCTTGCCCTTCGCAAGGGATACGGCGGTCTGTTAGGCCATTACCTTCTGGTCACCCGCAGAATTTCCCAAAAGCACCGGGACCGCAGTCAGCGAATCGGAACCGGGTTTGCCGATTCGCGCAACTGCCTGCTGCGGGAGATCAACCGCGCTGTGGACTGGATCTTTTCCAACCGGGCCGTTGCCATGCAGGCCGTCATCGACGCGCTGCTGCAGGACAAAACCCCGGCGGGAGCATCAAGGGATGACGGAAACCCTGTTGACCGGACAGTGAAAAACGGTTAGTTTTCTTCACCCCTGCCCGGGGTAAGGGCAGGGGTGGCCAACTCCAGGGTTCGAACCTGCAGCCGTCAAAAACCGATTCAAATGCAAGGAGCCAAGGAAATGATGGAATCGATTCTGCAAGCGCTCGACCTGACAGGGGAACAGTCGGGAGCCGGCAACGGCAGTTTTTTTGCCTGCAGCGGCCCGGTTTTGCCGGTGACCACACCGATTACCGGCCGACAGGTGGGAACCGTCCGTACGGCAGGGGCGGCCGATTGTGAAAAAGTCATCGCCGGTGCCGCCAAAGCCTTTGCAACCTGGCGAACGATGCCGGCCCCCAAACGGGGAGAAATCGTACGGCAGATCGGCGATGCCCTGCGCACGCACAAAAAAGAGCTGGGAGCGCTCGTGAGCCTGGAGACCGGGAAAATCAGGGCCGAGGGCGACGGCGAGGTCCAGGAGATGATCGATATCGCCGATTTTGCCGTGGGTCAGTCCCGGATGCTTTATGGCCTGAGCCTGCACAGCGAGCGTTTCGAACATCGCATGTACGAACAGTGGCACCCCCTGGGGCCGGTGGGGGTGATCACCGCGTTTAACTTCCCGGTGGCGGTCTGGTCCTGGAATGCCCTGATCGCCCTGGTTGCCGGTGACACGGTGGTGTGGAAGCCTTCCTCCAAGGCGGCCTTGTCCGCCATCGCCGTCATGAAAATCGTCTGGCCGGTGCTGCAGGCCAACGGCCTGCCCGATGGAATTGTGAACCTGGTGATCGGTGGCCGGGACAAAGTCGGGGAGGCTCTGGTCAACGACCGGCGGGTCCCGCTGATATCGGCCACCGGCAGTGTTCGGATGGGACGCCACATCGCCCGGTCGGTTGCCGAGCGGTTGGGGAAAACGATTCTGGAGCTGGGCGGCAACAACGCCATCCTCGTAGCGCCCAGCGCCGACCTGGACCTGGCCGTTCGGGCCATCGTCTTCGGGGCTGTGGGCACCGCCGGCCAGCGCTGCACCACCACCCGGCGCCTGATCGTCCATGAAGACATATACGATGCCCTGGCCGAGGCGCTCATCAAGGTCTACCGCCAGATCCAGATCGGCAATCCGCTGGAAGAAGGGGTGTTGATGGGCCCGCTGATCGATACCCAGGCGACGGCAGCCATGCAAAGCGCCCTCAAGGAGCTGCAGCGTCAGGGGGGCCGCGTCCTGGTTGGCGGAGAGGTCCTGTCCGGCGGAATCTACGATGCCGGAACATATGTCACGCCCTGCATCTGCGAGGCCCGGGCCGACTATCCGATTGTGGCGGAGGAGACCTTCGCCCCCATTTTATATCTGATCAAATATCGGACCATCGATGAGGCCATCGGCTACCACAACGCCGTGCCCCAGGGGCTTTCCTCGGCGATTTTCACCCGTGATCTGCAGGAATCGGAGATTTTTCTGAGCCAGCGGGGGAGCGATTGCGGCATTGCCAACGTGAACATCGGCACATCGGGCGCTGAAATCGGCGGCGCATTCGGCGGCGAAAAAGAGACCGGCGGCGGCCGCGAATCCGGTTCGGATGCCTGGAAGGCGTACATGCGCCGGCAAACCTGCACCGTCAACTGGTCCTCGGAGCTGCCGCTGGCCCAGGGCATTGCATTCGATATCGATTGACCGGTTCGAGAATCGATTCGAAAATGCGTTCAATGGCCCGGTGCTGCATACCCGGACAGTGAAACCACGCGTATGACGAAAGTGTTCGCTGGTGAGGGTGATTTTCAGTTCACGGGACGCCCTGCGCTGTAATCTGGACCCTTCCGCAACCGTTAGGACGGGTTCAGCGCAACTTCGGTTTCCGGCTCTCCCACAGGAACGGTGACCACGGCTGCCGGTGCGTTCTTGACCACCTTTTCGGCCACGCTTCCGAAGCGGAAATGACCCTTGGCGCCGCGGGTGGCCATTACAATTGCATCCACCTTTTCTTTCGCGGCGAGCTTGATAATCTCCTGCGCCGGGTCACCGACCGCAACGTGCTTGATGTACAGCGGACATCCCTGAAGATAGTCGCTGCAGATCTTGTCGAGACGCTCTCCGGCGGTTTTTTCTTCCCATTTCAATATCTTGTCGATCCGCTCCTTTTCGAAATCCCCGTACCATGGTTTGTGATGAGCGATGTCCTCTATTACGTACAGCACGTGAACCTCGGTGTTGTATTTCTCGGTCAGCGACCGGACCGTTGGCAGCGCTTTTTCGGCGCTGCCGGAAAAATCGGTGGGCCACAAGATTTTGTTGAAGTGCATCTTGCCTCCTCTCGGTCTGTACCGGTTCGATGGCAGCAGGCGTGACCGCCAGATACATTACTATTAGCTAAGAAAAAATTAAATAATATTTATATAAGATGTATTTTACCATATTGACATATATCGTTGCGGTTTTATATTGGGCCTGAACAAAGATAAAACCGTATGACGGCAAATCAAACCATTTACCCATATAAGGAGGGAACTACCATGGAACTTGTCAGATGGAATCCGATGCGGGATATGAACGACCTGCGACACCGGATCGATCAAATGTTCGGCGGCATGTTTTACCCCGCATCCGTGGAAAACCAGGGATCGTTACAGTGGAACTGGAATCCGGTTGTGGATGTTTACGACAACGATGAAAGCATCGTGATCAAAGCCGAGCTTCCGGGGATGGAGAAGAAGGACATCAGCATCGATGTGAAAGACCGCCTTTTGATTCTCAAGGGCGAGCGTTCGACCGACAAGGAAGTGAAAGAGGAAAAATACTACCGCCGGGAACGCTCTTACGGGAGTTTTCAGCGGGTTTTCAACCTGCCGGTGGATGTCGATGCGGACAAGATCGAGGCGGCCTATGCAGACGGGCTGTTGAAAATCGAAATACCGAAGCCCGAAACGCAAAAGCCCAAGCAGATCACCGTTCACTAAGATTCGATCCGGATATCAGCGCCAAAAAGGGGGACCCGATGTCGGGTCCCCTTTTTTGTTTGAATCATGCCGGATTCAGGGTGCTCCCGGATTCCGCAGGTCTTCGGAGAGTATGCTGCCCTCCGGCAATATCTATGCAAGGTTTGGGGGTCCATCCGGTGCAGCCGATGCGGATGGTTGCACGGATTCGTTCCGCAGCCGGGAGCACAGATCAAATTCCTGATCGTTGAACACGCCTGGTTTCAGACCGTGGCGCATAAAACGAATCAGGCCGATCAGTTTTTCCTGGTATTGCCGGCTGGCCTCGCCGCTACAGGTGCGGGACTCGTTGTGGTAACTGTGACGCCAAGCCTGGATAGCCTCTTTTTCGGCCAGGTAGATCACCTCGTAGCAATCCATGCCCCTGGCCTCACGAACAAACGTCTCAAAGTCACAATCCGTTGAAATCATACGTTCTCCTTATCGCTCGATCCGGTCCTGCTTTGAGGATTCGAAAGCACGGCTCCATTACCGAGTAGAGCAATGCAACCGCACCGGCGCCGGTTCAGTGGATAAAAGAGCCGCTATTGCCTGTCAAAGCAGCCTGCAGACGATGACAGCCATTTTTTGTACGGGTTATAAACAATCCGCATCATTCGGAAATGATGGTATTTCCTCTGCCGTTCGGTTGTAACGATCTGAAAACAAATGGAAAAATTCAATTGTTCTATTGCAAACCATTCCGGAGGGTTACACCGGTTATGAACAAAATGAACCGATCCGGCCGGATCTGCAATCACCGGATACTACCCGTTTTTGCGATTTTTCCGTCCCTGATGCTGCGCCTTGGAGCATCCGGTCCGATAAGGCCCTGATATACCGGCCATCTGGCAGTCTTTCCGGCCAATGGTCGGAATTGCTGCTAACAAACTTCTAACAATGTGACGGGTTTTCCGGGCCTTCCGGAAAAGCCCGGCAGCGGGCCAAACCGCGCGAAGCGTCCGGATCGCAGCTTGCAATTGCCGGGGTTCGATTCTATCTTGAGCGGTAAAAGGAGAAACAAAATGGCTGTACACAATGTAACCGTTTTCAAGCCGTATCCGTTTTCAAAGGGACAGAAGATCAACATAGCCGACGGTCCGCGCCAAGGGGATTGGGAGGTCCTTGCGGTGACCGACCGCAAGGTGAAGCTCCGCTGTCCCGTCAGTTTTCGCGAATTCGAATGGAACCGGTTCTGTTATTTTATTGAGGAGCGGGAAGGGGTCGAGTGGCCCCGGAAAGACTGATCAGGGCTCTGCGCGAATCTCCTGCAGGCCGGTCCCTGATCCGCCTGGTTCGCAGGTAACCTGATGCGGGGAGGGGAAAATGCGGATGGGACCTGCCGGGTTTGCCGGCTGAGGCGTCGAATCGGCTGCGGCGGCGGGGCAATTTACCAGCGGATCATGGCGCTGCCCCAGGTCAGACCGCCGCCGAACACCGGCAGGCAGACCAGATCTCCCGAACGGATGCTCGCGTCCCGAACGGCTTCATCCAATGCGATGGCGCAGGAGGCCGAGGAAATGTTGCCGTATTTGTGAACGGTCATGTAAAATTTAGCGAAGGGGATTTTCAGGGACTTGGAGATGTACTGAAACATGCGGATGTTGGCCTGATGCGGGATGAACCAGGCAATGTCTTCGATGCGGATCTGGTTGTGAGCGGCGGATTCTTTAATGGCATCCATGAAATAGCGCACGGCCACTCGAAAGCTCATACTGGCTTCGATCATGTTCAGAAGGTGCAGGCCCTTGTCGACGCTTTCGTGGGAGATCGGTGTGGTTTTGGATCCGCCGCCGGGAAGCAGCAGGTCCTGTCCACCGGATCCGTCCGTGTGCACATGGGTGGATAGAATCGCCGGTCCGCTATCGCCGAGAGCCACTACCGCAGCGCCGGCGCCGTCCCCCCACAGGATGCAGGTGGAGCGGTCTTTCCAGTTCAGCGTCCGGGTCATCACCTCCGAGGCCACTACCAGAATCCGCCGGCACGTTCCGCTCTTCAAATACTGCTCGGCAACGTTCAGGGCAAAGATAAATCCCGAGCAGGCTGCGGTGATGTCGAAGGTGACGGCCTGGGGCGCGTCCAGTCGCGCCTGGAGCCAGTTGGCCGCAGATGGGCAGCAGGTATCCGGTGTGATCGTTCCGACCAGGATCAGGTCGATGTCCTTCGGGGTCAGGCCGGCGGCTTCCAGGGCCCGGACGGAAGCCTCGTACCCGAGATCGGATGCAGCCACACCCGGATCGGCCATGCGCCTTTCGCGCACACCGGTTCGCTTTGTGATCCACTCGTCGGAGGTGTCCAGGCCCATTGCGACCAGGTCATCGTTGGACAGCACGTTCGGCGGCAGGTAACTGCCCGTTCCCAGAATCCTGATTTGTTTCATCGAGGGTTTGCCTCCATCGTGCATTGCGTCATGGCGGCTCAGCGCTGCTGCCCGGCAGAGCCTTCGGTTTCCGATGTTCCAGCATCGGGTGTTCAGATATAGCGATCCACCATTTCGGTGATAAACTTTTCCACACCCTGCTGTCCACCTTCTGCCTCCAGCTCCGTCAGCAGGCTTTTGATTTTGCGGTACGTTGCCGGATCGGTCTTCAGATCATCGGTGGATCGATAGGCCCCGCCGCGGCGGCCCATCCGGTATATCAGTCGATCGGTATCCGGCAGATCGAGATAGGCCTGGACCACCGCCAGCATCCTGGGTTGATCTGCCGGCATTTTGCCGCTGACTTCTTCCAGCAGATTCATGATATGATCGCTGGTAATCACACTGGTGATGCCCTCCAGCGATTCGACAAACAGTTTGATCTCCGCAGCGAGCATATCGTCGGTCTGCATGGTGAAGGTGCCGTCGGCAATCTTTTCGTAAAGGGGCACCCGCTGCGGCACACGCAGACTGCGCAGGCGAATGAAGTGCGGGTTGATCTGATTTAATACCCTGGCGGTATCCACGGCGTGTTCGCGCCACATTTGACGGCCGCCCAGACCCGGCATCACGTATTCGGAAAGCTGCATGCCGGCTTCCAGCAGTTTCCTGCCCGCTTCGATATGCTGGGCAGCGCTGACGCCTTTTTTCATCAGTTTCAGCAAGGCGTCGCAACCGGTTTCCAGGCCGATGTGGACCCGGTCCAGCCCGGCCTCGCGGATGCGCACAAGCGAGGCCACGGACTTGCGGACCACCGTTCGGGAACGCGAATAGGTCGTGACGCGGGTGATTTCCGGAAACTGTTCCCGTAAAAACCGGAGGACTTCCACCAGGTCGTCGGTTTTCATGATCAGGTTGTCGGCGTCCTGTAAAAAACAGGCCTCGGTTTTGTAATACAGCCAGGCCGCGATGCTGCGGAAATTGTCGTTGTAGCCGGCAGTGTTGAAAATGTGGGTAATCACCTGGTCGTTGACGGCGCCGCCGCCGCCCAGCTTCCGGGAAAGCGACTTGATCTCGTCTGCCATGCTGCGCGCCGCGGAAATATCCTGCTTGATTTCTTCAACGCTGCGCAGGGAGAATTTGCGATGCTTGTAGACCGGGCAGAAAAGGCACCGGTTCCACGGGCAGTTGCGGGTCAGCCTCAGCAGCAGACTGCGGGCCTCGTTCGGCGGCCGGATCGGTCCCTGCTCAAAGTCCAGATTATTCTCATCGGTCATCATGTCTACTTCGTTTTTTACCTTGTCGGCTATCGGACAAAGATAAGCTCAGCACAGAAAAATGTCCACCGGTGCGCTGCTGATCAGGCGGGCCCCGGTATCGGTGACCCTGAAAACACTTTCGATTCCGGCGGCAAATTCGCCTTCGAAACACAGCTTGGGCTCCAGTGCGATCGTCATGCCCGGCTCCAGAACATCGGTCTTCCCCTCTGCAAGAAAGGGGGGTTCGATCAACTCCACACCGATGCCGTGACCCACGAAGCGAACCTTGAAACCGGGCGGACCGAGATACGTTTCTGTGTATCCTCTTTTTCGCGCTTCGGCAACCGAGCGCTCGTATACCGCTCCGGTGGTCATACCCGGCTTTACGGCAGCAATGACCTCGTTGTGGATGTCGATGGCCGCAAGGCATGCATCCTTCGCTTTCGCCGGCATGCTGCCGATGGCGAACATGCGGGTCTCGTCGATGTGATAGCCGTTTAACACCGCTCCGAAATCGACCAGGATCGGCTCGTTTTCCCGCAGCTTGCGGTGCCCGGCACCGCTGGGAAAGGCGGGCGAGGTCCCCTGACCGCTGAACGGGGAATCGAGCATGCCCACCCGCCCCCCGTTCTCGCCGCTCAGCACGTGCCACGGATAGCCCTCCGACTGAAAATGACGGGTGCGCAGCTTTCCGCCGTGGCCCAGTTTGCGGGCCGCGGCTTCATACATGCCGGCAAACGCCATTTCGCTGATGCCGGCTCGGATCGCGCCGCGCATGTAATCGAAGGTCCTGCGGCTCAACTCGGCGGTCGCCTCCATCTGTCGGATTTCCCATTTGGATTTCCTTTCGCGCACCTTCAATATCGCCGGTGAGCCATCCACAATTTTCCGTTTGCCGAGCAGGCGGCGGTAGAACTCGCAGTCGTTTACCGGCAGCACGTCGAGTTCTAAAGCGAGCACCGCCGGCAGCTTTCCGTAATGGGAGCGCAGAAGATCGGGCAGCTGGCGGATCGAATCGATGGCGATGACGCTGTCAAGGCGCGATTCCTGCCGGGCCCTTGGGAAATAGCGTTTGATGGCCAGCAGCGGGGGCCCTTCTGCCGGGATGTACAGCATTCCGTTCTGGGCGGTGCCGGAGAAGTAAAACAGATCGGCCCGCTGGATTACGAGCAGTCCTTCGATCTTCGCGGTGATCATCTCCTGCTGAACTTTCGCAACCCGCGAATGGAGCTCGGCTTCCGGAACGAAAAAGGGGTTCATGTCACCTGCTGTGCGCATGCGGCGGTAACCTTGCGGCCGTGCATTGATCACAGGGTTTCCGATTCGCGCCCTCTCGGTTTTTCCTTGATTCGGATCGTTGGGCGGACTAAAGAATTTGTATCCCAACCTGCAGACCATGTCAAAAAGACTTCACCTTCCTGGAGGCGGCGAATGCTCCGTGAACCGGTGGGTGTCATTCAGCAAGGAGAATCTCTATGATCCTGGAATACAAGGGGCACCGCCCGAAGATCGGAAAAAATGTGTTCATTGCCCCGACCGCCGTGGTAATCGGTAAGGTGGACGTCGGAGATAATGCGAGCATCTGGTACGGATCCGTTATCCGAGGGGACCGGGATACCATCACCATCGGGGAAAATGTCAACATTCAGGACAACTGCATCCTGCACACCGACCCGGGCCAGCCGGTCGTAATCGGCGACGGGGCTACCGTGGGCCACGCGGCTGTCGTTCACGGGTGCACCGTCGAAAAAAACAGCCTGATCGGCATTCAGGCCGTGGTCCTCAACGGCGCGGTCATCAAGGAGGGTTCGGTGGTCGGGTCCGGCGCCGTTGTCCGGGAAGGACAGCGGGTGGGCCCTTTTCACCTGGTGGCCGGCGTCCCTGCAAAGCTGAAAAAAGAGCTGGACAAGTCTATCTTGCGGCAACACGCCGGTACCACCGAAACCTATCGGCAACTGGCCGCAGAGCACCGCCGGATCCATTCGCCGGTTGCCGGCAGGGCGCAGCGAGGGGAGAAAAACCGGGGCTCATAGAGTTTTTCACCCATCCGATGCGCCGTGCCATGAAAGACAGCCGGCAGCACAAACAGGGTTCTGCGTCCGGCAGCGGACGGAAACGCTCACCCCAACCAGAGGATGTCAAGCATGCAGCCAATGGATCGCAGCGAGCAGCAGTATCGGGACCTGGTGGAAGTCACCAGCGACTGGGCCTGGCAGGTGGACCCTTCGGGAAGATACACCTACAGCAACCCCAAAGTGTTCGACCTGCTCGGATACACACCGGAAGAGGTGATCGGCAAAACCCCTTTCGATTTCATGCCCGCCGGGGTTTGCGACGATATCCGGCGATATTTTGCAAAGATCGCGGAAGCGAGAAAACCTTTTTCCGGGCTGATCAATGTCAACCTGCACAAAAACGGTCAGGCGATCGTTCTGGAAACCAACGGGATCCCCATCTTTGACCACAATAGCACCTTTATGGGCTATCGGGGCATCGACCGGGATATCACCGAGCGCAAGAAAATGGCCGACGCCATTGTCAAGATGCAGCAGGAGCTGGAAACCATCGTTGACCAGCGGACCGCAGAGCTGCTGAAGATCAACGAGATGCTGGCCGACGAAATTACCATTCGAAAGCAGATCGAAGCGGATCTGCGCCGCAGCGAACAGCGGTTCCGCAGTCTCGTGGAAACCATGAACGAAGGTTTGGGAATCCAGGATGCCAGAGGGCGGCTGACTTATGTAAACGCCAAGATTTTAGAGATGACGGGCTATACCCGGGAGGAGATGATCGGCCGGCCGGTGACCGACTTTATGGATGGCAAGAACAAAGACATTTATAAACGCAAGGCTGCCGTCCGGTCCACCGGTGACGCGGAGCCTTACGAACTGACGTTCAAAACAAAGTGCGGCAATCGCATCGACACCATCGTTTCCCCCAGAGCCCTGTTCGAGGACGGCAAGCATTACAAGGGCAGCTTTGCAGTCATCACCGATGTCAGCCGTTTGAAAAGGACCGAGGCAGCCCTGAAAAACAGGGAGCGGCAGCTCAGGGAAAAGACCCGCCGGTTGGAGAAGATGAACACGGCTCTGGAGGTGCTTCTGCAAAAGCGCGAGCAGGACAGGGCTGAAATCGAAAAGAAGGTGCTGCTAAATATCCGCCAGCTCATCGATCCCTACCTGGAGAAGCTGGGAGGAACCCGGCTCAACGAAAATCAGCGAGCCCTGGTCGATATCATTCAGACCAATCTTTCGGAAATCATATCCCCGTTTTCCTCCAGATTGCTCAAAGGCCACGCGGCACTGACTTCGATGGAATTAAAAGTGGCTCAACTGGTCAAGCAGGGCAAGCGAACCAAAGAGATCGCCTTTGTGCTGAACATCTCCACGAAGACGGTCGATGCTCATCGGATGCGGATTCGGAAGAAGCTCGGTCTGACCAACCAGAGGGTAAACCTGGAAACCTTCCTCAAGTCCACCGGCTGACCCCTAGTTTGGTTAAGGGTTTTTTGGGTGTTTTTTTGGGGTTGATCTTCCCGTCGTCTTCCCTCCATAATGACTGCTGCAGGATGGCGGAGAGGCCATCGGCACCTCGGCTGTCCTGCGGCGATACAGAGGATGGGGGCAGGGGGAACTCCCATCTTCCCACCTAAAATGGTCGCCCTTCTACGGGGTGGCCATTTTATATGGCGCGGCAGGCGACTTTTCGCAGCAATGGAAAAAACTTGTGGTTGGCTTTCGGAAAAGCGAAGCGGTCGATCTCTTCGACGGATATCCAGCGGTAGTCCACCGGGCCGTTGAGTTTCACGCGGCCGGAAAGATACCGGCAACGGTAGACATCCATCACGATTTTAAAATGCGTGTAGGCGTGCCGGACACGTGCCAGGTGCTGCCTGACCTCGACGTGTAGATTCACCTCTTCCCTGATTTCGCGGATGCACGCCGTCGCAGGATCTTCCCGGGGTCCGATCTTGCCGCCCGGAAACTCCCACAATCCGCCCAGCAGACCTTCGTTTTTCCGGCGGGTGATCAGCACCCGGCTGTTGCGGCACACCACGCCGACGGCGATACCGTATACCGGCACCGGTTCGGAGCGGATTCGGACGGGATACTTGTCGACGACCTTTTCCCTGAAAGCGCTGCAAGCGGAGCGGACCGGGCAGCCGGGGCAGGTCGGCCGACCGGCGGTGCAGGTCACAGCACCCAACTCCATCATGGCCTGGTTGAAGTTTCCCGGATGACGACTGTCGAGCAGCAGCTGCGCCGCTGACTCGAAGCTGCGGTGCGATGATGGCCGGTTGACCGGTGCGTCGATTTGCATCAGGCGCGACAGCACCCGCTTGACATTACCGTCCACTGCCGCCAGCGGCCGGTCAAAGGCGATGCTGGCCACCGCCGCCCGGATGTAGCCCCCGACTCCAGGCAGCTTGCCGAAATGATCCGGGTCCTGGGGAACGATACCTGCGTATTGGGCGGCAACGATGCGTGCTGCGCGGTGCAGGTTGCGGGCGCGGGCATAATACCCCAACCCCTCCCAGGCTTTCAGCACCTCTTGCAGGTCCGACCGTGCCAGGGACGGCAGGTAGGGAAATCGCTGCAGAAACCGAAGAAAATACGGAATAACCGTTTCCACGCGGGTTTGCTGCAGCATCACCTCCGACACCCATATGCGGTAAGGATCTTTAGTCTCTCTCCAGGGAAGCTTGCGGCGGCTGTCCCGATACCAGTCGAGCAGCCGCTTCCGAAATTTATGTATCTGCTGTGGTTTCATATCCGCATGGGAAACGATGTCCGGTTTATCACGTTTTGTCCTACTTTTCTCTCCTGCCGGGTTGCCGGCTGCTTTCCAGGTGATGGTATGCAGCAAGCGTCGTCAGGCGGGGGTCTTCGACCGGCCGGCCGACGGTGAAATGGTACAGGCTCTGCCAGCTGTGGTCCGATACGCCGATGAGTTCGTGCACCGGGTCGTCGAAGTAGCAGCCGATGCCGGTCCCGCGAAAACCCTGGGCCTCGGCCTCCAGGTAGAGCGTCTGGCCGATCATGCCGGCCTCCCAGAAAAGCTGCCGGTACCGGTAGGCGGCCGGGCGGACTACGGCATCGAATTCGGCGATCATGCCGAGGGAAAAGGTCGAATCCCCGGCGATTTCCTGATGGCAGCTCATCCGGGCGGCATCCTGCCGGAAGTCGCCGGTTTGCAGCAGATACAGCGGCAGGGCGCCTTCCACCGGCTGCCAGTCAAAATGGGGACGAAAGGCCTCCCGCACTGCCTGTAGCTTGTCGGCACTGCGCAGCAGAAAGTACAGACCCTGCTGAAGTCCCTGTACCCGGTGCACGAAAACGAGCAAGTGGAGGCAGGGTTGGCCGATCTGGGCGTCGAAAGGCGGGCAGCCGTCCCGTGGCAGCGTCTTGTCCAGTATGGCCTGAAATCCGGAGCTGTCGATCACCGCCTGGGGGTCGAAAGCGATGGCACTGCGCCTGGCCCGGATTACCGCCGGTGCGGAGAGCGGTGAATCGGGCTGGTCGATAAACGACCGGCGGCCGTAGCGGGACCGGTGCTCGTCGGTCGGCGGTTTTCGAACAGCTTCGGCAGTGTCATCGATGATCTCCCAGCCCACCGGCTCCCGGCTGAGGCGGTTGGGTCGTCCCTCGATTTTCATTTCCGCCAATGCCTGCAGCACCTCTTCCGGCAGTCCACGGGGGGTGTCGGCAGTCTCCTGGCTGCCGACGAAGCCGGCCAGGTCCGGGTGTTCGGCTTCCAGCCGCTTCCACTGTGTGCGGTCGAACCCGAGCATGATCTCGATCTGACGGTCCGACAGGGCATTCAAAAAGGTAAAACGCCAGCCCCACAGGCCGGCCGCCAAGCTCAATGCGGCCACTGCGTGACCGACGTCATGGTTGCAATAGCGAAAAGCGCGCTCACCGTATTTCCAGGATTCCCTCCAGAAGATGCTGCTCAGACCGATCAGAAACCCCCCGGTACCGAAATGCGACTCGATCTGCTCGCCCAGCGCCGGTGAAGCCACGGCGCGACGCTCCAGTCCGTGCAGCAGGGGATTGTAATGATACAGGCCCGGCTGCAGGGCATCGGTTTCCGGTAGTATGAGATACGCCTCTGTGGGATGAAGGTTTCCGCTGGACGGGTTTATCCGCAGGGACCAGCGACTGTTGCCAAGCGATTTCCAGGCAGACAGGGCCAGGGAGAGTTCCAGAAGCCCGGCGATGTTCACCAGGGTGAAAGGGGCGGCCGATCGACCTGCGCGGCGGAAAAGGTGCGCGTGGTTCACGGCGGGATCGGTCTGCAGAAACGGCAGCGACACCCGGATACTGTCGTCGTAGAACCGGAACGGAATCGGCTGGTTTTCCCAGTCCATACGGCCGGCGCTGCGGGCATATTGGTGGTAGTGGTGTTTGCTGCGGTCGTGGTACTCGATAACCGCCGGATAATTGCGGTCCTGCATCTTTCCGATGTTCTCCGTTGGCGAGCAGCTGCGGCGCAACTGTCGGCCGGCGATGGAAACGGGGCGGCACAGCGGAGCCGGCAGGGCCGATCTCACCAGATGAATTCATGAGCCGCCATACCGCTCCCGTGATCTGGCAAACCGGATGAATGACTCCTGCGGTTTAGCGAAGGAGTTTTTTCAACCGCGACAAGTTCCCATAGGGCGGGTACCGCAGCGGTGTATGGAACCACGCCGGCTTTTTCATCACGCCCTTGAAGTGCGAGAAGGTGTCGAAGCTGAATCGACCGTGATAACGCCCCAACCCGCTTGTGCCGATACCGCCAAACGGCAGGTGCGGATTGGCGAAATGCACCAGGGTATCATTGATGCATCCCCCGCCGAACGTTACCTCCTCGATGACTTTCTCCTGCACGGCGGGGTCGTCTGAAAACAGATACAGCGCCAGCGGCGGCGGCAGCTCCCGAACGCGTGCCACTGCTTCACCCAGGTCATCGTACGTCAATATCGGTAGAATCGGACCGAAAATCTCTTCCTGCATGATCGGATCCTCCCAGCCCACCTCATCGAGCACGGTGGGGTCGAAATAGCACTGCTGCCGATCTGTTTTCCCGCCGAAAACGATGCGCCCGCTGCCCAGGAGGCCGGCCAGTCGATCAAAATGACGGCGGCTGATAATGCGGGCATAATCCCGACTTTGCCGGGGATCTGTTCCGAAAAAGCGTGTGATCTGCTCCGTGATGCTGTCGACCAATTTCGGCCGGACTGTCGCATCCACCAGCAGGAAGTCCGGTGCGATGCAAGTCTGGCCGGCATTGAGAAACTTGCCGGCAACGATTTTCCGGGCCGCGTGATCGACAGCGATGCTCCGGTCGACGATGCACGGGCTCTTGCCGCCCAGCTCCAGCGTCACCGGCGTCAGATACCGGGCGGCTGCCTGCATGACGATCCGACCCACCGCGGTGCCGCCGGTGAAAAAGATGGAGTCGAAGCGATGTGCCAGCAGCGATTCACCGACATCGGCGCTGCCTTCCACTGCCGCCAGGTAGCGTGGATCGAAGTGCTCGGCAATCAGGGTGGCCATTGCCGCAGAGGTCTGCGGGGCGTACTCGGAGGGCTTGAGAATGCAGCAGTTGCCGGCAGCCAGTGCACCGATCAACGGGGTCATTGACAGCAGAAACGGAAAATTCCAGGGGCTGATGACCAGCACCACGCCATAGGGCTGCGGGTAGATACGGCTGCTTCCCGGCAGGCCCGTCAGCGGCGTGGGGACCCGACGGGAGGCCGCCCACCGTCGGACCCGATTCAGGGTGAATCGCAGCTCGCTGCGCACGATGCCGATCTCGGAAAGATATGCCTCGTAGGCAGACTTGCCCAGATCGGCTTCCAGGGCCTGCAGAACGGTATCCTCGGCCGTTGCGACGACAGCCTGCAATTGCCGCAGTTGGCGGATTCGAAAGGCGAGGTCGCGGGTTTGCCCCGAGGCGAAGAAGGCGCGTTGAGATCCGACAAGATCGTGCAGGTCGTTGGGCATAGCAGACCTTTTACCCATTGCAAAGCTCGATCGCCCGGCCCAGCAGCCGCATGTGCCCTTTTTCTGCCTGGGCAATGGATAATAAGGCCTGGCGGACTTCGGGTTTCTCGCTTCGATCGGCCATGACACGGTACAGGTCAAACGCCGTGTATTCGATCTGCATCGATATTTCGATCATGCTCAGGCAGGTGTCACCTTCGAGGCTTTCGAGTCGCTGAAGCATTAATTCCAGCGATTCGCCGCCTTCGAGGATGTTGCCCTCCAGTTGGGCGTATAACGTTTCAAATGGCTGCGGCGCTGAAACCCGGGGTGACCAGATTCCGTAGATGGTTCGTGCGTGGGCGGTCTCTGCCTTCGACAGCTGCTGGAAGGCCGGCAGATACCGCGCAGATGCAGATCGGTCCACGATGGCCTGATAAAACCGCCAGGCCCCCTTCTCCAGATCCATGGCGGTGTGCAGCAGTTCGGTGAAATCCTTTGCCCGCTCGAACACCTGCACGCGGGGAAAGTCTTCCATCATCCTGCCCGACCATTTCAGGATGCCGCCGAGCAGATTGTAAACCTTGCCGGAGGTGACTTCCGCGTCCTGGGCAAGCAGGGCGGCTGCCGCTGAGCGGGCACCGGAGCGGCAATAAAAGATCAGGTCCTGGTCGGATGGAAGCTCGAACAGTTTCGATTCGAACTCCAGCATCGGCAGGAACAGGGCCCCTGGAATATGCCCCATTTCGTACTCCGCAGGCTGGCGCACATCGATGAGAACGTAGCTGCTTTCATTGTGGGTGTCGATGTAGTGTCTGAGTTCGTCGCCGGTCAGGTGGCCGGGCGGGGTCATGTCGAAGTGCACGTCATCCGGCATGCCATCTCCTTCTTGTTCGTGGGTGAGCCGTGATCAAGGCCTATCACCTCCGCCATGCAGCGTCAACCGTTCTGCCGCCGGAAGGGGGCTGCCAGCCGGCAGGAAAGCAAAAAGGGCAGCACCGAACGATGCTGCCCTTTCAATGAGTAAAATCAGAATTAGACGCTGCAGCTGTTGTTTGATCCGCATCCGCCGCATGCCGAATCGAACTTGATGCTGCTGGTCAGCCTGAACCCGTAGTCAATGAAATCGACCTTTACCGGTTGAGCGAGCTTGATAAATTCCTTGTCGACGACGTAGGTGAAACCGTCGATATCGTACACATCATCTGAATCTTTCGGCTCATCCAGAGCCATTGCCAGGGAGGGGCCGCCTCATCCCCCCTCGTTTAAAAAGATTCGAATCGGTGATGCATCCCGATCCTTGAAATACTCGGCGATCTGTTTCGTGGCCTCCGGTGTAATCTCAACCATGACTTCCTCCTGAGCGTTTTTCGGTCCGCTGTGCGCGCACCCCGCGTAATTCCAAAAGCGGAGTGGAAAATAAGTACCGCCCCCTGGTTTGTCAACGCATAAACGCGTCGGCCGAAGAGGCGGTTTGCATTGCTTCGGTCATGTCCTTTTGGAAAGAATCCCAATTATACAGTGAAGGCCGACAAGGCGTCAAGCAGCGTCTGCAATCGGCCGCTGAATTCAAGCAAGGCTGGCGAGGTGGCGTTCGTACACCTGCCGGTCGCCTTCGGAAAACAAAATGAACACCACCTTTTCGATGGCGGGGAGGGCCTTCAGAAAGCGGCAGGAACTGTCGATGGCAACCCGGCATGCATCTGCGATGGGATAGCCGTATACGCCGCAGCTGATGGCCGGAAAAGCGACGGAGCGAACTCCGTGCGCTGCGGCCAGTGTCAAGCTGTTGACATAACACTGGGCCAGCAGGTTTTCGGCCCGTGCCGCGTTCATCCGGTGATACACCGGGCCGACGGTGTGAATTACGTGTGCGGCGGGAAGTCGATACCCTCCGGTTATTCTGGCTTCGCCGGTCGGGCAGCCGCCGATGGTCCGGCACTCATCCAGCAGCTCGGGACCGGCCGCCCGATGGATCGCTCCGTCGACGCCTCCGCCGCCCAGCAGGCTGGAGTTGGCCGCATTGACGATGGCATCCACCTCCAGGCGGGTGATGTCCCCTTGCCGGATCTCGATTTTCTGTAAAACACTTTTCTCCATCGGCCCATTCCTTTTCGCTGCGCTGCTGCCCTGCACCCATCACAGATCGTAGAGGGTGTCGTCCCGGCTGGGCGCTTTGCGCCGGGCGGTCCCCGCCGCTCCCTTTTTCTCCGGCAGCAGAAAGGGATCTTCGTTTTCGAGCAGGTCTCCCATCTCCGCTTCGATTTTTTCCGGGTCTTCACCGCTTTCCATCCGGCTCAAGGCCTCCTGCATTCCGTCTCCCAGCTGCATGCCGGTCATGTCCGAGAGTTTGCGCATCAGATTGGCGGCCTGGCGGGGGTCGTCTTCGTTGATCTTGTCCGCCTCACCGGCCAGCATGTGCATGGCTTGCTCCATTTTACTTTCGTCAAAAGGCAGCTCGTCTGCATCGCTGTCTTCTTTTGCCCTTCCGGTTACGGCGAATGCGGACATCCGGCGCGTCAGGGTTCGGGTTTTGCATCGGGGGCACTTTGGTTTTTTCGCGGTATTGACCGAACGCGAAAAGAAGTTGAATATGGTGTTGCAGTCCTCGCAGTAAAATTCGTAGATGGGCATGGCCGTAAATCCCTTCTGAATCTGGTGGCAATTTCAGCGTTGATGCAAACGAACGATCCGTTGCACTGTCGGTCAGTGAAATCATAAATACTTGCTGCGGCTTTTGTCAACCGCTGCCTGCACTGCGCCATCGGTGCATTGACTTGCCGATTTCCATCTGGTAATGGGGCGTTGTCTGCCGTCATGACCACGGGCTGCGACGGACACAACCTGAATTGCCAACTTCATCCGACAGAAAGGATTGCCGAAGATGCAAAGAACCTTGGCCATCGTCAAACCAGACGGAGTGCAGCGGGGGCTTATCGGAGAGGTGATCAGGCGGTTGGAGCAAAACCAGCTGTCGATCATTGCCATGAAGATGATCCATATGACCCGGATCCAGGCCGAAGGCTTTTACGCAGTGCACCGCGAGCGGCCTTTTTTCGAAAGCCTGACAAGTTTTATGTCCTCCGGTCCCTGTGTGGTGATGGTGCTGGAGGGGGAAAAGGCCATCGCCCGCTACCGCGGATTGATGGGTGCAACCAACTACAAAGAAGCTGCCGAGGGGACCATCCGGCGTGAGTTTGCCACCGACATCGAAAAGAACGTCGTTCACGGGTCGGATGCCCCGGAAACGGCTGCCTTCGAGATCGGCTACTTTTTTAACCGATTTGAAATACTGCGCTGATGTCCGAACGGATGCAGCTTGACCATCTCGCCGTTGTGCTTTGCCGGCCCCGCTATCCCGAGAACATCGGTGCGACGGCACGGGCCATGTGTAACATGGGCCTCGGCGATCTGATAGTGGTCGCCCCGGAGAACTGTGATCTGACCCGCGTTTTGAAGATGGCGACTCACGCGGCCGCCGAGGTGATCGAGCAGATGGTCATCGCCCCGACGCTGGCGGATGCGCTGGCGCCATTTAATTTCGTGGTCGGCACCACCGCCCGGCTGGGAAAGCAGCGCCAGGTCATCGAATCGCCGGCACTGCTGGCAGACATGCTCGTACCGGTGTCACGGAAAAACCGGATTGCCATCGTCTTCGGCCCCGAGGACCGTGGGCTGACCAATGAAGACCTTCGCCTGTGCCACTGGCTGGTGAATATTCCCACTGCCGACTTTGCGTCTTTGAACCTGGCCCAGGCGGTGATGATCGTCTGCTATGAGCTGTTTCGCGCCTGCCGGCAGCAAAGCGAGGAGCACGTGCCCCGGCTGGCAAGCCGGCACGAGCTCGACGGGATGTACGAAGAGGTCAAGGAGATACTTTTGCGGATCAGTTTCATTCAACCGGACAACCCGGACTACTGGATGAATCCCATCCGTCATTTTTTCACCCGCATGCAGCTGCGCGCCAAAGAGGTGAGCATCATTCGCGGTATTTGCCGACAGATCCGGTGGTACAGCGCAAAGCGCTACCAGGACGGCTGCGACAGCAAGGAGGGCTGAATCATGCGATTGGTACGGTTCGGCCCGGCCGGTAGCGAGCGGCCGGGTCTGATGCAGCAGGGCAAGGTTATCGATCTGACGTCGGTCTTTGCGGACATCCCGGACATCGGGGAGGTTTTTTTCCGGGATGGCTGGCTCGATAAAGTCCGCGGTGTTTCGGCGGGTGAAAGTGTTCCTTACGATCGGCTGGGGTGTCCGGTGCGAAAACCCGGCAAAATCATCTGCCTGGGTATCAACTACCGGGAGCATACCCGGGAAGCAGGGTTTGATCAGCCCGAGAACCCTTTGCTTTTTGCCAAGGCACCGAATGCCCTCAGCGGCCCCACCGATCCAATCCTGCTGCCGCGAAGCTGCAGCCAGATCGATTGGGAGGTGGAGCTGGCGGTGGTTATCGGAAAGAAGGGCAAAAGAATCCCGAAACGCGCTGCTTTCGATCATATCGCCGGCGTCACCGTCATGAACGACGTTTCCGGCCGGCAAGCCCAGTTCGCCGACGGCCAGTGGTTCCGCGGGAAGTCATTTGACACCTTTGCCCCCATGGGGCCGGCGATCGTAACTCTCGATGAGATCGGTGATATTCAGAACCTGCATCTGACATCGCTGGTCGACGGGCAGGTCATGCAGGATGGCAGCACGGCCGACATGATTTTCCCCGTGGCGGAGCTGATCGAGTTTATCAGTGAGGACATCACCCTGCTGCCCGGAGACGTCATTTCCACCGGCACCCCCAGTGGCGTGGGAATTTTCAGGGACCCGCCCGTGCTGCTGCAGCCCGGCAACGTGGTGGAGTGCCGGGTCGAAAAGATCGGTTCGATCGTCAATCCGGTAGTGGCCGAACGATAGCGCATTTTGCGCTTCAGGGTGTTTTTTTGCGAAGGGCCAGCCAATGCTGCACCGCGTCTTCCGGCAACCGGCTGATTTCCCTGCCGCTGCATAGCGCATAATAGTAGGCTTGGGAAACTTTCTCCAGCAGTTCCGTATTTTTCAGCGCTGTCGCCATGTCTTTCCCCAGGCTCAACGCCCCGTGGTTCTGGATGATATAGCAACAGCAGCCGTTGTCGAGCTTGCCTGCGACATTGCGCGCAAGCTGCCGGCTGCCGGATACCGCATACGGGATGATCTCCACGCACGGCCCGATTTCCGCGATGATCTCGTCAAACAGGGCCGGGATCGGCTCGCTGAGGATGGCCAGCACGCTGGCAAACAGTTGATGGGTGTGCACCACGGCACTTATCTCTGGCCGCTGGCGGTAAATGCCGATATGCATGCCGGCTTCCATCGAGGGCGACCGGCTGCCCTCCAGTTGCTTTTGCCTCATGTCGAGGGTGCAGATATCCTCGACCGTCATGTCGGGGTATGCAATGCCGGAGGGGGTGATCGCCACCGCCTGCCGGCCGGCGGCAGCCATCGAGACGTTGCCCCCGCTGCCCAGCTTGCCGCCGAAGTATCCCTGCTCGGAGAGCCAGCGGGCAGCCTGCAGCACCTTTTCTTTTTGATGGTCGGTTGGGCTCATATGATCTCTTTTCGCTCGGACCGGCAATGGTTGCCCGATTCGCCGGCGGAAGGCTCGGTCGGGCTCGCGTTGTCTGTCAGGTTACGGATCTTTCGGGTGCCCTGTCAACCGTCGGGCGGCCCCCGCGTTTACGGAACCCTCCAGAAAAACATGTCCGCGCCGTCCCCCCCCCGGCCCAGCGTTCCGCCCTCCATGGCCCGGCCGCTGTAACTGAAGTTTATCCACCGGGCGTCCCTCGGCAGATCAAAATTGCGGGCAAACCGCCACACACGGATGGCCTGGTTGCCGGTGGAGACAATGGCAGTGCTTGTCAGAATCTTCTTTTCCTCGTCCAAGAAATTGGCGTGCACGGAAAAGCCGCGAACGGTGCGAAACGTCATGTGCAAGCGGGAGGTGAGTTCGATGGTGCCGGTGAACTCGAATCCGTCCGCCTGGTTTGTATAGCTGTAGTTGACAATGATGTTCGAATCCTCCCAGCGGCCTTCATGGGGGCCGCCCTGCTCGATGGCGACATTGTCTTTCTGGGTGGCGGTGGCTCCCGCGTAGGTGAGTTGTTTCCCCTGGCAGCCGAAAACGACGGCCACCGACAAAATGGCCGCCAGGCTGCCCTTCCGGATGCGTCCGTAAACGGTTGTTTTCATTGACTGCTCCCTGTATATGGTTGCCTGTCGGTCTGCGCGGTTTTCGTATTCTCGAATCCGGGAGAAGGCTGCGCAATATCGGATCAGACGATCGCCTTTCAGCAAAAGAGTAAGAATCGCTCGCCGATTCGTCAATTGTCGACGCACCGGTTCCGGCCGGGTTTTTCGTTCGTTCCCGCTACCGCCGGCCGCTGCCCGGTGCCCAGCCGGATCAGCAGCCCCAGCATCTTTTTCACCGGTGCCGGCTTGTGTCCGCGGCGGGTGTTGATGGCACCGATTTCAAAAGCCAGCCGCCATTGGCGCATCAAAATCCCGTAAGCCCGCCACAACCTCGTGCCGGGCTGGTAGATATGGGTGGCCTCGGAAGTGACGCCGTTGAGCTCGACGATTTTGAAATTTCTGCCCTTTCGAAAGTCGTCGACCGAAAGTGTGATGAGGTCGTAGCGACCAAAATAAAACCCTTCGAACTGTTTGCTCAGACGGTCGATGGCCGCTTCCAGCTGCGGGGTCCAGGTGGCGCTTCCATCTAGAAACAATGCCCCGCGACAGTGGGTGCCGACTTCCACCAGCTCGAACAGCTGGTCTTCCTTCAGCACGGTAAACAGCTTGTCTTGGTGCTTGCGCATGTGAAACGGCGCCATGCACACGGCGCGATCGTCCTGCAGGATGAGCTGCTCTAAAGTGCTGCGGCCGTCGCCGGTCAATTTCAGCAGACGCTTGTCCGTTATGGAAAAGATCCGTCCGGCGTCTTTGTCCGGGTACCGGTAGTAAAAGATGCCGAACTCGCGCCCCTCGATGTGCTCCTGGATGATCCGGTCCGTGTTCGTTTTACTCAAATGCTGCTCCAGCTGCTGCTCGGAACGGATAATGGCCACTCCTTCGCCGCGCTGTCCGACGTCGGGTTTGAGCACTACCGGGTAGCCGAGACCGATCTGCCGCAGAAAATCCTTTGCCTGCCGGATTTTGTCGGAAGCGGACTCGCAGCCGCGGATCAGTCGGTAGCGGGCCACAAAGGGTGCGCAGTCGTTCAATCCGTCCAGGATCCGGGATTTGGACTCTTCGCGGAAACCGCCTTCGGGGATGCCGGGGTTGCAGGCGGTAAATAGCGTAAACGATCGGAAGCGCAGGCTCAAGTAAAGGTAGTAGACAACAACCGGCAGGTAAAAAATCATCGGTGGCCAGAATTCCCAGCGGGTCAGTCGGCGAAAGAACGACAGCAGCAAGCGGCGTCCGCGGTAGGAAAACAGCGGAACGATGATCCGGGTGGTCGCCCACAACACGGAGATGGCGGCGATGACAGCTAACATCGCATAGCGGCCGAACAGGTCGTAATAGGCGAACATGCGGGTGCCGACGACGGCCGAAAGGCCGACCAGCAGCGGCGTCCAGATGGCGACCGCAACGGTGAAGTAGAGCAGGAACTGCCGGAAACGGGTGCGCAGCACGCCTGCGGCAAAATACGTCGGAAGCCGCAGACCGGGCATGAAGCGACTGGAGACAATAATGACCGGCCCTTTGGCTGAAAACCATTCGGAAGTTCTCTGGACGTCCGTTTCCTTGACAAGCCACTTAAAAGGAGGAATCTTTAGCGCGGGTCGCCCGAAAAGCCGACCGGCCAGAAACAGCAGGATGTCACCAATTAGAATGCCGGCAAATGAAGCCCCCACCGCCGGGATTATCCCGATGGTGCCCCGGGCGACGAGCAGGCCGGCACCGATGCATGTGAGATCCTCGCTGATCAGGGTGGCGGCTGCCAGCAGGATCACCAGCAGCACCAGCGACGTGCCGCGAACCGGCTCGATCGGTATGGTCGAAAACCATCTGCCGGCCCTGGCGATTTGGCTGTCGGCTGCTCCTGGCACGGCAGTTTCAGATCGGGAATCACCAAATGTGAAGAACATGCCGGGCAGATGCAACTGCCGGGTGACTGCATGGGAAATTCCGGCTACCAACCGATTGGTAGCCCTTTCGGTAGGCGCCCGATATGAACACCCCATCACTTGAGAAGCGACTATCAGTGCGATATACACAAACAGCAGGTCCCGCCGTTTGAAAGGGCTGTGTTTGTTTGCACGGGTAAGCAAATGGTTCATTCATCCTCTTGATAGCGCTTACCGCTCTTGCGGTCGTATGCTAACGAAACCCTCACAAAGTTCTCTTACAATCCGAAGATCGAACCAATAGAAATAGCAGACGGTATATTTGCCCTGAAATCTGCTTCCGCATGCGACCGGAACGATCACTTCAGAAGAGATTATGAGCAGATCGATTGAACCCAACGATAATATGTCTGATCGCAGTGTGCAACCACCCAAGCTGATCGATGTGGCGCAAAGTGTCCGCACCCCTTTCCGTAAAGCGGTCCTGTCGATCCTACTGCACCCCCTGGAAAAACTGTTATCGCTGGACGCTCTCAACGACACCTACGCCGAATTTTGCGGCAAACTGCACGACGGTGCAGATCCACAGCAGGTTTTCCAGTATTGCCTGGACGCCCTGAAGGTTCGATCGCAAATCAGTTCTGCAGACCTGGAAAAAATTCCCGCCAAAGGACCGCTGGTGGTGGTTGGCAACCATCCCTTCGGCGGTCTGGAAGGCGTCGTTCTGGGAGCGATTTTGTTGCAGGTCCGATCGGATCTGCAAATTATGGGTAATTACCTGCTGAAAAATATTGCCGGGGTTCGGGATTCGATCATTGCAGTCGATCCATTTCAAGGTGAAACTGCTGCGAGAGCGAATTTACGAGGCCTCAAAGAGGCGCTTTACCACGTAAAATCCGGTGGCATGCTGCAGGTGTTTCCCGCCGGGGAAGTTGCCAGTCTGAGCCTTGCCAGGCGCAAGGTGGTCGATTCGCCCTGGAGCCCGCATGTGGCTGCCATCATCAGGCGCACGCGGGCAGCGGTGCTGCCCGTCTATTTTCCGGGGAAAAACAGCCTGCTCTTTCAGCTGCTGGGATTGCTGCACCCGCTGCTTCGAACGGCCCTGCTGCCGCGCGAGTTGATGAACAAGCGAAACACCAGCGTCAGTGCCTGTGTCGGCAAGGCGATCCCCTGGCACAAGCTAAGGCGGTTTGAAACCGATCAGGCCCTGATCGATTATCTGCGCTTCAGCACCTTTTTCCTCAAAAACAGAGAAGATGCCAAAAACAGGCGGTTCAGGGTGATCGGTCAGCGGGTCAAAAAAAATTCCCGGGATCAGGTGCCCATCGTACCGCCGGTGAAGCCTGACTTGCTGGAGCAGGACGTCAAGGCGCTGTCCGATCAGCAACGACTGGTCGAAAACGGCGACCTCGCCGTTTACATTGCCGAATCCTCACAGATACCCAATATGTTAAAAGAAATCGGTAGGCTGCGCGAAATTACTTTTCGCGAAGTACAGGAAGGCACCGGTAAATCGATCGACCTGGATGAATTCGACGGCCACTATCTTCACCTGTTTTTGTGGAACCACCGGCAGCGCGAACTGGTCGGAGGGTATCGGCTCGGCTTCACCGACCAGATCCTCAGGCGCTACGGTCCACAGGGGTTGTACACCAACCAGCTGTTTCGCTTCAAACCGGAATTTCTGGAACGACTGACCTGCTCCATCGAATGCGGTCGCTCCTTCGTGCGATCGGAGTATCAGAAGAAGTTCAATCGCCTGACACTGATCTGGAAGGGTATCCTAAAGTATGTCGGGCAGAATCCACAGTATCATCTTCTGTTCGGACCGGTGAGCATCAGCAAGGATTATCAGAGATTTTCCCGCAATCTGATGATCCGTTTTCTGAGTACCCAGCGACTCGATCCCTCGTTGTCGCGCTTTGTTACCCCCCGCAAACCGTATCGATCCCTTCAGATCCGGGGAATCAGTCAGCAAATCCTGCAGGCCTCTTTTTCGGATATCGACGATATATCCCTGCTGGTTTCCGAAATCGAAAAAGACGGAAAGGGCCTTCCCACCCTTCTGCGCACCTATCTGAAACTCAACGGAAGTCTAATCAGCTTCAACGTGGACAAGGCCTTTTCCGGTGTGGTGGACGGCCTTCTGCTGGTGGATCTTACCCAAACCGATGCAAGGATTCTCAAGCGTTTTATGGGTAAAGAGGGCTATGAAAATTTCAAGCGGCATCATCCGAACCGTATACACAAGCAAGCGGATGCCGAGGAGATGCCCGCCACCCGCCAGCGCCGCGGCGACCACGAGGCTGCCTGATCTCATCCCGTATCGCGATCTTCATGCTTTACGTCGCGTCCGGTATGATTTTGCCCGGATTCAGGATATTGTTGGGATCCAGGGCGGTTTTGATCTTGCGCAACAGATCCAGCTCCGCCTCGCTCATCACCAGCCGCATGAAGTCCCTGCGCTTGTGACCGATGCCGTGCTCACCGCTGATGGTGCCCCCCAGCTTCGCGGTGGCGCGGTATAACTCCTCTTTTAATTCCGGCAGCATGGCCTCCCAGTGTTCGAGCGTGTGCTCCGGGTTTTTCATGGGGGTGGCGTGCAGGTTGCCGTCTCCGGCATGACCGAAGACCGGAATCATGGTGTCGTATTTTTCGGCAATCTCCTGCAACAGCGCCACGATGGCCGGTATCTGTGCGATGGGGACCACGATGTCCTCGATCGATTGCTGGGGACTGTAGCGCTTGATGATCCACGGGATCTGCTTCCGGATCTTCCAGAACTCTTCGATGTCCGCTTCGTTTCCGGCCACATATTGGGCGACGGCGCCCCGGTTGGCGCAGATCCCGGCGATCGTCTCCGCCTCGGCCTTGACGACATCGGCGCTGTTGCCGTCGACTTCAAACAGCAGGGCAGCCCCCAGCAGGTCATAGGGGAAGTCTTTTTTCAGATCCTTTGCGGCTGAGCTGAAGGAAAACCGGTCCATGTATTCGATGGCCGTTGGAATCAGCCTGCCGGATGTCATCACGTCCGGTATGGCGCTGATGGCCGATTCCGCGTCCGGAAACAGTGCCAGGGTTGCAGTTCGACTGGTCGGGCGCGGCAGAAGCTTGACGAAGATCTTGGTGAAAATGCCGAGGGTGCCCTCAGAGCCCACCATCAGGTGAACCAGGTCGTAGCCGGTGACGTCCTTGATTCGCTTTCCGCCCAGATGGACAATGTCGCCGGTGGGCGTTACCACCTCCAATCCGTGGATGTAGTGCCCGGTAACGCCGTATTTGATCGCCCGGCCCCCGCCGGCATTTTCAGCCACGTTGCCGCCGATAAAGCAAAATTCCTCGCTCATGGGATAGCCGGCAAAAAACAGGCCGTATTCGGCCAGCGCGGCATCCAGCCGGTTGGTGATCACTCCCGGCTCCACCACTGCCATCAGGTTGGCGGTGTCGATCTCCAGAATCCGGTTCATACGCTCCACCGACAGCAGGATGCCGCCGAAGATCGGAACGGCTCCCCCGGAAAGACCGCTGCCGGCCGCTCGCGGGGTCACCGGGATCCTCTCTCGGTTGGCCAGCTGCACGATGGCCGCAATCTGTTCGGCACTTTCGGGTTTGACCACCACCTCCGGAGAACGCGCCTGCTGATCCTGGGGTACCTGGTCCCGGGCGTAGCGCTGCAGCACTTTTTCGTCTTTATATACCACGTGCGCCGCTCCGCAGATCTCCTGAAGTTGCGACACGATGGCTTCGGTTACCGTTGTGTAATCGTTGTTTGCCAATATACTCTCTCCTTGCGGCGGAACCGTCCAACCGGCGGATGCCGATGGAACTGCTACGGTTCGATCCTGGTGCCCAGCACTTCCAGAAACTGCGCCAGCCACTGCGGATGGGCCGGCCAGGCCGGGGCGGTCACAAGGTTGCCGTCACGATGGGCCTGATCCACCGGTATGTTGACATATTCCCCACCGGCGGTCCGAACGTCCGGTCCCACGGCCGGATAGGCAGAGCAGCTTCTGCCCTGCAGCACCCCGGCTGCGGCAAGCACCTGGGCGCCGTGGCAGATGGATGCGATCGGTTTGTCGGCGGTAGAGAACTGCCGGACCAGGTCCAGCACCTTTTCGTTTAGCCGGATGTATTCGGGAGCCCTTCCGCCCGGGATCACCAGTGCATCGTAATCCCCGGCATTGACTTCATCGAACGCGGCGTTGAGGGCAAAGTTGTGTCCCGGCTTTTCGGTGTAGGTCTGATCACCCTCGAAATCGTGAACTGCCGTGCGGACCGTATCCCCGGCCGCTTTGTCCGGGCAGACGGCGTGGACGGTGTGCCCGACCGCCTGAAGCGCCTGGAAAGGCACCATCACTTCATAGTCCTCCACAAAGTCACCGACGATCATCAGTATTTTCTTTGCTGCCATGGCCTCCTCCTTTCGGTTGGTTGGATAAGAAAATCGGTTGTAATAACCAGGGAAAACAGATGCAAAGGACGGCAGGATCGGCAGCAAACAGCTACCGGCATCAGGTGACAAAGGAAGGTGCATCTGACCGGAGGTGATAACGTTCAGCTTCAGCCGAAACGAACCGGATGAGTTCCACAGATGGCTGTTTCTTCCGCCGCCCGTGACTATCCAATCTAAGCCTGGAGTATACCGAAGTCAATCGGTAAAAGCTCCCATCTCCATTTATCTTGGACAGGGTGTTTCGTCGAAGGGGCAAGCGGTAAAAGACTCAGATACGGTGTCTTTCCAATTCCTTTTGCCTGGCGGACTTTGGAAAAGTGAAAACTTTTCCCCTGAAAGCCGCTGGGAGTCCCGCCCGTGTGACACGAAGAGGCGTTTTCAGTTTACATTGCGGTCGACGATCTCCTTGAATTCTTCAGGCGTCAGCAGGGCCCTCTTTTCGGTTCCTTTTTGTTTTACTTCTTTCAGGATATCCAGAATCGCATCATCGCTGACGTTTTCGATACCCAACTTTTCGAGTGTGTAGGTGATGGATGCCTTGCCGCTTTTTTTGCCCAGCACCACTTCTCCCTCTCGGCCGAAGAACTGCGGGGCGGTAGCGAACATGGCCGGCGGATTTTTCATTACCAGATCGACGCCGATGCCGGATTCTCTGGTATAGTTGCCGGTGCCGATAACCGGTTTGTTTGTGGCAGGGGTCACCCCGGAAAGTTCTTCCGCCAGCTTGCAAAGAGATAGAATCTTGTCGAATTTGTAATCGGTGTGGTAACCCAAAAGGACCTGGAGGCCCGCCATGAGCTCTTCCAGGGCGGCATTGCCGGTTCTTTCACCAAGGCCGCTGATGCAGGAATGGACCACCTCGGCGCCGGCCGTCACCGCGGCCAGCTCGGTGGCAACCCCCATGCCGAAATCATTGTGGGTGTGGATTTCCACTGGAAGCCCGGTGAGCTTTTTCACTTTTCCGACCAAATATTTAATGGCTTCCTGAAGCGCACATCCCATCGTGTCCACCACGCCGACCGAGTTCGGCGGAGACTCCGCCATAATGCGGGTCAACAGATTGGTTAAATCCTCGTCGCGGGCGCGGGTGGTATCGTAGGGGAAGTAGACGGTATAAAGGTTTTTTTCGCGCGCATAGTTGATGCAGTCGACGCTTTTACGCAAAACATCTTCCCAGGTCCAGCCGAACTGATGCTGCAGCTTTGGATAACCGATCGGGATTTCAACGACCACCCCGTGGGCGCCGCAGTCGATGGCCTTGTCGATATCCACCCGCAGGGCGCGGGCAAAGGTAAATATTTTGGCTTTCAATCCCAGCTTGCTGATGGCCTTTATGGCTTCAAAATCCTCGTCGGAGACGGCCGGCATTCCGGCCTCGATGCGTTCGACACCGACTTGGTCCAGCATTTCGGCAAGTTTGATTTTATCGTCTTTTCTAAAAACGACACCGGGCGTCTGCTCCCCGTCTCGCAAGGTGGCGTCGTGGATCTCGACTTTTTCAGGCAGGTCGAACTGACCGGTTACCTCGTCGACAAAATTATAAGGGCTTACCCACCACTTGTTTTCCTCCAGATATCTGCCGCCCATGTTGTTTCATCTCCTTGATAATTCGTTTACAGGTTCAAAAACGCCGCCCCGGAAAAGGGGGTGGTCCGCAGACCCGTCTGGGTGTTGGATCACGGGTTGCGTGAAGCTGCATAGTATTCGAACTTTCTTTCGAGCATCCCGAGTCCCTCTGCGATGAGAAATGCAAAAAAGAAAAGCACGATCAATAATGCCCACATATGCTCCATTAAAAAATTGGAAGAGTACAGCTCGAACAGCCGGCCGAATCCGACGATGGAAACCAGCAGCTGGCCGATGATGACGCCCTTTACCGAACGGATGCATCCGAGGCGGATACCGGCCAGAATTTCCGGCAAAGCCGCCCAGACGTAAATCTTGCTGAACGACTGCCAGCGATTGGCACCAAAAGAGTGGGCCATTTCCACCAGAGAGGGGGTGATGTTCATCACTCCGGCGCGTGCGTCGAGAACGATAATCCAGATGGCGAACAGCATGGTGGTGAGGATAATCGTTTTTACACCAAATCCGAACAGGGTCATCAGGATGGGCACCAGGGCGGTGAGCGGGGCGAAAAGATGCGCCAGCATCCGGTTGACCAATGTGGTTCACCGATGTGATGTTCAGGATGGCAGCTTGTCCGGTATGCGAAAAGGGGGGGCAGCTTCGGTATTGCATTTTTTTATGAAATACGCGGTTCAGCGGGCGGTGTTTCACGCAAAAATATTCCGGCTATCGGTTTCCCCTCAGCAGCAAGCCGTCATATTCATCCGGATCGACCAGCGCTTCTACGATCACCGGACCGCTGGCCTCGAAAGCCTCGTCCAGTGCCCGGCGATACTCGCCCGCATTGGATGCGGTCAGCACCGGTGCGCCGAAAAAGGATTTGGCGGAGGCATACCAGTCCCCGTAAAGCCTGGTTTCGTAATACGGGTAGGTTTTATTGGCCTGTTTGATTCGGATCAGCGAAAGGTGGTTGTCGGTGATGAGAATGAAAACAATATGCAGGTGAAGGCGCATGGCCGTGGCCACCTCACCGACAGTCATCAAAAAGCCCCCATCGCCCACCACGGCACAAGCCTGCTGATCGGGACGGCTGAGCTTGGCGGCGATGGCAGCCGGGATGGCAAAACCCATTGACGAGCAGCCGTTGGTCATCAATTGCAGATCCGGCGCCGGTGTCCGCCACTGCTGGCCGATCAGATGAAGATGAGCGCCGACATCGCAGGTCATCACCCCATCTTCCGGCAGTGCCTGCCGCAAAATGTCCAATACGGCTTTCGGCCCGAAGCTGTCTTTTTGCGGCGCGAGTTCCGCAAACATCTCTCGGCGCCGCTCGGCCAGTGCCTTCAGATCCCAAAGATTCTCAACCGGATCCAGATCCGCCAACCGCTGCAATGTCGGGTTCATGTCGCCCACCAGCTCACAGGCAAGGGTGTGGGTGCTGCCGTCGAGATCCGCCTTTCGGGTATCCAGGTGAATCAGCGGCGCATCGGGCATCCAATCCTCGTAGTTCAGCTCGACCGGATCGAAGCCGATGCCGATCACCAGATCGGCCTGTTGGTGGGTGCGTGCAACCACGTCGCTGCAGGCGTGCGCCAACACGCCGGTGTAACAGGGGTGGTCTTCCGGCAGCATCCCTTTGGCCATGGGCGTCAACACCAGCGGCAGGCGGTGTTTGTCTACGATTTTTCTAATCCATGTCCCCGCGTCCATGCGCGTGGCGGTCAGACCGACGGCAAGCAGCGGCCGCCGGGCGGTTTTGAACAACCCAATCGCTTTTTCTATCAGCGCTTCATCCGGAACAGGGAGGCGGTCGGCTGCCGGCCGGGGCACATTCGATTCCGTAGCGTCGGCCAGCGCCATGCCATCGGCCGGCAGGCCGACATGCACCGGACCGGGCACTTCGGCCGTGGCAACGTGCATTGCCTGATAAAGGGTCTGTTGGACCGTTTCAGGGCTTATGCGCGTTGTCCATTTGGTGATGGGTCGAAACAGTGCCTGGTTGTCGATATTCATCTGGGTGATGCGCGGACGCATTGCGGCGCTCATTTCATCGGTGAAGGCCAGCATGGGGGCCCGATCCAGAAAGCCGCCGCACACCCCTGTGGACAGGTTGCACGCACCGGGTCCGAAAGTGCCGAAGCAGGCCGCCACCCTTCCCGTCAGCCGCCAGCAGACATCGGCCATAAACCCGCAGCTGCTTTCGCTGGTGACGAGGATGAAATTCAGCCCCTGGGTCTTCTCGATGGCGGCCATGTAATCGATCCAGTTGCCGCTGGGCACACCGAATACGTACCGCACCCCCATTTCTTTCAAGGTAGAAGCCAGTTTTTGGGCGACAGTGGCCATATCGATCCTTTCACCTGCAACAGCGGCCGTCTGGAAACGATGCCTACGGTTAGCGTTTTGATTCCAAACCGGCCTTGACGGCGCTGAAAAAATCTTCCATGAAAACCGCCTTGGCACTTTCCCCCTGCGTGCTGATTTTCACCAGATCTCCGGTCATGGTGCCGTTTTCGATGGTTTCGATGGCCGCTTCTTCGAGTTTGGCCGCGAAATCGGAAACCGCGGGGGTTTGGTCGAGGTCACCGCGCTTCTTCAGGCACCCGGTCCAGGCGAAAATGATGGCCATGGGGTTGGTGGAGGTTTTTTTGCCTTCCAGGTGCCGGTAGTAATGTCTTTGGACGGTCCCGTGCGCGGCTTCGTACATGAAGCACCCCCGGGGGGACACCAGCACGGAGGTCATCAATGCCAGACTGCCGTATGCGGAAGCGAGCATGTCCGACATCACGTCACCGTCATAGTTTTTGCAGGCCCAGAGAATCCCCCCTTCGGTTTTCATGATGCGCGCCACCACGTCGTCTATCAACGTGTAGAAATACGATAGCTTTGCGGCATCGAATTTGGTTTTCCAGTTTGCTTCGAACTCTGTATCGAAGATATTTTTGAAATTCGTATCGTAGGTTTTGGAAATGGTGTCTTTTGCACTGAACCACACGTCCACCTTCTGATCGTAGCCGTATGCAAAACACGCTTTCGCGAAGCTGCGGATAGAGGCATCGGTGTTGTGGATTCCCTGAACGATTCCCGGTCCATCGAATTGATGGATGATCTTTGTCACCGGCTGTGAGCCGTCATCGGGGATAAGGGTCAGCTCGGCCCTGCCGGGCCCGGAAACCCGTATCTCCTGGTTGGCATAGACATCTCCGTAGGCATGCCTGCCGATATGGATCGGCCGCTTCCAGTTGCGGTTGGCGGCAATGATGTTTTTCACCATGATCGGCGATCTGAAGACCGTTCCGTCCATGATTGCCCGTATAATGCCATTGGGGCTTTTCGACTCCCGCTTCAGCTTGTATTCTCTGACGCGATCTTGCGTTGCCGTGATCGTGGCGCATTTGACACCGACGCCGTGCTTCTGTATCGCTTCGGCCGCCGCCCGGGTGACCTGATCATCGGTATCGTCTCTGTTTTTGATATGCAGGTCGTAGTATTTCAGCTCCATGTCCAGGTAAGGCAGCAGCAACACCTCTTTGGTCATCGCCCACATGATGCGGGTCATTTCGTCTCCGTCCAGCTCCACAATCGGTGTTTTTACCTTGATTTTGTTATTGGATGTCATCTCTGCTCCCTTCAAGCACCTGATCGACTGTAATCGGTTTGTTCACCTGCCGCCATAAACGGGCGCAGCCGGGCCAGATACCATGAATTTCCGCGACCGCATCCATTTTTGTTACGGCTTTTTATAGTTTTTGGCAAGATCTGACAATTGACAACTGGCTGAAGGGGAAAATCGGCATTCGCCACGGGCAGGCGCGGGCTTGCCGCCGCCCCCGGGTCCGTCGCAAAATCCGGCCGGCATGCCCTAACGGGCATGATTCCTGTGGTTAGATGCCCGGTGGAAAAACGGCAAAACACCGGCTGCCGCCTTGACGGCTTGAGCGATTTTTTACTCGCTATCGGACTTCAGGACCGACAAAAATGCGGATTGGGGAATCATGACCTGCCCGACCATTTTCATCCGCTTTTTGCCCTTTTTCTGTTTCTCCAGCAGTTTGCGTTTTCGCGTGATGTCCCCTCCGTAGCATTTGGCCGTGACGTCTTTTCGCAGGGCCGAGATGGTCTCGCGGGCGATGATGTTGCTGCCGATACAGCCCTGGATGGCCACCTTGAACATCTGGCGGGGGATTTCTTCCTTCAATTTTTTACAGGTTCGCCGGGCTCTTTGCACGGCGCGATCACGGTGGACCAGCTGTGAGAGCGCATCGACCCGGTCGCCGTTGATCAGGATGTCTAGTTTGACCAGGTCGGTTTCGCGGTAGTCGATGATGTCGTAGTCAAACGACCCGTATCCCTGGGTAACCGTCTTCAGGCGGTCATAAAAGTCGTAGACCACCTCGGCCAGCGGAAGTTCGAAAATCATCTCCAGGCGGTCACTGGTGCGGTACTGGTAGTTGACGCTGATCCCTCTGCGCTCCAGGCACAGCTTCATGACCGCGCCCATGTAGCGGTCCGGAACCATGATGGTTGCGCGGATAAACGGCTCGAGGGTGGCGGCAATCCGGGTGGGATCGGGGTACAGGGCCGGGTTGTCGATGGTCATTTCCGCCTGGTCGTTGAGCGTCAGTTTGTAGCGCACCGAAGGGGCGGTGATGATCAGCGACATATCGTATTCCCGTTCAAGGCGCTCCTGCACCACCTCCAGGTGCAGCAGCCCCAGAAAACCGCAGCGGAACCCGAATCCCAGGGCGTTGGAGGAGTCTTTTTCATAGACCAGCGAGGCATCGTTGAGCTTGAGCTTCTCCATGGCCAGGACCAGCTCCTCGTAGCCGTCAGCCGCCACCGGGTAGATGGAAGAAAACACCACCGGTTTGGTCTCTTTGAACCCGGGCATGGGGCGGTCGCAGGGTCGATCCCGAAACGTGATGGTGTCCCCGCAGCGCGTGTCGCTGACGGTTTTGATCCCGGCGATCAGGTAGCCGACATCTCCGGCCGAAAGCTCTTCCCTGGGCACCCGGCGGATTTGAAACAGGCCGACTTCCTCTACCCGGTATCGGGCATTGTTCGACATGAAAACAATTTTATCGCCGGCGGATACCCGACCTTCAAAAATCCGCACGTGCACGACGGTGCCGCGGAACGGGTCGTAGTGGGAGTCGAATATCAGGGCTTTCAGAGGCCCTTCTGCATCTCCGGATGGCGGCGGCAGTTTCTGGACAATCGCGTCCAGGACATCTTCGGTGCCGATACCTTCCTTGGCCGATGTCAGGATCGCCGTATCCGGATCCAGGCCCAGATCGGCGTCAATTTGTTCCCTGACCCGGTCGACATCTGCGGAAGGCAGGTCGATCTTGTTGATCACCGGAATGATTTCCAGGTCATGTTCCATGGCCAGGTAGAGATTGGCCAGCGTCTGGGCTTCCACACCCTGGCTGGCATCGATCAGCAGCAGGGCGCCCTCGCAGGAGGCCAGGGCCCGGGATACCTCGTAGCTGAAATCCACGTGGCCGGGGGTGTCGATCAGGTTGAGATGGTACAGCTGCCCGTCGCTGGCGCTGTAAGGCAGGCAGACGGTCTGGCTCTTGATCGTGATGCCCCGCTCCCGCTCGATATCCATGGTGTCCAGGATCTGGTCATGAAAGTCCCGGTCGGTGACGATCCGGGCGGATTCGATCAACCGGTCCGACAGGGTCGACTTGCCGTGGTCGATATGGGCGATGATGCTGAAGTTCCGGATCCGTTTCATGGACGTCATGACTGCAGTGCTCGCTCGTTCGGCCGTGGGACCGGGGCGAGACGGTTCGAGGCGGCTTCTGACTGTGCTAAAAGTGAGTTGACACAGATTTTTATTGTCGTTATACTTGCAGACTTAAACGAAAACGCATGTGTAGCAAATCGGTTCGAGACCTGTCAACCCTGGCAAGGCAACATCGGCTGCCGATACCTTCACGGGTTATAGATGCAAAACGCTGGAAAAGATACCAATATATTGATCGTCGATGACGAAATCGGCGTCCGGGATTCGATGCACGAATTCATCGAGATGGCCGGCTTTCGATCGACCATTGCCTCCAGTGCGGAAGAAGCCATCGACCTGCTGAAGAATAACAACATCCAGGTGGTCATCACCGACATCATGCTGCCGGGCATGGGCGGACTCGAGTTGACCAAGCTGATCAAGCGCAAATTCAACACCGATGTGATCGTTATGACCGGCTACAGCGGCGACTACTCGTATGAGGAAGCCATCAACATGGGCGCCAGTGATTTTGTCATCAAGCCGGTGCGTCTGGAAGAGCTGCTGCTGCGGCTCAAGCGGGTTCTCAAGGAAAGGGAGCTCACCCAGGAGCGGGTCCGCATGATGGAAAAGCTGCAGCGGCTGGCCATCACCGACGGGCTGACCAAGCTACACAACTCCCGCTCTTTTTACAGCCAGCTGGAAGTGGAAGTGGATCGATTCAACCGCTACAAACACCCCCTGTCGCTGCTGCTGCTGGATATCGATCATTTCAAGGAGTACAACGACAACTACGGCCACCTGGAGGGCGACAAGGTGCTGGTCAGAATCAGCCAGCTGATCAAGGCCTGCCTGCGCAAGCTCGATACCGCTTATCGGTACGGGGGAGAAGAGTTTACCGTGATATTGCCGGAAACCAGCGGCGAAGAAGCGGTTCTGGTGGCCGAACGTATCCGCAAAACCGTCCAGGCCGAAAAGTTCACCCCGCAATCCGACGAGGAGCTCGGCATCACCATCAGCATCGGTACAGCGCAGTACGCCGCCGAAGAGCAGCTTTCGACCTTTATTCAGCGCGCCGACAAGGCCATGTATATTTCCAAGCAAAAGGGCCGCAACAGAGTGACCTCACTGAGCGCCGAGGAAGAACAGTAATCTCGGCCGACTTCGCGCTTTACCGTCCTCACTGGATAACAACCGTCAGAAACAAATCCCCCCTGCGACCGTCCGCCGACTGGCGTCCCATGCCTTTGAGCCGAAGCGTCTGGCCCGCGCGGATGCCGGCGGGCACTGCCACCTTGAACAGCCTTTTCTGAAAACCCCAGGGAATGTTGATCAACTTGTGGCTGCCGTAGCGGGCCTCATGGGGGGTAACCCGGATCGAGCCGTGCAGATCGACGCTCTCTGCTTTCGCCGCGGGATGGATCACCTGCAGCCGGTGGGTCTTTTTCTTCTCGGTCATGGCCCCCAGTTTGGCGGTCGCGCCGGTGGCAGGCAGCCGTTGGAAAATCTTCAGAAAGACAATGCCGAATACAAACCCGCCGATATGAGCCCACCAGGCAATGCCGCCTGCCCCTCCACCGCTGAAGGCCGCGTTGATGAACTGCAGCAGAAACCAGAGTCCGAGAAAGAAAAACGCGGGCAGTTCGATGAACCAGGGAATGAACACGATCGGAATCAATGTCAGGATCCGGGAGCGGGGATACAAAATAAAATAGGCACCCATCACGCCGGCAATGGCCCCGCTGGCGCCGATGGTGGGTACGGTGCTGTGCAGGTTTAGAAACAGGTGCGAAAGCCCCGAGGAGAGGCCGCAGAGCAGGTAAAACAACAGGTAGCGCAGGGGGCCCAGGCGGTCCTCAACGTTGTCTCCGAAGATATACAACGTCCACATGTTGCCGAGAAGGTGCCAGAAACCGCCGTGCAGGAACATGAAGGAGAGCAGCGAAAAAAGCTGCTGGCCGGAGGTGAAGTACTCCCGGATCTGCGGCAACGAGTAGCGCGCCGGCACAAGGCCGTAAACATAGACGAATCGATCGATCTCCGGCCCCAGTTGCATCTGTACCAGATAGACGACGATGTTGATCCCAATGAGCAGGGAATTGACAACCGGAAAGTGTTTGGCGGGAATGGTATCGCGGATTGGCAGCATGGGGCGTTACCCGAACAAAGCTTTCCACCGGCCGAAGGTCGCCAGCTGCCATCCCGGCTCAACGCACCGGGCGCAGCCCGCAACTGGCGCGGTGTCGACGGTGTCGTGTGTCATGTGGCCAGGTTCGATATCTTCTCCAGGGTCGTTTCCAGTTTGCCCAGCTTTTCGTTCAGCTGTGCCTGCTTGGCCCTGACCTTCGCCACCACCTCCCGGGGCGCTTTGTTCAGAAAGCCTTCGTTGTCCAGCTTTTTGACGACCGGCGCCAGTTCGGCGGTGACTTTGGCGATCGCCTTTTGCAATCGACGCGCTTCCTTGTCGGCGTCGATGATCCCTTCCAGCGGAACGATGACGGTAGCGCCTTCGATGATGGTGGTCGCTGCCGAGGCCGGTCGCTTGCCGGGCAGTTCGACGCGCAGGCTGGCCAAACGTGCCAGCCGCTTGACCAGGTCGCTGTTCTGTTCAACGGTGCTTCGGATCGCCTCCACATCCGATTGAACCGTTACATCCAGCTCGCGGGAAAAGGGCAGGTCCATTTCACCGCGAATGTTGCGGATGCCGGTGATCGTGTTGATCAGATGGGCCATTTCGGTCTCGGCCTCACGATCCGGTGAGATTCTTGAAAAGTCCGTCGCATCGGACGGAAACCGCGCCTGCATGATCGATCCTTCGGCACCGGGCAGCTCGTGCCAGATTTCTTCGGTGACAAAGGGCACGAACGGGTGAAGCAGTATGAGCGTGTCGCGCAGAACCCGCCACAGTACCGTCAGTGCCGCCTGCTTTCGCTGCGGTCCCTCGTTTCCGTACAGCGAAGGTTTGGCGGCCTCCAGGTACCAGTCGCAGAACTCGTGCCAGACAAAGTTATACAGCGATCCGGCGGCATCGTTGAAGCGGTAGCCGTCCAGAGCGGTTTCCACCGCAGCGACGGTGTGGTGCAGGCGGGAGAGTATCCAGCGGTCCGGCAGCGAAAGATCGGCGGCCTCGAAAGCAGCATAGCTTTCCTGGATGTGAGTCAGCGACAGCCTGGCGGCATTCCACAATTTGTTGATGAAGTGGCGGTATCCTTCAATGCGCTTTTCCGACATTTTAACGTCACGGCCCTGGGCGGCAAAGGCGGCCAGGGTGAAACGAAAGGCGTCCGTTCCGTAGGTATCGATCACCTGCAGCGGGTCGATGACGTTGCCCTTCGATTTGCTCATTTTCTTGCCTTCTTCGTCGCGGACCAGTGCATGCACGTAAACATCTTTAAATGGCACGTCTCCCATGAAGTGGATGCCCATCATCATCATCCGCGCAACCCAGAAAAACAGGATGTCGAAGCCGGTCACCAGCACCGAGGTCGGGTAGAAAATCTTCAACAGCGGGGTCTTCTCCGGCCACCCCATGGTGGAAAATGGCCACAGGGCAGAGCTGAACCAGGTGTCGAGCACGTCGGTTTCGCGTGTCAGTCGACTGCCCTTGCACGCCGGGCAATCGGCCGGTGCCTCCATGGCCACGATCAGCTCTTCGCAGTCTTCACAGGTCCAGGCCGGTATGCGGTGGCCCCACCAGATCTGACGGGAGACGCACCAGTCCCGGATGTTGTTCATCCACTCGTAGTAGGTCGCGGTCCACACTTCCGGCACAATGGAGGTTTGACCGGATTCGACTGCGGCGACGGCCTTTTCCGCCAGTGGTTTGGCCTTCACGAACCATTGCCGCGACAGGTTCGGCTCGATTACCTTTTTGCAGCGATAACAGTGTCCGACACTGTGCCGGTATGGATCGATTTTCTCCAGCAGTCCCTCGGCCTGCAGGGCTTTTACCACTGCCTTGCGGCATTCAAACCGGTCCAGCCCTTCAAACCGTCCCGCCTCGGAGGTCATCCGGCCGTTGTCATCGATGACCTTGACCAGCGGCAGGTTGTGCCGCAAACTGATTTCATAGTCGTTCGGATCGTGCGCGGGCGTCACCTTCAGCGCTCCGCTGCCGAAGGAGACGTCGACATATTCATCGGCAATGACCGGGATGCGCCGATTCATCAGCGGCAGGATCACATGCGATGCCGGCAGAGGGTGGTAGCGCTCATCGTCGGGGTGGACCGCCACCGCCGTGTCGCCGAGCATGGTTTCCGGGCGGGTGGTCACCACCACCAGTCCGGCCGAATTTCCTTCGAACGGGTAGCGGATGTGATACAGGTTCCCGTCGATCTCCTCGTGCTCCACCTCCAAATCCGCCAGGGCGGTTTCACAGCGCGGGCACCAGTTGATAATGTAGTTGCCGCGGTATATCAGCCCTTCTTCATACAGCTGGACAAACACCTTGCGAACCGCGTGCGAAAGTCCGTCATCCATTGTAAACCGCTCGCGTTCCCAGTCACACGAAGCCCCCAGGCGTTTGAGCTGGTTGATGATGGCGCTGCCGTACTTTTCCCGCCACTGCCAGACCGCTTCGATAAACTTATCGCGGCCGAGCTGGTGGCGATCGGTGCCTTCCTCCGCCAGTTTCTTTTCCACCACATTCTGAGTGGCGATTCCGGCATGGTCGGTGCCAGGCATCCACAACACATTGTCACCGCGAAGCCTGCGATAGCGACACAGGATGTCCTGCAGCGTGTTGTTGAGCGCATGACCCATGTGCAGCACGCCGGTTACGTTCGGCGGCGGGATAACGATGGAATACCCCTTCTGGGGGCCGTGTTCTTTGGCGGCAAACAGCTTTTCTTTCTCCCAGTACGAATACCAGCGCTGTTCGACATCGTGGGGTTGGTAGCCTTTGCACAACAAATCCTTCTTCATACAGACAGACTCCTTCAGCTAGTTTCACACAAAACCACAACTGCGAGGGAACGCGGCGCATCGCGGTCGGCTGCCGAAGATCATCGACGCGACAAAAGGCGGCCCTCAGGATTCGCTCCTTAGTAGAACCGGCGCCATTTTTCAACAGATAAAATGGAAAAACCCTGCGCAAGGATGTCCGGTCATCTGGCGGGAACAGCTGATAAATGGGAAGGGAGGCCGCTTATGGCAGCATATGTGCCGTGCGCAAAGCTGCAGCGCGCGGAGAATCGATTCGACCCGCATGGCGGCAGCAGCCACCGGCGGCTGGTTATTCCAGCCGGTTGAGGTCGTCTATCAACAGTTTTTTCAGCCGGCCAATTTCCTTTTCCACGGCCTTTTCGATGGCATCGGCGAGGATGACTTCAATTTTTTCCGCGAGCATCTTACCGACAACCCGTTCGACGGTCTGCTCCAATTCCTGCGGAGATGCGGCACCCGCCTGCGGTTCGAACACCTTGTCCAGCAGTGCGTCTTCATCCGCATGATCCTCGGTTTCCGGCTCTTTTACGCGGATGGATATGGGATCCGCATCCTTGTGCAGATCCGCTTGCTCGAAGGTTTCAGCCTGGTCGAAGTCGACGCTCATGCCGTTGGCGGATGCGCCTGCGATCTCGGCGGCGGTTTCGTCTTCTTCCGTATCGAAGGTTGTCCCGGAAGGCGCGTAAGCTGGTTCGCTCATTTCACTTTCCAGGCCGACGTCTGCATCCGTCAGGTCTTCGGCGGTCAGCGGCGTCTCTTCTTCCGCTGCATCGGCCGGGGATTCGATGGTAAATTCCTCTGATCCGGAAATGCCCGGTTCCACCATGTCCGCACCAGGTTCATCCGTCAGGCCCAGTCCTTCAACGGCCAAAGAGGCATCGGCTTCCTCGGTCGCAGATTCATCGGCTCGCAGCGGCTGCTCCTCATCCAGGCCAACGTCGAGGATCTCCTCGACCACCTCCTGGTCTGTGGAGAATTCCTCAGCTGCCGGTTCGACAGCCTCAAGGCCAATTTCCGCCTGCAGCGCCTCCCCGTTTACGTCGGCAAGCTCCATGGTCCGCTGCAAAGCATCGGGAGCGGGTTCGGCCGTTTCCTGTTCGGGGGCAGTGTCGAAGCCAAACGGCTGTTCCTCGGCATCATCGGCCATGGAAAGCTCTTCGGCATCGAATCGGATTTCCGCCTCGTCAGTCAACTCCTGCTCCGGTTGATCCCCCTCGATTTCTTCCGGGACCAGAACCGGCTCGTCCACGGTGAGGTCGGCCTCCTGCGTTTCTGCTTCCATCGGCTCCGGTGCGTCAACCACATCCGGGGAAATCTCTTCGATGGTTTCGGAACCGATCTCCTCTTCGAGCGTTGCGCGATCTTCTTCTGTGAGCTCCAACGGCTCTTCCGGGTATGCCAACGGCTGGCCGGCGGACGGGGTTTCGGCCGCATCACCGACGGTTTCGGTCAGCTCGATGGTGTCGTCCAGGTCCTGATCGAGGGTGCCGGCCAAAAATCCGCCTTCTGCCGGTTGCTCTGCGACTGTATCGCCATCAGGCGGGCCCTCATCTTCGGTTTCGAAACCGAATTCCTGTTCCAATGCCTTGCGGTCGGAATCGGTGAGCTCAACCGTTTCGGTTTCTATCGCAAAGGACGGTCCTGCCGCGGCCGGCTCACTGTCGGCTGCTTCCCCTGCGATCGTATCGTGCAGATCGATGATGGCCTCTTCAGATTCGATCGGGTCGTCAACCGGTGCCAGGATCTCTTCTTTTGGCTCGGCCAGCGCGTCGATGGCCTCGTCCAGCTCGAGTATCGCCACTTCGGTGTCGGCGGAAACATCGGTAATATCCTCCAGCTCCATAATTTCGTCGTCTTCGGCGATCGTTATGTCGTCGTCGTCCTCCGACTGCTGGAGTTCTTCCGTCAAATCGAGTATTTCGTCTTCATCGGTCAGCGGCGGGTGACATCGGTGAGATCGATCACATCGTCGTCCTCGTCGGCGGTGACAACGGCGCCATCGTCCAGGCCGATGATTTCATCGTCTGAACTGTTGAGCACCTCCTCGGCGAGTTCGAGGATATCTTCGTCTTCCTTCGATTTTTTGTCTGCCGTCGATCCCGGCTCGATTTTTTTCTCCATGTTGGCCCTCACCCCAAAAAAGTATTGAATATTCCTTTTTATTTCAGATAGATTACCATATGGTAACTTTTAAGTCAACAAATTTGGATTTTCAAAACCGTGGGCTGCAAGGCGCAAATGCACCATTTTTTCTGTGAAAAAATACGCCCGGCGGACAAAGTCCTTCGAATCGACGGCCCGGATGCCCGACACATGACAACCGTTTTGCGACTGAAACCCGGGGACACGATCGGTTTGTTCGACGGCCGGGGCATGGAATATACCGCTGCCATCGAAACCGTTTCATCGGCGGGTGTCCAGGTGCGGATCATCTCCGGGCAACCGTCGCGCACCGAGTCTCCGGTTGCCGTGACCGTAGCCCAGGCGATGCTCAAGGACCGCAAGATGGACCGCATCGTGCGCCAGCTCACCGAGCTGGGTGTCTGTGCGTGGCTGCCGTTCACCTCCCGGCGCTCGGTGCCCAGGCCCAACCCGCAGAAACTGGCCTCCAGGGGTGAGCGCTGGGAAAGAATCACCCGAGAGGCCGTCAAGCAGTGCCGCCGGGGACGGGTGGTGGAGATTCTCCCGGCCGCCTCGTTCGATGACATGCTCCACCAGGGACAAGACTGCGATCTGCGGGTGATTTTTTGGGAAAACGAGACGGAACCCTTGTCAGAAAGAGCCGGTCTACCGCAACAAGGGGGCACCGGACGAATATTTGCGGCCATCGGACCCGAAGGCGGGTTTTCGACCACCGAAATCGAGGCCGCCCGGTCGGCCGGATTTGTCACCGCCGGTCTGGGCCCGCGCATCCTGCGGGCCGACACCGCTGCGGTGGCGGCCGTATCCCTTCTGCAGTTTCTCTACGGTGATTTGGGAAAAAAATCTTGACAAATCAGCGGTCATCGAATAGCTAGGTCAGTCTAATTTTGGTTGTGCCGAGGTAGCTCAGTCGGTAGAGCAGGGGACTGAAAATCCCCGTGTCGGCAGTTCGATTCTGTCCCTCGGCACCAGTAATACTAAGGGGTTACGGTATGCGCCGTTATCCCTTTTTTGTTTTCT
>LJNK01000101.1 GCA_001303025.1 Deltaproteobacteria bacterium SG8_13
GTAAGGCTATGATTCGCTCCGGTCCCTGATCGCAGCAAAGAAGCCCGCAATCATGCGCTCCCTGGCCGTCCATTTTCAAAAGTGATGCGGCAGGTCGGCCCGTCTGGCCGGCGGTTGCGGCCACATCGACTTTGCCATCAGCTGCCTTGCGGTGAGTTCAAATCGAGGGTGTAGATCACGCTTTTGGCGGTGGTGCCGATGGTCGTACCGGTTTTGATGACCACGGCAAAGGCGATTTCATCCCGGCCGTCTCCGTCGAGATCGGCAACCGCAAAATCGCTGATATAGCCGTCAAACTGGTGGGTCTGCAGGCGATTTTGCAGATCGGCGCCGTTCCAGACCAGAAAAGCCAGCCGGCCCTTGTCGTAGATTTTCAGCCGTTCCAGATAGTTGCCGGCCAGCTCCTGGTTGACCGCGGTCACCACCTCCTTGATCCCGTCACCGTCCAGATCGGTGACAAACAGGCGCTGCTGCAGGTAGGTGCGCGACCCCACCCGGGTTGTGGTGCTGTCGCTGCCGGACTGATTTGCAACCGGGTGGAGAATATAGGCCGGGCTGCCGCCGTACGGATTTTCACCGGTGTAGACATTTTTGCCGATATCATCGAAAATCTGGATGCGGTTGCGGCGGTTGAAGGCCACCAGCATCTTCCGGCCGTCATTGAGCGCATCTCCGTAGGCAAATCCGAATATATTCATGCCGGACGGCAGCGCCAGCTGCGGACCGGGTGTGTAGGTGCCGCCGGACCAGGCAAGCTCGAAGACCCCGGCCTTGAAAATGCCCTTGCTACCTCTTTCCTGACCGACAAGGACTTTGCCTCTGTCCGGCTTGTCGATCACCCGGTAATACCAGCTCGATTTTTCCACCAGGGTATCGAAACCGCTGCCGTTGAACTCTACAACGAACGATCTCAGGGTCTGGTTGTTGTCCATGCCGAACAGCGCAGTGACGAAGATTTCCGCCCGCCCGTTACCGTTGATGTCGGCTGCATCTACCGCGATGAACTCCTGGCCGGAGCTGCCCTTGAAGTCACCGATCCTTCGGAAAGCCCCCCCCACGACCTGGTACACGGATCCCTTGTTTTCCGAGACAAAGACGATCTCCTGGCCCGGCTTGCCGTCGATGTCTGCAGTCGCAACGCCCACGATGCGCTCTTTAAAACGCTTGCTGCGGTTGGTGGCCACCGGAGGACGTTCGGCCTCCTCCACAACAATGGCAACAGCTCCGGATGCTGCGCCCTTGGCAGTGGAAGAGGAGCCTTGCTCTGCCGGTTTGACGGTAACCGTCGCCGATGGTGCCGGTTTGGCGCGCTGAACGGTGGTGGGCTGCAGGCCGAAGACCTCCTGTTTGACCTGGTCGGAGAACAAATCGAGGTGATCGATGATATCGCCGTGATCGCTGCCGGTCTGGCTGAAAACCACCAGGGATTTTTGCTGACCCACATCGATAAAACGGGCGTCTGTGCTGACGGTGTCCCCGAACAGTGTCAGGCTCCCGTAAAGCAGATAGGTCGCCTGAAGCTCGGCGGCGATACGCAGGGCCTGCGCCTCGTCCATGGGGCCGGAGACGCTCGCCAGCTGCTCTTCGATTTTCATGCGGTCGACCAGCACGGTCTTGCCCTCGATGGCCATGCGGGTGGATAGCATGTCGTAGGTGCCTTCGCGCAGAAAATCGAACTTCTGCTGGGCGTTGACGTCAAACGGGATGATCAGCACCCGTGCCGGCTCGGCCGCCCGGTCCTGGGCTGCTGACGGTACAGGGGCAATCAGTGTGACAAGCAGACAAAAAGATATGATCAAGCGCAACGGCTGGGTACTCCTTCCAAGACTTCAGATATTCCAGCGGGCCGAAACCCCTTGCGGGATCATGACCGCAACGTTTCTGTATAATCAAACAGGCCGTTTTTGTAAACAGAAATCTCACATTTGTGGAATGCATGGCTTGCGGTAAAGCGCCCATATAAAAGGAAAAAATTGTAAAAAAAGGTTGAAATGGTGTCCAGTTCTATATTAGAATAGCTTCTCGGTTTATAAATCGCCGCTGCGGCCGGGTTCAGGCGCAAGTTTGCCCACCGAAATCAACCAACGCAGCGGCAAACAATTCGCTTGACATCGAACAACGGCACTGGTAAAAACGTCAAAATTGCGGCCAATGGCCGCACCGCACACGACCCGGGCCATTGTCTTGTTAAGAAGCCATTCCCGGATCGACCTTGCAGAAAGGGGGTGATGGAGGAAATAAACGCAGCTTTGTAGATTCATTTCAAGAAAGGTACCTTTCATTATCTGTTCATCTAAGGAGGAAAACAGAATGAAGAAAACTTTGGTATTTGCACTTGCAGTCGTGCTCGTCGTGGCGTTTGTCATGCCGGCATCCGCTTTCGAGAGCGTTTTCGGCGGCTACTGGCGTACCCGGTGGTCCCAGCAGGCCAACTGGACCGGCACGAAGGACGAGTCCGCCATTAAGAACTACGACACTCGTACCCGTCTGTACTACACCGCCAAGTTCAGCGACGACTTCTCCTTCGTCAACAAGTTCGAGTGGAACGTCACCTGGGGTGATGCTGTCGGTGGCGACATCGGAACCGACGGTATGGGGATCTTCCGGATCAAAAACTCCTATGCGGACTTCCGCACCGGCCAGTTCCGCCACACGGTCGGCCTGCAGGGTGCCGTGATCGCCCGAGGCTTCCTGTTTGACGACGACTTTGCCGGCTACGTAGCGCGCTTTCAGCCGGGCACCACGGCCGACATGCTGATTCCGTTCGCCTGGATCCGTGCAGTCGACGGGGGCTCCCGGGGCGGAACCTCCCAAGACGATGTCAACACGTGGGCCGCCTGGCCGTTTTTCCCGATCGGGGACGCCATGGTGTTGAACCCGTACTTTGTCTATCAGCAGTCCAACGGCGGTCAAGGTGTGGGTGCGGAGAACCGTCCCATGTGGCTGGGTGTCGATTTTGACTGGAAAGCCGACGCCTTCGGGCTGTGGGCCTCTGGTATCGCTAACTTCGGCAGCGCGTCCTCCACCTCCGACTACTCGGGCTACCTGCTGGCCGCCGGTGTCGACTTCAACCTCGGCGCAATCGGTCTGTGGGTGGATGGGATCTACGCCACCGGTGAGGACTCAAGCGCCGATACCGCAGCCTTCACGCCGCCGGCGGGCGCTTCTTACTACTGGGCGGAAATCCTGGGCTACGGTATCTTCGACCAGGCTGGCCCAGGAGTTAAATCAGCCAGCAACCAGATCACCGACCTGATGACCATCGGTGTGGGCGCCGACTGGAAACTCGGCGACAAGTTCAAGCTGAGCACCGATATTTGGTACGCCATGCTGGCAGAAGACGACGCCTTCGGCAAGAACGGTCTGGGAACCGAGATCGATGTCATCCTGACCTGGGCACTGGTGGAGAACCTGAACGTGGACGTGGTTGCCGCGTATCTGCTCGCCGATGATGCCCTCTTCGGTACCGGTGTTGCCGATGAAGATCCTTACGAAGTCGGTGCACGGATGTCCTTCAGCTTCTAGTTGCTGACGAACACCAACGTGCCGGTTTGACACGGTAGAGACACCCAAGCCGGAAACGGGAAACCGTTTCCGGCTTTTCTTTTGACAACGCCCCTTTCGAGATCACGAAAGGGGCGTTGCTTTTTTTCGCTTCGAAACAACCACTGGAGCGGGAATGCTATTGGTGGATCAGGCCCTCAGTTTTTCCTGCAATATTTCGTTGACCACCCGCGGGTTGGCCTTGCCGCTGGTCTCTTTCATCACCTGCCCGACGAAAAATCCGAGAAGTTTGGCCTTTCCGCCCCGGTAGGCGGCCACCTCCTTCGGGTGGGCCGCGAGCACCTTTGCGACCACCGCTTCGATGGCCGACGAGTCGCTCACCTGCACCAGGCCTTTTTCCTCGACGATGACCGCCGGCGGTTTGCCGGTGGCGGCCATCTCCTCGAACACTGTTTTGGCGATCTTGGCGCTGACGGTTCCCTTGTCGACCAGGTTCAGCAGCGCGGTGAGCTGCTCCGGTGGCACCGGGCTCTGGGCAGCCGAAAGATTCCGGGAATTGAGCAGGGCCAGCAGGGGGCCCATGATCCAGTTGCTCACCGGCTTGGGGTCGGCAGCGTGCTGCAGGCAGGCCTCGAAATAGTCGGCCAGTTCACGGTCGGCGGTCAGCAGCCCGGCGTCGTAGGCCGGAAGGCCGTAGTCGGCTTCGAATCTGTTTTTCCTGGCATCGGGCAGCTCCGGCAGGCTTTTTTCCACCGCCGCGAGCCAATCGGCGTCGACGACCAGCGGCAGCAGGTCCGGGTCGGGAAAATAGCGGTAATCGTGGGCCTCTTCCTTGCCGCGCATGGAAAAAGATCGGTTTTTCTCGGCATCCCAGAGGCGGGTTTCCTGGACGACCGCACCTCCATCCAGCAAAACTTCCTGCTGGCGCAGGATCTCGAATTGCAGGGCCTTTTCCACGTAGCGGAAAGAATTCAAGTTTTTCAGCTCCGTGCGGGTGCCTAAGGCCTCGGTGCCCTTCGGGCGGATGGATACGTTGGCGTCGCAGCGGAAGCTGCCCTCTTCCAGGTTGCCGTCGCAGATGTCGAGATAACGCACGATCGATCGCAACTGCCGCAGGTAGTTCCCGGCCTGCTCTGGGGAGCAAATGTCGGGCTTGCTGACGATTTCGATCAGCGGCACACCGGTGCGGTTGAAGTCGACCAGGCTCACGGGTCGGTCCGGTGAGTGGATCAGCTTGCCGGCGTCCTCTTCCATGTGGATGCGGTTGATGCCGATGCGCTTGGGGCTGCCGTTGGTTTCGATTCGGACCCAGCCGTTTCGGGCGATGGGCAGCTCGTACTGGGAGATCTGGTATCCCTTGGGCAGGTCCGGGTAAAAGTAGTTTTTCCGGGCAAAGCGGCTTTCGGGGTTGATCTCGCAGTGCGTGGCAACGGCCATGCGCAGCGTGAACTCCACCACCTGGCGGTTGAGCACCGGCAGCACCCCGGGCATGCCCAGGCAGACCGGGCAGGTGTGGGTGTTGGGCGGGGCGCCGAACGCGGTGGAGCAGCTGCAGAAGATCTTGGTTTTGGTTTTCAGCTGGGCGTGCACCTCCAGCCCGATCACCGGCTCGAATTCCATCAAACGGGTCCTTTCCTATTCAACCGGGCGGGTCTCACGGGAGCGGGGTTTTCCCCCTGCTATTGAGGCGGTTTTGCGGCCGAATAATGAAAACCTCGCAGGGGCAGTGATCTGCCCGTCGCATCCTTACTGATCAATCAAACGAATTCGACAACGGTAAGCGTGAGATCTCTCCGGGTCAGTCGCAAACACTGCATGGTATATGGGCTCTCCCCTACCATAAAACCTCCTTGAACTCCACCGCCGAAATTCTTATAACCGTAAGAACCATCGTGATTATGTAGACGAAAGCAAGGCGATATGTTCGACGCGCAGCGCAAAAACAAAATTCACTGGGAAATCACCGACCTGTGCAACCTCAAGTGCCCGATGTGCCCGCGCACCGATACCCGCAACCGCTGCCGGCCGGTAAAAGGGCTGCAGCACATCCAGTTTTTTTTCAAAGATGCCAAAAAGTTGATGCCGGAAGCCTTTCTGAAACAGGTTCAGCGGATCGATTTTTGCGGCAATTTCGGCGATCCCTGCATGGCCCGGGATTTTTTTGACATCTGCGAGATGCTGATCGCCCGCTGCGGGGTCACCGTGATGGTGTCCACCAACGGCTCCATGCGCCGGCCCCAGTGGTGGGAACGGCTGGGTCGTCTGTTTGCCGGGACTCCCAGCTGGCTCGAGTTTCATGTGGACGGGCTGGCCGACACCAACCACCTGTACCGGATCGGCGCAAGATGGGAAAACATCGCGGCCAACGCCGCGGCCTTTATCGCCGCCGGCGGTCGGGCGGACTGGCATTTCATTCTGTTTAAGCACAATCAGCATCAGGTGCAGCAGGCGCGCGAGATGGCTCGGGCGATGGGCTTTGCCGCCTTTGTGCCCACCGACACCGGCCGCTTTCCGGACGGCGGCAAGATCGCCTACATGCATCCGGAAGGGGATTGGCGCAGTCTGGAGCAGGCGACGGTGCGGCTGCACGACGATCCGGACAACGCCGCACCGGCCGGCCGATCTTCACACCGGTCGATGACAGGTGCGGACGAAACCATCGTTTGCACGGCGGCCGAAAAAAACCGGTTTTTCATCGATGCGGCCGGCTACCTGGCGCCCTGCTGCTGGGTTTCCAACCGCGACCCGCTGCGGCCCGGAGACATGCTGCGGGCAATCGCGGCCGCCGGAAAAGACCCGGAGCATTTCAACATCCGCCGCCGGCCGATAGCAGACATCCTGAAGGACGACCTCTTCTCCCGAGTATTCCCGCAGCTGTGGGGAGCCGGCTCCCTGGCCACCTGCCGGAAAAAATGCGGCCGGGGCCATCGCAATGTCAAAATCAGGTGGGAACTCTAACCCCATCCGTCAGTCCGGCAGTGCTTCGCCCGGTGCGAAAATCCGGAAGAACTGCCGCATGATGAAGCGGACCGTCAGCTTGTTGACATGGTAGTTTTCCCTTCCATCCGTCAGCCAGCTCCGGCCCATGATCGGCATGTAGATGGTGGCCATCTCGAAAGAGGGGAAATAAAAGACGTTGTCGTGGCGTGCCGTGAACTCGTCGGCTGCAGCGCGCAGGGTCGACTTGGAGTTGCAGCTGGCGCTGATCACGTCCAGATCCTGGCGAAAAGTCGCCCACAGGTGCACCGGCGAGACCGTGACGATAATCCGGCAGTTCGGGTTCGCCCGGGCCATGATGGCGTGCAGCCGCTCCAGGTTCGCCAGGTTCTCCTCGTAGCGGCTGACCCGGAACCGGTAGCGGCGCATGTCGCCGCCCTCCCGAACGTAGGGACCGGAGGGCAGGCAGATGACCGACTGGTCCCGGCTGTCCTCCCAGATCTCCGTCAATCCCAGGGTGACGATCAGTACTTCGGCTTTTTCAAGGGCCCGGCGGGAGTGTTTCCGGTGCCGCCGGAAATCGGCTTCGGCCTCTTTTACGGTGTCGTAGAGGATAATCCTGCGATACGGGTCCTGCACCTTGCCGCTTTGCGGCGCGATCCACCAGCGCAGTTCGGGCGACCACCGCCCGAAGGTGTATTCGAAGATCTGCCGCAGGGAAAAGGTGTTGTAGGAGCGCTCCCAGGCGGCACTGGCGTGGATCGCAGCCGGATGGTGGGCCTCTTCGGTAATGTAGTTGAACCCAAAATAGAGAAGCTTGCGCCGGATCTCGCGGGCGAAACAACTGCCGATGGAGGCAATCGGCGTGTGGCGGGTGATGGCGAGGCCCGGGTTGTCCGGAAAACGGTAGATGCCGTCTGCCGATGGGTT
>LJNK01000053.1 GCA_001303025.1 Deltaproteobacteria bacterium SG8_13
ACGTTCAACCTCCAGCCGGTCCAAAACGACAGCGCTGCGCTGACCATCGGTGCGCGCACCGACGGCACCATTGCCCATGCCGGCCAGAAAGACATTTACAGCTTCACGCTGGCTTCCGATGCGCGGCTGGTGTTCGATTCGCTCACCAGCGCGTCCGGGTTCACCTGGAGCCTGGAAGGGCCGGCCGGACCGGTGGTGACCGATAACGGTTTCCTGTTTTCCGACGGTCTCCTCCCGGACCTGGTAGCCGGAGACTACATTTTGACGGTGGACGGCAGCTTCGATGCCACCGGCGATTACGCCTTTCGACTGCTCGATCTGGCGGCGGCAACGCCCGCTGCCCCCGGCACCCCGGTGAGCGGAACGCTGACACCGGCCAATGCGACTAATTTGTATCAATTCACCGCCGCGGCCGGGGATCAGATCTTTTTCGACGCCCAGACCAGCAGCGGCGGCTCGATCAACTGGAAGCTCGTCGATCCTCACGGAACCGAGCTGTTCTACCAGGGCTGGAGCGATGTGGCCACCCTGACCCTGATCGCCCCCGGCAATTACAGCCTGCTGGTGGAAGGCTACAACTACAACATTGCTGACAGCGCGGACTTTACGTTTAATCTCGATCCCATCGGAAATGTTCCCCCCGTACCTTATACCGGCACGCCGCTGACGCTGGGCGCTGCGACCGGCGGTGACATCAGCGCTGCCGGGGAGATCGACTCGTACATCTTTACCCTCCCCGCGGACAGCCGGCTCTATTTCGATTCCCTGTCCGATACCGTCAACCTCAACTGGAGCCTGGACGGGCCCGGCGGGCGAGTGGTGGATACCCGTGCGCTGACCCAGGACGGGATCCAGTACGGGTCTTTGCTCGATCTGCCCGCCGGTGATTACCGCCTCGGGCTGGCCGGGGTGGCAAGTGCCACCGGCGCATACGCATTCCGGCTTCTGGACCTATCGGGAGCAGCGGCCCTTCCGCTGGGCAGTGCGACTACCGCCACCCTCGATCCGGGCAGCAGCACGGCCGTTTACCAGTTTGCGGCCCAGGCAGGCGACAAGGTCTACCTCGACAGCCAGGCGACCACCGGAAGCGGCACCTTTGCCTATTGGAACCTTCTCGACCCATTCGGTCAGCCGGTTTCAACGGTTTACACGTACGCCCAACAGGATGTAGACGTCGGTAGCCTGCCTTTCGACGGGATCTACACCCTGCTGATCGAGGGGCAGGCGTACGAAACGCAGACCGGAACAGCTACCCTGGCAATGTGGAACGTTGTCGATGCGGCGCCGGTTCCCATCGTCGGTATCGGCACGATTCCGGCGCCCGATCTGCAGGTGCAAAACCTGGCGGTGACACCGAGCGGACCCATGCAATCCGGTGCCAGCGTCACCGTGACCTGGGACGATGTCAACACCGGCAATCTGGCCACTTCGGGATCCTGGCGGGATCGGCTGGTGGTGCGCAATGCAGATACCAGTGAAGTCATCAGTGAGATCATCGTCCCCTACGACGAAGGTTCGGACGGACCGGTTCTTCCCGGTCAGAGCCGCGCGCGAAGCGCAACGCTCACGCTGCCGGAGGGAAATCCCGGCGCCGGCCAGCTGGCGTTCGATGTCATTACCGACATCGACAACGCCATCGCCGAGCTCAATCCGAGCGGAACCGCCGAGGCCAACAATACCGCGACGCAGGCCGTCACATCCACGCTGGCGCCGTATGCCGATCTGGTGGTGCAGGACGTCTCGGTCGAGCCTGCTGCCGGCTGGACGCCGGGAACCGATGTGCTGGTGCGCTGGAGCACGGCGAACCTGGGCACCCTGGCGACCCTGGGCTCGTGGAGCGAGCAGGTCCATGTCCGCAACCTGTCCACGGGCGCGGTGCTGTTTTTCGATTCGGTCCCATACGATGCGGCGGCCAGCGGCGACCTGGCGCCGGGTGCGAGCGCACCGCGGCAGCATACCCTCGTGTGGCCGTCGGGGCTTTCGAGCACCGGCCAGTACGAATTTCTGATCACCACCGACACCGGCGGTGCGATCTTCGAGGCCAATCCGGCGGGCACCGGCGAGACCAACAATGCCGAGTCGCTGCAGGTGTACTCAGCGCCCGATCTGCTCGTGGAAAACCTGGCCGTCACTTCAGCGCCGGTGCAGGCCGGCGGGGAGGTCACCATTGCCTGGGAGGACGTCAACAACGGCACGGTGGTCACCCCGGCCGGCTGGTACGATCGCATTACGGTGAGAAACGTCGGCACCGGCGAACTGCTGGTGGATACCGACCTGTATTACGATCCTGCGCAGTCGGGCAGCGGCCCCCTGGAGCCCGGGCAGCGCCTGCCGCACAGCTTTACGTTTGCGCTTCCACACGGTTTGGCCGGCACCGGTGAGATCGAGATTGCCGTCACCGCTGATCAAAACAGCGTTGGCATCGGTTCCATCGTCGAGGCGGCCGACGGGGTCAACGCAGAGTTCAACAACTTTGCCGCGATCACCGTGGAATCGATCCCTCGACCTTACGCGGACTTGTCGGTGAGCAACCTGGTCGTGCCGGCTACCGGCCGCGGGGGCACGCAGATCGACGTTGAATGGACCGTGACCAACATCGGCAACACCGCAACCGGCGTGGACGCCTGGACCGACGAGGTCATCCTCAGCAGCGACGATACGCTCGGCAATGCAGACGATCTGGTGTTAGCCCAGCTGCTCCGCAGCGGCCTGCTCAATCCCGGCGAGAGCTATTCCGGGCTGGCCGCGGTCACGCTTCCGCTGCAGCTGGAGGGATCCTTTTACCTGGGTGTGCGCACCGATGTCAGCAGCCAGGTGCTGGAACCCGACACCCGGGCCGACAACGACGCTACGGTGGCCTTTGACCTGCAGGCGCCCTTCGCCGACCTGGCGGTCGAGGCGGTCTTCGGTCCGCAGGCCGCCCAAAGCGGCGAATCGATCGATGTTGACTGGCGGGTTCGCAATATCGGTGACATTCCTGCCGATGCCGCTGATTGGATCGACCGGCTCTATCTTTCCACCGACACGGCAGTGGACGGGACGGATATCGTGCTGGCGGCCGTTTCCCGAGCGACCGCGCTGGGGGTCGATCAGGGTTATACGGTACAGCAGACGGTCGCATTGCCGGACGGCATTTTCGGCCAGTTCTACCTGCTGGTGGCCAGTGACGCTGACGATGTCGTCTACGAAAAAGGCCTGGAGGCCAACAACCTCGGGTGGTCGCTGGATCCACTCACCATTTCGCCGGCGCCGTCCCCGGATTTGGCGGTCACAGAGGTCGTTATCTCCGATCAGGCCGTTCCGGGTCAGCCGGTGACGATTGAGTGGACGGTGCAAAATTCCGGCGAGGCGGCAACCAGCGGCACGTGGACCGATCGCATCTACCTCTCATCGGATGGGAGCACTGCCGGTGCCGTTCAGCTCGCCGCGGTGGCAAGAGATGCAGATCTGGCCGTGGGTGAAAGTTATACCGGATCTGTTAGCATTCCGCTGCCAGAAGTCGCTGATGGCGACTACCAGATCGTTGTGCACGCCGATGTGGACCTGCAGGTCTACGAAGCCGACCGGGAGGCCAATAACCTGGTGTCGGCTGCCGGGACCTTGACGGTCACCCACCCCGATCTGGTGCCCGAATCGGTGACCACACCCGGTACGATGATCTCCGGTTCTACCGCCTCGATCGAGTGGACGGTGAGCAACGAGGGCACGGGACCTGCTCTGGGGCAATGGACCGATACCTTGTATCTTTCCCGCGACGCTGTCGTCGGGCAGGGAGACATCAAACTGCTGGATGTTACCATCGACGGCCCGCTGGATGCCGGGGCAACATACACCCGGCAGGCCGACGTTGATATTCCCCTCGACGCATCCGGTCAGTACGCGATCCTGGTGGTCAGCGACAGCGGCGATGCGGTCGGTGAAGTGGACGGCGAATTGAACAATGTCGGCGGCGGTCTGCTCGATGTGGCGCTGGCGCCGTATGCCGACCTTACTGTGAGCAACGTCATCGCTCCCGCCATTACCATTGACGATCCGGCGTCGGTCACCGTGACCTGGACCGTCGGCAACCAGGGCACCGGCGCGGGCCGCAGCTCGCAGTGGACCGATGCGGTTATTGCCTCCGGTGATGCCATCGTCGGCAACTTCGACGATGTGCTGCTCGCTGCCTTTGATCACAGCGGCAGCCTGGCGGTGGGCGAGTCCTATACCCGCAGCGAGACGTTTTTGCTGCCGCCGGCCTTCGAGGGCCGCTACCATCTGTACGTGCAGGCCGACGCGGACGAGCAGGTTTTTGAAAATGAGCTCGAGGCAAACAACGCTGCCGCCGCCCCCGGTTTTTTCGACGTGATGACTATCCCTTACGCCGATCTGGTGGTGGACAGCGTTACGGCGGACAGTCCTGGATACAGCGGTCAGGATCTGGCGATCACCTGGGTGGTGAGAAACCAGGGGATCGGCCTTACCAGCAGTTTTGTGTGGAGTGATTTCGTCTATCTGTCGCCCAATGCAGACGGCAGCGATCCCGTCTTGTCGGCCAACTTCGACCACATCGGATTTCTGGCGCCGGACGGCACCTACACCCGCACCGGCATCATCAAGCTGCCGGACGGCATGGAAGGAACCTACTTTGCGCATGTAAAGACCGGCGGGCCCTTCGAGTTCGTTTATACCGACAACAACGATCGGGTTTCCGGCCCCATCGAGGTGCAGCTCACCACGCCGCCGGATCTGGTCGTCTCCGATATCGTGGCTCCCGACAGTGCGCCGGAGGGATCGGCCATCGACGTCACCTGGACCGTAACCAACCAGGGCCAGGGAGATGCCAACGGCGCCTGGGTCGATCGCGTTTTTCTGCGCAAGTTCGGCGAGACCGGGGCCGGCAAGCCGATCGGCAGCTTTACCTACCGCGGCCCGCTGCAGGCGGGCACCAGCTACACCCGGCGCGAGCAGATCACGCTGCCCAGCCATGTCAGCGACCAATACGAGATCCTGGTGATCACCGATGCGGACCGCAAGGTGTACGAACACACCGGCGAGGACAACAACCAGTCGGTGGACGATACCCGCATTACAGTGACTGTGCTGCCGCGCCCCGACCTGCAGGTGGCTGCCATCACCGGCCCGGCGGTGGTCGATGCCGGCGCGACGGCATCGTTCGAATTTACGGTCATCAATCAAGGCCCGGTGGCCACTTCTGTTCCGAACTGGACCGACCGGGTCTACCTTTCCCTGGACGACAAGATCACCAGCGACGATATCATCATCAGCTCGCTCACCAACGGCGCGGCGCTGGGCCCGGGCGAACAGTACCTGTCGGTTTCCGACACCGTCGAGATTCCGGAGCGGTTCCGCGGCACGGTCTATGCCATCGTGATGGCCGATCAGGAAGGGGTGGTGGACGAGTGGCCCAATGAGGCCAACAATCTCCGCCTGCACCCGATCTATGTGAACCCGTGGCCCTTTGCCGATCTGGTGGTCAGCGATGTGGTTACCCCGGCCCAGGCCTTCGAGGGCAGCGAGGTGGAATTACGCTACACGGTCACCAACCTGGGCAGCGGTCCCACCGACAAGGGAGAGTGGGCCGAACATATCTGGCTGACGCGCGACAAAAACCGCCCCCATCCCGGCCTGGGCGACGTGCTGCTCCAGACCCTGCAATACAGCGGCGGCCCGCTGGATCTCAACGCCGGCTACGACCGGGTGGTCACGGTCACCCTGCCCGATTCTTTGACCTCCGGCACCTACTACCTCATGCCCTGGGTGGATCCTTACGCCACGCTGCTGGAGGACACGCTGGCCATCAACGTCAACCCCGACGATCCCAACGAGGTGAACAACAACAATTACAAGGCCCGGGCCATCGACCTGATCGGCACTCCGGTCGACCGTCGCCCGGACCCCACCGTGGTGTCGGTCACCGCCGAGGCATTCGAATGGGCGGGTGAGGAGTTCACGTTCGAGTGGACGGTGGGCAACCTCGGTCCCGGTGCGGCTACCGGCAAGTGGTTCGACGAGGTGTACCTGTCGAATTCACCGGTCTTTGATGAGGCCGATCCCGAAATGTTCTACTTGGGCCGGTTCGAACCAGTGCGCCCGCTCGCACCCGGCGAGGCGTACACCAACACCCAGACTCAGCTGCTCAGCCCGGCGGTCAAAGGCCAATACGTGCACGTGCGGCTGTGGGTGGATCTCATGCGCCCCGAGGACAGGGACCTGACCAACAACGTGGGCACGGCCGTCACTGAAATCGGAGAGCGCATTCCCGATATGGTGGTGTCCGACATCTCGCTGCCGGCAGCGGTCTATTCCGGCGAGAAGACAACGGTCGCCTACACCGTTACCAACACGAGCGATCAGCCCATCTGGCAGCACACACAGTACTGGACCGATCGGATCTTTTTGTCCAAGGACCCGACGTTCATCCCCGATGAAGACCGCGTTACCTTTCTGGCTGAAGTGCCCCAGGCCAACACCGGTCCCCTGGGGGCAGGGGAGAGTTACACCAATGAGGTGGAGGTGACCCTGCCGCCGGGAATCGGGGGAGACTATTACGTGTATGTTTTTTGCAATGTGCGCGGTGCCGGCATTCCCGGCATATTGCCGTGGCCTGTTTTTACAGGATCGGGAACCGCCGACCTCGAAGATCCGGACGGCTACACTTATGACAGTTATGCCTATGAGTTCTCCCTCAACAACATGGGGCAGGAGCTGCTTCCGGTCGTCTACCGGGAGCCCGACCTGCGGGTCACCGGCCTGGTCGTCCCTGATACGGTCGTTGCCGGCGAGACGGTGCCGGTGGAGTTCACCGTAACCAATGTGGGCACCCGCGACACCCGCGAGGAGCGATGGCTCGATCGGGTTTATCTGTCCCGCGATCCGTCCATTGACAAACGCGACATATGGATGTCCGACGAGCGCATCCCGAACTTGCCGGTACCGGCGGAGTTTAAACGCCAAGGCGTGCTCAAAGCCGGCGAGTCGTACACCGCAATTGTCCCGGTCACCATACCCTTCGACATCACCGGGACGTTTCATATCCTGGCGTACACCGACAGTGAAATCGGCCCGCGGTATGATGGCGGATCCAGCGATATATCCCCCCGCCTGGTGGGCGTATCCCCGGGCTACAGCGTGGATCAATCGGCGCGGGTGCGCGAATTCCAGGGCGAAGGCAACAACCTAACCGCTGCCGAGGTGCAGGTCGAACCCTTCAATGCCCCCGATCTGAAGGTCACCGCTCTCACCGCTCCCGAGCGGGCGGTGCGCGGACAGAGCTTTGATCTGAGCTACACGGTGACCAACCTGGGCGGCACAACGCCGTTTCAGCAGTCGGCCTGGCAGGACCTGATCTACCTGTCGCGAGACGAGTTTCTGGACCTGCGGGCCGATCGCTTCCTGACCTCGGTTATGCACACGGACGGCCTGGTAGCCGATGGGTCGTACGCCGTGAGCCGGACCCTGACGGTTCCCACCGACATGCCCACCGAGGCCTATTATGTCTTCGTGGTCACCGACCCGGCCCGCTACAGTGCGACCGGCGATCTGTTCGAAGGCGCCAACGAGCGCAACAACGCGCTTGCCAGCGCAGTGCCCATGGTGATCGAACTGCCGCCGCCCACCGACCTGGTGGTGACCGATATCATCGTCCCGGCCACCGCCCGTGTCGGCGAACCGGTGCATGTCGAGTGGACGGTCACCAACCAGAGCATCGATATCGCCGCCGACGGCACCTGGACCGATTCGTTGTTTTTGTCCACCGATGCCACCTGGGACATCGCCGACCGCCCCTTGGGCCGCAGTGCGTTCACGGGAACCGTGGCCCCCGGTGAGACCTACACCCTGACGCTGGACACCATCCTGCCGCCGGCATCCCCCGGCCAGTACCGGGTGATTGCCCGCACGGACATCTTCAACCAGGTCTACGAGGAGGTAAACGAGGCCAACAACAAGACGGCTTCTGCCGACACGCTGAGCGTGGCAGTCGACGAGATGCAAATCGGTGTGCCGCTGGCCACACAGCTCGCCTCAGGGCAGCAGCGGCTGTATCGGATCACGGTTCCGGCTGACCAGACGCTGCGGATCACCCTGCGTGCGGCCGACGATCAGAGCGCCAACGAAATCTTCGTGCGTCACGATGCCGTGCCCACCTCGGCTGCTTTCGACGCCACCTACGAGGGTCCGCTGGGAAGCGACTTGAGCGCGCTGGTGCCCTCCACCGAACCCGGCACCTACTACCTGTTGGTCCGCAACTTCAGCGCACCGCCGGAAGGCACCGACATCACCCTGCTGGCCGAGCTGCTGCCGCTGGCGATCACCGGTGTGCACACCGATGTGGGTGGCGACAGCCGGCACGTCACCACCACCATTCGCGGGGCCCAGTTTCACCCGGATGCCATCCTCAAGCTGGTGCGGCCCGGTATCGCCGAGTACGAACCGCTGGACTGGCAGGTGGTGGACAGCAGCAAGATTATTGCCACCTTCGATTTCACCGGGGCGCCGCACGGCCTGTACGACCTGAAGGTCATCAACCCCACCGGCGACCATGCGGTCATCCCGTATCGGTTCCTGGTGGAACGGGCCATCGAACCGGAGGTGACCATCGGCATCGGCGGCCCGCGGGTGATCCTGGCAGGCGATCAGGCCACTTATAGCGTGGCCCTGCAGAACCTTTCCAACCTGGATGCGCCGTACACCTTCTTCGAGGTGGGGGTACCCCAGCTCAATCTAAACCCCTACGTTTATGGTCTGCCCTACCTGGAGTTTGCCACCAACGTCCGCGGCACGCCCGAAGGCGCCGCCGGCACGGCCAACGAACGTGTGCCCTGGGTCCAGCTCGAGTCGATCACCAACACCACGGGGCAGCTGGTGACATCGGGTTACCTGTTCGACGAGCCGGCCGACGGCTTTGCCGGGTTCAGTTTCAACGTCATCACCTATCCCGGACTGCGCGCTATGCACGAGCGGGCCTTCGAGGAGTTCCGCGCGCAGATGGCCAGCTATTTTCCGGATCTGGACGCACAGCTTGCCGGCGGAGAGGGCGGCCTGGAGGAGTGGTGGGAGGCAGTGAAAGACAAGGCCGACGAGATCAACCCGACCTACCGCTCGATTTTGGACCAGATCGACTTTGTCGGCATGTACAAGGAGAACCGGTCGGTGCCCGGCAAGTGCCAGATTCCGTTCATTCCGTATCGCTTTCACGTGTTCGCCACGGCCACCACCATGACTCGCGCAGAATTCGTCGCGCATCAGACCCTGGAGGCGATCGAGCTGCGGCAGGCGATTTTGCAAAGCGATGCGGCGCCGGGACCGCTGCTGGCGCTGGCGGCCGACGAGCAGATCTGGGTGGATCTCTACCTGGCCGCGCTGGAAGATGCCGGGCTGCTGCGCCCGGAAGGTTCCACCCCGCCGATCCGCACCCAGCAGCACATCGTCAGCCTGATGAGTACGATCGCTTCGGGCATCCTGTTCGGACCGGCCGGCACCGAGATCCGCAGCGACGCGGACCTGCTGGGATTTTTTGACCACCTGCGCGAGCTATACGGGCACGACCAGGACCTAATGGCCGAGATCGAGAAATGGGATCCGCGCCTGAGCGAGTGTTTCGGCGGCGCGGTGCCGATCCCGGCACTGCCGGAATTCGGTGACTACAACCAGGCCATGACCCAGCCGACCCACTTCGAGGCGTTCCGCATCTATGTACCCTGGATTGACTTCGAGGATCGAGGGGCCGGACTGCCGGCCGATTTCCAGATCAACGGGCCGGCCGTGCCCGTGGACCAGCAAGACTTTGTCCCGCTCGATTTCAGCCAGTACTTCAAGGAAGAGGGAATGACCGGACGGCTCGCTTCGCTAACCGGGCCCCAGACCTTCGACACCCAGGGGTGGCTGCCGGTCGGCCAGCCGCTTCCTTACAGCGTCGGCTTTCAGAACGCCGAGGACGCCACGCGATACATCAACGAGATCCGCGTGGTCACGCAGCTCGATGCCGACTTGGACCCCCGCTCGTTTCAACTGGGCGACATCAAGATCGGCGACATCACCATCGATGTGCCCGACGGCCGCTCCCTTTTCCAGGGAGAATACGATTTTGCCGCCACCCGCGGGTTCAACCTGCGGGTGAGCGCGGGCATCGACCTGTTCCAGGATCCAGCCCAGGCGACCTGGCTGATCCAGGCCATCGATCCGCTCACTGGCGAGGTGCTGCAGGACAGCAGCCGCGGCCTGCTGGGTCCCAACAACGCCCTGGGCAGCGGGGCAGGGTTTGTCACCTACACGGTGGAAGCAGAACCTGGAACGGCCACGGGCGAAAAGATCACCGCCAAGGGGAGGGTGCTGTTTGACACCCAGGCACCCGAAGACACCCAGACGCTCACCCAGGAGGTGGACGGCCAGGCGCCGACCAGCCAGATCCGCGCCAAGCGCATCGGTACCACGGCCAACTTCGACGTAGCCTGGGAAGTGACCGAAGATGTGCAGGGATCCGGTTTCAAGCACGTCACCTTGTACGTCGCCAAAGACGGCGGCGACTTCACGATCTGGCAGCGCAAACTGACCCATGCCAGCGGCAGTAAGGTGTTCCGGGGTGAGGCGGGTCACACCTACGAATTTTTGGCGCTGTCCACCGATGTGGCCGGCAACCAGGAAAGGCCCGCCCCGGGCGTCAATGCCACGGCGGATGATTCGGGAGTGAGCCTCGGGGCCTTGCCGACCGTGCCCGGCACCACACCGCCTGATTTCGGGGCGGCTCCCGAACCCGTGCCGACGCCATCCACCAATCCGTTGTTCACCGCGGCCGAGTCCGGCATCCCCAACGCGGTCGAGCTCACGCGGCCGAGCGAGTTCGACGCGGTGATCAGCCCGTTTACAGCCCAGGCCTTTGCCACCGGAATCGCCCAGAGCCATGCCGACATCGGACCCATGGCCATCGCCGAAGCGCCGGACGGCTCCATCCTGGTTTCCGGCGGGTCCAACCGCGGCCAGATATTCCGCTTCGACCCGCAGGGCGGCCAGGCCGCCGCCCCGTGGGCCGCGCTGAGCGATCCGGTGTTCAACCTGGCCTTCGACAGCCAGGGAAGGCTGTGGGCCACCTCGGGCGGCGGTGCGCTGCTGCAGATTGACCCGGTCTCCGGCGCGGTGATCGATCGCTTCGGAGACGGCATCACCATCGCTATGGCCGTGGAGCCGGACACAGACCGGCTGTTTGTCTCTACCAGCACCGGGGTGCAGATCTTCGATCCCGCCACCGGCCTTTTTACCCAGTACAGCCGTGATGCCGATTTGCGGGTGGGCAGCCTCGCTTTTGACCCCAACGGCCGACTGTGGGCGGTCACCTGGCCGGACCGGAGACAGGTGGTGCGCTTTACCGACCGCGCCCGGGCCGAGGTCATGCTGGAATTTGACTCCGACATCGATTCGCTGGCCTTCGGTGGGGCCGGCACGCCTTTGAGCGGGTTGCTGTTTGTCTCCCACAACCGGGGCGCGGTGTTGGATGCGGCGCTTGCCGACCGAGACAGCGATCTCACCATGGTGGACATTGCCACGCTGCGACGCGTGGCCGTGGCGACCGGAGGCACCCGCGGTGACGTGGTGATCACCACCAGCGACGGCCGCGTGCTGCTTAGCCAATCCCACCAGGTGGACGTGATCCACCCGGTGTACGCCCCGTCGGTGGTCGCCACCAACCCGCCAACCGATGCCATTGTGCCGCTGCCGCTGCCCTTTATCTCGGTTACCTTTGATCAGGACATGCTCGTCGACGACCCGGCCTTGGCTGAAAGTGTCCTGAACCCTAACAACTACACGCTGGGCGGCGATGTCACGGGGTTGCAGCCGGTCCAGACCGTCGTTTACGACCCGGGTGGCCGAACGGCGCTGTTGACCTTCCAGGCGCTGCTGCCCGACTCCTACACCCTCACCGTGCAAGACACGCTGACCAGCGTCTTCGGGCTGACCCTTGCAGAAGACTATACCACCACCTTCAGCGCGCTCAGCGACCTGAGCGCTTTTATTGACATCGACTTTGGCCTGACCCGCATGGATCGCGCCTTGGGCACGGTATCCTATGACGTGAGTCTGACAAACATCGGAGATGCGGCCGTTATCTTGCCCGTGCTGCTCACCTTAGATCCGCGCGACGGCTACCCGGGCATCCCCGCCGACGCCAGCGGCCAGAGCGACGACGGGCGCTGGCTCATCGACCTGTCTGACGCCCTTGACCCGGACGGCCGCCTGGAGCCGGGAGAGCAGACCACCGGGCGAACCATTTCGGTGGCCACCCCGGATCGCCGACGTGTCGACTTTGCCGCCGGCATCACCGCCGGCACCGAGCCCAACCAGGCTCCGGCATTTGATTCCATACCGCCGGATACGGCCAAGGTGGGAGAGACGTTTGTCTACGATGCCAACGCGGTCGACCCGGACGGCCAGCCGGTGATCTACCACCTGCTCAGCGGCCCGGACGGCATGAGCGTGGATCCGCAAAGCGGTTTGGTGAGCTGGGATGTGCTGCCCGACAGCCTTGCCCGGACCCCGGTCGTGCTGCAGGCCTTCGACAGCCGCGGGGCCGTGGCCCTGCAGCGCTTCGTGCTGACCGTGGCCGGCGGCAACCAGCCCCCGGAATTTTACGGCATCCCATCCCAGGTGGAGGCAGCCGAAGGGTCGCCTGTGGCGTTTTCCGTGGGCGTATTGGATCCCGACCTGGATCCGGTCACCGTCTGGGCAGACAACCTGCCCGCGGGCGCCTCGTTCGATCCGCTGACGCGGCAGTTCAGATGGGTCCCCGGTTATGATGATGCCGGGACCTACCCGGATGTGCGCTTTTTCGCCGCCGACTTATTCTCCCAGGTCAGCCATTCGGTCACGCTGCTGATCAGCGAGGGCCGCCAGCCGCTCTCCCTGGTCCAGCCGGCCGACCGGATGGTGCAGGAAGGCGACCGGGTGCGTTTTTATCTGCAGGCGGATGGCGATCCCACGCTGCCGCTTGCTTTTTCCAGCCAGGCACTGCCATGGGGAGCGACGCTTCATCCCGAAACGGGTTTTTTCGAGTGGACGCCGACCTTCACCCAGGCCGGCATGTATGACGTCCCGTTTGCGGTGAGCGACGGCGTGGAGTCGGTATCGGTCAACACGCTTATGACCGTCACCAACGCCAACGCCGCCCCCATCTTCGATCCCCAGGACGGCTGGCAGGTCCTGGAAGGTCAGCCCCTGCGGATCAACGCCTTTGCTTACGATCCGGACAATCCGTTTTACCTGCCGTCGATGCGCGATCTCGCCGGGGAGCTGGTGGTGATTTCGGACACGCCGCCGACAGTAACGGTCACGGCCGACCTGCTTCCGCCGGGGGCAACCTTTGATGCCGAGACCTGGAACCTTCTCTGGACTCCTACCTACCTGCAGGCCGGCACCTGGCAGGCGGCGTTTACGGCCGTTGACGACGGCGACGGTACCGGGGTTTTGCTGTCCGACCAGATTGAGGTCACCATAGAGGTGCTCAATCTGAACCGGCCGCCGGAACTCGACCCCGTCACCAATGTCTCGGTGCAGCGTGACGGAACTGCCGAGGTGACGGTGCAGGCAATCGACCCGGAAGGCAACCCCATCGCCCTTACAGCCACCAGCGAGCAGCCCGGCTTTCCGCTGCCGGCCTTTATGAGTTTCACGGACAACCAGGACGGCACCGGGCTGCTGCAGATCCAGCCGTCGGCCGGAGATCGCGGCGATCATGCCGTCAAGATCATCGCCGCAGACGACGGCGACGGCGCCAGCGGGCCGATCCAGTCCGACGAGTACGTGTTCATCGTTTCGGTGTTGAGCGAAAACGAACCACCCGTGCTCGGCTACCTGGGCAGCGCGGTGGCCGTGGTCGGCGAGACGATGCAGATCCCGGTGCTGGTCAGCGACATGGACCAGGATCCGCTCAGCTACGGTATCAGCGGGCTTCCGGCAGGGGCCACCATTACGCCGACGGCTGCATATGGCCGCGCGCTGATCGAGTGGACCCCCACGGCGTCCGATACGGGCACTTACACCGCCGGCGTCACCGTCACCGACTCGGGCAACAGCGGGGCGGCAGCCCCGGAAAGCGATACCGCCAGCTTTGAAATCGTCGTGCGCGGCGCCAACGCGGCGCCGGTGCTGCTGCCGGTGGGAAGCCGGCAGGCCACCGAGGGCCAGCTGCTCAGCTTCCAGCTCCAGGCCGTGGATGCCGATGGCGATGCACTGACGTTTCTTGCCGAAGGACTGCCCAAGGGTGCGACCCTCGATCCGCAGACCGGTGTGTTCACCTGGACGCCGGCCCTCAACCAGTCCGGAAGCCACGCGATAGAACTGTGGGCCACCGACGGCAACGCCTCCAGCCGGGAAACGGTCTTCATCGAGGTGGCCAACAGCAACCAGCTGCCGAGCTTCGTTCCCATGATCCCGCAGCTTGCCCGGGAGAACGCGGAACTGCGGTTCGTCGTGGTGGCTGCCGATCCCGACGCCGACCCACTCGCACTGAGCGTTCTCGCAGGGCTGCCCGAGGGCGCGCTGTTCGTTCCGAACCGCGGGGAGTTCGTCTGGACACCCGATTTCGAGCAGGCCGGCGACCACATAGTTACGTTCGCAGTCCAGGATCCCTCCGGGATTCCCGTGACCATGGACGTTCCCATCCGCGTGGCCGACGTGAACCGTTCACCCGTGATCAGCGAATCCGATCATGCCTTTTTGATCGGCGAGGCCAAGAGCTTTACGGTGACGGCCATCGATCCGGATGCCGGCACCGACCTGGTTTTCAGCGGCTTTGGCATGCCCGAAGGGGCGGTGCTCGACGCCGCTACGGGCCTTTTCTCCTGGACGCCCGGTCCCGGGCAGATAGGCGAGTACCAGGTCACCTTCCAGGCCAGCGACGGGCAGCTTCACGACCGCCAGACCATCGTTTTGCGGGCCAGTCTCGAGCCGGTGCCGCCTGCGGTGCGCATCGAGCTCACGCCGAGCTTTCCGGTGCTTCCCGACCAGGCGGTGCTGGTCCACGCCATCGCGGACAGCCTGGCTGACATCACCTCTCTGCGCCTGTTTGCCGATGGGCAGGAGATAAGCCTGGATGAAAACGGGCGGGCCACGTTGACGGCCGGCAGCCCGGGCAAGGTCGACCTGGTGGCCGTGGCGGTGGACGCCGACGGCATACAGGGACAGGTCAGCTCCCAGCTCAAGGTACGCGACGGGTCGGACACCCTCGCACCGTTGGTGTCATTTGTCTCCACGCTTTCCGGGTCGATCCTGACCGACGCGGTCGTGATCCGCGGACAGGTGCAAGACACCAACCTGGACGACTGGACCCTCGAGCTGGCATCGGGATTCAGCCAGGACTTCGTCATTCTTGCCGCCGGTGAAACGCCGGTGGACGGGGTCCTTGGAAGCCTCGACCCACAGCGTCTGGCCGACGGGTTTTACACCCTGCGGCTGACCGCCAAAGACATCAGTGGCCGTGTGAGCACTACCGAAGCGGTGGTGGAGGTCAGCACGGCAGACAAGCTCGGCAATTACCAGCGCCAGGAAATCGATCTCACCGCCACGCTCGGCAGAGTCACCTTCGCCGTTACACGGCAGTACGACAGCCTGGCGCAGGGCTCCCCCTGCGGGTCTTTTGGATCCGGGTGGTCGCTGCTTGGCCGGGACGCGGATGTCATCACCAACGCAAGACCCACCGGAAGCGAGCATTTGGGCATATACAGGGCCTTTGCGGAAGGAACGAGACTTTATCTGACACTGCCCACCGGCGAGCGGGCCGGCTTCAGCTTTGGTCCTTCAGTGGAGCAGATCGACGGTCTCACCTTCTATCGTCCCGCCTGGTCGGCAGACGACAGCATCGGCTGGAGCCTGGCTTCGGTGGATGCCCTGCTGACCAAGGCCGGCGCGAAATACTACGACGCTGCCTCGAGCCGGGCATACAACCCTGCCAGCCCGTTTTTCACCGGATCAGACTATGTGCTGACGGGTCCGGACGGCACCGATTACCTGATCGACAGCGCCTGCGGCACCACCGAGATTCACAGCCCGACCGGCGGCAGGCTGTTTCTCAGCGACAGCGGGATCACGGGTGAAAACGGGGAGGCCCTGCGGTTCGTGCGCACAGCCGACGGGCAAGTGAGTAGAGTGGTTGCCCCGGACGGAACGACGCTGCTTTACCAGTACGATGCCGAGGGCCGGCTGGCGGCGATACGCAACCTGTCCGACGGCTCCGGCAGCCGGTATGCCTATGATCAGGGCCTGCTGGTCGCGGCGGTCGCGGTCGGCGGGCAGGGCCAGAGCATCTCTTATGCCGCTGACGGCACGGTGACTGTCGATGCGCTGGACGCCGACCTGGGCGGTGCAGCCCAGTTCACCGGCCAGATCCAGGCCGGCAACCTTGTTTCCGGAGAGACGGACGTCTATGCGTTCAGCATCCGGCAGAGCGAGATCGATGCCACCACCGCCGGTCGTTTGACCATTCGTGTGGCGGTCACCGCCGATCCGGGACTCGATGCCGCCGACCCGGTCGTCTCCGGGCTGACCCCGCTTTCGGTCGAGCGTTTTGGTGACACCACCACGGCCCTTTTTGCCGTCGAGCACGAGGGCCTTTACCGCCTCAATATAACCGGTACGACTGGAAGCGGCAGCTATCAACTCGCCCTTTCCGCCGGCGGGGACGTGAATCTGGACGGCCGCGTGGACGGGGTGGACTCCGCGCTTGTCCAGGCAGCTGCAGCCGGGACCGATGTGACCGGCGACGGTGTCACCGACGCCGCCGACCGCCAGGTCATGTATGCCAACTATGGTTTCTTGCAAAACCAGGGACCGCAGCTGGCGGCCACGCTGCCCACCGTACTCACCCACCAGGATCTTCCGGTGAAGGTCGATCTGGGCGACATTGCGGCCGATCCTGACGGAGACGATGTCTTCTACCGCATCGTTTATGCGGACAACGGCGTCGCCACCCTTGGATCCGGCGGCGACTCGCTGTGGTTTACGCCAACTGCCGGCTTCACCGGTCCTGCCTTCTTTGAGGTGGTCGCAGACGACGGTTTCAACAGTTCGGCCGTCGCACTCGTACCGGTGACCGTGAGCGATGCGCCACTGCTGTCGCTGGATTTCAGTCTGCGACAGATTGGCATCGAGACCGGTCACTCGGCAGCCGTGCAGGCCATCGGCGATTTTACCGACCAGGATGACGTCGACCTGCCTTTTTCATACGTGAATGCACGTACGATCGATCCCTCCGTCGCAACGCTCACGCCGGAAGGCTTCCTCGTGGGACTGGTGGAAGGCACCACGATTATGGTCGCAGAAAGAGGGCCGCTCACGGCAGCGACGGTGGTAAAAGTCGGAGAGCCTCTTTACGATGGCGGCCCCATCGCCGGATCGGTCGACATCGAAGCGTATCCTGACAGTGTTGCCATCGTTCCTAACGGGGGAAGCCGCCAGGTCATTGTCAGCTTGGACGAAGACCAGACGATCTTCGTCGGTGCGGCGGCCGATGGTACTCGGTACTTTTCCGGAAATACCGATGTGGCGACGGTCACCCCGGATGGACTGATCGAGGCGGTTTCAGAAGGAAAGACGACGGTCACCGTCATACATGAAGATGACGAGGAAGTCCTGAAGGTCAGCGTGGAGCAACCCCAGGTCGGACAAGTCGCGGTTGGCAGTGCCGGAGCGATTGTTGAAAACTCGGAGGGATACTCAGTGGCCATTGGCCCCGGGCTGCTCTCAGACGACGCAACAGTCACGGTCACCTCGCTTGACGAAACCGAGCTGGCACGCGCGGTGCCACCGGCGTTCGACTTCCTGGGCGCTTTCCGGCTGGATGTCGATGGCGGTGATCTGCTGGGTCCGATTCAGGCCGCGGTGCCTGTTAGCCCATCAGTGGCTCAGCCGGGCGAGCCGGTCTACTTCTTTCAGGAAGTGCAGGTGCCCGACGAAAACGGCGACTTCCAGTCCTTCTGGGTCGCGGTGGATTCGGGCGAAGTGGATGCGAATGGCGTTGCGCGAACCGGGTCGCCGCCCTTCCCGGGTTTGAGCGACCGGGGCAATGTTCTTATAGCTCGCTCAAATGTCGGCACCATGAGTACCTGGCGAATTGAAATGGTTCCGAAAAGTGAGGCTCAAATCATCTGGGCTCAAACCAGGGCGCTAATTTCGATAGGACAACTTTTTCTTCCCTCGGGTTATATCGGCCCATTAGACTTCTTCTCTCTGGACAGCGACGGTATCAAACCTCAATTGCCGGCGTATGGGCCGATAGCCGATGCCTTCAGACCGGCTGCGGGAAATATCTTGAACGTGGCAGGAGCGATCGTCGACATGATGCCAATGCCTATGGTGACCTCGCCCGTGGCTACTGATCTTGACATCTGGGTTAAGTGGGCGAATGGAACGGAAACCCAGACCACGGTCACGATTCCACCCGCACCGGCAGAAGGGCTGTATCAGCCGACGATACACCTGCCGGCGCCGCCGGTCGAGGCAGTCCCGAAGACGCCTGTCGTGACCCAGGCGGACTACAGTGTCGGCGCAGGGGGCTTGGTCACAGTCACGATTGAAGGAGACTGGTTCTTCGATCCGAACGGACCGCGCTACAACGGTCAACCGGTCGGCGAAACGGCAGACGATGCTCGCGTGGTCTTCGCCATGGGCAGCCGTCGGGTCGAAGCCGATTACACGGACTTTCTTGTCGTTGATGAAGATGTGGTGAATGGCGTGCCGCACGCGACAATCGAAGTGCAGGTTCCGGATACGGTGCTGCTTGGTTTGGCGGAGATCTACATCGAGCGGCCGAAAGCAACACTGACTTACAGCGGCATCTCGTTACAGCCGGACACGGCCTGGATCGCAAGTTCACCTGTTTCGATCAAGAACGAGGGCGGATTTGCTTTTATAGGCGGAAGCTCGATTCCAAGTTTTGGAAGAGCGGTAGCGGTGATCGACACAACCTGGCCGGGTGAAGCCGGACCGGAGCAGGTGGTAAAACGCATTCCCATCATTAGCGACGTGGGCAATATGGACACGGTCACCACGCGGGATTTGTCCCAGGTGTTTGTCGCCACCATCGACAACGGCATCGTCGTGATCGATGCAATCACCCTTCAGCAGTTCGATCTTGACCCCACCAATGTCGACATCGACTCGATCCGGATTCCGGGAGACGGTAAGGTGACTGCGCTTGCGCTCGATCCGAACGACCGCTACCTGTATGCTGCGGGAACAGGAGCAATTTATGTCATCGATTTGGACCCCGGTTCGGACGACTTCCACAAAGTTGTGCAATCGATCCCGATCTACAGTCCCACCGACGGTCTGATCAGTGGACTAGCGGTCACGGCCGACGGCTCGCGTCTGTTCGCCAGTGTACCCGGATCAACGTTTGCGGGTATCGGCTGGCGGGATCAACCGGTTCCGGGACGCATTGCTGTCGTAAACGTCGACGAAGAGGATCGGCCGACGGAACCGGATCCGCTCAACCTTTCGACCTGGCGCAAGGTGATCGGCGAGCTCGACAGCACTGGTTTCGTCGATGGTTCGGATCGGCCATTTTACGATCCGCGGCAAATCCAGGCGACCAGGGATCCGGATCGATTGCTTTTTACTTCCTTTCTAAGCACCACAAAGGGTCTTCACAGGATATTTATTACCAACGATGATCCTAATAATTTCCAGGCGCAGATCAGTACCATTGATCTGCACATTAACAATAGAGACATCGGCACCGAGGGCATCTATGGTTTCGGCAGCTATGGCCAGTACTTCGACCTGGACATCTGGAATGCCTGGGACGTGGCAGTTACCTCGGACCTCGAGTACGCCTTCGTAAGTGACTGGCATGTGCCTGAGACCATTCGTTTCAGAGATTATTCCTATGGCATCGATCTGGAGAAAACCCACGGTGTCGGCTCCAAGATCGGCATCGTCAAGGACCCCTTCGGGCCAAATCCGAAGCACCTGGCATCCACCACACCGATCCCAATGGCAATGCTGGAAGATCTGGAGATCGATGCGCTTGGCCAGAAGCTCTACGCGAATTTCAGGGGTGCTGGCAACATTGCCGTCTATGACATAGCTGCCTTGGTGGAAAGGGCGGAGGCCAACCTGTGGGACTACAAATGGAGTGTTTTCCCCCTGGATTTGAGAGCCGAGGATTACTTCATACTTCAGAACCACCTTCTTCCGGAAGACATTCCCCAGGGTTATTGGTCGATTAGTCACCTAAACGCCAACCTGCCGGCCATTGACGTCGAAAGGTGGGTTAGCGGCCTGTCGCTTCAGCCGAACTTCTTTACGGTAAGCGACGCTTCCGGAGACGACAGTCTCGACACCGTGTTTCAGCACGGCGCTCTGAGTGTCAATTTCACTTTGCCCGAGATCGTCAGCGAAGTGACGCTCATCGCGGAGCCGACATCCGGAGGGCCTGCCGTAGAACTGGAAACGTATACAACGAGGTCGGAGTGGGATTCGCTGCTGAACCTCGATGCACTTGACGTCGAACTCGCTCCGGAGCGATATGTTCTGGGACTTCGGCCCGTGTTCTCCGATCCGTCGCTTCGCCCGGTTACCCTGGGTGCAGAAACTTTGACCGTACTCGGTGACCGGTCACGGACCGGCACTTTTCAGGCGGAGACCTTCCGGCTCGACTGGATTGCACCGCTGGTCGACGACACGTATGACAACCGTGCAGTTGTGCTCCACGGTGCAGGGGGTACCGATACGCTCGATCTTGGCCTTATGCCTGACCAGGTTGTCAGCCTTGACGGATTGAGTCTCGCCGATTTCGAACCCACTCCCAATTCCCCTCCTGATCAGGCCATTTATCATGGTTCCGCGTATGACTACCTGTCACTGGCTGACGGACGTGAGGTCTATTTAAAGGGTATCGAGCGCCTGCAATTTGCCGATGGTTTGATCGAGGAATTGCAGGTCTATGCGAACGATCCCATATTCCCCGCACAATGGGGTCTTGCTGTCACCGATGTGCCGGTGGCGTGGCGCTTCACCACCGGAAGCGACGACGTAGTGTTGGTGTCGCTCGATGACGGCCTTCCGACCGAGCCGACAGGAAAGGGCAGCAACACTGTTCAGGGAGACGATCTCTCAAAACGCTTGGATGTCACGTACGGCATCCCTAATGGGCGTCCTTCTTCGCTCGACTCAGAGCCAGGCATCGACCATGGTCACCAAACGATTAGCATCATGTCCTCACCCCCCAATGGGTATCGTGTAACGGGTGTCAACTGGACGAGTCCGGTTGTTGTCGAGAATATCTTTGGTCAGGTGCATCTTGGTGAAGATCTCTATACCGAGTTGACCCTTGTTGATGCGATGCAGAATGGTTTTGACGCGGTCAATGCGAATCAGCGGATCATCTTCCAAGCAAGCATAGGCGGTGCAGCTTATTTGTGGGACGCGCCTCCGGTCTTGACGACTTCGTTGTTTGCGGGCGTCGATGAAATTGATGGAGTATTGCAGCTGGCAGTTGACGCCTCCCCCATTTTCAACACGTCGAGTGCCACCATGTTTGTTCTGCAAATTGATGACGAAATCATGCTCGCTGAGGCGAATGTCGGAAACGAAGTCGGCGTCATTCGAGGGGTTTATGGGACGACACCAACGGCACACGACACCGGCGCCGTGGTCAATATCTATACGGACGAGCAGCTGCGGCAGTTGATCGAAACATACCAAGATCGTGCACTCTTGAGTTGGGCTGCTGGGAACGAAAGCATCGACTTCAGCGTGATCGATATCTTCGATTTTGATGGCAATGGGGTTGCCCGATTGTCGGGCGAATATGACAACATAATCTCTGTCGGTGCTATCGAGCACGGCAGGGATTTACCCGTACCCGACTTGAATGCTGCGAGGAATGGGTTTTCGGAAGCAGGCTACCTCATTGAGAATGCCGCCAACGTGAACCTGGCAAGCTATTCCAACTTCGGTCCCAACTTGACCCTCGTAGCACCAACGGATAACCCCGCATCGCAGCATAGCAATGACGTTCAGCGGGTCCTCATCGGTGAAGATGTCATGGAATTCGAGTTGGCATTTATGGGACTCATCACGGATCCGATTCCTTGGGACGCCAGCGCAGAGATCGTAAGAGCAGAACTCGCAGAGCTCACGACAATAGGACGATATGATGTCATCGTTGAGCGTAAAAGCGCCGGAGAGGGTGCCGGTAATCCTTTTTACTGGGACATCATGTTCACCGGCAATTCCACGCCTTCGCTCGGCCACTCGCCGCAACCGTCACTGATCATCACTGGCTACGATGGAGATGGCAATGAGTTGCCGGATGAGCAGGTACGCGTTCTGAATGTGTACGAATCCGTCAACATGGACTTTAGTGGAACTTCCGCGTCGGCGCCGATGCTCTCAGGGATTGCTTCATTGGTATGGAGCGTCAATCCGACGCTGACCGCCGGAGAGTTGCGCGATTTACTCAATGCGACGGCCATGCACCTGCCCGCGAGCGAGAGTATGGAGCGTGATGACACGAACTACAATGAAGAAACAGGCAACGAGACTCGGATCCAGTGGATCGATACCAGCACTTCAGGTGGAACGCCTATCCACAATACGGTATTCGGTTATGGATTGGTCGATGCAGATGCGGCGGTCCGTCGAGCTTATGCCCTGGCCACCGATTACGAATTGGCGAATCTCTATCTGGACAGCGGAAACCTGAATCTCGCCGCCCTTAGCAGTGGTACTGTGGTTGGCCACGCGGATGAATCCGGCACCTTGAAGATATCCGCCCTCGATGCGTCAGGCACCAACCCGTATACCGCATTGGGTCTCTGGTCCAACCCGCTGCAGGGAACCCCATCTCTGCAGATCGATGTCCGTCTGGAAGATCTGCCTGACGGACAGCTCGGACAATCCATTATTGATGCGATCGGCCAAAACGGCTTGCCCACCGCCGGTACAATCGTCCTCGACATAGACGCAGCAGGTGTGGGCTGGTTTGTCGACCCAACGCCTCTCGATCATGCCGAATTCAGCTCAACCTTAAATGTGAACGCCTATCAGGCCTTTGGTGATTCTCCGGCGGCCGGCCGATACGACCTGCTCACCGTGCTTCTGCACGAGATGGGGCACCTGCTCGGCTTCGATTCAAGGACGTCTAGCTTCGCGGACCACGTCGGTATTATAGATGGTTCTCAGCTGTTTGCCGGCCCCGATTTCACCGCATCCTTGGCAGACAATGCCCAGCATCTGGACGGCAACATCTACCCATACGACTTGATGAGCGATTTCCTTTCACCTTCCTTGCGACTCCTGCCTTCGCAACTCGACGGGCAGATTGTGAGCACCGTTCGTGACGAAGCGAGCGCTTTGGGCAATATCTTCGAGCAAGATGCTGCCTCGGCGTTGATAT
>LJNK01000012.1 GCA_001303025.1 Deltaproteobacteria bacterium SG8_13
GGGCGCGTTGAGCGATCACCAAGTCAAGCAGGGCATGGGCGTGCTCGTGGCTCTAACCCGTGGCTTGGCCGCTTTACAGCCGGAAAAAACCACCGCCTGAGTCGACCGGCCCTACCAGTCACCCCTAACCGGCCCGACCGCTAACCGTCGCAGGCCGATGAAAAGAGAGAGGTAACCATCATGAGCGACGACGCCCAATTCTCATGCACCGCCTGCCATATTCACGCTGATAACGATGTCATGACCGCCTGCCGCCTGTGCGGCCGTCTGCACTGCTCCGAATGCGTGGATGAATTCGGCCGCTGTGTGGAGTGCAACAGCGAGAAGGAAAAAACAGACCACTAGCCCTGGCGTGTTGTATCGGTCTGCGCGAAAAGTTATCTCACCATTTCATGAACAGATTTTCCGTGCTTTTCTGCAGCAGCAGACTGTCAGGACACAGCGTTTCGAGATTACCAATTTGTCCCGGGGATCATCACAACGGCAAACCGGAAAGGAGGCCCAACCATGCCGACATACGTTTCACTGATCAAATACACCCAGCGGGGCGCGGAAAATATGAAAGAAAGCCCCGCCCGGCTCGACGCCGCGAAAAAACTTTTTCAGTCCCTGGGCGCCGAGCTGAAGTCGTTTCACCTGGCAATGGGCCGGTATGACGCGATTGTCATGTCGGAAGCACCAAACGACGAAACCGCCATCAAGGCGGCGATGACCATCGGTGCGGCCGGTGCGGTCCGCACGGAAACTTTCAGGGTGTTCACCGAAGATGAATACCGCAAACTCATTTCCGAGCTGCCCTGAAACAGATGTCCGTTCCAACCGTAGCGAGCCAGCGTGATAATCCCCGGGCAACCGGCTGCTACCGATTTCTATGCACCACCACCACCACCCCCCGAGCCGCTGCCGCTAACGCAATGCCTTGGTTTTGCCGGCCACAAACCGCTGTAAGGATTCCCTGCATGCCGCGACCGTAGACCAGGGCTGGTTGAAAAACAGCCACTTTATCCGAAAGTGAGGACAGCACCATGAATCGAAAGCCTGTATTGAATGTCGGATTGGTATTGGCGGGGCTGCTTGTGGTGGCGGCATCGGCCTACGCAGCCGGCTATCAACTCGGCAATGTGGGGGCCGGCGGCTACGATGTCGTCTCTTACTTCACGGAAGGAAAGGCCGTGCGCGGCACAGGGTGGCACGTGGCGGTTCATCAAGGGACCACCTACCTGTTTGCCAGCAAGGCAAACCGCAAGCAGTTTGCCGAATCGCCGGAACAATACCTGCCGCAGTTTGGCGGCTACTGCGCCTTCGGCGCCGCAATGGGCAAAAAATTCTATGCCGATCCAACGGTGTGGAAAATCGTCGACGGCAAGCTCTACATGAATCTGGACAATAAAATCCAGAAAAAATGGGCAGGCAATCTTTCCGAAAACCTGGAAAAGGGGTATGCCAATCGGCCGAAAATTCAACATAGCGCCCCCGAAGGTATCTGACCCGTCCGGCCGGAAAGATCTATTGCCCTCAACAACAAGACCCTGCAGTCGGCTGCAGGGTCTTTACGTAGTTTTCGACGCTCTGATGTAGAAACGGCTCTTACAGTCTGGCCCGCATCACCATGATACCGAACAGGACCGCTCCCAGCAGGGAAAAGTAGAGCCCGTTGAGGGTCTGGCGGTACTTGATCTTGCGCTTTTCATCGGGTTCGCTGCGCAGCAGGTCCTTGAATTTCCGGTGGTCTTCCAGCAGACCCTTGAAGGTGTCCACCGTGTGCCCTTTTTCTTTCAGCACCATTTTCATCTGCTGCAGGTTGTACAGCGCGATAACAATCGAAAAGATCAACGCAAATTCGAGCATTCCCATGGGGGTGCCATCCTTTTTTTCCGGCCATTGCCTCGTTCGAAGGTTACCCATATCATCATTGGCGGTCGCCGCCAAGCGGGAAAAGGGCAAAACACCTGCCGGGCCCTCAAATTCGCTTGGCTGCAACAAGGATGTAGAGCTGCGGCTGGTCCACAAACGCTGCGATCGCAAAGCCGTATGGTCCCAGCAGCCTGATGGCCGCGGATTTTTCCGGGAAGTCGTCGAGGGGAAAGGTGGTGGTTTTTCTGAGAGAATCGATAAACGATTTGCCCAGCGGGTGGCTGATGACCAGCCGGCCGGCCGGCTTCAGCATCCGGGCCAGATTGGTGAAAGCGCCGGCCTTGTCGGCGATATTGGGATAACACGCATTGATAAACACCGCATCGATGCTGTTTTTCGGCAGGTCCAGATCACGGACATCGGACAAAAGGGTCTTCACACCCGGGTGATTGCTGCGCAGCTTTTTGAGCATCTTGCGGGAAAGATCACAGGCGTATATGCGCCCCGGCCGGAACTGCTGAATCAGGGGGACGAGAATCCCCGTGCCGCTGCCCACGTCGAGCACGAAATCACCGGCCGAGATCTCGGCAGCGGCCACGATTTGTTCCAGCCGCTCGGGCACGCCCTCGGGCAGCGGCGGCTCGAACAGGTGCACGATCTCATCGAAGAGTTTCCGTTGGAGCCGGTTGATCCTCTCGATGTCTTTCTCATCCGTAGCCTTGAAGCTCACGCCGGGCCCCCCCCTGCCGTCGGCCGGCATTCAAATCGTTTGCCACGACCTCGTCGCCCGTCGACACCACCAGAATAACACACATTCGGTTGGACACGGAAGAATCAATGTTTATCTTCTCCAAAACAGTAAGGAGGTGAACATGGATCTGGGTATCAACGGAAAGATTGCCCTGGTGACCGCCGCCAGCCGGGGTCTGGGTCGCGGCTGTGCCGAACGGCTGGCCGCCGAACAATGCCGGGTGGCGATCTGCTCCCGGGACGCTGCTGCGGCCGAGCAGGCGGCCAAAGAGATTGCCGCCGCCACCGGGGCGGAAGTCGTCGGATTCGGCGCAGACATGAGCCGAACCGGGGACATCAGCGGCCTGTTGGAGCAGGTTCGGCAGTCGCTGGGAGATCCGGACATTCTGGTCACAAATGCCGGCGGGCCGCCGCCGGGAACCTACGCCAGCACCGAGCTGGACCTGTACGAAAAGGCTTTCCAGCTCACGCTGATGAGTGCCGTGCGGCTGATACACGGCACGACCCCGGCGATGATCGAAAAGCGCTGGGGCCGCATCATCGCCATCACTTCCATATCGGTCAAGCAGCCGATCGGCAACCTGCTCCTGTCCAACATGGCGCGTGCCGGGCTGACGGGCTTTTTGAAGACCCTTTCCACGGAGCTGGCGGCCAGCGGCATCACCGTAAATGCCCTGCTGCCGGGTACCCACCGGACGTCGCGCATCGACCAGCTGGTGCAGGACCGCAGTGCCCGTGAGGGCAAATCTCCCGACGACGTCTACCAGGAAATGATGGCCGAAATTCCCAGCCGCGCCATCGGTGACCCGGCGGATTTCGGTGCAGCGGCGGCATTTCTGGCCGGCAAGCAGGCCCGTTATATCACCGGTCAGAGCCTGCTGGTCGACGGCGGCCGCTACAGCGGGCTGCTGTAAACGGCCAGTTTGTGAAATCACCGGCAATAACCCTTGCGGGAAGCATGACATGCCTGAACACGAAAAAATCAACTATGTTGAATTCCCGTCAACCGATATCGGTGCCACCAAGGCGTTCTTTTCAGCCGTTTTCGGCTGGACGTTCACTGACTACGGCCCTGAATACAGCGCCTTTACCAATGAAGGCATCGACGGCGGCATCTATAAATCGGGACTACAAATGTCAACGGACAGCGGCAGCGCTCTTATCGTTTTCTACAGCGACGATTTGGAGCGAACGCAGGCCAAAATTGAAAAGGCCGGTGGTTCGATCATCAAGCCGATATTCTCGTTTCCGGGTGGTCGCCGGTTTCATTTCGCTGACCCCAACGGCAACGAATACGCCGTGTGGACGGGTGCCGCCCCGCAAGAGGGCCAAGGCCCTTGACCTGCAGGGCATTTTTGATCGGCCGACGGTTTCGACTGCATCATCGAGCCGAAAGGAGAAACGAAGTGTTTTACAAAAAGAGCAGTGAGGGCTACCGGCAAATGGCCGAAGGGATTGAGATGAAAACCCTGGTGCACGGCGAAAAAACATCGATGTGCGAATTTCGCCTGGCAAAGGGCGCCGAGATCCCGCGGCACGACCACCCCCACGAGCAGACCGGGTTCATGGTTTCCGGTGTGCTCCGGTTCGACGTGGAAGGGGAGGTTTTCGATGCGCGGGCCGGCGACAGCTGGAATCTCGCCGGTGGCAAACCGCATTCCGCCACCGCGCTGGAAGACACGGTGGTGGTGGAAATTTTTTCACCGGTGCGTGAAGAATACCTTCCCTGACAGGCACGCCCTGCGAGTTGCCGCAGTGACACGATCAACTCGGCCGGCCCGACAACCGGCAGGCACTGCAGGCCGTACACCGACGTGATCCCGCCTTCGACAAGCGCCATTGCGAATTTACCGACGACCCAATTTCGCTCGGTGTCGCGATCAACGGTACGCAGTTCGCAGCGACAGGCAGCCCCCTTGTAGTGAAAAAATGCCCGGCCCACGAGTCCGCGGACAGGAGAGCTGTTGAAAGAGGGCCTTTCGAAAGAAGCGGTGAACGATCTCACCAAGCGATGTTTGCGATACGATCGCGACAAGTCTGAGAAACAAGAGCGCGTTGCCCGGTTCGTAGATCGCATCGGCATTGAAAACGTCAAGGAAGCTTTCTTGCGGTAGCGTTCAATCGACGGAGACAAGGGGCATATTGCCCTGATCACCAAGCCATCAATTCGATAACAGCGGTGCTACGACGATGTCAAAAACTAGAGACACCCGAAAAGATGTAAAGAAAAAGCCGGCCAAAACGATCAAAGAAAAGCGGAAAGAGAAGCAGGAAAAGAAAAAAACCGCCCGGTAGGGTACGGCCGGGCAGTGATGCCGAACGAATAATCCTGCCCACGCCGGCGCTGCTGCTTCGTTTCATTTACTGCCGGCAGCTGTTTGCCGTCGGCGCGCTGCGGCACGGTAAGCCCAGCCGCTACGCCGCAAACTTTTTTTTCGCTTGGGACGCCCGCAGCGTGCGTCGTTTTTGCGCAGGGAGCACGGCTTTGCGCATGCGCACTGCCTTGGGGGTCACTTCCACCATCTCGTCTTCACGGATGAAGCTGATGGCCTGCTCCAGGTTGAGGGGCTTGGCCGGCGCAAGAATGATGTTGTCGTCCTTGCCTGCCGCCCGCATGTTCGTCAATTTCTTCTCCTTGCAGGGGTTGACGTCGATATCCTCACCGCGATTATGCTCTCCGATCACCATCCCTTCGTAGACCAGGTCACCGGGAACGACAAACAGACGGCCTCGGGGCTCAAGGTTGAACAGGGCATAGGGAACGGCCTTGCCGCTGCGGTCGGCTACGATGGATCCGGTAAAGCGGCTGGGGCAATCCCCCCTGTATTCGGAATAGCCGTCGTAGAGGGCATGCATGATGCCGGTGCCGCGCGTGTCGGTGAGAAATTCGTCCCGGTAGCCGATCAGCGCGCGCGCGGGAACGGAAAACTCGGCCCGGGCCCGACCTCTTCCGTTATTGACCAGTTTGATCATTTGCCCCTTTCTCTGGGAGAGCTTTTCGGTTACCACGCCCAAAAATTGTTCCTCACAATCGACCAGTAGGCGTTCGATGGGCTCGAGCTTGCGATTGTTTTCCCAGCGGTAGATGACCTCCGGTCGTCCCACGCAAAATTCGTAACCCTCCCTGCGCATGGTTTCGATCAGAATCGCCAGCTGAAACTCACCACGCCCCTTGACCACGGTGCTGTCCCGCTCCTGGCCGGCTTCCACCCGGATGGCGACGTTGCGAAGGGCTTCCTTCTGCATGCGCTCGCGAATGCGGCTCGATTGGACATATTTTCCGTCCTTGCCCCCTACAGGTGAATTGTTGACGGAGAACACCATGGACACCGTCGGCTCCTCGACAACGATCCGGGGCAACGCCCGGGGAGCCTGCTGGTTACAGATGGTATCGCCGATTCGGACCTCATCGATGCCGGCCAGCACTACGATGTCTCCGGGCTCAACTTTATCCACATCACGCGTTTTGTTACCCTCGTACACCTGCAAGTTGGAAACCTTCAACGACGAACTCGCACCGACGGCATCGATGCACACCAGGTTGTCTTTGGAATGCGCCGATCCGTTGAAGATTTTTCCGATCGCCAGCCGTCCCAGGTAGTCCGAATACCCCACATCCGACACCAACATCTGAAACGGTGCTGCGGGATCGTAGGATGGACCGGAAATGTTCTCGATTATCGTATCCAGAAGTACATGAAGATTCTCGCCGACTTCGTCAAGATCGGCCTGCGCAATGCCCTCTCTTCCGACCGCATAGAGCAAGGGAAATTCCAGCTGTTCCTCGGTGGCATTCAGGTCGATCATCAGATCGTAGATTTCGTCCAGGACTTCTGCGGGGCGCGCGTCCTGGCGATCGATTTTGTTGATGACCACTATGATCTTCAGGCCGGCTTCGAGCGCTTTTTTCAAAACGAAGCGGGTCTGGGGCAGCGGACCTTCGGCAGCGTCGACCAGCAGCATTGCCCCATCGGCCATGGACAGGGCCCGCTCCACTTCTCCGCCGAAATCCGCGTGGCCGGGTGTGTCGATGATGTTGATCCGCACGCCTTTCCATATCACCGAACAGTTCTTGGCCGCGATGGTGATGCCGCGCTCGCGCTCCAGGTCGAGCGTGTCCATCAGCCGCTCTTCGACCGCCTGGTTGGCCCTGAACAGGCCGCTTTGACGGAACATGGCATCCACCAGGGTGGTTTTGCCGTGGTCGACATGGGCAATGATGGCAATGTTTCGCAGTTGGTTGTTTTTCAAGTTTTTGTCCCCGTGTATGAAGAGTATCGGTTGAACACGTTTAGTGGCAAAGCGGACAAGTATAATCACCTGGCCGCCGAATACAAGGGCTTTTTGTAAGGATTGGGCAATCACAGTGTGCGGCTGCCATAACAGTTTTTCCGGCAGCCACTCTGGCAGAAGTCCGAAAAATCCATGGTGCCGATTGCTCTTTCCGCGAAGCCCCATTGGGAACCTGCTGGGGAATGCTTGGCACCCGCGCCAGCGCAGACCCGCAGGTCGTGATTCGTATTCGACCGCTGACCGATGACAGCAATCCTTTCAGGGCCTATGCGGTCCTGGCGGTGCATCCCTTCAGCAGCGCCGCGCTATGGCTTGCTGCTCTTAGCGTCTGGAGGAGGTCAACGATGTAGTTACCTTGCGGGAAACATGTAAAATACGGGCGGCCGGCGGTGCTTTGGTTATCGATTCAGCCGCCAGAACTGCTGTGAAGCCGGCTTTGCCCTCCCAATAATTTCCAAGCAATTTGAATGGGTTATTTCACCCAGGGGGGGGTGGGTGAAAACCCCCAACCGGGCCTTTCTCCACAGCGGAGTACCCTGCTGCGATCTCACGTAACCTTCTGTAATTCTTACCAAACGTCTCCTTGCCTGTACTGGTACGGATCTTGCGTTTTATAGAGCCACGTTTCATCATGATTTCATTCGATCCATAGAATCGACAATTTCCCCGACACATTTATACGGCAGTCCCGGCACAAAGGACTATTTCAATGAAACAAAAAAGAGACTCGATATTGCCCAGCACTTTGCTCGGGCCCCATGAAATGAATATCAACCCTTTCACGCTTTCATTTCCTGCCGATATCGAGGCAATCTTCCGCCACGAATATTATAAATCGTCTTTGAGCCTTGTCAGAATATCCCTGATAGCCGGTATCGCATTGTACAGCCTGTTCGGAATTCTTGATGCGGAGCTTGTACCGGAAATGCGCAACAGCATTTGGCTGGTGCGCTTTGCATTGGTAGTGCCGTGTTTAACGGCAGTAATCATATATTCTTACTATCCCGGTTTCGAAAGGTTTTTTCAGCCGTCGGTTTCCCTGGTCATGATCGTCGCAGGCCTCGGTATCAATATCATGATGGCGATCATCCCTTCCGAGATCGGCCATTCCTACTACGCCGGGCTCATACTGGTGTTCATATGGGGGTACTCCTTTACGAGGGTACGATTCGTGTGGGCCACGCCGGCAGGGTGGCTGATCGTTATATCTTATGAAATTATCGCGGCATACCTGAAAAACACGCCGCATCTAATTCTTCTGAGCAACAATTTTTTCTTTATCAGCGCCAACATGATCGGAATGTGTGTTTGTTACGCCATCGAATACTATGCCCGTTCCAATTTCTACATAGCGTACCTGTTGGATAAGGAGAGAGAAAAAATAAAATCGGCCAATCAGCGATTAGAGCAGATCGTAGACAACCGAACTGCAGAACTTGTCAGCGTCAAAGATTTATTGGAGAAGGAACAGAAGAAGATTAAAGCGGTTAACCGCAAACTGGAGGATATGGTCGAAAAGCGCACGGCTCAGCTTGTCAAGGCAAACAAGGGGCTTAAAAAAGAGTTTGAGGAGCGTCAGCGGCTAGAGGAGAAGAGAAGGCAGTTGGAAATGCACCTGCAACGCGCCGAAAAACTGGAAGCCATCGGCACACTGGCGGGCGGCGTGGCCCATGATTTCAACAATCTTCTGATGGGAATTCAAGGCAGCATTTCAGTGGCTCGTGCCAAGCTCGGCAAAAAGCACCGTGCTCGCGGAAATCTGAAAGATGCGGAAGATTATATCAGCAAGAGTGCCAAACTTGCCGACCAGTTGTTGGGTTTTGCGAGGTGCGGCAAATATGAGCTGAGCATCACCGATTTAAACCAGCTGGTTGCACAAACTGTCGATCTGTTCAGCCGGACCAACAAGGGAATTACCGTAACTGCGGATTATTCAGAAGAACCCACCTTAACGGAAGTAGACCAGTCACAGATAGAGCAGGTGATATTGAACCTGCTTGTAAACGCCGGTCATGCCATGCCGGACGGCGGAGACATCAGTATCCGCACCGAAATAATGTGGCTGGAGGGCAAAATTTTAGAACCGAACAACTTAGAACCGGGAGATTACATAATAACCGTCGTTGCGGATAGTGGAACCGGGATGGATCAAACCACCCTGGAGAAAGTGTTCGATCCGTTCTTTACCACAAAGCAAAGAGGCAGGGGGACGGGCCTGGGGTTGGCCTCCGCCTATGGAATCGTGAAAAACCATGGAGGCTTTTTCGAGGTGTCGAGTGAAGTCGGACGCGGGTCGACCTTCATCTTTTACCTGCCTGCAACCACAAAGAGAAAATCGAGCCATCACAGTGCCGAGGAAGATTTTTTATACGGCAACGAACATATACTTCTCATAGACGATGAGGACATGATCCTGCAGGAGGTCGGTGAAATGCTCGATATGCTGGGCTACCAGGTCACAACTGCAAAAGGCGGCCGGAAAGCCGTGCAATTCTTCAAGGGAAGAGAAAGCTTGGTCGACCTGGTGATTCTGGATTTAATTATGCCCGATATGAACGGCGAGCAGACGTTCGACATGCTTCGAGTTCTCAACCCGCGTGTCAAGGTCCTTCTGGCAAGTGGCTACAGTATCAACGAAACCGCTAGAAGAATTCTCGAAAACGGCGGAGAAGGCTTCATAAAAAAACCGTTTGGTCTCAAGGAGCTGTCGCAGAAGGTCAGGACCATACTAGACCGCGAAACCAGTTCGACAATGAAAATTTCGCTCGCCAATTAACCAAATGGGTGGTCGCCATGAAATCCGAAAACGCTGATGCGAGCTTTCAAATACAGTCCATCGACAGCCCGGCAGGGATCATCGAAAAAATGGATGCAACAATTAAAGGTGGGAACATGGACACGGCAATTCACAAGGAGTTCAGGGCTCTCTTTCATGAGCTTGAAATAAAACACCTGGACATCAGGAAAAGGCTAAACGCGATAACCATCGATGGAGAGGCTTTGGAAGAACGGTTAAAAAAGGAGATCGCCGATTTCGAAATCTGGCGCTTCCCGATCATGGATAGACTCGGTGAAATATCACAAAATTTCAGCGAGTTGGAAAAATCCAGGCATCAGGAGTATATACGAAAGTCGAAGTATTTCAAAATTATTCAAGAGGCGCCGTTTTACTGGAGAATCATTAACAAGCCAAACGGATATTCAGGCGATGCCGAAATGATGAGTTACATATACCGCGATTCATTTGAAGGAGATACGCCTTTCGGTAAATTTCTGCACAAACACGCCGTATCCACCAAAGCCTGTCAGGCGGTAAGAAACCGAAAAGAATATTTAACCGATCAAATCATGCAAAAAACCGGAAAATTTCTCAGCCTCGCCGCCGGGCCTTCCAAAGAAATAATGGAAGTGATGGACACCACGAACAACGGGCGGCAGTTTCTGGCGCTGGACCACGATCTCGAAACATTGGTAAAGTATAGACCGCAGGAAAAAACGGATCAGTTTACGTATGCTCTGGCGAACGCATTTCAGTTCATTTCCGGCAACTATTTCGCAGCACGCCCGCGGGGTTTCTTTGAAAGATACTGCTCACCGAGAACCGACTTTACCGGACTGCATAAATTATTCAGCTTTATAAAGTACGAAATGATCGAGCTCAGTCAACAACGATTCGACATGATCTACAGCGCCGGCTTATATGATTACATCAAGACGTTTCAGTTGGATGACAGCAAGGGCACCGTCGGTTTGACAAAAAGTTTGTTCGACCTGCTGCATCACGATGGCCTGCTGATTGTCGGCAACTTCAATAAAAACAATCCAAGGGATCTGGTGTTTGTGATGGAGTATGTCTATGACTGGCAGTTGATTTACAGGGATCGGGTGGATTTAAAAGAATTCGCGAGATCAATCGATGAGAAGGAGATCAAAAACATCGAAATCATAGAAGAACCTTTGGGCATTAATTATTTTCTGAAAATAGAAAAAGTCTGATTTCTCAGGCCTTGGGAAAGAAGGCAAACGGTAAATTTATATCGTCCGGATCGGTTGACTTTGGTGACTTTATCCTTAGGGTTACAGGAATGCCAATCAACCAAAAGGAGATTTCGATGGACAAAGTGGAAAACGGTCTGTTCGTTAGCGTGCATTACACGGGAACGCTCGACGACGGGCAGGTTTTTGACAGCAGCCAGGGACGCCAGCCCCTTGAAGTGGAGGTAGGCGCCGGTCGGGTACTGAAAGAGTTCGAAACGGCCCTGATGGGAATGGCCCTCAACGAGAAAAAGGTGTTCACCCTGTCACCCGATGATGCATACGGCGATCGCAAGGATGAGTTGAACCACAGCTTTGCCCGTTCGGAACTGCCCGCCGATGCCGATCCGAAAGTCGGTGACGTGCTGACCCTCACCTCTTCGGACGGCCAGCAGTTCCCCGCACGGATTGCCGAGGCGGATGCCGAAAAAGTGGTGGTGGACCTGAATCACCCGCTTGCCGGTCAGTCGCTGACCTTCGACGTAGAGGTGGTGGGTATCAGTGCAACACCCACACAGCCGCAGATGGGATGCGGCAGCGGTTGCGACTGCTCCTCTGGAGGCTGCGACTGCTGACAGGCCCGGGTGCCGGTCTGAAAATGTGCAAACAAAAGCATCCCGTGCGACAGCCCCGGGTCGCTGAACACCAATCAACGAAAGCCTTCCCTTTGTGCAAACCGGGAGGCTTTTTGTTTTTCCGCTCCCCCACCTGTGACGCGGACCTGGGATCTTGCCGATCACGCCTCAATTCCTTGGGCGGTCGGCCTTTTTTTCCGCTGCTGTCTCCTGCTCCGCAAACAGGTCCCAGAAATGGCGAAACCGCAGCAGCAAGCGTTCGACCGGCAGCAGTTCCTGCACGCTGCGGATGACCTCGATCGCCATGGCCGAATCGTCGGTGATCAAACCGTCGACCCCCAATTCCATCATATCGAGCATGGCGTCGGCATTGTTTACGGTCCATACGTACACCCGAAGACCCTGTCTGTCGGCATCGGCCAGAAGTGCGGAAGAGACGACACCGGTCGACACGGCCAGAAAGTCGAGATCGAGTCGGGCAAGATTGCCGAGACCGACCGCAGACAGGTACCCGGCCGGGATCGCGGGGGACAGGCGCTGGGACTGCCTCACCCCGGTCAGATCGAGAGACATCACGGCCACCTGCCCTTCCATGCCGGCCCGGCGAACCAGGCGGATGGTTTCCTCCGCCAACCCGGGATCGCTGCCGTAGTATTTCAATTCGATCATCAGCTTGATGTGTCCCGCGGCCCGCTGCAGAAAATCCGACAGTCGGGCGACCCGCTCGCCGGCAAAGTCCGGGTGAAACATCCGCCCGATATCGATTTTCGTCAGGTGCGCGTAGTCGGTCTCGCGGATGCGGCGCGGATCCCGCGCCATCCTCATCAGGTCCGCATCGTGGATGACCACCACCTGGCCGTCACGGGTTCGCTGAACATCGATCTCGGCATAATCGGCCCGTTGCCGAATCGCGATCTGCAGCGCCGCCAGGCTATTCTCCGGTGCGTGCAGTGCCCCGGCCCGGTGAGCAATCACCACGGGCACTTTGTCCGGCGGTTTGCGCTTCAGCAAAAACAGGCTGACACCGATGCTGGCCGCCAGCACAATGCCGAGCGCCAGGGCAACGACCCCGTATCGAAGCGCAGGTCGCGGTGGCCGCTGTCGGGGTTGGTTGCGGGAGGGCGCTTCCGGCGCTGGTGCCGGCGGAAGGGCCGCAGGCCGGTCAGCGTGATAGCAGGTAACCAGGATACAAACGACCCAGGCGATGCCGATAAACGAGAACACCGCTTCCAGCGCGGCACCGGTAACCAGGTAAACCGAAATAGTGAAAAACAGCGCGGTGACCGCGTTCTCCAGCTGCCTGACGATGAGCCCGAACGTGGCGAACAGGCCGCCTTCCAGCAGCAGGCGAACCAGGATCACGCAGGCAAGGCACACCCCCAGGTTCCGCAGCAGTGAAGGAAAGGATTGACGGGTGGCCTGCCAGCTCAGACGCAGGGTGGAGCGAAACGGCCGGACACCTTCGAGCCACAGCGGAAACGCATACAACCATCGCAGCAGCACCGCACCGGCCGCACAAGTCCACAGCAGCAGCCAGCTCCCGCCGCAGATCAGCGCCCAGCGCCATTCAGCCGGCCGGACCGTCAGGTAGTAGTTGATGTCGTGGGCACCCCAAAACAGCAGGTACACGCCGCCCAGACCGGCGGCCAGCGGCAGCAACGAAACCGTGCATAGCAGGAAGGCCCCGAGGCAGAACCGCAACAGCTGCGGGAGGGTCGACACCAGACGGTGGAGGGTGCGTCCGGCAATGAACACGTTTTCCCGGGTCTGGTTGCCTGCGATCCAGATCAATCCGGTCGCCTGCAATACGATCCCCAGCATCGCCAGCACCCCCCAGAGCGTCAGGCTCAACAGACCTTCGGGGGAAAGCAGCCAGGTGATCAGCTCGGTGTTGCCGACCACCAGTTCACCGGAGCGCGCCACCAGCCGGTTGAGGGCCCATGAGGTAAACGGAGACAGCACTGTCAGCACTGCCGCCCACACCAGCAGGCTGTAGCCCGCCATCGGTTTCCAGCAGGATAGAAACAGGCGCCAGCCGTGCTGAAGAACCTGCAATGATCGGATGGTTTTCACGGAAAACTTCCTGTTGTCGGTAATATACCTGCTGTAGTCATTCCTGTTCTCCATCAATTATCGGCGATCGTTTTTCTGCATCCTGTTTCAGCCGCCTGCATCCGAGCGGCGGCCTGCCGGCCGGCAGTAACCGAGTATCGCCCAGGCAAACACGGCGACAAAGGGGAGATTGATCACACCGGTCAGCAGAAATCCCCGGGCAAAGCCGACTGCCTCGATCAGCGGTCCCAGCCCGATGGAGCCGGTCATCAGGCCGAAATAGATGCAGGTGTTGTACCCGCCCATGGCCATACCGCGAATCCGGGGCTCGGCAATTTCGGCGATCAGCGCACCGATGGAGGTGAAGGCGATGGCCATGCTCACCCCCAATCCCAGCGAGGCCGTAATGAACTGCAGGTACGTTTGGGCCGGCGCGAAACCGGCGATGGAGACGGTCACCAGCGCGACGCCGAACAGGGCCTGGTATTTGCGCTGCCCAACGCGGTCGCTGAAAAAGCCGAAGGGAATCCGCGACAGCGCGTTGGTGACCGACTGGACCAGGTAAACGACCCCGATTCGGCCCACATCCAGCCCGCTGTTGTCGGCGTGCAGCGGCATGAAGGAGAAAAACATCCCGGCGATCACGCAGGCGCCGAAGGTGGCTGCCCAGCAGCCGATCAGGGGCCGGTCGGTGAGCACGCCGGCCAGATTCTTGCGCCACCGTCCTCTTTCCGCACGGGCGGCGGTTGCAGGTTCGGCCGCAGGCAGGAAACGCTGGACCGCCCAAAGATTGACGGTCACCACCGCAGCGCCGATCAAAAACACCGGACGCAGCCCCAGAGCCTTGCCCAAGGCCCCGCCGGCAGCCGGTCCCATGCCCAGTCCGCAAAACAAGGCGGTGGTGTACCAACCGTAGGCACGACCGAGGTGCGAGACCGGAGAAATCTCGGCCACCCACGACATCATGGTGGGACCGAAGGCCGCGATGCCGCCGCCCAGCAGCAAATAGAGTCCGGTCAGCTGCACGTAGGATCGGCCGAAATAAAGCAGCAGCATGCCCGCAAACAGTATGACCGATCCGGCTGCGGCAAGACGCCTGCGACCGAGCAGATCCGACAGCATCCCGGACGGCACGGACAGCAGCCCGGCCATCAGGTAAAAGGCCGCGTTGATCACCCCGATCTGGGCCGTGGTGATGCCCAGCCCGCGCGCGTGCAGCGGCACCACGGGCAGCCGCATGGAAACGGCGAAATAGCAGCCGAAAGTGACCAGGCAGACAAGGCTCAGCAGGGTGACGAAGGATCTTCTGTCGTTTTGAGCAGGTTGAGCAGGCATACGCATATGGTTGCAGCAGGGCTGTTGGATCGCTCACCGTCGATTCGGCGGCAACAAAGCGCCCGCATCCTACAGGAATTGCGCCGGATCTTCAACATGCTTGTGACAGGCCAATTTGTCACCCTTCGGTCAAAAAGGCCGCCTGTTTACAACGAACACTGGAAACCGGCATCCCCTCGCCGAAAACAGCAGGCCGCTCCCCTTGACATGCGGACGTGTGCCGGATATTTATGAGCATAGTCTCATTACCAGGCGTGGTGCAACACCCACCCGCCTCTTCCACCACAAGGTGCCGTTACCGACGGGGACGACCCGGAGAAAGGAGGTCGCTATGGAAAAAGTGGCAGTCATCGGCTGCGGAGCCTACATGGACAACGGCTATGGATGCCCGGGCGAATGGCGCTGCCTGAAGGCCGCTTCGCTGGGGGAGGGAAATTTTGCGCAAGCCTCGCAGGTGGTTTCCTTCCTGAAGTGCGAGTGCCCCGGCAGGTCACTGGCGCCCAACATGGGTATGGCCATGAAACTGTCGGAGACCAAACCCGACAAAATTTACCTGAGCTCCTGCCTGGTAAATGCCAAGCCCGGCTGCCCGTATTCGAGTGCAGACGAGATGGCAGACATCCTGGCAAACAAGTTCGGCGTCGAAGTGATACAAGGCACCCACGACTATCACTGAACCGACTGCGTCAACTGGGTGTGCCGTCGTCGATCGTCTTCGGAACCGCCCCTCCTTTTCCGGAGAAAAGGCGGGCGGCGGCGGCTCCTTCCTTTTGCTCAGGCACGACACCCCGCCGCTGCGGAAAGGTTGCCTGCGGGACCTCCATTGCCCGCCGGGGGCATCCTGCCCGGCAAAACATCTGTCAGTGAAACCGAACCGCCGCCCGATGGTCGCGGAAGATATTGCAGCGCGAACCCAAACTTCCCGGTTTCCCGCTTCCAAACCCGTAGCTTTAGAGCCGGCAAGGTCTCGCAGTTAGCGCGGTTCCGATGCCACCATCAGGCATGCGACCGGGGCCGATGCGGCACTGCTGGCCGCATGGCGATACCGCTGCAGACCCGGTCGAAGGGTGCGGCCGCTTCGCGGCAGCTGCCGAATCGGATCGTCGGTGTTTGCCCTACAATCAGGTGTTGCCGGGGCGACCAATACCATGCTACTTTGTAGCATTTTCATCACCTGCCAACCGGCTGAGCGGAGAGAAATATGCCCTTTTACCCTCTGATAAACCGGCGCCATTTTCTGAAGGTGGCCGGCGCCGCCACCATGGGGTCGATCCTGTCCCCCCTGCACCCCGTGGAGGCCGCCGTCAAACCGACTCCGGTGCCCACCCGTCCTTTCGGCAGGACCGGGATCGACGTGTCCATTCTGTCATTTGGCGGCAGCTTGCACCTTCCGCAGCTGATGCTGCGGCAGGCGTTCAAATGGGGCGTTACCTACTGGGATACCGCCAACTCCTACATGGGCGGAAACAGCGAACAGCGCATCGGCAAGTACCTGGCCGCCTTCCCCCAGGACCGAAAAAAGATCTTTCTGGTTACCAAATCCCATGCCTGGAGCACCGAAGGTATGAGCGCCGACCTGGACGAATCCCTTCTTCGGATGAACACCGATTATGTCGATCTTTTTTTCGTCCACGGCATCAGCGGCATCGACGAGATGGACGACGACAAACGCCGCTGGGGCGAGAAGAAAAAGGCGGAAGGCAAAGTGCGCCTATTCGGGTTCAGCACCCACAGCAACATGGAGCAGTGTCTGCTGTCGGCAGCGGGTCTCGGCTGGATCGACGCCATCATGATGACCTACAACTACCGTCTGATGGACACCGACGAGATGCGCAGGGCGGTGGACGCCTGCGCCGAAGCCGGAATCGGGCTGACGGCTATGAAAACGCAGGGCGGGGGCTCTTTTCGCTGGGCCGGGGACCGGGCCCGGGAAATCACCGACCGGTTTGTAGCCAAAGGGTTCACCGAGGGCCAGGCAAAGCTAAAAGCCGTTTGGGAGAACCGTCAGATCGCCAGCATCTGCTCGGAGATGCCGAACATGAAGTTGCTGATGGAAAACGTCTCGGCCGCGCTCGACCGCACCCGGCTTTCGGCCCGCGACCGCCAGGTGCTGCAGCGTCACGCCCGATTGACCCGCTCGGGTTACTGCGCCGGTTGCGCGCGGATATGCGAATCGGCCGTCACGGCAGAGGTGCCTATCCGCGATGCCATGCGCTATTTGATGTACGGCAGAAGCTACGGCGACCGGCACCGGGCCGCACATCATTTCCAGCAGATTCCGGAACACACGCGACAAACGATGGCCGTACTGGACTATTCCCACGCAGAACAGGCGTGCCCGCAGCAGATGGCCATCGGCCGGCTCATCCGGGAGGGGTTGATCGAATTCACCTAAGCGTCGGAATTCGCCGGCCCGACTGGAACGTCGGGGGACAGTATGCTGCCGGTCTCAGCCGGGCAGAGGTTCGAAAGACATTTAGAAACTATGCCGGTGCGCTGCAGATCATCGAGACCGCACCGGCCGAACAGACGAATCTCAATAAAGCCCTGTTTTTGAAGGCCCCGGTGCTTCTGGAAAGCATGGATCGCCGGTGCGAGGCAAAGCAGTGCCTGGTGCCCTTATTGCGAAGCGAGCCGAAGGACACCCGTCTGTACCAATGGGGCAGTCGGCCTGTACAAGGAAGTCATCGCAGCCGGCTGCAGCGATGCAGGAAAGCCTGATATTCCTTCTGAAACACCGTTTGCAAAAATACCGACATGCGTTACGATCTGCACACTCACACGGCCGAATATTCCCCCTGCAGCGCGATCACAGCCGACGAGTTGTGCCGGCTGGCACCGGCACTGGGCATCGACGGCATCGCTCTGACCGAGCACGACCTCTGGCGTCCGCAAGGCGAGCTTGCTGCCCTGCGGGAGAGCCACCCCGAACTGACCATCTTCGACGGGATGGAGCGCTCGTGCCGGGAAGGCCACTTCCTGGTGTTTTTACCGGAGGAGACCGGCCTGCACGCCGCTATGCCGCCCGACACCGTCCATGCCCTTTCCGCCTGGACACGCGAGCGGGGCGGTTTGCTGATCTGGGCCCACCCGTTTCGCTTCGAGAGCAGGCGTATTCCATTCTGGCTGAGTACTGTGCCCATCGACGGTATCGAAGTGATCAGCAGCAACATGGACCTGCAGCTAAGCGAGCTGGCCGAAAGTGTGGCAACCGAATACGGAATTCTGCCGTTCTTCAACAGTGACGCCCACGAGGCCGAATCGGTGGGACGCTACTGGAACGAGTTCGACGCGCACCTGCACAGCGTGGATCAGCTCATCGCCCATGTAACCAACGGATCGCTTCGCTGAACCGGCACACCGTGAGATAGGAAACACATGCGCCTCAGATTTTCACTTCTGGCATCGACGCTCATTTTCCTGATGCAACCGGAAGCGGCCCCGTGGGCCGGGACAGAAACGGTGACCGCTTTCGTGCACGTGAACCTGGTCCCGATGACAGAAGAAATCGTTTTGCCGGATCATACGGTCCTGGTGGCCGGAAAACGGATCGTGGCCATCGGCCCGGCCGGCCGGATCGACGTTCCGGCCACCGCTCGGGTCATCGATGGATCCGGCTGCTTTCTGATGCCCGGTCTGGCAGACATGCACATCCACCTCCGGGAAAACTGGCTGGGCGGCAGCTGGCCGGTTTCGCCCTTTTTCCTCTACCTGGCAAACGGCGTCACGACGATCCGCTGCTTCGGACCCGGGGGCAAAAGCGGTCGGTACGCCCTGCGATGGCGCGAAGAGATCGACAGCGACAGGCGCGTCGGCCCGCGGATCTACACCTGCGGCCCGTCGCTGAGGGGTCCGGTGCAGCACCCCGAACTGGAAGTGATCAGACAAAGATACCGGGGTTTTGATTTCATCAAGATTTACTCGTATGTGACACCGGCCGAATTCCGGGAGGCGACGGCAACGGCCGCAAAACTGGGCATCTACACCGCCGGTCACATACCGTTCCAGGTCGGTCTGGACGGGGCCTTATCTGCAAAAATGGATGAAATCGCCCACGTGGAGGAGCTTTGGTGGGAACTGGTCGATTTCGACCGGCACAAGGCCCTGAGCGGCGCCGCCTGGATGCCCTACGTCATCGCTGCGGCGTTCGAAGAATACCGCCCGTTTCTCGGGCTCGACGAGTCGGAAATCGAAAACCGAATGGGGCCGTTAATCGCGGGCATCGTTGCCAAACTGAAGGGCAAAGCAATCCCGGTGTGCACGACCCTATTTATCGACGAAGTGATCGTTGAGAAACTGCACCGCCCGCAGGCGTTTCTGGATAAACCGGTGAACCGGTACCTGCCGCAGTGGTACATCGATCAATTCCGGCAGGGAAAGGAGAAACACCAGCGGCAGTTTAAAGGGGGCGAGGAATTTGCCCCCTTCAAGTACAGCATCGACCGGCTGATTTTGAAAGCCCTCAGAGAGAACCGAATCCCCCTGCTGCTGGCCACCGATGCCGGCACCGGCGGTATGGGCCTGGTGCCCGGATTTTCCATCCACGACGAACTGCGCATCCTGGTGGAAAACGGCTTCAGCCCCTACGAGGCCCTTGCCACCGGAACGACAAACGTATCGCCGGTGATCCGGGACATGACCGGCCAGGGCAACCTGGGTACTATCGAGGTGGGCCACCGGGCGGACCTTCTCCTGGTAGAACGAAACCCTTTGGACGATGTCGCCCACATCCGAAAGCTGCGTGGAGTGATGGCAGCCGGCAGATGGCATGAAGCACAAGCACTGCGGGAAATCATTTCCCTCGGCACTTCTACAGATTCAGGAGGTCTTCAATGAAACGAGAACGCGCAAAATACCTTGGCCTGACAGTTATCGCCGCTGCAGTGCTGCTCGCCTGCGCCGGCACCGATCTCACTACCAAGCGAATCGACCAGAGCGCTTTGATCAAACCGGTCTCCGACATCCTTGTCATCGTGGTGGCGGACAGCGACGAAACGAGACGTTATTTCGAAGGCCGATTCGTTGAGGCCCTGAAGGCGGCCGGCGTTGACGCGATTGCCAGTGCGGATGCCATCCCCATGCCGTCCGACCTGGAGCTGAAAAAGGAGGCGATCCTGCAAGCGGTCGCGCGGCATGAAAGCGACGCCGTTCTAGTTACCCACCTGGCCGATATCGCGTACACGGAAAGCCGCAGTCGCGCCAATCCGCAAGAGTACGGTTATTACAGTTACTACGGCATTTTGTACAAATACTACCACGACCCGGGCTACTCCCGCACCTATGCAACGGTTTTGTTGGAAACCAACGTGTTCGACGTGCAGACGGAAAACCTCATCTGGTCCGGTCAGACAAAGTCCCTGGACAAGGCGCAGGTGGAGATCATCAACGACACGATATCGCTGGTGGTGCGCGATCTGATCAACAAGAAACTGCTCGCACCCAAATAGCACCGCAACCGACGAGCGTTGCTGCCGTTCTCCGCAGCACCGCTGCCCATCAGAACCGGGGGATGATTCCCCCTACCAGGGGCTCGTAGATCCGGTATTCCGTTTTTCCTCCCAGCAGTTCATCCACCTGGTTTTGCAGCTCCTGGCGTTCTTTGCTGTTCAGCCACCGGTTCCAGTCTTCCAGCGTGTTCCAGGTGCTGATCACCAGGTATTCACCGGCACAGTCCAGACAGCGGAAGGTGCGGCCCGTTATGTACCCCGGCTGGATCGTGGCCAGCGACCGCAGTTTTACGATCAACGGGGCCAGCTCGGCCGCTTTGTCCGTCTCGCTGAAAGACCGCCGTATCAAAACCGATACTGCCATGAGCTCCCTCCTTGTCAGCTGCTGTGAATGGTGTGCGGAAAGGCCCGTCAAATGCCTTCTGTCCTGCCGCATTGCCACTATAGTACGCGTCGGGCTCGGGTCAAAGGAAAATATTCATCTCGTGTGGGCTGGGAAAAAACGGCGAGTCTGCTCATAATTGATACCGCAGAATCCCTCTGGAAATCGCACGCAAGAGTTCTTCTATTCGTATGCCTTGCCATGAACCGGATTGGTTTGCTATGAAGTGTTCTTTTTCAGTGTAGCGGTTTTCCGGAGTGCCATACCAAATTCAATCATTTTTATGCGGCATGTCATGCAAAAAGATCCTTTCTACCACCATCGCACCTTACTGCTGGTCATATCTACGTGCCTGTGGACCTGGTTCTGCAGCACCCCTGCCGCCGCCGGGCAGTACCGCGTCTACTACGGCCACGTCCACAACCACTCCAATGCGTCCGATGGGAAAGGGAGCCCTGAAAAAGCCTACAGCGATGCTCAGAAGGTTGCCGGACTCGACTTTTTCGGCCTTTCCGATCACGCCGAGCGGATGAGCGCCAGTGAGTGGAAAAAAATCAAGGCCGTCGCCGAAGCCCGTAATCAAGAGGGCGTGTTTGTCACCTTCTGGGGATTCGAGTGGTCCAGCTACACCCACGGCCACGTGACCGTGATTCAAACCGATGATTACACCAGCGCCAGAAAGACCCGTACCGACACGTTTGCAGAATTGGCGGCCTGGGTGTCGGCCAGAAATGCGATCGCCTTTTTCAACCACCCCGGCCGGCAGGACAAGATTGGCGCCGAGTTCGGCCATTTCAGCTCCCCTCCTTCCCGCCAATTTGTCGGCATCGACCTGTTCAACAAGATCGACGGATTCGAGCAGTACTATTACAACGACGGTTACCAGCGCAACGACGGCCACAAGGGGTATTACGACGAAGCCCTGTGGGCGGGCTGGCGCGTCGGTGCGGCCGGTTCGGACGACAACCACAGCGGCACTTGGGGCAGCCGGACCGACTACCGCCTGGCGGTGCTGGCCCCGGCCAAAACCCGGTCGGCCATAACCGAAGCCCTTGTCGCACGGCGGTTTTTTTCCACCCTGGACAAAAACCTGTCGCTTTCCATCGAAATCTGCGGACAGCAGATGGGCTCACTGGTCGAGGCCGGCAGCTGCGAATGCGTCATCCGCGCCGCCGACGGCGACACGGAAAGGTTCGAGCAGATCCTGCTCGTCAAAGACGGCACCGTGAATCGGGTCTGGCATCCCTACGAAACCGCTCCAACCGTAACCGCAGCTCTAACGACTCGCGGCGGTGAATATTACTACGTCAAGGTTACCCAGGCCGACGGCGACGAAGCCATTTCATCGCCCATCTGGATTACCGAACCGCCCGCTCCGGCACCCTCTGCCCGAAAGTAGCCGCCCCTCCAAAGGCCCCACAATCTTCGCACCAGCGGTTGAGTTGACGAAACTTGTCACTTTTCAGGGACAATTTTTGTCTTCCCGCGGCGAAAAAAATATACAACTAACTAAAATAACTCCCTTTTTGTCAAGGTACGCTTCTTGCTGCCAATAACGCAGAGGGGTTTGACAATAAAAGCCGACGGGCGCCTATCCGGGCTGCGGTATCCTCAGCCGGAAAAACCGACCCCTGTTCGCCGCCTGGAGCCGGCAGGACCCGGTGGACGACTGGGAGTGTGAACGGGCCCGCCGGATCGAGCGCATTCAGTGCAACGAAAACCCGTTTGTCAAAGACGACTGCGTGCAGCTGTCACTTTGGAAATCGCTTTTGCTAAGGACTCCTATTCTGTCGCCGGGACAATTCATTTCAAGGACAGGTTCGATGTCAGATCTCCGATCGATTGAGGCGTGCGGTATTTCGTGGTATAATAGCTTGCCGTTCCAGCCCTGTCGATTCAGAACCATCCATAAGTCCGCACTCCAGCTCTGTCCGGTTTACAGTCAGTCCCTGATCGGCCCCTGCTCCCGCATCCAGGGTTCGGGGAGACACCCATTGAACTGATTGGCTCTCCGAAAGGGCCACAAGGACACACTGGCGGTCGTCTTGAAACCGTCGCCAACCACCGGCATTTACAAAGCGAAAAGTATAAGCAGATGGCACACGCAAATACTGTTGGTATCAATACGATGACCAGCAACCCCACCAAGCGACAGAAGGCCTCTGCCCGGCGCCTTATACTCTGGAAGCTGGCCAACGCCCTTACGCTGATCTGCCTGCTGGCCACCGGGCTGTTGATCCTGTGCTATATTCTGGGGCCCAAATCGGGAATGGAGGCCCTGGCGCTCATCATCCCCTGGATGATCGCCTTTGTGGTCAACCTGCTGCTGGTGGTACCCGCGGTTTTCTGCGCGGCATTTTCCGGATTCCACATCCGAAATCTTTGGATATACGGGTATTTTGCCCTGTTCTTTTTCACCCACGGCGCTTTTTTCGTCAGCGTAAACAAGATCGACGTCCAGCTCGCCCGACACTACCACAACCTGGTGCATCCGGAGGAGATGGCGCTCAGCCGTGACCTGAGAGCGATGAGTATCCGGGTGCACAGCGGCCAGTTGCCGGATGCGAACCGGATGAACCGCACCAAAGAGCGGATTCGAAGCGGTGTCGACGCAAACCGGAAAATCCCGGGCGAACCGCACGCGGCCCTGTTCTATGCCTGCAGGATCGGGGACCCGGAGCTGGTCCGTCTGCTCATCGAACACGGGGTTCGGATCGACGATCCGGGACCGCACACCGCCTCGCTGCTCAAAGAGGCGATCCGGTCAGGCCGCCCCGAGGTGGTGGCCGTGCTGCTGGAAAGCGGGGCGGATCCCAACTTCAAGGATCACGACGGTCAGACACCGCTGATGATCGCCACCTCCGGGGCCGACGATCGCAGCGTAGAGGTTCTTTTAGCGGCGGGTGCCGACCCTTCGGTCACCCATTATTCCGGGTCGGCCCTGTCCCGTGCGGTGCATGCCGGTGAAACGGGCATTGTCCGCCTGTTGCTATCCGTCGGTGCTAATCCCGCCGAAATTAGCCCAACCGGAAAAACGCTGCTCTACACGGCCGTGGAGAAAAACCTGCCGGAGATTGCCGCGCTGCTCCGATCCGCCGGATCGGTCCCTGAAAAATCATCCGGGGAGGCGGCAAGCTCTTCAGACGATCTTTATCGGGCGCTGACCAGGGGTAAATTCCAAACGCTCCAGCGATTGCTCGCACTGGGGGTACCACCGGATGAACGCGATGCCAAGGGCCGGACGCTGCTGGCCCGGGTCTGTGCGAACGGCTACCCCTCGCTGCATCACATGCCGGCGTTTCACGTTGCCCGCATTCTGGTCGACAGCGGGGCGGATGTGAATGCGGTGGACCACCACGGTCTGACACCGCTGATGAATACCGCCGGTTCGGGAGCCCTGGACATCGCGGCGCTGCTGGTGACCAACGGCGCCCGGGTGGATGCCGCAACCGAAGACGGGCAGACTGCCCTGATGATCGCCGCCGGCAAGGGACACAGGGATATCACGGCCCTGCTGCTGGAGGCCGGGGCAGACCCGAACGCCCGCACCCGGAGAAAGATGAACAACATCTACCCGCTCTACGGGGCCGTTAAAAGCGGTGATCCGGATCTGCTGAAAATGCTGTTTGATGCGGGAGCGGTCATCGATGAAGGGGGCCGTGACAAGGGCGATCTGTTTCAGAATGGGGCCGGTGAACCGCGGATCGTTCGCCTGCTGGCAATCTACGGTACCGCCCTCAACATGCCCGACAGCATGAACCGCTATGCATTGACACAGGTGCTCGATTACGGACGTTCCGAGTCGGCCCGCGTACTGCTTTCTTTGGGCGCACGGCCCGATATCCGGGCCCACGGGGGCAAACATCCGCTGGTGCTGGCCTCCGCCAGAGGGCACGTGGATATCCTTCCGCTGCTTTTCGATGCGAGCGAGAGCCTTCGAACGGACGGTAACATACAAAAGCGCGCGCTTCGTTCGGCGATCGAACGCGGTCAGGCCGGCTCCGTACAGTACCTTCTGGATCGCGGTGTGCCGGGATCTCTGGCGGAAGCGGAGTCGATCATGAAACACTCCCGCGACCTGCGGAAGTCGCCGGAAAAAAAAGAGGCCATTCGCATCCTCTTCCGGGAAAAGGAGAAAAGCGGTGTGCTGCTGATGGTTCCATAAGGGCCGGCTCGGAAAGACAAAAAAGGCAGCGCCTCGAAATGCGCTGCCTTTTTGTTGCTAAGGAGGAACGATGAAGTGTTACTCTAAATCAATACGCTGCCCGATCTGCGATCAGCCCTGGACATCGATCCCGAGATCGCAGCCCAGGTGCGGATCCTTGTTTTCGCAATCAAAGTTTTTTTCACGGGTATCAACGTGACCCTCGTTGTTGTCGTCATGAAAGTAGTCTTGCGTATTTTCTGCCATGATACACCTCCTGGAGTTTCGCAGGTTGATTTGTCCGGTTATCGACCCTTGACTTTGACAGATAAAGTAGGCACGATTGGGCCCCTGACAACAATAAACAAATCAGGGTTAAATAGTAGTATAACCCTACATATTTGGCCGGTATCCAACCCCATCGCGCGGCAGTTTCGCCGGGCAAGCGCGCGGAGGTTGGCATATCCGGGGTTTCGACTGCCGGATGCATCTTGCAGCGGGTCCGTGGGCAGACAGCCGGCTCAGTCACCGACTTTTGGACCGGTCTCGATCCGGATCAGCCGGCCGTTTTCGAAATAAAGGGTTCGGACAAGGCGGGTGGGGTCGGGGTCGTAAATCCAGATTTCCACCCGGATGGGGGTGTCGACGCGAACCGGTGCCTGGTAGCGCTCGGTCTCGTAATCAAAGATCCGCGCAACGGCGGTGTTGTGCCCCTCCTGCCGGTGAAGGATCTGGTCCGGCTCGCCGCATATCTGCTTTACTTCGGAAGCGCTGTCACCGATGGAAACCAGGCGTCCCCGGCATCGCAGGGTGCGCTCGGAAGCGCCGGCGTCCGCGACCCACAAAACGGACAAAACCGCCGGCAGCAGGAAAAATATTTTCACGCAAATGCCGATCATCAGGGTTCCTGCACCTTACTTCACCGGCGTGCATCGAATCGCCTGGGTGTTGCCGGCATGCGTCAACCCCGCGGCGTGATTACAACGGATGCAAGCAGCAGATCGATTTCTTTCTGGTCGAGCGCAGACAGCTTGATTCGATACAGGCGGTCCGACATATCGAACAGGTAAACAAAAACCGCTCGTCCTTGTTGGGGATTGCCGAATTGAAACCCCCTGAACCGTTTGGTTTCGTATTGATAGATGACATCGCCGAGCGGACTGTAGGCCGCCTTTAAGAGCAGCATCGAAGGCAGCCGCATCAATTCCGTTCTGCTGCTGAATATTCCGCCCTTGTCCGGTGTGGCATGCAGGCAGGTTTTCACAGCCGCGTATTCCGATCGCAGGTTTTCCTCGCCCCAGAACCGCCGCATGGCTTCGGCCTGTTCGGGATCATCGCCGAGCAGTGCGCTGAGCACGCCGTCACCATCTTTCTGGCCGGCAACGATCACCGATTTGCCGTCTGCGAACACAAATGCCTTGGCATATTCGGAATCAAAGGTCCGGATCGCCTGCAAAGGAACCCGAAATCGCAGGTTGCCGCTGGTGTATTCGTAGCCGCTGTCCGAATCGACCCCGTCTGTGACGACCCGATCTTTGGGGACCAGATACATGCGCGGGGATTTGTTTCGGGTGTATTTCAAGCGGAGCGGCACGATGACCTTCAAGGTGGGGAAAAGGTAAACCGTCAAGCCGCCAAGGACGAACACCGCGGCAATCGTCGGAAGAAGGACCTTTCTTTCAAGGAATCGATGCGCCATTTTTTCGTTCTCCACCCGCCTTCCACCCGAAATCCCTGACGGTCCAAAAGCATCGGCCCCGCGTCGATCGAACTCTCGAATCCCGGGGGCGATGTTCAGGCCGGGTTGCCTGCCCGCCGGGCCGGCAGGCTCTCTATCACCCCTGTTAGATCCCTTCGGCGAGGTCGACGAATCCTAATTCGATGCCGCCGCTGTCAAGTATGCGAAACAGGTCGAGGACCTGTCGCAGTTCGCTGGTGAAGATTTCCGCGCAGCGGCTTTGCACGACGATATCGAAGCGGTGTTTCTCCAGCAGGCGGATTGCTTCCGGCAGGCGGTCCACCAGTATGGCGGGCAGCGAGAAATCTCCCATGTATTCCAAGGGCATCGACCGTTCGACCAAAGCATGCCGGGCCGGATCGCCGGCTTTCTGCTCATTGGACAACATCGCTATCCTTCCCATCTTCCCCCGCTCCCAATCGTCTCCTCGAGTGCAGTACCGTCACCACCTATACACCGTAGCCGTCCAAAAAACAAACCGCCAACTGGACGGGAGCGAACAGGCGCCCACTGCTTATCCGTTACAATCCCATCGCTCCGTCGGCGCGCTCTGGCAGCCGGCGCGGCGGCGACAAGGCTCGCGGCGAGCGTTTTAGCAGTTTATGCCGGCACCGCAGCGGTGGCGCAAATCAACTAATTGTGAGATAACGACCGCGTTCGATTGCACTCCAACTCTTGCTGTGGTATCGCTGATCACCGTGCCGGCTGCACGTCGTTGCCGTGCAGCCGGCACGGTTGAACTCTTCGCAAACAGGAGGCCTGATGAACGGATTGCTCATAGTGGCGCATGGAAGCCGCAAACAACCATCCAATGAAGAAGTCCTGGATCTGACCAGGCAGATCCGCCTGCTGGCGGGCGGTGTCTTCGACCGGGTTGTGTGCGGTTTTGTGCAATTCGCCGAACCGACTGTTGAAAGCCAGATCGAAAAGCTCGTCAGCGACGGTGTCGAGAACATGGTCGTCTTTCCGTATTTCCTCGGTTCTGGCAGCCACGTTTCAAACGACATCCCCCGCCTGGTGCAGGAAACCGCAAGCCGTCACCCCGGCATTCACATCCGCGTCACCGAACATCTGGGCAAGCTCGACGGACTTCAGGCCCTCATATTCGACGCGGTCAGAAAATTCGATTAGCTGCATCCGCGGGCCGGGCAAGTTGTTTTTTGGGGACACCGAAAACGAGGCAACGAGACGTGAGAAACGCAATGATCCCTTCCGTTGCAGCACTGGCAGTCGCTGCCTGCCACACCGGAGCGACGATCAGCCCTGAAGACGCCGGCCACCCGCTTCGTGGGATCCGAGTAATCGGTCACCGCGGTGCCGCGGGCCTGGCGCCGGAAAACACCCTGGCCGCTTTCCGGAAAGCGATTGACCTGAAGATCGACGCTGCGGAACTGGACGTGCAACTCAGCAGCGACGGTGAGCTTGTGGTTTACCACGATTTTTGGTTGAACCCGGACATCACCCGCGCACCGGACGGCGGCTGGGTAAAAGATAAAGTCTTTATCAGAGACACCTCGCTGGCCGAGCTGAAAACCTATGACGTCGGTCGCCTCAAGCCCTTGTCGATCTATGGCCTCCGGTATCCGGACCAGCTGGCGCTCGACGGTGAGCGCATCCCCACGCTGAAAGAAGTCGTGTCTTTGTTCAGGGGCAGCCGCAGCGGCAACAGACCGCACCTGTGGATCGAGATCAAGACCTCGCCGGAAGCGCATGAGCGGTCCAGCACGCCGGAAGCGGTGGCGGATGCGCTTGTCGAACTGCTGCAACAGGAGAACACCACAAAGCAGGTGCACATCCTTTCCTTTGATTGGCGGGCCCTGTACCACGTGCAAAAAATTTCTCCGGAAATGCCAACGATCTACCTCACCCGTATCGGCGGAAGTGTGAAGAACGTTCAGCCGGAGAAGCCGGGCCCCTCGCCTTACACTTCTCCCATCGATGTGGACGATTTCGGGGGATCGATCCCGCAGGCAATCCAGGCCGCCGGAGGACGCGGTTGGGCACCGCATCACCGGGAAGTGTCCGAAGCGTCGCTGCAGGAGGCCCACCGGCTGGGGCTGAAAGTTTTTGTGTGGGCGCCGGACGGCACCGGCCGGATGCGGCGGATGATGCAAAAAGGCGTCGACGGCATCATCACCGATCGCCCGGACATCTTGGGATCGATCGTCAATCGCAGGCAGCGCTAGCAGCACATGTCCAGACGGCGAAACGCTTTCGCCGCTCGTGGGAAAAGCCGGTTCGGCGGAAACAATGGTGAATCTCTCCCAGAAAGAATTCGATCGCATGGTCCACCTTGCGATACGGCGCATTCCAGAAGCGATCCGAAAACAGTTGCACAACATCATCATCACCGTTCAACGGCGCCCTTCCCGAAAGCTGCTTGCAGAGCTCGATCTGCCGGCAGACGAGCCGCTGCTGGGGATCTTCCAGGGAACGCCCCTGACGGAGCGCTCCGCCACCGTGCCGCCCTTGTATCCGGACACCATTTTTTTGTTCCAGGAGCCTCTGGAGGCGATGTGCGCAAACCTCGAAGAGCTGCAATTGGAGATCGAAATCACGGTCGTGCACGAAGTCGCGCACTATCTGGGAATGGGTGAAGCGGAACTGGCCGCGCTGGGCTATGAATGAGCCGGGCGGGCGGGACGCTGCGGCAGCGCCTCACCGGATGATGGCAAACCCGAGGCGCAGGACACGGGTTCGCTCCTGGTAGTTCAGCAGACTTTCGGCCAGCGCATTGACATACTGTACCTGAAAATAAAGATCGATGTTCCCGAACAAAAACCGATGCAGGGGAACCGTCAGGTCCAACTGCACGGAACCGCCCTCGGCGGCCCACCCCAAAACCGAGCGAAACACCGGGCCGTCCGCTTTTCCGGCCTTGACCTCCAGGTCGACGTAGCCCCTGTAGCGAGCCAGGTCCGGGTTGGTCTGATCGTCGTTGCCGGCGTACAACCACACCTTCGGCGCCACCAGCAGACCGAGCATGCTGCTCTCCCGGTAAAAGACGAACATCGGTTTCAGGTAGGCGGTGTTGGTACTCCTGGAGTCGTCACCGCCGCGACCGTTGGATTCATGCCGCAGTCCGGTCTGCAGAAAAAAGCCTCTCAGTCGGCCCCAACCGGTGTCGATGTTCGGCGACAGGAAAAACAGCTCCGGCTTGTAGCTGGTATCCTCAAAGGGTTTGGACGCGGACTGCAAATCCCAAAATGAGGTCTGGGTGTATCCCAAATGAAAGCCCGCCGCCCAGGGATGATTTTGCACCAACGGACCGTTGGAATTGAAAAACTGGTACTTGAAACTGATCTGGAATTTGCTCTTTTCCGGTTCAGTCCCGACGAGGAAATAGGTCGGTTCATAAGCGCCGACATTGCCGAAATACGGTTGATACAGGGAGGTGATTTCATCGAAGCTGCGCAAATTCGGTGTGTCCGGTCGGCTGTCCGGCGCGGCAGGCACGGGGGCCATTTTCCCGACAGCCCGGACCTCGAAAGTAACGGCGGCATGGTCAAGATCAGGCACCTGCAAGGTGACCCATCCCTGGAGGGCTGCCGGTACGGTCAGACGATAGTCTTGTTGCAAAAATTGCCCGCCACGGATCTCCACCGTTTCATCGGTTCGATTAGAGATCCCTTCAGCTTTCGTCTCGATCTCGACAGCTGCGGATTTCAGGCGGCAGGCAATCCGATTCGGCAGCCGTGTGCGCTCGGCGGCCTCGCCCTGGTTGACGATCAGCACGGTCAGGATCATTTCCCCGCCGGCCAGCGGTGGATCGGCCGGCGGCGACAGCACGGTATAAAGCGTGCCGGCGGACGCCACCACGGGGCCGACAGAAACCAGCCATGCGACCGTCAACCCCGCAGCCAGGATCTTCAGGCGTGAACTTCTCATGTCGGCAGGCTCATTTACGAAGGGTGATCTTCGAGCTTGTGTGGTGAAGGCAATGCAAACCGCGTGCAGACGACGATTGTGCTGAAAAACACCTTATCAGGCGGATTTTTCCACGATCGGAACGCGCAACTCCTGGGCGGGCATCAGAGAGTTGAAGTCCACTCCCAGGTTGTACCTGCGGATCAGCCAGAGCGGCAGCTCGAACTGTTCCCGGGAAAGGGTCCAGATGTTGTCGCCCCGCTTGATGGTGTACGACTGGACCTCCTCGATGCGGTAGGAAGCCAGGAAGTCCTCTACCAGCTCCTGGTGGAATTCATGGCGCCGGGTCTCGAAATCTTCCCTGGCCACCCGGTGCAGTGGAATCTTCAGCGACTGACCGAGGTGGATCAGTCCGCCGTATGGAAGCCCGTTGAGACTGCGGATATCCTGTGTTTTCACCCCAGCCCACTCGGCATAGTGGCCGAGGGTCTCTTCGACCTCCACCCGCAATATCCCGACCCGGGAGCCTCTGCGCTCCAGCACGTCCTCAAAAAACAGGTTCACCCCCACCACCGTGGGGCTGGGGGGCATGCGCTCGCGCTGGTAGCGCGCCATCCAGCCGTCCATCTTCACTTCAGGTTCGACAGCCGGAGACTCCGCAGGCGGGGATGCAACCGGCGGTTGGTCATCGGCTTGCCTTTTGCGGACCGGTTGCGGGGACTCCGTCGCCGCGATCACCGCTTCCGCCGGGGCCTGCATCTGTATTTTCGCCGGCAGCTCGGCCGGGGGCTTCCGCTCGGCTGTCGGCTCCGGAGCCGATGGCAACGCGTCCTCGGTCCGGGCAATCACAACCGGCGGTTTTTCCGGTGCCGCTGCAACCGCTGCGGCAACCGGTGCGGCCTTCGGCGGAGGCACTTCGACGGCCACCAGGCTGCCGGAACCCTTCACCGGCTCGTCCGGGAGGGGAATCGTCAGGGTCTGGTCCACGTGAATGGTGGCCGAGACATCCAGATTGTTGGCTGCAACCAGGTCGCTGAGACGGACACCGTGCCTGCGGGCGACCTCACTGGCCGTGTCCCCCCGGCGCACCTTGTAATACCGGCTGCGCTTCTGGGCGTCTTTGAACAGGTCTTCGGAGAGTTCGGCCAGCAGGGCCTCCCAGTCCCGCTCGTCGGCGGGAAGGTTCAACCGGTATCCCCGGGGAATGTATTTTTGCCCGGTAATCACCGGTTTGCGCAGTGCCGGGTTCAAGCGGCAAACCGTTTCCAGTTCGATTTCCATCTGCCGGGCCAGCTCCGGCAGCAGCGCGTAGCCGGCCAACGTCACCCGCTGATGATCCAGGGGCGGCTCGAAGGGCAGCTCGCCGAAATAGAGCCGGTAATTTTTGGCCACTTCCCGGGCAGCCAGAAATTCCGAATAGAAATTGCGGGATGCGAATTGGAACAGGCGACTTCGATAGCTTTCGAAGATGGCCTCGTAGGATCCTCTGGCCCGCTTTGCCCGCAGCATGCCGTTGATCCCGTGATTGTAGGCCGTAATCGCCATCGGCCAGTCCTGCAGCCGCTTGTAGTTGTATTTCAGCAGCCGGGCGGCCGCATGGGATGAAAGGATGGGGTCCCGGCGTTCGTCCACACTGTAGCCGACTCTCAAGTACTGCTTTCCGGTCGGGCGGGTGAACTGCCAGATGCCGGCCGCACCGAACTTGCTGTACGCCTTGTGGTTGAAAGAGGACTCCACGTGCGGCAGGTAGGCCAGGTCTTCGGGGAGATCGTAAGTCCTGAAGATCTCTTTTATTTCTTCAATATACGCCCCGGAACGGATCAGACCGGCCCGGAATAGATTCCGCTGGCCGACCTGGCAGCGGATGTTCCGGCTGTAATGATAGTAATCGGAGGGGGTGGCATCCGGGCCGATCAGATCGACCACCTGCTGTTCCTCGTCATTGGCCGGCGGCTCTCTCAGCGCCAGCTTGCGCAGTATGGCCCGGTATCGCTTTTTTGCTTCCCGGGTGCGATGGCGATTGTTCCTGCCGCTGCCGGGCACGTCGGGATGTTCCAGATCGATGACCGCGTAAACGATGCTCAAATCCGTTTTGTCGTGCAGCACTCCCTGATCGGAAGCGTAGCGCGTGTAAATGTCTGTCCAGAATGCGACGTTGGCCTCCAGGACCGGATATAGTGGAAAGGGGTCGGACTGGGCCCGCGCAGAGACGGCAGCGACCAGGCAGATCGCTATAAGGCCCGCTGTTATTCCCAGTATTGGCTTGGTTTTGGTCAATGCGGTCTCCCTGTTCATGCGCCGAACCTCGGAAACAACGTCCACGGAAATACCGTTTCGCAAATTTCCGCCCGTGCCGATACCGCACCGACCTGACGGAGCGATTACAGATCTAGAAACGATGGGGGTGCGCCGGATTCGAGCCGGAAGCCGATGCACACCCCCAACAACTGTTCTGCTAATAGTGTAACCGATTTTACCCCACGACTCAAGGAAAACGCCCGACCGCGCACAGCAGAAGAACCTGCAGTGCGCGTATTAGATTAGATTTCGGCAGGTTACGGTTTGTCGTCCAACCGGTCCCGCGCACGGTGGATATGGCCGCCGTAACCTTTGGCGACCGCATCGCAGCGGTCGGCCACAGCGGCTGACAGGTCATGAAATCGTCGATGGAGCGGCTGCAGCCGGCGTTTGATCAGCTGTCGAAGACCCGCTGCATGTCCTCGTCTGTAAAGCACCGCTCGGTATCATCCGGACTCATGGCGTCGGCCTCCAGCTTCCGGCGCTCATAGGTCTCTTCCAACACCTCCCGGTAATATTCGTGCTGGATCAACAGGTTCATGATCTCGCTGGTTCCGGTCCAGATCATCCCCAGCCGCATGTCCCTCAGGGCGCGCTCGACGGGGTAGACATCCGTGTAGCCGATACCGCCCATGATCTGCATCGATTCGTTGACGACATCCCAGGCGGCTTCGGTCGAATACCGTTTGGCCTCGCTGACCAGCCGCCGCGCGTTGGGGGCGTCGGCGTCCACCGCGCGGGCCGCCATGTATGTCAGCGCACGGGCGGCGTCCAGTCGGGTGATGGCATCGGCCACCTTGAAGCTGACGCCCTGGAATTCCCGAATTCTGCTCCCGAACGCCCGTCGACGGTCGGAATAACGCACGGCCAGATCGAGGGCCCCCCAGGCACCCAGGCAGCCGGCAGCCGAGGTCAGCCGTTCGGGGATCATCATCTGGTGAAAGCACTGCGCTCCGCCGTGCAGTTCGCCGATCAGGTTCTCCCGCGGCACCCGCACATCACGAAAAACCAGCCGGCCGGTGCCCCCTCCCCGGCAACCCAACAGGTTGTATAGGTATTCGGCCTTCACGCCGGGACCGCGCTCCACGAGCAGAAGGCTGAGGCGGTTGTACTTGTGGACACGGGCCCCGAAATTGGTCCGGCAGTAGACCAGGAAAAAATCCGCGCCTTCCGCACCGACCACAAACCGCTTCATTCCGTTGAGGATAAAGTGGTCCCCCTGAAGCTCGGCCCGGGTCATGGCCCCGAAAAAATCGGAACCGCCGCGGGGTTCGGTCAGAGCCTCTGCCGCCGTCAGCTTGCCTTCAATCATCGGTTTCAGGAATTGTTTCTTCTGCTGCTGCGTCCCGAACACCTGCAGTGCCTCCCCTACGATCGACGGCATGACAAACGCACACCCCAGGGCAATACCCAGGCATCCGATTTCCTCGATGGCCGCAACTTCCGCCGTCCAGCCCATCCCCCGGCCGCCGTATTTTTTGGGAAAGCGGATGCCCCGCAGCCCGCGCTCGGCGCATTTGGCAACAAATTCATGGGGATAGGTTACTTCATTTCGGTCCATCCGGCGCAAAAAATCAGCCGAGACTTCCTCGCGCACGAACCGGCGCACCTCCTGCTTCAGGGCGCGCTCTTCATCGGTGAGCAAACAATCGTACATGGCTTCCGGTCTCCTTTCTCGCCCGAGGCATCAGCGATATTCCAGCCCCGGCGGTTGTCAACGGATTTCGGCGGGCGGATCACCAGCGCAAGTGTGACATCCTGCCCGGCATGTCCCCGGCTTGGCAGCGACCCGATCCCCGAAATTGCCGGCGCAAAAGCGGCAGCCGGTGTGATCCATGGCAAAAGGGGTATCCAGTGGGCCTTCACCCGGTGGTTTGTCGATCCGTGAAGCAAAACAAAAAGCCAGGGCGCCCGCAGAAGGCATCCTGGCTATCGGTTACGAGTGTTGCGTCGCATCACTCCCATACTCCCCTCGATGGGTATCCTGCCATCACCGGTACCAGGATTTCCCTGAATAATCAAACCGGCAAACGCGTCAGAAATGTCGGCCTCGACGGCAAACGGCAGTTGAAATTTCTGACAAAATGTATAAAGTACGATCATCACAGCGGCCTGCCACCAAGTTCGGCAGGCCCGTTTCATTATGAAAGGAGAAACCAAGTGGTAAAGTTCGAAACGAGCATGGGCGACATAGTGATTGAACTCGACGAGGAGAATGCTCCGAAAACAACGGCCAATTTTCTGCAGTACGTCAGCACCGGCCACTATGACGGCACCATCTTCCACCGGGTCATTGACGGCTTCATGATCCAGGGGGGCGGAATGACCGCCGAGATGAAGGAAAAACCCACCCGGGATCCGATCGAAAACGAAGCCGACAATGGTCTTGCCAACGATGCCTACACCATCGCCATGGCGCGCACCATGGATCCCCACAGCGCCACGGCCCAGTTTTTCATCAACGTGAAAAAAAACGATTTCCTGAACCACACGGCCAAAACCCCCCAGGGATGGGGCTATGCGGTTTTCGGAAAGGTGGCCGAGGGACAGGGTGTGGTCAACAAGATCAAAGCCGTCGCCACCGGGCGAAAGGGCATGCACGACGATGTCCCATCAGAGCCGGTTTCCATCATCAAGGCCGAGGTGGTGGCGTCCTAAAGACGGTTTCCGACGGGAAACAGCGACCCCATGAAGATGACTCCCGCCTGCACCGGATGCAAAATCCAGAGTCGCAGCATCGACATCAGCTCTTTCGAGTGCGACGACGAGCACATCGTCGTCTCCGGAGAACTTTGCGACCGCCGGCTGGTCCCCACGACCGATCTGAAGGGAAACCCGAACGAAGCGGGCGTCGTGCACCAGTTGCGCATCTGTATGAAAGTGGCAACCCGCACCCTGGTCATCGAGGAGATCGAGGCGGACATGCAACACTTCCCCCACGAAGAATGCGCCGGGATGCATCGCAGCGTCGAAGCGATCAGGGGGTTGACCCTCTCACCCGGTTTTTCTTCCCGGGTCAAAAAAAAAGTAGGCGGTCGCAACGGGTGCATCCACCTCACCACCCTGTTGCTGGCCATGGCACCGGCAGCCCTCCAGGGGTACTGGGTTCACAACGACCGGAAACCGGAACGCCGCCAGATCTCGGGAAAGCACCTGGAACAGTATCTGATCGACACCTGCCGCGTCTGGCGAAGAGAGGGACCGCTGGTCAAAATGGTTTCCGAGACGGCGGGCATCGACCTGCCGGAGAAGAACGTCAAAAAACCGTCTGCCGACAGATGACTCCCCCGAAAGACCGCCAGCCGGACAAGGCCGGGGATGCGGCGCAATCGAGGGCCGTCAAACCGCTATCGTTGGAAGGTGTGACACTCCAGGCAGCCACCGGCGCCGTTGCCGTAATCCCAGCGCATGGCGTCGCTGTAGGAAGTGGCGTGCGCCCGGTGGCAGGTGAGGCAAAACACCCGGGCACCGGTCGGGTTGGCCGGGTCTCCGGAGGGCAATTCGGCCTGGGTGACCTTGTTTGCCGCACTGACCCACCCATTAAAATCCGCATTCGTCGCCGTTGAGACGTTGATTCCCACCGGATGCCGCACCCAACCGTTCGCCCCCCGGGTATTGTAGTCTCCGTAAAATTTCTCGTGGCAGGCGCCACAGAATTGACTCATTCCGGAAATATAGACGTTATTTCGATAATTGGGGTCCGCAAGGGCCCGGACCGGTGTCGGAATTCCGTTGATTTCCGTTTTCAGGTTACGAAAGTTGCCGTTATTGTTCGGATCGTGGCAGCTCAGGCAGTCCATTTCGACCCTGGGATCGCCACCAGGGGGTGTCAGCCCCAGGGCGGCATCTTCGACCTGAATGTTGTGCCCGTTTCCATCGGTGAGCAGGGTGGCGCTAAATGACCCACCCGCCAGATCGACCGGCCCGTTTAACACGTAAGGTGGATGCTGGCCCGATGTGTCCCGAAGGGCATCGTGGCAGGCGAGGCACAAAGCGCTTTCGGGCATGTCAGGGTGGATCTGCCGGATGTGCGGGACCTGGCTGGCCAGCTGATCGAGACAATCGGCGCATCCAACCTTCTCATGGACCCCCAGAGCATCGGTGGCAAGCATCATTGCAATGGCCAGAAAAATGAAAAACCAGGTGGTTTTTCGAACCGATCGGTTACCGTAAAACGGGATTGTTTCCACACCCATCAGCAGTGTTCTCCTGATTACCCAAGGTCAGTTCAACCTTCTACCGGCAACCATTCGGAGGCATAAAAGGACCTCCACCCGCCGCGAATCAATGTCGGTGATTGCGTTGAAACGCCAGGGCTTTGGGGTCGCCGTAACGTGTCGTTACAATAGAGGTGCTGCTGCCGATCGCTGCGCGATCGGCGCAAGGTGGAATGAGTTGGCGTGCGGACGAACAGTGTTGCTGTAGGTGTCGGATCGGTAACGGTAAAACCTGCCGCTATTGTATCACGAACAAAACGATTTCTCAATTGGCACCGCCCTGGCGGGTCGCGATGGTTGACATTTCCTGAATCATCCCTAAGGTCCTACACAGTGGTATAAAAGCACACTGTGCCCTGCCCTGCTGCGCCTTCTGCTGCCTCGATCCACCCCAGAACCGACCGTTGGGCCGGTGTCGCTTGAACCGGTATCGCGGCCCCGGATCCGAAAAACCACTTCGGCCCACGAACAAGACCAAACCGGCCGCATCCTTCTAACGCATCGACCGTTCACACTGGAGGACCGATTCATGCCTGTTGCGGAAAAAAAGCCCGAGTTCAATGCGGCCAAGGCAGAAGCCTTTGCCGATAGTTACCTGAAAACGCTCAACAGCGGTGCGCTGTGCCTGATGACATCCATCGGTCACCGCGCGGGAATTTTCGACGCCATGAGCGCAATGCCCCCTTCGACCGCTGAAAAAGTCGCTGCAAAATCCGGCCTGAACGAACGCTACGTGCGCGAGTGGCTTGGAGCGATGGTGACGGCCGGAGTGGTGGAAGTCGATCCGACCAGCACCAAGTATTCCCTGCCGGCCGAACACGCCGCTTTTCTTACCCGGGCCGCCGCCGCCGACAATATGGCGGTCTTCACCCAGTACATCGGCATGATGGGTACGGTCGAAGATGAAATTGTTGCGTGCTTTCGCAAGGGCGGCGGCGTTCCCTATGAAAAATTCGAGCGTTTTCACGCCATCATGGCCGAAGACAGCGGCCAATCGGTGCTCTCCTCACTTGAATCTCACGTTCTGCCGCTGGTGCCGGGACTGACCTCCCGGCTTCGGGAAGGAATCCGCGTACTGGATGTCGGTTGCGGAAGCGGCCGGATTATGATTCGCCTGGCAGAAATGTACCCGGCCAGCCGGTTTACCGGGATCGACCTGTCACCGGAGGCGACAGAAACCGCCCGCCGGGAAGCGGCCCGGAAGAACCTGGAGAACATTGAGTTCGAAATTCATGACCTGAGTGATTTTGACCGAACCGCCGAGCCGGAAGCCTTCGATCTGATCACCACCTTCGACGCCATTCACGACCAGGCCAAACCGCTCAATGTGCTCAAGGGGGTCCACCGCGGCCTGAAAACCGACGGAATCTACCTGATGCAGGACATTCGGGGATCGAGCCATGTCTACAACAATGTCGGACATCCCATCGGCACGTTTCTGTATGCCATCTCCACCATGCACTGCATGACGGTATCGCTGGCACAGGGCGGAGAAGGACTGGGGGCCATGTGGGGAGAAGAAAAAACGCGGGAGTACCTGCAAAAGGCCGGCTTCGGCGCAGTGAAGACCCACCAGCTGGCCCACGACATCCAAAACAACTGGTACGTGGTGCGCAAATGAGGCTGTCGACCGTGGCGGTGTTTCAATTGATCGGGCACGGGGCAGGTATAGCCAGCGGCAGCAGGGAACCAACAGCTGCTTACAGGCCGGCTCGTGTTAACCGGCCGACGAGCTGCTCGAGATCTTGCGGATTTTTGTAGGGTTGACGACGTGCAAAGCGTTGAAGGTTGAAATCCGGCCTGGCTCGCCGGATGTTCTCCACCGCCGCCCGGGCCTCGGCACTGCGATCCATCGCGGCGTTGGCGGCTGCACTGACGACCAGTGCGTCGATATTCCCGGGATCGACCTGCAGGGCGACATCGGCCGCCGCAACGGCTTCTTCGAACATGCCGGAGCCGTAATAGGATACCGCCAGCACCGCCGGGTAGTAGGAAGGAAAGACCGGTGATAGCCGCATGGCGAACCGGGCCAGATCGATGGCTTGCTCAGGCCGGCCCACGTAGTTGAGAATATTGGCTTTGAGGGCGTAGGAGGCATCGCAGCTGGGTCGCGCCAGGACCGCTTTTTCGGAAGCAACCAGGGCTTTGTCGTGTTCTTTGTTATGCAGGTGGATCTGGGCCATCACCATCTCCGGCATCCCGGTGATGTCTTTCATTTGCAGCGCCTGGTCGGCGAGTTGAGTTGCCCGCTGCCGAACGTGGGGTTCAACCTTCCCTTCCTTTTGTATCAGTTCGAACCAGTAAGCCCAGGCGGCCAGCGCGTATCCCAGGGAGGAGTCCGGTTCCAGGCGGATCGTCTCTTCGAACATGCTTTGTGCCACGTGAAGGGCATTGGGAGAAGAACTGAAAAGCGCCCCCCATCCCTTGTAGTAGGATTCGACCGCCAAAGGGTTGTGAAGGGCCTGCCGAATGGTCAGGGCCTGCTGGCCGCTGACAAGCTCGACGTCCATGGCCGTAACGATCTCGTTGGTGATTTCATCCTGGACCGCGAACATGTCGCCGAGTTTGCGGTCGAAGCGCCGAACCCAGAGCTGCCGGCTGTCGGCGGTCTCGGTCAAACGGGCGGTGATGCGGATCCGATCTCCAGATCGACGCACACCGCCGTCGAGCACGTAGCCGACACCCAGCTTGCGACCGATCTCCCGGATGGAGTAAAGGCTCGATTTGTAATCGAAGCTCGTTATGTCGCTGATCAGCAGTAAGCCGGGAATCTGCACCAGTGCCGCGATAATGTCCAGGGTCAGACCGCGGGTAAAATCGTCCTGCTCGTAGCCGGCACTCAGATTGACAAGCGGCAGCACCGCCAGGGATGGTTTGGCGGGCAGCGGCAAGGCGGGCTGCACGGTATCCGACCTGGCCACTGCAGCTTTTTGCGAGGCCTCGGCGGTCGGATCGATCCGAAACACCCGAACCGGATCGGGGATGTTTTTGAGGTGCTGCTCGCCGAGATCGGAAATACCGATATGGATTTTGCCGTGAATCTGCCGGTACACCAGGTCGGAGATGCAGGTGCTGCCGGGATCGGCCAGGGCCTGGATGCGGGCGGCGATGTTGACCCCGTCTCCGTAAAGCCTTTCACCGTCGGTCATTACGTCCCCCAGGTGAATGCCGATCCGAAATCGGAGATGACGGTCCTCGGACAGGTTGGTGTTGAGCTCCGCTAAGGACTGATGGATGATTTCCGCGCACCGGACCGCATCCAGGGTGTTGGGGAATTCGGCCAGCAGGTTGTCGCCCACAAAATCGACCAGGCGCCCTCCTTTTTCGCCGATGACCGCGGCGATTCGCTGGCGGCAGGCGGTCAGGGCCCGGACGGTGGCGACCTCGTCATCGGCCATCAGGCGGCTGTAGCCGACCACATCGGCGTTGATCAGCGCGGAAAGTCTGCGCTGGAGAAGGTGCTCGGCCATGACAGGTTTTCCTCCCGAGAAGTGAGGGTAACTTTGCTGGAAGCAAACGTTAATATGGTAATGACGAATTACAGTAAATCAACAACCTTCAAATATAGGGAACAACGATGAAGACGTATTCCGATTCCTCTGAATGCAGTCTCCACAGCGATGACCCTTTACGAATACTGCTGGAGGGCACTGCCACTGCAACCGGCGAGAAATTCTTCGAGGCGCTCGTGGAGAGCATGGTCCGGGCGCTGGATACCAAATATGCCTGGGTCACCGAATACCTGCCAGATCTGCGCCGTTTGCGGGCTCTGGCGTTCTGGGTCGATGGGGAGCTGATCCCCGACTTTGAGATAGACATCGACGGTACGCCCTGCGAGGAAGTGATCGATAAAGCGCAGCTGGTTCATTACCCCGACAACATCCGTGAGCTCTTTCCACGCAGCGCGAAGCTGAAAGAGCTGGGAGCGGTCGGTTACATGGGGGTGCCGCTGATGGGCCTAAACGGTACGATAATAGGGCACCTGGCGGTGATCGACGATCGTCCCATGCCGGAAGAGCCCAAGCGCATCACGTTGTTCCGGATTTTCGCCGCCCGGGCGGCAGCGGAACTGCATCGAATTCGGGCCGAGTCGAGAGTAAAAGCGCAAGAAGAAAAGCTGAGCCACCTGGTGGCCAGCGTTATGGACGCCATGATCGAGATAGATGAAAATTTCGAGATCGTGCTGGCAAACCCGGCCGCCGAAACGCTTTTGGACTTTCGGCTGTCGGAAACCGACGACAAAGATTTCTCCCGTTTCTTGACCTTCGAAAGCCGCCGAAAGCTCTCCGACTTGATGAGGGACCTGGCCGAACGCCCCGCCGGCCAGCAATATCTCTGGGTGCCTGCAGGCCTGGGGATCATCGACTCCAACGGCACCCGAATAGCCACGGAAGCAACACTGTCACAGTTTGAAATGCAGCGCCGGTCTTTCTATACCTTGATTTTGCGAAACATCAACGAACGTCTCGAGGTTGAACGCAAACTGCAGGCTCTGCGCGAAGAGGCTGCCTACCTGCGGGAAAAGGTCAATGTCCTGGGTAATTTCAAAAAGATCGTCGGTCAAAGTCGACCGTTGCTGAAGGTTCTGCGAAGTGTCGAACAGGTGGCCGCAACAGATACAAGTGTACTGCTTTTCGGTGAGACCGGCACCGGCAAGGAGCTCATCGCAAGGGCCATACACGCTACCAGCTTGCGAAAAAACCGTCCGTTTATTGCCGTAAATTGCGCGGCCATCCCGGAAACATTGATGGAAAGCGAGTTTTTCGGCCATGAAAAGGGAGCATTCACAGGCGCCACCCACCGGAAGGAAGGCTTCTTATCCGTTGCCAATGGCGGAACTATCTTTCTCGATGAGGTGGGTGAACTGAGCAAAAACCTGCAGGCAAAGCTGCTGCGGGTTTTGCAGGACGGCGAGTTCACGCCGGTGGGAAGTGCACAGGCCCGCCGATCAGATGCGAGGGTGATTGCCGCAACGAACTGTGACCTGGCGGTGGCGGTTCAAGAGCAACGGTTTCGGACGGATTTATATTACCGTCTGAATGTATTCCCCATCGATGTACCGCCCTTGCGGCAGCGCAGTGACGATATCCGTTTGTTGGCCGAACACTTCGTCCGGCAGTATTCGGTGCGAATGGGCCGCAGGATCGAGCCGCTCAACCGTGATTGCGTCGAAGTGCTGAAAAAGTATGACTGGCCCGGTAACGTTCGAGAGCTGCAAAATGTAATCGAACGAGGAGTCATTACAGCCCGGGATGGTCGTCTGAATTTAGACTCCTTTCTTTCCGAGCCGATGAAATACGCAACGGAAGAATTGCCCAAGTCGCAAAATTCTGTCCGAACGGTCCAGCAGCTTCGGCAGCTCGAGCGCAATAACCTGCTGATGGCTTTGGAAAAATCCAATTGGCGAGTCGCCGGTAAAAACGGTGCGGCAATGCTGACGGGAATGCCACCATCGACCTTCCAATCACGAATGAAAGCACTCGGCGTCAGACGCTACCACTGAGATCCGTTTGTTTCCTGTTTCGGCAGGATCGGACAAGGCAACGAAATCTCGGTGCTGCCACTCACGAGATCTCGCCACCCACGAGATCTCGTGACGGCAAGTCCAGTCAAACACGTCAGTCTATCTATCTGAAATTACGGTAAAAGCAAGGCAGGCACTTCATCTGGCACGTCTTATGCTCTTCCTTTATGCACACGCAAGGAATCCCCTTGCAACAAACACACGAACTCACCCAGCAAGGAAGGCTCATCAAATGGAACAGGCCCTGAAGAATTCAAAAATGAACAGCGTCGTCAACGGTGTTAATGTTGACGAATTGTTTGGAACCATCGACGCCATTAAATCAGCACCCGTAATCGGGAAGTTCAAGTTCAAAGCCGGCAACAAGTGGATCAACGGCGGGCTGAATCGCACCACGATACAAAATTTTTACGGCGCACAAAAGGAGCTTTCGCATAAACAGCCCTTCGTGCTGGACGCGGATGAGCCGCCGCTGCTGCTCGGCGAAGATCAGGGTCCGAACCCTGTCGAATACGCCCTGACAGCTCTGGCAGCCTGTGTGACCACCTCCATCGTATACCATGCCGCCGCAAAAGGGATCGAACTGAGGTCGGTGGAGTCCAGGTTGGAAGGAGATATCGATCTACGCGGTTTTCTCGGCATCTCGGAGGACGTCTCACCGGGATATGAGGAGATTCGCATGGTATTCAAGATCGACTCGGGTGCCCCCGCAGAAGCGATCGACGAACTGATTCGGTTCGCTCCGAATCTGTCACCGGTCTACCGCACGATTACCGGGAAGGTGCCGGTTTCAGTAAAGCTGGAAGCCTGACAGCCGATCCATCTTTGTGCCGGGCTCTGGAGTGGAGAAAGGAGCAAATCAGATTCTAACCGTCCGTGAAGGGAGGACTGAAATGGATAGCGTAAACGTGCAGACGGCCGATGGCAGCCGGTCGACCGTCGACTTGACGGCGATAGACGCACTGGATGCAAACGCCAAAGGCAGGATTCTTCTGGCCGGTGATCAGGAGTACGAATCATCCCGCAAAATCTGGAACGGCTTTTTCGACCGCAAACCGTCCATCATCGCGCGCTGTATGGAATCGGGCGATGTGGTCAAAGCCGTGAAATTCGCACGGGACAACTCGCTGTTGTTGTCCGTCAAAGGCGGCGGCCACAACTCGGCCGGCACTGCAGCGGCCGAGGACGGCATGATGGTCGACCTGTCGCTCATGCGGCAGGTTACGGTCGACGGCCGGAAAAAAACCGCCAGGGTGGAAGGCGGTGCCCTGCTCAGCGACGTCGATTTTGAAACCCAGCAGCACGGTCTGGCGGTCTCTGCGGGAATCATCTCGCACACCGGCGTGGGCGGGCTGACACTGGGCGGGGGCTTCGGCTGGATCAGCCGCAAACACGGCCTGTCGGTGGACAATCTGATATCCGCCGAGGTGGTTACGGCGGACGGTCGCAAGGTAACGGCCAGTGCAGAACAAAATCAGGACCTGTTCTGGGGCATCCGCGGTGGAGGGGGAAATTTCGGGATTGTCACATCTTTCGAGTTTCAATGTGCGCAGATCGGCACCGAAGTTTTTTCGGGCCTGATCGTTAAAAAGTTTGCAGACGCCAGAAAGTACATGCAGTTTCACCGTGACTTTGTGCGCGGTCTACCCGACGAGATGACGGTTTGGATGGTAGTGCGCCATGCGCCTCCCCTGCCCTTTCTGAACGAAGCGGTACACGGCAGCATGGTAGTGATCGTGCCCTTTGTCTGGCTTGGAGAAAAAGATAAGGGCGAAGAGCTGGTAAAGCCGATTCGCAGCATCACGGCGTCGCACGGCGAGGCGATGGGCATGAACCCGTGGGTAAACTGGCAGTCCGGCTTCGATGGCCTGGTGGAACATGGGGCCCGTAACTACTGGAAGTCCCACCATCTGACCGATCTCTCCGATGGGTGCATCGACGCCATTCTCGAGTTTGCATCCAAGCTGCCGACCGATGAGTGTGAAGTGTTTATTCCGCACATGGAGGGTGTCCCCGGCCGGGTGTCGGAGACACGTACGGCTTTTGCTCACCGCCGGACACCGTTTTTGCTCAACATTCACACCCGGTGGCGGAAGGCCTCGGATGACGAGAAGTGCATCCGCTGGGCCAAAGATTTTCATGACCGCACCCAGCCGTTTGCAAAGGGCGTTTACGTGAATTTCCTCAGCCAGGAGGGAGAGGACCGGGTCAAGGAGGCCTATACACCCGAAGTGTGGGAGCGTCTGGTAGCGGTTAAAAAGAAATGGGACCCGACCAACCTTTTCCGCTTGAACCAGAACATCAGGCCCTAGCCGGGCCCAGCATGGGGTGATCGAGACGCGACGGCGATCGCTCGCCGGGAAGGTGCCCGCTGCATGCTGCCTTACACTGCATTTCAAGGAAGAAGGATATCACAACGGTAAAATCGATTCCACCGAATGAAGGCGATTTCTTCGACTTCAGGGGTCTGGGCGTAAACTGGAAGATCGAGGGTGCCGACAGTGGAAGACGCTTTGCCGTCGTGCACCATCCGACAGCCCCCCACGCACTGGCTGCCCCTCTGCACTTTCACCACAACGAGGACGAGTATTCCTTCGTTCTCGAGGGCTCGCTGGGCGCTTTGCTCGGTGAGAAGGTGGTTATCGCCGAAACGGGCAGCTGGGTCTTCAAACCGCCCGGTCAACGGCATTTCTGCAGTAAGCGCCGATCGGGTGAAAACGATGAAACCCAATATAAGGAGTAGATAAAAATGAGACTTCCCACCATAGCGATCGTTTTGACGATCCTTGCATTCACAGCCCAGCCGAGCGGGGCGCAAATTCACGACCCGCGGGCCCTGAACGAAGATCCGTCACGGGCCGAGGCGCCCATCGCGCCAAAGCTCGATGGCCTGGGGGACTATCACTTCGCGGTGACAACGCAAAGCCGCGAGTCACAGCAGTTCTTCGACCAGGGACTGCGCCTGACCTATGCCTTCAACCACTCGGAGGCGCTGCGCGCCTTCAAGGAAGCCGCGCGGCTCGATCCGCAAAACGCTATGGCTTACTGGGGCTGGGCGCTGGTGCTAGGCCCCAATCTCAATCTGCCGATGCTTCCGTACGTGGTGCCGCAGGCCTACGGGGCAATTCAGCGTGCGGTGGCGCTCAAGGACAAAGTTTCCGAGCGCGAACGCGCGTACATTGAAGCGCTGGCCGCAAGGTACGCCAGCGACCCCACTGCCGATCGCAAACCGTTGGATCGAGCCTATGCACAGGCCATGGAGAAGCTGGCCAAGCGTTACCCCGACGATCTCGATGCCGCAACGCTGTATGCCGCCTCACTGATGAACCTGAGTCCCTGGAACTACTGGAACCTGGACGGCAGCCCCAAGGGCCGAACTGCGGAGATCCTAATAACCCTGCAGTCGGTGGTCGATCGCAACCCCCGCCACGCCGGCGCGCTGCATTACCACATCCACGCTGTCGAAGCGCGCCACCCGGAGCGCGGCGAAAAGCAGGCCGACATGCTGGGCGGACTGATGCCGGGAGCCGGGCACCTCGTGCACATGCCGTCGCACATCTACATGCGGACCGGCCGTTTCACCGACTCCTACGAGGCGAATCGCCGGGCCGCGTCGGCAGACGAGGACTACATCACCCAGTGCCGGAGCCAGGGCCTCTACCCGCTGAACTACTACCCGCACAACATCCATTTCATGGCCTGGTCAGCCATGTTCCAGGGGCGCCCCGAGGCCGCGCTGGAGGCTGCGAGAAAGATCGTCGAAAAGGTGCCGCCGGATCTTTCGGCCGACAAAAACACCTGGGCGCTCTACGAGACCTTCCTGTCACAGCCGATGTTCGTGATGGTGCGCTTCGGTATGTGGGACCGGATGCTTGCCGAGCCCAAACCGGACATCGAGTCGCGGTTCATGACCGGCATCTGGCACTACGGCCGCGCCATCGCCTATATTCACACCAATCAGCCGGCCGAAGCCCGGCGGGAGCTTCGCTCTTTGAGCGCGGTCCGAGAGGCGATGGAAGAAGCGGGACACTACATCGGCTTTTCCACCGCAGCAAAATTGATGACGATTGCCGAGGAGACGGTACAGGGAGAGTTGGCCTACAACCAGGGCAACGAACTGGAGGGGTTGGCGCACCTCGAACGGGCCGTGCGGATGGAAGACACGCTGCGCTATAATGAGCCGCCCGATTGGTACTTCCCGCTGCGGCACTTCCTGGGGGCCATGCTCCTGGATGCCGGTCGACCGGACGAGGCCGAGGTGGTGTATGCTGCCGATCTGCGGAAAAACCCCGAGAACGGCTACTCGCTGTTCGGGATGAAGGTTGCGCTGGAACGGCAGGGCAAATCCGAAGATGCCCGGGCCGTTGCCGGGCGCTTCGACCGCGCATGGGCAGACGCCACCCACGAGCTGACCTCGTCGCGGTTTTAGACGCACTAATGGAAATCCGTGTGCGTGCAGTCGTATACGCATTTACGCGCGCACACGTCTAAGCTTGCGGGCCTGTGCGATGAAGAGGGGCTTCGAGGTTTGGTTCCTCCAAACCCCCCGGTCCGCACCCGGGTGGCGCGGGGAGTCAGGACGGGAGCATTTTCAACGAAACACGAATGCCGCCCTGTCTTCAATTCTCCGCACGCAGTCAGGCAGGTGCTGGTCTGCGACCATTCAGCCGGAATGTCGGTGGTTGAAACCCGGGAGAGCCGCGCTTCGACCAAAATCGGCAACCGCATCGGCAGCAGGCAAGATAAATGAAATCTTCAGTTGCACGTTTTTCAGGAGCAGGAAAGACGCATATCGCCTGGCTGCGGGTGGGAGTGTGCACGTTTCTGGCACTTACCGCTTTTGCCTCCAACTCGATTATCTGCCGGTTGGCTCTGGGTGCCGGTGCCATCGATGCCGCCGGCTTTACTGCCGTCCGGCTGGCTTCCGGCGCACTGATGCTGCTGCCGATAGCGGCCGTTATCAACCGCAGAAAAAGGGAGCGAACGTATCCCGGCAGCTGAACATCGGCTGCCATGCTGTTTGCCTATGCGGCGGCTTTTTCGTTTGCATACATCGGTCTCACCGCCGCAGCCGGGGCGCTGATTCTTTTCGGAGCGGTGCAGGTCACCATGCTCCTGGCCGGCCTAGCCCAGGGTGAACGCCTCGGCCGGCAACAGTGGGCCGGGCTGATAGTCGCCCTGTCCGGTCTGGTATACCTGGTGCTGCCCGGTTGGCAGGCCCCGCCGATCTGGGCCGCCGCCCTGATGGCGGTCGCCGGAGCCGCGTGGGGCATCTACTCCCTACGGGGTCGCGGTTCCGCCAACCCCATCGTGGCCACCGGCGAAAACTTCCTGCGCACCCTGCCGATGGTAGCCCTGTTGTGCCTGGTGGCCGTTCGCGTCATGGACATCTCCTGGCAGGGGGTGCTGCTGGCCGCATTGTCCGGGGCCGTCACCTCCGGCCTGGGCTACGTGCTGTGGTATGCGGCCCTGCGGGACCTCTCGGCTACGCGGGCGGCAACGGTGCAACTGCTGGTGCCCGTATTGGCGGCGCTGGGTGGAGTCATATTTCTCTCCGAACAGATCACGCTCCGTCTCGTCATCTCTTCGCTGCTGATCATCGGTGGCGTCGGATCGACACTGATGGATCAACGGGGGACTTTTTATCCGAAGGATCGGTCTCTTCGGGGCCGCCAACAGGAAAGAACGAAGGCATGGGAAGAACTGAAAGATTGCATTATCAGGCGACAATGCGGTATGTGAGGTGCGTAGATCCAGAACATGCGTGACGAATCCGCTGTCTAACCCGGATAGAAAACGAATCGCCATGGAAGACGCACGCTCTCAAAACCTCTTCTCCTCCTTGCTTGCCGCTTTGGTCATCGGATTGATCAACATTATCTACACCGTTTCTTTTTCCGCCCTGATTTTCAACGGCCCGTTGACCGCCTACTATAAACTCGGCATATCCACCATCTTGTTTTCCTACGCCATCTCCAGCATCGTGATGGCCGCCGGCAGCTCGCTTCCGGGTCTCATCGTCACGCCAAAAGGTGTCATCACCGCCATCGTCAGCATTATCTCCGTTTCACTGATCCACTCCGGTTTGCCTGCTGCAGGCGCAGATACGGTTGTGGCCAGCTTGTTCACCTGCCTGCTGATCAGCGCGTTTTTAACGGGCCTGTTCTTTTTTCTTCTGGGGCTGTTTAGGGGCGGCAACCTCATCCGCTTTATTCCCTTCCCGGTTCTCAGCGGGTATTTCGGCGGTGTGGGCGTCATCCTGATCAGCGGTTCGATCTACATCATGACCGGGCATACGCTCACCTGGCCGGATCTGCCGCGCCTGGTCGACAGCGAAATGCTTTACTTGTGGGTACCGGGATTGCTCTTTGCCGTGGTTTGTCTGGCAGCCGCCAAACGATATTCGCACTTTCTCACCATGCCGCTGCTGATCGCTATCGGCGTGCTGCTGTTTTTTACCCTGTCCGCATCGATGGGCGTGTCGGTTGACGATCTGAGAATCAGAGGATATCTGATGCCGGCAATGGACACCGGCATCACCTGGCCGCAGCTGTTTCCCGAGTTCATCACGCGGGCAAGCTGGCTTGCGGTGTCGGACCAGTGGGGCCACATCCTGTCCATCGTGCTGATCAGCAGCATATCGGTGCTTCTCTACATCAGTATCACGGAGGTCGCCACCGGCCGGGAGATCGATCTCGGGCGGGACTTGAAGGCGGTCGGACTGGCCGGCATGGCCAGTTCGGCGATCGGCGGCTTCATCAGTTTTCACGAGCCGGTGGACACTAAACTGTCCTATCGTCTCGGCGGCACAAACCGTCTGGTCGGGGTTTTTTTCGGCGCCGTGTGCCTGTTGTTCGTTTTCGGCGGCAGCCATGTTATCGGCTATTTCCCCAAACCGATCATGGGCGGGTTGGTGCTGTTTGTCGGTGTCGACCTGTTTGCGGAAAACCTTTCCAAGAGTTGGCGGCAACTGCCGAAGTCAGAGTTCGCACTGGTTCTCATCATTGTTCTGTCGATCACCCTGCTCGGTTTCCTGGAGGGCATCGGCGTTGGGATCCTGGTCGCCACGGTTCTGTTTGTCGTAAACTACAGCCGGATCGACGTGGTAAAAAATCAGCTATCCGGCGACATCTACCACAGCAAGGTGGAGCGTCCGCAGGCAGAGCGCCGGCTGCTGAAACAACACGGGCAGCAGCTGCGAATCTTTATCCTCCAGGGGTATATCTTTTTCGGCACTGCAGAGCGTTTGCTGGGCACCATCCGCCGTTCGCTGCGCAACCCATCGGGTCAACCGGAGAATCGGGTGACAACCATCGTCCTCGATTTTCGGGGTGTACTGAACATCGACTCCTCGGCATTGAATGCCTTCTCGAAACTTCGAACAACCGCCGATAAAGAACAGATCACGCTGATCCTAACGAACCTGAATGCTTCCATAGATTCTCATTTCAAAAGCGTCCGGTTTTTCGACGGCGAGCGTACGTTGCATTTTGCCCATCTCGATTACGCCCTGGAGTGGTGCGAAGAGAAGTTTCTCAAAGCAACCGCTGCGGAATATCGGCGCCCGGATGACATCGATTCACGACTGGAAGAAATTTTGCAGTACCCGAACCTGGTCGCCCATTTTAAAATGTACCTCGAGCGCATCGAGCTGAAAGCCGGCGACGTGGTATTTCGTATGGGAGATCCGTCCAATTGTTTGTATGTGATCGAATCCGGCCGGATATCGACCCTGCTGCCGGGGGCCAACGGGGACCACCTGAGGCTGAGAACCATGGGGGCCGGCACGCTGGTCGGTGAAATCGGCCTGTACACCGGCAAACCGCGCTCAGCCGATGCAGTTGCCGACAGCCCGTCGACCCTCCATGCACTCTCTTATGAACGGTTCAAGCAGTTGGAACGCGAGCATCCAGGTGTCGCCCGTCAGTTTCACAAACACGTGGTCCTATCCATCTCCCAGCGCATGGCGCTCGACAGCGAGGCGATGCGGGCACTGGCGCCATAGCGGCTGTGAGCATCCCTTACCGCGGCATCATCTGAAGCAGGGATAGCCGCCGGAAAGTCCGTTTTTTGAAAAAACGACCTGCCAGAGTTGGTTGCGCCGGGATCGAAATGCACCGGCGCAGCACAGCAGGTAGTAGGTCCACATGCGGTAAAACCGTTGACCGTACTTTTCGCGAAGGCGATGCCAGTTTCGGGTGAAGTTGCGGTACCAGGCCATCAGCGTGAGATCATAGTCGGGTCCGAAGCTGTGCCAGTCCTCCAGGACAAACAGGCCTTCGGCAGCGTTGGTGATCTGCCGGGCGGAGGGCATCATCGAGTTGGGGAAAATGTATTTGGCGATCCAGGGATCGACGGTTTTCACCGAAGAGTTCCCGCCGATGGTGTGCAGCAGAAAAAGCCCGCCGTCCTTCAGGCACCGGTGCACCACCTGCATGTAGGTCCGATATTTTGAAGCACCGACATGCTCGAACATCCCGATGGAGACCACCCGGTCAAAAACGCCCTGGATCTGGCGATAGTCCTGCAGTTCGATACACACGGGCAACTCCGCGCAGCATCTTCGGGCGCTGTCGACCTGCTCGCGGGACACGGTAACGCCGGTCACCTCGACCCCGTATTTTTTGGCGGCGTAAATCGCAAAAGCGCCCCAGCCGCAACCGATGTCCAGCACCCGCATGCCCGGAGACAGCAGCAGCTTCCGGCAGGTCAGCTCCAGTTTGGCCTCCTGGGCCGCATCGAGGTTGTCGGCCTGTTTCCAGTAGGCGCACGAGTAGTTCATCCGCTTGTCGAGCATGGCCTCGAACAGGTCGTTGCCGATGTCATAGTGGTGTTTACCGACCTCGAAGGCCCGGGCCCTTCCCTGGGTGTTGGTGAGCCGGGATTTGAGCACCGCCCACAGAAGGTCTTTTGACTTTCGGACTTTTCGGTCGAGGCGGGCAGCGGTGATTCGCTTGAAAAACCGATCCAGCTGCTCGCACTCCCACCAGCCATCCATGTAACTTTCCCCCAGCGCCAGCGAACCGCCGGCAACCACTCGCGGATAAAAGGCGGGGTTGTGAACCCGAATGTCAAACGGTCTTTCACCGTCGATCTGCACACCGGCGTGGTCCAGAAGATACTGCACCAGCCGCCTTTCCCTGCTCTGTTTCATGGCGTATCCTCCCCTGCGGTGTGGGTTTTCGGAGCGCGCCAACAGGTTCAGGTGATCACCCGGCAGATGTGTCGAAACAGGAAGAACGGAGTCTGAATTTTTGCACTGTCATCTTCACTCGATGGTAACCGTTATGGCGTGCTCGCGCACTCCGTTGTTGCCGTATCCAAGCACGTTCCACTGCGCTTGCATGGGTTGCCGGTTTCCATCTGCGTCGGTGGCGCGGGCCATAACGGAGTAATCGCCCCTTTCCTCCACCTCCCAGATGTACTGCCACTGCCGCCATGCAAACGGTTCATGGGGTCCCAGAAAACTCGCCTCCTTCCAGCTGTTTCCTCCGTCCACCGACACCTCGACGGCTGCCACGGAACCCTCTCCGGCGTAGGCAGCCCCCAGCACCGCGATGCTGCCGGGTGGAAGGGCCTCGTCGTTGCGCGGTTGGGTGATAATCGATTTCAACCCGATCTCCGCGACGATTTCCCCGGTTTTTGAGTCCTGCCCTTTCTGAAATACCCGGTAGACCTTGTCCATGAAAAAACCTTCATACGGTTTTTCCAGCACCGTGATGCGGCTCAGCCACTTGACGCAGTTTGCTCCCGTCCATCCAAGCGCCAAAGCCCGCAGCGGAAATCCGTGCTTGACGGGCAGGAACTCACCGTTCATTTCGTACGCGAGGAGGGTCGATTCCATCGCTTTTTGCAGCGGTATGCTGCGGATAAACCGAATCTGCGCCGAACCCAGCGATTTTTCAAAACCTTCGAAGGCTACGTGTCGGGCACGCTCGGTCAATCCGGCCCGGTTCAAAACATCCCTGAGCCACACGCCTGCCCACACGGCGTTGCCCACCCCGCCGATGGTCCACGGATTCCCCCTGCTTTTTTCCTGCAGCAGGGAGCGACCGTTGCCGGAGCACTCCAACGTGTTGGAAACGATGGCTTTCGGCATGCGGCAGATCTCATCGAAATCGATTGTCAGAGCAGTATCGACTTCTCCTTCCACCACCAGTTTCCAGTCCCGCAAATCGACCGGCTCCTCGGGTATCTGCCCCTGGTTGCGATCGAAAAACACCTCGTTGCCGGTAATCCAGGATCTCAGGCGCTCCACCGGGGTTTCCGCGTTCAGCGGTTTTTCGCTCATCACCCGCATTTTCTTTTTCATGGTGCCTCCAAGCGACGCTGCGTTTTGATTTGAAAATGACAGCACTGCGGTGTTCAATCAACGTTTTTTTTCAAGTTGGCAGTGATTTCCTTCAGCAACTGCTGATGGCGTTCATTTCCCGGTTCGGCTGCATGGGCCATGCGAGCCCAGTAAACCGCATCCCCCCACTGCTGCAACCGGCGGTAGTTTTCGGCAATGACATAGTAAAGGTGCTTGAGCGGGACTTTGCGCTGACGTTTCGGGAAGTGCACCAGCCGGCTGAAGTCAGCGATGGCCAGATCGTGCTGTTGGGTGACGGTGTAACAGCTGCCTCTGCCGATCAGGCTTTCCTCATCCATCGGATTGACCGCCAGTGCGCGGGTGTAGTGCATGATGGCTGTTTCCAGCCGTCCCTCGACTTCGTGGATTTTACCGAGATAAAAATGGGGATTGTCACCGTCCGGATGGCAGTATGCCGGATCCAGGTCCACGACGCGTTCCATGGCTTTGACGGCACCCACACCGTCAGGGCGGTGAAAGCAATCGCGCCCCTGTTCGAACCACTCGGCAGCAGTGCGGGGCGGTTTTTTATCCGGCATGGCGGACTCCTCTCTCCCGGAAAATGGCAGGGCGTGGCCTTGGGTCTGCCGAGCAATCAATCGATACAATTTGGACTATCGCACCATCTTACGATTTTCACAAGCCTTGAAAACTTTTCTATCGGATGTAAAAAAGTATTTGATTTTTGTAAAATCGTGTATAAAATAGGGGCAAATCATCCAAGGCCTGTACAGGTGGTGCGGGTCAGTTTCGTTCTGAAGGAAGTACCGCTTTGGTGTGGCACCTCCAGTATCGAACGATGAGAAACTTTGAGAAAGGAGGATGCCGATTATGCTGAAGGGTACCGTTAAATGGTTTAGCGACAAGAAAGGCTACGGTTTCATCGAGCAGGAAGATGGGCCGGATGTCTTCGTTCACTTTTCCGGGATCAGCGGAGATGGATTCAAAACCCTGGCGGAAGGCGACCAGGTGACGTTTGAAATCCAAGAAGGTCCGAAAGGTGCTTCCGCAGTGAACGTCAACGTTGCCTAATCGCACCAGACAAAATTGAAAGGGCATTTCGACACGTACCGTCGAAATGCCCTTTTCTGTTTGGTAGCATCGAATCGGCAATTACTTGCCGACCACCCAGACCCTCTCTTTTTTCCAATGCCCTTCCGAAACCGGCACTTCGATCCAGCGACCCGGAATCCAGCGCCCCCTGCGGTTGCGGTGTCCCGGTTTCCAGTCTTTTTTAACGGCGGGCGGCACCCAAATCCGCTTCAACTCCCAGTGCCCGCGCCGGTGATGGTAGCGATGCTTCGGCTGATTGCGGTAGGCCGGAGTTTTCCGGTGGCCATCCCTGCGGTGATGATACCGCTCCGGGGCGGGAGGACGGCGATCGACCGGGGCCTGGTAGCGCTCTGCCGGGTGGTGTTGGTGTATCAGCGCATGGCCGAGAACGGCCGCGCCAAAACCCAGGGCGAAGCCCTCGAAGCGACCCCGCTCCCGACTGCCGGCAGTTGCCGGTGCGGCAGCGATCCCGACCAGTAACAACGCACCAATAACAACGGAGATGATGGGTTTCGTATTCATGGATTGCCTCCTTTTCAGCGAAATTCCTGCTTCAATTTTTCTGACCGGCATATCCGAGACGCACGGCCTCGCATTTGATGGGTTAGACACCGGCACTGAAAAAAAGTTCAATCCCGCGATGTTTTTTTTAAAATCGAACGAAGACCGTCGATCTGCCCGGGGCGGATGGCGCCGGGAGGGAAACACTTGAGGTGATGGCGGCGGTTTTTCGACCGGCAGTTAAAAAGCGGAATAGATATTGAAAAGCAGGTAACCGTTTTCGTATCGGGGCCCGCCGACGATGATACTGCTGCGGTTGTTCAATCGAATGCTGGTCTCAAACACACTGTTGCGGTCCTTGAACATTTCCAGCAGCAGCTCGACACGACGGCTATCAACCCCCCGGTAGGTAATCTGCAAGCGGCGGTTGCCGGGCAGCGCAACGCTGCCGGTTTGACGGGGCTGAAGCGTCAACCGATCCCGGCCCAGCAGGCGGTAAGAGGTGTAGCGAAACAATCCCTGGAGCTCTCTGGCCATTTCGGCCAACCGGGGATCGAGATAGGTTTCACCGCTGGAGGCCAGGACGGTTTTCACCTCGATGGAGACCGGAGGGGCAGCCCAACCCAAGACGGGCAGCAGGACAGTAAACAAGCCCAACATAAAGAAAAGATTACAGTTTTTTGCTTTCGGTCCCATTGCCCTCCATTGCCTCTTCACGGTACCAGATCACGGTGTGGTGGCTTTGCGGAGTTTCCAGGATCATAACAGATGACACCTTTCCTGTAAAAGAATTAATGATGGCCGAAGGGCCCGACGCCGCCGGGGGCTGAAGCTGAAACAGATTGGTGAAAAAAAACAGAACCAGGGCCGCAGCAGCCGCAGCGGGCAGTATCAACTTCCATGAAAACAGCGTTTGGCGAAAACGATCCTGCAGGCTCGGCTGCCCGCCGGCTTGGTCAACAATTCGCTTTTCGAGCCGCTGGAAGTCAACCCCCTGCCGGGCGACGGAGACCTCACGGCGCAACCGCTGCGCCAATTCCGCCTGCTGCTGAACGTATTGCCGGCAGGCGCGGCAATGCTGCAGATGGCGGTCGACTTGCCGCGACTCCTCCGGGCTCATCTCCCCGTCGATATAGAGACTCAACAGCTCTTGATTGCACTGTTCACTGGCACCGTTCATGATCCTTCTCCATCTTTAAATTCCCGCAGCATCGATTGTAGCTGCTTGCGGGCATAGTGCAGCCGGGAGCTTACCGTACCCCGGTTCAAGCCGAGGGTTGCCGCGATCTCGTCATAAGAGCGCCCCTCGAGCTCTTTGAGCACGTAAACGGCCCGGGCCTTATCCGGCAGCGCCTGCAGCGCTTGGAGATAGTGCTGTCGGAGCTGCTTCTCCCGGATTCGAGCTTCCGGTGTGCGCTCATCCGGCAGTGTTACAGCAGACGGCTGGTCGCTTTCCTCCGACAACGGGTGTTGCTGCCAGCGCCGGCGGTGAAACCAGCGCCTTTTCCAGTTCAGGCAATGGTTGACGGTGATCCGATGCAGCCAGGTGGAGATTTTCGACTCACCCTTAAACGTGCCGATGTGGCGGTAGGCTTTCAGAAACACCTCCTGAACAATGTCTTGACTCTCCTCGCGATCCAGGGTCATCGCATAGGCGAGCCCGTAGAGCCTAGCCTGAAATCGACGCACCAGCATCACAAAGGCCGCCTCGTCCCCGTCTCGGAGACGGTCCACCAACTGGGATTCGTCCCATGGATCGCTCATTGGTTGATTAGACACCGGATGATCCAAAATATTCAATCCGTTGCATCGGTATTGCCGGACGGTTTCTGAAACCGGGAAAGGCCGTCATACCGGGATTCACATCGCACCCGGTTGATCATAAATACGCTCTTTTGCACGGAAATTCAAACGGTACGGCAGGCCAGCGGGTGCATTGCCACCGGCGTTGCCATCCGCAGGTCGTTGCTGAAAACAGTGTGAAATAGATGGTACCGGTCGAGGAAATAGATCAAGGTGGTCTGCGCACGCTTGCATAAAACCAAAAAGAAAGGTAAACGGGCAGTATAACCGAAACCATCGATTCGAACGGTCGCCCACACTCTTTTGACACGGGCGCAATGTTGAAACCTCAGGCGCAGCAGATGCCCCCCAGAATCCTCATCACCCCGCGGACATTTGCAAGGGACGACCCGACCCCCGCGGACATTCTTCAAGAAGCCGGCTGTGAGTTGATTCGTAACCCCCACCATCGGGTTCTCACCGAGCAGGAACTGGCGGCGCTGATCCCGGGCATGGACGGACTGATCGTGGGACTCGATCCGGTCACGGAGACGGTGCTGCGCGGGGCCGACCGCCTCCGGGTGGTGTCCAAGTACGGTGTGGGTATCGACAACATCGATCTGCCCGGTGCGACACGCAGGGGAATTGTCGTTGTTAACGCTGCAGGCTCCAACAGTTCGGCGGTTGCCGAATTGGCCTTCGGCCTGATGCTCGATGTCGCCCGGCAGATCTCGACCTCGGACCGGCGCATACGACAGGGCCGGTGGGAAAGTCACAAGGGTTTCGAGCTGTGGCGCAAAACGCTCGGCATTGTCGGAACCGGAAGAACGGGCCGCGAACTGGCCCTGCGGGCTCGAGGATTCGAAATGCGGCTGATCTGCTGCGACACCGTGCCCGATGATCAGTGGGCCCGACGGCTGGGGGCGACCTACCGGCCGTTGAACCGCGTTTTGGCCGAGGCCGACGTGGTGAGCCTTCACATCCCCCTGACCGCGGACACCCATCACCTCATTTCCGCCGCTGAACTGGCGCTGATGCAACCGCACGCGATCCTGATCAACACGGCCCGTGGCGAGCTCGTCGATGAAAACGCACTGGTTGCTGCCCTTTCGCAAAACCGGCTGGCAGGAGCCGGCCTGGATGTTTGGGAAACGCAGCCGCCGGTGAACACGGCCCTTTGCGGCCTGGAAAACACGGTGCTGACCTCCCACATCGGAGCCCACACCCAGGAGGCTACCGCAGCAATGGGTGAGCTGGCAGCTCGAAACCTGGTAAGCGCGCTGGCAGGCGATCTGCCCGAATCGACCGTAAACCCGGAGGTCGGCGCGGTGCGCAAGACCAGACAAGCACCATCAAAACGACCGGTGGCATTTCTCCGGCGCGGATGGAAAGGTAACCATTGAGCATCGTATTGGCTGTCGATATCGGCACCGGTAGCTGCCGCAGCGCGCTGTACAACCCACAGCTCGAGCGCCTCGGCGCCGCAGCGGTGGAGTACGCAACCCGATACCCCCGACCGGGCTGGGCCGAACAGGACCCGGAGGGCGTTTTTTCCGCCGTGCTGCAGGCAGTCTCCGGCGCCATTTCCGAAAGCGGCCTGCGGCCCGCTGAAATCACCGCCCTCACCCTCGATGGCCCGCTTCACACGTGCCTCGGATTGACGGCAGATAAAAAACCGGCAACGCCGGTGCTGACCTGGGAAGATGCCAGGGCTTACCGAGCCGCAGAGAAACTGAAACAAGCGGGCGTTGGCTCTGAAATCTATGAACGGACAGGATGTCCCCTGCACCCGATGTATCCTTCCGCCAAGATCGCCTGGTGGCAGGAGCAGCATCCGGATCTTTTTGCGGACATCAAAACGTTTGCATCGGTAAAGGCGTATGTTCTATATCGGCTCACTGGGGAGCTCCTCGAAGACCAGGCAACGGCATCCGGCTCCGGCTTGTTGAACGTCCACACGCTCGACTGGGATGCGCGGGTGCTTGAACTCACCGGTGTGTCGACGGACCAACTTCCTGCGGTGATCGAACCGGCGCAAATCGTCAACGGTCTGGATCGCTCGATCAGCTCGCAAACGGGTTTGCCGGTTTCAATCCCGGTGGTGGTCGGTTCATCCGATGCAGCCATGTCCAGCCTGGGATCCGGCACCATCGATCCCGAGCAGATGACGGTTATGGTCGGCACCAGCGGCGCCGTTCGCAGACTGGTCAACCGTCCCGCCCTGGATCCGCAGCAGCGAACCTTTTGTTACTACTCCGCAAACGGGGTGTGGTTTGCCGGCGGAGCCATCAACAACGGCGGAATTGCGCTGCGCTGGTTCAGGGATCATTTCGGGGAGCGCGCACGCATCGAGGCCTCACATTCCGGAGAGTCCGTTTACACGGTCTTGTGCCGCTATGCCGATGGTGTGGCGCCTGGTTCCAACGGCCTGTTTTTTCTTCCTTTTCTGGCAGGTGAGCGCAGTCCGCACTGGGGCAGCAATGTGCGGGGCAGCCTCATCGGGCTTTCGCTTCACCATGGTCAGCCTCACGTGATCCGCGCCCTGCTGGAAGGTGTCTGTTATCGCATTCACAGCGTAGCCCAACCACTGGAGGAACTGGTGGGAAATTCCAGGGAGGTGCGCGCCACGGGCGGCTTTGCCCGATCTTCGGTGTGGCTGCAAATCCTGGCGGACGTGATGGGAAGGGAGCTGCTGGTGGCCCGAGAGCCGGAGGGTTCGGTTCTCGGAACGGCCGCCCTGGCTTTCCGGTCGCTGGGCATGATCGATTCATTCCAGTGCCTGCTCGACAAAAACCCGCTGCGGAAGACCATCCGCCCCCGGGATGAGGAGCATCGTTTTTACGCGGCGTCTTTTAAGCGGTATATGCAGCTGTACTGGAAACTGCGACCGGAGTACCAGCAGGGGCAATAGCGGTTATCAGCCGACCGGAAAAGCAGATCGCCCGGAAAAAGAGCGCGACGGCCATATGCACCGCTACCGGGTCCGGTGCCGCCGCAGAGGGTTGCAGGCGGTTGGTCAGCTCACCGCCCTGCCGACAATTTCTTCCATGCGCTCATCGCCTTCCGGCGCTTCGGCTCCGGCTGAAACCATCAACTGTCTGGACATGCCGGACATGAAGGTATCGGAGACCAGTGTGTCGATGTCGGCTGTCCGATGGATCAGGCCATAGCCTTGCATCATCGACAAAACCGCCTTGCCGGAGCTCTGGTAGACAAAGGGATCAAAATCGGTGCGTCCCGGGCGAAACGCTTTCTTGATCGCCGCCAGCGGAACCTGGCTGTACGGCCGGGCGTCCCTGTGCACCCGGGCCAGCGCTTCCTCCCTGCCGGCCGGATCGTTTAACATGATACTGCTTTTCACCGTCGCGCCGTACAATGCGTGCGCCCTGTCCGGATTTTCCTCGAAATAGTCCTTTCGCATGGCCACGATGCAGCAGGGATGGCTCGGCCACAGGTCTTTGGTTATCATCAGTTCGCGACCCGCCTGCTTTTTGATGGCAAAAGTGCCGAGCGGTTCCGGGTTGATGAAGGCATCGATTTCTTTTCGCATCAGGGCCGGGATGAGATATTTCATATGCACGAGTTTGATCGTGATATCGCTGGACGGATCGATGCCGTGCTGCTGAAACATCCGGTTGACCAACAGGCTGTGAACCATAAACGGACTGTGAACGCCGATGGTCTTTCCGGCCAGGTGCTTCGGTTCGTCAATGCCGGTCTGGTTGCCGACCACCAGTACACCGCCGTTTGTACCCGCGATCTGAGCGGTGACCAGCGCCTTTGCATTGCCGGTAAAAGGCCCGACTCCGGAATTGACGGCAAAAAAGACCGGAGAAATCAGTTGACCGACGTCGATTTCTCCATCCAGCAGCCCCTTGGCTACATAGTGCATGTCCATGTATCGGATCTGCGCGCGAATGCCCGCCTTTTCCAGCAAGCCGGTATGAAATGCATGCACCATCGGCAAAGCGCAGTGCGACGGCGCCACGACGCCGATTCGAACCTCTTCCGGGGACAGCGCCATGGCGGACCGCACGCCGGTAGCCATACCGGCGAACCCTGTCAGGCACGCGGTTCCGAAAGCCGCCGAAGCTGTCCTGATGAAATCCCTGCGAGTGATGTGTTTCATGAGTTTCCTCCTGAAGGTGTTTTGTAACGCTCTGGCGGTGTGATGACCGTCGTTCGATCCGTTAGTTGGGAACCGTTAAATCAGCAACATTTGTGCCGAAAGCTGGATTCTGTTATATTTCATATATTTTCAGATAATTACGGTTATACCGCACAGGACCGGCAACCAGGCGCCACGATCTGTTGGGGCAAATAACCCAAATTTGCAGGTAAATTTGACCCAATTGCCCCCCGTTCCGTATTCTGTTATTTTTTTGGAAATGTGGTATCTTTCGCTGGTTGGCAGCCGGCCGTTGTCATCGACCCCCCGCTTCTGTGTGAAACGCTGCCAGCCATGCCGGCAGGAGGGCAGCGGGCGATGGAGACCGGAAATGGCTCGCGTGAAAGGAAAGGTGGACGCGTGAACGAAAATAAAACGTCTGCAGACGAATGCGCGCAGGAAAATGTCCTGAAACAGCTCCTGCATCTGCTGGAGCTCGAAAAGATCGAAGAAAACATCTTTCGCGGCCAGAGCCAGGACCTGGGATTCGGCAGCGTATTCGGCGGGCAGGTACTGGGTCAGGCCCTTTCGGCGGCCTACCGAACCGTATCCGCACAGCGGCGCGCCCACAGTCTGCACGCCTATTTTCTGCGCCCGGGAGATGCCCAACAGCCGATCGTCTACCAGGTGGACCGCATTCGCGACGGCAAGAGCTTTACGACCCGGCGGGTGGTGGCACTGCAGAAAGGGCAGGCCATATTCAACATGTCGGCCTCCTTTCAGGTGGACGAACCGGGATTCGAACACCAGGAGAGTCCGCCGCCGCACATTCCGGGTCCCGAAGGCATTCCTTCCGAACTGGAGCTTGCACGAAGCGTGTCCGACAAGATACCACCGCTGATAAGAGACAAGCTGCTGTGTGGCAAGCCGATCGAGATCCGACCCATAGATCCGATCAATCCTTTTTCACCGGAGAAAAGGGCGCCGGTGCGCTATTCCTGGATCAAAGCGATCGACCGGATGCCCGACGATCCGGCCGCACACCAGTACCTGCTGGCCTACGCGTCGGATTTCGGGTTGGTGATTACTTCCCTTTATCCACACGGTCACAGTTTCTGGGATCCGGATATGCAGGTGGCCAGCCTCGACCACGCCATGTGGTTTCATCGTGATTTTCGCATGGATGACTGGCTGCTGTACATTATGACCAGTCCCAACGCCAACCGGGCAAGAGGGTTGAGCAACGGACGCGTCTACTCCCGGGACGGCAAACTGGTGGCCTCCATTGCCCAGGAGGGATTGATTCGCTATCGGGCTGCAAAAAACACCCACTGAGAAAGTAATACGTTCAGCTGACATATGTCTGCATACGTGATGCCCGGATTGCGTTCGCTTCTGCCCGGGATTCCCGCCGTTATCCCCTTCCCCGCAAGCAATTCTCCCTTGTGGTTCTTTCTTCAACTCCATGCCACTTGTATTACAATGAGTAGTAAAAGAATTATTAATGTAAGTTTTTCAATTGGTTATGATATTATTGCCATACAAAAGATGTTTTTTTTTACCCAGTATTGAGCAATTAATTACCGAACGAGTTTTTTACTTCCCCGGCCATATCTAAATAACTATCTGTTTACTTACATTTTTTCCCTTTTTTTTCTTCTGGCATTATTTTTGCTCTACAAGCACTTGTCTTTCAATAAACCGATTATAACATCTTTTGCATTTCATTGTTTTACAAAATGTTTACCGACCGGGATCTGCGGGCCGATGGCACGTGCACAGGAGAATAATATGAAAATCACAGCGAAAAAGCTGAAAAACGGAATCTGTTGCCGCCTGCGCACCAAATTTCTACTCGGCATCATTGTCCTGCAGTGCATGACCATGATCTGCACGATTCTGGTGGTTGAACGCAAGATGCGGGCAACCATTGAAGAGGAATTCCTGCAGCTCGGAATGGCCATCAGCAAGAATCTTTCCGCGGTCAACACCAGCTTTGTCACCACATACAACTATGTCGGAATCGAACAAAACGTCTCCCAGGCGGTAAAAGACAACGATCTGGCATATGCCATGGTGCAGTTCTTCGACGGCGAGATCGCCGCCTACAGCGGCGACCTGGCGATGAAAAAGAACGCCGTTGTCAGCCGCATCGATGAAAAGGAATTCAGCCGAAAAGATCATCAGATCCGTTACTTCGACGGAATGGACCGCTCGGCGAAAATCTGTGAAATTGCCTCGCCGATTATCATCGGCGATACCAAATGGGCTGTCGTGCGGGTAGGCCTGTCACTTGAAAAGATTCACCTGGTTATCGGCGATACCCGCAGGCTGCTCTTTATTCTTGGGATGGTCGCGCTGGGTCTCGGCTGCACGGCCTCGATCCTGTTTGCCCGGCGCATCACCCGTCCTGTGGCCAGCCTGGTGGAAGAAGTCGAAGCGATCGCTAAAGGTGACTACGAACAGGTGATGAGCATACATACCCACGATGAGATAGGCTTGCTGGCGGATCGCTTCGGCACCATGAAAGAGTCGTTGAAAAACAATATCCAGCTGCTGAAAAATTCCAACCTCGAACTGACCAACACCAACCAACGGCTGCAGAGCCTGTTCAAGGCGAGCCAGGCCATGAATTCGTTCAAAAACCAGTACCGCCTGTACGATCTTATCCTGGACACGGCCATGATGGCAGTCGAAGCACACGGGGCTGCCCTGGTGATGGTCGAACCGGAAGGCTCGGTGCAGGTGGTGGCCAGCATCGTGAAGAAATCCAGCGATCCGGTCACCCGGCAGATTTATCAGAAGCTGCTGACCGAGCAGCTGTTCCTGGGACACCTGCACTCGGTCGACACCAGTCTGGGCGCTTGCTCCTATCAGCTCGAATATCTGGAAAACACGCCGTTTTTTCGCATCTGCATCAGTGCCTATCCGCACCTGGAGATATACTCGCTGCCACTGGGAACCGCGAACAATATCACCGGGTACATCAATTTACTCCGCGACCAGAAGGGCCCGCTGGGCATATCGGAGATACAAACTTTGATCGTGCTCGCCAGTCAGACAACGACTTCTATTGAGAACAGCCATCTCCTCCAGCAGCTGGAGCAGGCGTATTTCAGCTCCATCCGGTCACTGGCCAAAACCCTGGAGTTTAAAGATGAATACACCCAGGGGCATGCAGAGCGGGTCGCCGGCGTCTGTAAGAAGATCGCCATGCGCATGGACATGGACAAGCAGTCGATCAAAACCCTTTACAACGCGGCCCTGCTGCACGACATCGGGAAAATAGGAGTTCTCGAGGGCATTCTCAACAAGGATTCCCATTTGAACAACGAAGAAGTACTTATTCTGAAAAAACACCCGGTGATCGGAGAGGAAATCCTTCGTCCGATCCAGAGCCTGGACAAAGAACGCAAGATCGTGCGCCATCACCATGAGCGAGAGGACGGCCAGGGGTATCCCGACGGCGTGGACGGCCGCCAGCTGTCGCTTTCGGAAAAAATTATTATCGCGGCCGATGCATTCGACGCCATGAATTCCAAACGCAGCTACCGGGTAGCCCTGGAGTCGGAGCGCATCGTCGAAGAGTTGGAATCCAACCGCGGCAAACAGTTCGATCGCCAAGTCGCAGATGTGCTGGTCGACCTTTTTCGCCGGGAAACTCGGCACCTGCCGACCCGCAGCGGTGTCATTTTTCTGCCAATCGGTTCTGTTCAATAAAGTCCAACATTGGAAAATGGAGGTCCTCATGAACAGTCACAGTAAAGCCAGCATGATTCTCGTGAGCCTGTTTATCTTCCTGCTGCAGTCCGTCACATCCGGGCCTGCTCCGGTCGCTGCCGGCCAGAACGAAATCCGCTATGGAGGCAAATACAGCGTTGCTCTCTCCAGCGAGCCCGAAGCGCTCGACCCGGCATTTATCACCGGCATATATGCCGTCACCGTCGCCAACAACCTTTACGACGGGCTGGTCGAATTCGACAAGGATCTGAACATCGTGCCGGCTATCGCCAGGATGTGGAAGATCTCACGAGACCACCGCACTTATTCTTTCGACCTGCGCCGTGGGGTCGAGTTTCACAACGGCCGCGAGGTCACCGCAGATGACTTTGCTTTCTCCATCAGCCGCATTCTCCACCCGGAAACGCACTCACCGGTGGCTTCGCTGTTTTTGAACATTCACGGCGCCAAAGCGTTTCACGAAGGGCGTGCTGACAATGTTTCCGGGCTGGAAGTGTTGGGTCGCTACAAGCTGAAAATCACTTTGGACAAGCCATTTTCGCCTTTTCTTTCCATCCTGGCGATGGTCAACGCCCGTGTAGTGCCGAAAGAAGTCATCGGTCCGGAGTTTTCCAAAAACCCGGTAGGCACCGGCCCGTTTCGCTTCGACCGCTGGCGGGCCCAGCAGGAAATCATACTCACCGCCAATCAGCAATATTACCAGCAGCGTCCCTACCTGGACACTCTCTATTTTCAGATCTACCCCAACATCGAATGGGAAAAGGTCTTTTCCAATTTCGAACGCGGATACCTGGATCATTCGATTATTCCAAGCAACAAGTACGATGAAATCCAATCCAGCCCGGCCTACCTAGCCCGGTATCAGCTGGTGAGCAAACCGACGCTAAGCCTGGTTTACGTTGGCATTAACTGCCGTCAGAAGCCGCTGGACGATCCCAAGGTTCGCCGGGCCCTGACAATGGCTGTGGATACGGACGCGGTAGTAAAAAGTATCACCAAACGCGGCAGTATACCGGCCAGGGGCATTCTGCCTCCGGGCATCGCCGGCTTCGACCCGCGCCTCAAAGGCTACGGCTACAACCCGGTTCAGGCGCGTGAACTGCTGGCACAGGCCGGTTATCCCGGCGGTGAAGGCATTCCCCCGCTGGATATTTGGACCGTGTCTAAATCCGAAAGCGTAAAGGAGGAGTTGGCTGCCTATCGCAAGTACCTGGCTGCCATCGGCATTACGCTAAACCCCCGCGTGGCCGAGAACTGGAAGCACTTCATCCAGATGATCAACGACAAGAAGGTGCCGCTCTACTATGCCGCCTGGTATGCGGACTATCCGGATCCTGACAACTTTCTCTTTGTATTGTGCCATTCGGCCAGCCGCACCAACCGGATGGGATATGAGAATAACACCATCGACCGGTTGCTGGAAAATGCCCGGCAGGAAGTCGATTACATCAAGCGCATTCAAACCTACCGGGACGTCCAAGACCGGGTGATGCAGGACGCCCCGCTGATCCCTCAGCACGTGAACAGTTTCAATTATCTTTTTCAACCGTGGGTGAAGGGGATCGAGGTCAGCTATCTGGGCGCTGCCTATATCCCGTTTCGGAAGATCTGGATCGATTATCTGGCCACCAGCCAGGCGAAAAGGTGATGCATGCGAAAGGAAGTGATTTACAGTCTGCGTATGAGCAGAGAGCTTAGGGATGCACTGAAAAACGCTGCAAAAGATGAAAGCCGAACCGTCGCATCCCTACTGGATAAAATCATCAAGGATTATCTGGCCCAAAAAGGACTGTTGAGCCAGCTGGACGGTGTAAAGGACCAGCGGTGGTTTACCCGCAAGGAAATCTATAAACCGGCAACCATTTTCGTTGACGAAAAATCGGAGCCAAAGAAATTGGAGATCGTTGTGCTCAACATATCACTGGGGGGTGTTTTGATCGGTTATCCGAAGAATTCCGACATTTCCTTTTCTCCGGGCCAGGTTCCCCGCTTCGAGCTGTGCATGAACCTGTCGGAAGAAAAGCGATCGGTTTGTTTCAACTGCGAGGCGAGCCGGATGACCGATTCGGGGTACGGGGTGCAAGTGGCCGCCAGTTTTATCGATGCCGACCCGAACGACCTGCAGCTGCTCCGGTCGTACCTGAACTGATAACAGCTGCCCAACGGCCGGTCAACCGCAGATATTCGTTGGAACAAACGCTGCAAACGACGTTGAAACCACATCCACTAAAAGGAGGTGGCAGATGAAACTCACAAAAATCAAACTAACAGCAGCCCTGGTGATACCGCTACTCGCCATACTCCTGCTGGCATCACCGGTACTGTGCGAAGATGTAAATGTTTCATACAAGATTGTCTCCTTTTATGAAGATGTGACATGGGATGACATCCTCGCATTTGCAGAACACTGGCAAGCAGCCGGAATCACCGTGGTCGAAGAACTGCCCATGTTCAACACGTTGGTGCTGAAAGTGCCGCATGGCGTGTCCTCTCGCGTGCTGGCCGATGATCCCCGGGTCGAAGCAGTGGAAGACGATCATAAAACCATATCGCCGCCGCGGGTTAAGGGTCAGTCCGACAGCTTTATCCAGCCGGTGCAACGGCCGCCATGGGGTCACTACCCCTGGGGCATTCTAAGATTGTATGACCAGCCCTTCGATCCAGAAAAGCTGACCGCCACCTATCGCACCGACTGGCTTCCAAAAGAGATCAAAGCGGCCCTCAACCGAATGCGCTACCGCAAGGTCCGGATCGCCGTATTCGACACCGGCGTGCAGTATTACCATGACAGTCTCTACTGGTCGACCAAGGGCGGAATTGACCTCGTAAACGAGCCAGATCGTCGTCAGCGACTGCGTTACCTCAACTACAGAAGGCCGGTTGACGATAACGGACACGGCACCTACGTGGCCGGAATCATCAGTGCCGCCCTGGACCGGTGGGGAAACTGGGGCCAATGTGGCACGCCGGTGGATCTGTACGCCGTTAAAATCCTTGATCATCAAGCCATGGGGGATCTTTCAAGCATCATCATGGCCTTGCACTGGTCGATCAACAAACAGATCGACATCGTCAATATGAGCATCGGTTTCCGCCAGGACAGCCCCTCGGTTCGAAGGGCGGTAAAAAAGGCCGGCGAACTCGGAATCGTCATGGTCGCTGCGGTGGGAAACCGTTCCAACTGGGATGACAACATCATATTGTCTGCCGACGGTGGAGCTGCTGATGGCGGGGCTGCGGATGGCGGAGCCGCCGACGGGGGAGCTGCCGACGGTGGGGCCGCTGATGG
>LJNK01000054.1 GCA_001303025.1 Deltaproteobacteria bacterium SG8_13
GGTGGCCTGGCCGGAATCGGCCAGCCGCTTTATCGTATCCGCTGCTGCGAAAAACTTGCCCTCCCCGTGGCGAACCGGCAGATCGAGGCGATCCAGGCCGCGGGTGAACACGCAGGGGGAATCCGCATCCACGGTGAGGCTCACCCACTGATCGCGAAAGTTGCCGCAGTCGTTGTAGGTCAGAGCCACGGAACGGCTGCGATAATCGCCGTCGAATCCCGGCAGCAGCCCCAGGTTGACCAGGGCCTGGAACCCGTTGCAGATCCCCAGCACCAGGTTGCCGCCCTCCACAAATGCGATGATCCGGTCACCGAGGTTGGTTTTCATGCGCACGGCCTGAATCACCCCGGCGCCGTGGTCATCGCCCCAGCTGAATCCGCCCCCGAATACCATGATCCGGTAGTCCTCCAGGCGCACGCTGCCGTCGATCAGCGAGTTGATGTGCACCCGGTCGGCTTCGGCCCCGGCCAGTTTAAGGGCATGGGCGGTTTCGTGATCGCAATTGAGCCCGTATCCGGTCAGCACAAGGGCCTTCACCGAGTTCATGGCTGCGATGTCTCCGATCTAGTCCGATTGATCAAGTAGAACGACTCCCCGTCCCTGTTTCCCGGGAATATAAACTATATCAGCTGCCCGAAGGGCTTTTTCCAGGCTTTTGTCAGCTCCTGCACCGGCAGGGATACCCGGTTGCGACCGTCCAGCCCGTTGATGGCCAGCACCGGCTGCTCGGTCACCCGGCCGACGCAGCTGCAGGGCAATCCGGAGAAGAGCTTTTCAAAGCGCTGCCGGTTGTCGGGCGCCACGGTTACCACGAACCGGCCGGCGGATTCGGAAAACAGCAACCGGTCGCTGCGGGAAACCTTTTCTGCAGGCACCTGTTCCAGGTCGATGTTCAGCCCCAGCTGCCCGCCCATGGCCACCAGGGCCAGGTGAACGGCCAGCCCGCCGCGGTAGATGCCGTGCGCCGATGCGACCAGCTGCCGGGCAACGGCTTTTTCCAGGGCAGCGTAGAGTTTCAGAAACTCCCGGGGGCGAACCGCAGGCACGTTCCGGCCGACGTGCCCCAGGTGCTCGTAGTACTCCGAGGCCCCGAGCTCGTCACGGGTGATCCCCACTACGAACACCAGGTCTTCGGGCTGTTTGCAGTCCATGCTGACGCACCGGGCGATGTCATCGATCACGCCGATGGTGGTAAACTGCAGGGTTTCCAGGGCCGAGACCCGGTGAACCTCTCCGTAGCGTCCGGGCAGGTTTCCGTCCACGTACATGCTGTCTTTACCGGAGAGCAGCGGAATCCGGTAGGCCATGCACATCTCCTTGAGGGCCCGACAGGATCGCACCAGCTGCGCAGCCTTGAAGCGACCGTCCGGGTTGCCTTCCGGGTCATACTGGATACTGGGCCAGCAGAAATTATCGACCCCGCCGACGTGATCCAGCGAACCGCCGACGGCCAGCAGCCGACGCAATGCCTCGTCGATGCTGCAGGCCGTCATGTGGTATGCGTCGATGGCTGAATAGGCCGGCAGCAGTGCCTGGGCGATCGCCAGACCCCGCTGAGAGCCGAAAACCGGCCGGATAACGGAGGCATCGCTGTTCACATCACGACCCGCTCCTACCAGCGGCTTGATCACGCTTGTGCCCTGGACCTCGTGATCGTATTGGCGGTAAATCCACTCCCGCGAGCAGATGTTGGGTCGCGCCAGCATGTCGGTGAGCAGGCGGTTGCAGTCGGCCGGCTCACTGAAAACCGGCTCCAGCAGGCCCCGATGTTCGGGGGAGCGCCAGTGGGCGTCGAACTCCCACTGGGGGAATCCGGCGGTGAGCAGGCTCAGATCGACGAAAGCGCAGGTCTTGCCGTCAAAGGTGATGTGCAGCTTGCCGCTGTCGGTGTACTCGCCGATGACCGTGCTTTCCACCGCATGCCGCGCGGAAAGCGCCATGAACTGCTCCAGGTCCTCGGGCCGGATGGCCACCGTCATCCGCTCCTGGGACTCGGACACCCAGATCTCCCACGGGTCGAGCCCCTGGTATTTCAGCGGAACCTTCTCCAGCTCGATGCGGCAGCCGTTGGAAAAGCGGGCCGATTCGCCGATGCTCGAAGACAGCCCGCCGCCGCCGTTGTCGGTGATAAACCGGATCAATCCCCGGTCGCGGGCCTCCAGCAGAAAATCGTGCATTTTCTTCTGAGTGTACGGGTCGCCGATCTGCACATGCCCGGCGGGGGTGTGCTCCGAGTAGGTCTCCGATGAGGCCGTCACCCCGTGAATGCCGTCTTTGCCTACACGGCCGCCGCACATGATGACCAGCTCACCCGGAGAGGTGCGCTTCTGTTCGGCCGGCTCTCCCTGGACTTCGGCAGGCATCATGCCGACGGCCGTGACAAAGACCAGGCACTTGCCCAGGTACCCCTCATCGAACAGGACCTGGCCGACGGTGGTGGGAATGCCGGACTTGTTGCCGCCGTCGCGAACACCCTCGATCACCCCGTCCAGCAGCCTGCGGGGATGCAGGTGGGGCCGCAGGTGCCCGTCGTAATCTCGCGGTCCCACGCAGTAGCCGAAGCCGCCCATGACCAGCCGGGAGCCTTTCCCGGTGCCCAGCGGATCGCGGTAGACTCCCACGATGCCGGTGATGGCGCCGCCGTATGCCTCCATGTTGGAGGGGGAGTTGTGGGTTTCGCCGGTGATCACGTAGTGGTGCCGATCATCGAACCGGCCGGCGCCGGCGTTATCCCACAAAACGGACACCACCCAGTCTTTTTCTTCTTTCAGGGCCAGCGTCGGCGTCTCGATATAGGTGCGAAACAGGCTGTTGACCGTCTCGGTGTCGACGGTGTCTAAATCCGTGTAGCGAAACAGACCCCGGAACGTGTTGTGGTTGCAGTGGTCGCTCCTGGCCTGGGAGATATATTCCAGCTCGACGTCCGTGGGATCCGACAGCCCCCATTCGACCCGTTGGGCGCGGACCCGGGGATCGTTGAAGTAGCCGCGGATGACCGGGATATCGTTGGGGTTCAGCGCCAGGTTGCGCTGATTGCTGACAGCCGCCAGACCGCTGTCGCTGTCCACTGCAATGGTTTGAACGGCAGGCGTGTGATCGAGGATCACCTTCGGTATCACATAGCCGACCCCCTGGCCCGGGTCCCAGTCGTCCCGGGAATAGATTTTCCATTGCTGGATGATCCGGTTGGCCAGCAGCTCGCCGGCAATGCGGTCGGCGCCCTCGGCGGTCAGGTTGCGGCCGGTGAGGCAATACCGCTTGGAGGTGTAAACGGCCTCTTCTTTGCCCAGCCGGACTCCCAGCAGGTCCTCGATGGCCTCCACCGCCGTGCTGCCCGGATTGTCGCGCACACCGGGGCGAAAGCCGACCCATATGACCCAGTCGGCATCGATGGGCAGCGGATCGTAAGAGGACAGCTGCGTTACCGGGTTGGTGAAGATTTCTGTCTGAAGGCGGGCGAGCTGTTTTTCGGTAAAATCGGCATCGAAGGTGAGGATGCTGACGGTGCGCACCTGCTGGAGTTCGATCCCGAAATAGTTGCGGGCCTTGGAACAGATCCCCTGTCCTTCGGCATCCACCAGTTCGGGTTTCAATGCAATTTCGAGTCGACGGGGCATAATTCCTGAGGCGGGTTACAGGATTCGGGTTACGGATTAAAAAACGTAATAAGCCACAGAAAAACGCAGAAGTAAACCCCAAACATACTTTAGACGCTCATATCAACGAGCAGCGGCAACTGCCTGGGTCTCATGAGCTTGGCGTTGTGGCATCATGCTTCTATTAAAATGACAGCTGAAATAGCACCATTCGGAAATGAGGGATTGTTTCGATGAGCAAGGCTGCAAGAGGGTTTGGGTCGACACGCACCGGCGGGTGCGCCCCCCGGGCATCAAACCCGCGCAGAGCGAAGCTCATCGGGAAAAGAGCCATTTCTGCAATCACTGCGTGGTGAAGAATCGGGTGATGTCGTTGTAAAACACCAGTATCATCAGCATCAGCAGGACGAAAAGGCCCGCCTGCTGGGCGACTTCCCGAACCCGGATGCTGACCGGTCGGCGAATGAGCAACTCGATGGTGAAAAACAGGATATGCCCGCCGTCCAGCACCGGAATCGGCAGGATGTTCAAAATGGCCAGGTTCACGCTGATCACGGCCATAAGGGACAAAAACTCGATCAGGCCCTCCTTGGCCTGTTGGCCGGCCAGTTGGGCGATCATGATCGGCCCCCCCAGGGTCTTTACGGAAAGTTTGCCCTGGACCATCTTGACCACACTGACAAAGGTAAGCTCGGCGATCTGGTAGGTTTTCTGCACGCTCAGGACCGACGCCTGCAGGATCGACAGATCTTTCGCCGAGATCTGCCGCGAAGAGATGATCCCGATCATGTAACGCTGGGTGTCTTCTCCGAAAAGGTTCTGATCGGACTGCAGCCGAGGTGAGAGGTGGATCGAAAGCGGCTGACCCTCCCTGGAGATTTCCAGGTCGATTTCCGCCCCTTGGCTGCCGCCGATCATCTGCGCCATCTCCTCCCAGCTTTCCACACCGGAGCCGTTGATGGCAAGGATGCGGTCGCCCGGGCGAAGACCGGCGATTTCGGCCGGCGAATCCGCCTGCACTTCCCCGACTACCGGTTCCATGAAGTAGGCCCCGGAATGCAACAAGACGATGAAAAGGATCAAGACCGCCAGCAGGACGTTGAAAAACGGGCCGGCCGCAACGATCAGCAGCCGCTGAAACACGGGCTTGTGCGTAAAGGAGAGATGGATCTGGTCCGGTTCGATTTCGGCGTCCGGCTCCTCACCGACCATTTTGACATACCCGCCCAGCGGAATGGCCGATACCCGGTAATCGGTGATCCCCACCTTTTTACCGATAATCCGGGGCCCGAAACCGAGTGAGAATTTTTCCACCCCCACCCCGAAAAACCGTGCCACGATAAAATGACCCAGTTCGTGAAAAAAGATCAGAACACCGAGTAATACGATAATGGAAATTATGTACGTCATAATGATTATGCGTTTTGGTGTTGTTTTAGTTCCCGGTTGCCTGCCGGCCCGAAGATGCTGCCTGGCAAATTATAACGATTGCTCCCCGGCCGCACAAGTCGGACAGCGTTCAAAGACAAGATTCAGCTGCGGCCTGCTGGCGTGCCCACCGGTCCGCTTCCAGCAGCTGCTCCAGACCGGGCGATTCGACCGTTTCGTGCCGCTGCATCACCGCGCGGACAACCGCAGCGATATCCACAAACCGGAGGCGGTGGTCTAAAAACGCACCGACGGCGACCTCGTTGGCGGCATTTAGCACCGCCGGCAGGGTGCCGCCACGGGAGGCGGCTTGAATCGCAAGGGCCAGACAGGGAAATTTCTCCAGGTCCGGCCGCCGGAACGTCAGTGCACCGACCTCGTTGAAATCGGGCAGTGGCTGGCCCAGCGGCAACCGCCGCGGCCATGACAACGCATAGGCAATGGCAGCCTTCATGTCGGGTATCCCCATCTGGGCGATAATGCTGCCGTCGCAAAACGCGACCATCGAGTGGACGATGCTCTGGGGATGAATCACCACTTCGATTTGCTCCAGCGACACGCCGAACAACCATCGGGCCTCGATCACCTCCAGGCCCTTGTTCATCAGGGTGGCCGAATCGATGGTGATCTTGGGGCCCATCTGCCAGTTGGGGTGCCGCAGGGCGTCCTCAGGTGAAATTTTTCCAAATGTTTCCGAAGGCTTATCTAAAAACGGCCCCCCGGAGGCGGTCAGCAGAATGCGGTGAAGGTCCTGGTGCCGATTGCCGGACAGGCATTGAAAAATTGCGCTGTGCTCGCTGTCCACGGGCAGGATGGACACGTTTTTCTGCCGAGCCCTTTTCATCACCAGCTCGCCGGCCAGCACCAGCGTTTCCTTGTTCGCCAGCGCAATATCCTTGCCGGCATCGACGGCCGCCAGGGTGGGCAACAGGCCGGCGGCACCCACCACAGCCGTTACCACCGTGTCGATACCGTCCAGCGATGCCGCCGCAAGGTAGCCGTCCGTTGACCAGCGGATGTCCGGTCGTCCGCTTTTCGGAAGCCGCTCCCTGAGCTCACCGGCACGCTGCCGATCGGAGACCACGGCCAGCTCCGGTTGGAACCGCTCGATCTGTTCGGCCAACAGATCGATATTGCTATGGGCTGCCAGCGCCGAGACGTTGAATTGTTCCGGAAACCGCTGCACGATTTGCAGCGTGTTGCGACCGATCGAACCGGTCGAGCCGAGTACGCTCAGATTTTTCATGTTCTACAATATATAGCCTCTGCAAAGATACGCAACCGGTGCCGCAAACAGCAGTGCATCGATGCGGTCCAGCACACCGCCGTGGCCCGGCAGGATGCTGCCGGAGTCCTTGACGTTGGAGGCGCGTTTGAGGGCCGACTCGAAAAGATCGCCCAGTTGTGCGGCCACGCCGACGAGAAGGCAAAAGCCGACGGCGGAAGCCCAGGAAAGCGCAGGCAGCAGCAGCTGCTTGGCCAGCAGGCCGACCAGCAGGCCGGCAGCCAGCCCGCCGATGGAACCTTCCACCGTCTTGCCCGGGCTGATGGCAGGAGCCAGTTTGTGCCGGCCGATCAGCGTGCCGACGTACAGGGCCGCCGTGTCTCCGGAAAATACGATACACAGCAGCAGCAGAATCCAGCGCATCCCGTCAGCGGAGTTGCGCATCAGGATCAGAAAGGCCAGCAGCAGGGGTATGTAGAGAAAACCTTGAAATTGCTTTTTCACGGTTTCCAGCACCGCTGGATTCCGTCCCACCTGCGCCACGACGATCACCGCACCGGCCAGCACATTGACGGCGACCGCAGCGATCATGCCTGCGCTCGAGGCGATGTGCGCCGCCCAGATCAGCAGCAGGCCGGTGGCCGCCGCGGTCAGGGTCTGGGCGGAAACGATCTTTTCCGGCTGCTGCAGTACGATTCGAAAATATTCGTAGAGCCCCAGCAGACTGCCCGCCGCCACCAGCAGACAAAACAGCAGGCCGCCGCGGTAGATGAAGAAAATCAGCAGCGGTAGTGCGATCAAACCTGTGAGCCAGCGTTTCAGGTGCATCGGATCGTCAAAGTTGCGGGTTTGTTGGTTGCGGGTTATTCCTTTACTTTCCCAAACCGCCGATCTCTTTTTTGAAAGGCTTGAAGGATGTCGAGGAATTCTTCCCGGCTAAAGTCGGGCCAGAGCGTGTCGGTGACGAAGATCTCCGCATAGGCGATCTGCCAGAGGAGAAAATTGCTGATGCGCATCTCTCCGCTGGTGCGGATCAGCAGGTCGGGGTCCGGGATCCCGGCGGTGTATAGATGCCGCGATACGGTCTCTTCGGAGATGTCTTCATCCCGGATGCCGCCGGCGGTCAGTTTGTCGGCGATGGCTCGCACCATTCGAACGATCTCCGCCCGCCCGCCGTAGCTCAGTGCCAGATGCAGGGTCATCTCCCGGTTTTCGGCGGTCAGCTGCATGGTGCTTTGCAGCTGTTTGCGGACATCTTCCGGAAGCCTTTCGATCTGACCGATGGCGTCGAGCCGGATCTGGTTTTCCATCAGTTCAGAGCGCTCGTCGACGAGAAAACGCTTGAGCAGCAGCATAAGCGCTTCCACTTCGACTCTGGACCGCTGCCAGTTCTCGGTGGAAAATGCGTACAGGGTCAGGTGGGAAATGCCGATTTCACGGCAGGTTCGCACGATCGTCCGGACCGTTTCCGCGCCTTTTTCATGTCCCTGGATGCGATTGAGCAGGCGCTTTTTGGCCCAGCGACCGTTGCCGTCCATGATAATGGCCACATGGGCCGGCAGAAGTTGCGGGTCGAGCTCAGCACTGTCGGAAAAAGAGGGGCTAGAACTCAAGGATCTCCTTCTCTTTTTCTTTGGTGACTTCCTCGACACGCCGGATGTGTTCGTCGGTAATTTTCTGGACCTCGTCCTGGGCCCTGAAGGCGTCGTCTTCGGAAATATCACCGTCTTTCTTCAGGCCCTTCAGCATGTCGTTGGCATCCCGGCGGATATTGCGAAGGGCGATCTTGTGTTCTTCACTCATCTTGTAGATCTGCTTGACCAACTCCTTGCGGCGTTCCTCGGTCAACGGTGGTATGGCGATTCGGATGATCTTGCCGTCATTGGAGGGGGTCAGGCCCAAATCGGACTTCAGCAGCGCTTTTTCGATGTCCTTGATAACGCTGGTATCCCAGGGTTGGATCGTGAGAAGGCGGCTCTCCGGCGCTGCCAGGGTGGCCATCTGGTTCAGGGGCGTCTGCGTACCGTAGTAGTCGGCCCGGATACCGTCCAGCAGCGACACGGATGCACGGCCGGTCCGAACCCTCTTGAAATCGTTCTGCAGGGAAGCGATCGTCTTGCTCATGCTCTCGCTGGTATCTTCGTAAATCTCGTCGATCATGGCAAAAACCTCCAACGTCCGATCTTTGGTTCTGCTTTTTCCAGGAAATTGTACAATAAAACAGGTGGGTGGCGTCAAGCCCTGCTTTTCAACAGGTAATCAGAGTCCCCACCTCCTCGCCGCAAACGACCTTGCGAATGTTTCCCTTTTTCTTCAGGTTGAAGATGGAAAGCGGAAGATGGTTGTCCATGGCCAAAGAAATAGCGGTCATGTCCATAACCCGCAGCTGGCGTTCCAAAACCTGCATGCAGGATATGTGTTTGAGCAGTTTGGCGTCGGCATCGACCTGCGGGTCTGCATCGTAGAGGCCGTCGACCTTGGTGGCTTTCAGCAGGATCTCGGCGTGAATCTCCTGGGCCCGCAACACAGCGGCCGTGTCGGTGGTGAAGTACGGGTTGCCGGTGCCGGCCCCGAAAAGAACCACCCGGCCTTTTTCCAGGTGGCGCACGGCTCTGCGCAGGATGTAAGGCTCGGCGAGTTCATGCATGGAGATGGCGGTCTGCGTTCGGGTCTGCAGGCCGTACCGCTCCAAAGCGTCCTGGAGGGCCAGGCAGTTGATCACGGTGGCCAGCATTCCCATGTGGTCGGCCGATGCCCGATCCATCCCGTAGGAACTGGCGGCAATGCCCCGGAAGATGTTGCCGCCGCCGACAACGACGGCGGTCTGCACCCCCAGTTTGTGAACCGAGTGAACCTCTTCGGCCACGTATTGGATCATGGCCGGATCGATGCCATACTCCTGCTCGCCCATCAGTGCTTCACCACTGAGCTTCAGCACGATCCTCTTGTACTTGGGCTTGGGCATGGTTCACCTGTTTTTTTATTCGTCACCCACCTGAAATCGAACAAAACGCTTGACGGTAATGTTTTCTCCGATTTTGGCGATCAGTTCGTTGAGCAGATCCGCTACGGAGATCTCCGGGTTGCGCACGTACGGCTGGCTCATCAGGCAGCTGTCTTTGACGAACTTGCTGAGCTTGCCCTCGGTGATTTTCTCGACGATGTTCTCCGGTTTGCCCGTTTCGGCAGCCTGGGCCCGGTAGATCTCTTTCTCCTTGTCAAGAACGTCTTTGGAAATATCTTCGGGCCCGATACCCAGCGGGTTGGAGGCTGCGATGTGCATGGCGATGTTGCGAGCGAATTCCTGGAAGTCCTCGTTTTTGGCTACAAAGTCGGTTTCACAGCTGACTTCGACCATCACACCCAGCTTGCCGCCCATGTGAATGTAGGACTGAATCGTTCCTTCGGAAGTCGCCCGGCCGGCCCGCTTGGCAGCAGTGGCCAGTCCCTTCTTGCGCAAAAATTCTACGGCCTTGTCCAGCTCGCCTTCACTTTCGGTGAGCGCCTGCTTGCAATCCATGACACCGGCCCCTGTTTTTTCCCTTAGCTGCTTGACCAGTTCGGCACTGATGGGCTTCATTCTTTACTCTCCTCAACTTCTGTTTCTGCTTCTGCGGTTTCCTCGGCTGCAGTGCTGTCCGGCTGTGCAGGCGTTTGCGGTTCTTCTGCGGTAGAGCGGCGGATAATCTCCACCACCGGCCCTTCGGTGCCGTCTGAAATGACTTTGCGCTCGCCCGGCTTCAGGTCAGCGGCGGCAGCGGCAACTTCGGATTCTTCGCCCTCTTCCTTGTCCACCTCGGCCTGCTCCTTTTCCACCCGGCGCTGAAGGCCCTCCATGCAGGCATCCGCCATTTTGGAGGTGATCAGGCGGATGGCCCGGATGGCATCGTCGTTGCCCGGGATGATGTAATCGACTTCATCCGGGTCACAGTTCGTATCGACAATGGCAACAATCGGTATGTTCAGCCGTCGGCCTTCTCTTACCGCAATGGCTTCGTTTTTGGGGTCGATCACGAAGATGGCGCCCGGCAAATCCACCATGTTGCGAATCCCGCCGAGGTTGTTGTCGAGCTTCACGCGCTCTTTTTCCAGCTTCAACCGCTCCTTTTTGGGAAACAGGTTGATCGATCCGTCCATCATGATCGTGTTGAGGTAGTTCAGTCGATCGATGCTCTGCTTGATGGTCTGAAAATTGGTCAGCATACCGCCCAGCCAGCGGTTGTGGACATAGAACATCTCACAGCGGTTGGCTTCCTCGTAGATCGACTCGCGCGCCTGCTTCTTGGTGCCGACGAAAAGCACCGACTTGCCGTTTGCAACGGTATCGGCGACGTAATCGTAGGCCGTGCGGAACATGCGCATGGTTTTCTGGAGATCGACGATATAGATTCCGTTTCTGGCGCCGAAAATGTAAGGCTTCATCTTCGGGTTCCAGCGCTTGGTCTGGTGACCGAAGTGAACTCCGGCCTCAAGGAGTTCTTTCATCGTTACATAGGCCATTGGTTTTCTCCCTTCTTCGAGTGGTTTTGCCACCGCCTTCTTCCACCCGATTTCCGACCTGCGGCAAGGGCCGCAAGCACCGGGAAATCGGTCCGAAGGCGTGCGAGTTTGAAAAATTTGTTACTATTAACAGAACATCTTCACCGGTGCAACCTATTTTATTTGTCTTCGCATGCTGGCCACCCGGTCGTGCCCGCCGTAATCTTGCAGGAAGGTCACATCTTCGTAACCGCCGGCACGCTCGATCATTGCCGCTACCGCTTCTTTCTGGTCGTGGCCGATTTCCAACAGCAGGTGTCCGCCGGCTCGCAGACACCCGGCGGCTGCGTCGATGATCTTTTCCAGGCACCGCAGCCCGTCTTCTCCCCCGTCAAGGGCCGCCAGCGGCTCGAACCGGCGGATTTCGACCTGCAGGTGGTCAATCAACGAGCGGCGAATATACGGCGGATTCGACAGGATCATGTCAAACCGGGCGGAGCGGTTGTGAACCGGATCGAGCCAGTTGCCGCAGACAAACCGCACGTTTTCTTCCAACCCGTGGGTGCAGGCGTTATTCCGGGCGACACCGAGCGCTGCTGCAGATGCATCCGACGCGAAGAACTCGTGCTGCGGCGCCTGAGCGGCCAGCACCAGGATGACGGCCCCGCAGCCGGTGCCCAGCTCCAGTACGCGTTGACCGTGCGCAGCGTTTTTTTCCAGCCGCTGCAGTGCCGCCTCCACCAGGCATTCGGTTTCCGGTCGCGGAATCAGCACGGCCGGTGTGACCGCAAAATCCATCGACCAGAACTCCCGCCTGCCCACGATATAGGCAACCGGCTCTCCTGCTGCCCTTCGCCGGATCATCTCCTTGAAGCGTCCGAGTTCTTCGGCGCTGAGGGGCAGATCGTGGCGAACGTACAACTCGACCCGCTCCAGCTGCAGGACGCTGGCCAGCAGGATCTCGGCGCCGGCCCTGGGATTTTCGATGCCGCGGGATTTGAAATAGGAAGTTGTCCACTGAAGCAGCTTCAGAATGTTCCAGTCTTTATCCCCGGTTGCTGCCTGGTTCTGCATTCTGAAGCGCCTGTGCCTGGTAGTGGGTTGCAAGCTGCTGAATGATTTCCTCGATCTCTCCCTGCAGGACGCTGTCGAGCTTGTAGAGCGTCAAGCCGATGCGGTGATCGGTAACCCGTCCCTGGGGGAAGTTGTAGGTGCGGATCCTTCCGCTTCTGTCACCGCTGCCCACCTGGATCTTGCGCTCCTGGGAACGCTGCTCGGTTTGTTCCTCGATCATCCGGTCCAGCAACCGGGCCCGCAGCACTTTCATGGCCTTGTTCTTGTTCTTCAGCTGGGATTTTTCGTCCTGGCAGGTAACCACCAGCCCGGAGGGCAGATGGGTGATCCGCACCGCCGAATCGGTGGTGTTCACGCTCTGACCGCCGGGACCGGTGGAGCGGTAGACATCGATTTTCAGATCATTGGGCTCGATCCGCACATCGACTTCCTCGGCTTCCGGCAGCACGGCCACCGTGACCGCCGACGTGTGGATCCGGCCCTGGGTCTCCGTCGTCGGCACGCGCTGCACCCGGTGGGTGCCGCTCTCGTATTTAAACTGGCTGTAAGCGCCTTTGCCGTGGATCATGGCGATGATTTCTTTCAAGCCACCGACGCCGGTACTGTGGTGGGCCATGGTCTCCACCTTCCAGTTGCGGCTTTCGGCATACCGGCTGTACATGCGGAACAGGTCGGCTGCAAACAGGGCCGCCTCCTCCCCTCCGGTACCGGCGCGAATCTCCAAAATGACATTTTTGCTGTCATTGGGATCCTTGGGCAGCAGCAACGTGCGCAGCTGCTGTTCGAGATTTTCTCGTTCGGCGGTCAGTTTGTCCAGCTCTTCCGCGGCCAGCGCTTTTATTTCCGGATCGCCGTCCTCTAGCAGTTCCCGGCTTTCGAATATCGCATCCCGGGTCTTGAGCAACAGGCGGTAGGTGGAAACAATGTCGCTCAGCTCCGCATGCTCACGGGCGTAGCGCTGGTAGGCGGCCTGATCTTTTACGATCTCCGGGTCGCTTAGCTTTTTCTCGATGGCTTCATACCGGTCTTCCACACCGGCGAGTTTGTCGAACATCTTTTCCGTCCGCCATACGCAACAAACCACGAATGAACCGACGATTGCCAGACGGCGCTTTGTGAAAGCGGCATCTCGCGGTGCAGGCAGCCAGCCGGGTGCCTGCGAATCGTTCGCTCGCTTCGTGGCTTGTCAGCTAGTCGTTTGAACTGGTCTGGAACTTTTCGTATTTCTTGCGGAACCGCTCGATGCGGCCCGCGGTGTCGATCAATTTCTGCTTGCCGGTGAAAAACGGATGGCACTGGGAACAGATCTCCACCCGGATGTCGGTCTTCGTCGACCCGACTTCCACCACGTTGCCGCAGGCACATGTGATCTTGGTTTGCTGATATTTCGGATGAATGTCGCTTTTCATGATTCTCTCTACTCCCCGCTTTTCTCAAACAGCTTTCATTATGTCTTTATTTTTCAATAGATTCTATTCTTTTTGCCGCCGGCTTGCCGGTCTATCAGGCGTTCATCGACTGCAAAAACGCCTGATTATCATCGGTTCCGTTCATTTTATCAAGTAAAAACTCGAGCCCGTCCACCGTGTTGAGGGAAGACAGCAGCTTGCGCAAGATCCAGACCCGGTTCAGGATGGCCTCATTGAGCAGCAGTTCCTCTTTACGGGTGCCGGATTTTTTGATGTCGATGGCCGGGAAGACCCGTTTGTCCGCCAGGCGCCGATCGAGAACGATCTCCATATTGCCGGTGCCTTTGAACTCCTCGAAGATCACCTCGTCCATGCGGCTGCCGGTATCGATCAGTGCAGTGGCAATAATCGTCAGGCTGCCGCCCTCCTCGATGTTGCGCGCGGCACCGAAAAACCGCTTGGGGCGCTGCAGGGCGTTGGAGTCGACACCGCCGGAGAGAATCTTGCCGCTGGGCGGCATAACCGAGTTGTATGCCCTGGCCAGCCGGGTGATGCTGTCGAGCAGGATGACCACGTCTTTTTTGTGCTCCACCAGTCGCTTGGCCTTTTCGATCACCATTTCCGCCACCTGCACATGCCGCTCGGCGGGCTCATCGAACGTGGAGCTGATCACTTCGGCCTTGACGTTGCGGGCCATGTCGGTGACCTCCTCCGGTCGCTCGTCGATCAGCAGCACGAAGGGGACAATCTCCTTGTGGGAGTCGATCATGGAGTTGGCGATGTTTTGCAGCAGCATCGTTTTCCCGGAACGGGGCGGTGAGACGATCAGACCGCGCTGGCCGAATCCGATCGGCGTCAGCAGATCCATGATGCGGGTGGAAAAATTGTCGGCCCCGTCCTCTATTTCCATCTTGCGGTTGGGATACAGCGGCGTGAGGTTGTCGAACAAGATTTTCTCCCTGGCGACCTCGGGATCTTCGTAATTCACCGCCTCTACTTTCAGCAGGGCAAAATACCGCTCCGATTCCTTGGGCTGGCGGATCTGGCCGGAGACCGTATCGCCGGTGCGAAGGTTGAACCGCCGGATCTGCGAGGGCGATACGTAAATGTCGTCCGGTCCGGGCAGGTAGTTCGAATCGGGCGAACGCAGAAATCCGAATCCGTCCGGCAGAATTTCCAGCGTTCCCTCGCCGAAGATCATCCCGTTTTTCTCGATCTGCCGCTGCAGCAGTGCAAACATCAGTTCCTGTTTGCGCATGCCGGCTGCGCCTTCGATGTGGTATTCCTTGGCCATGCTGGCAAGTTCGCCGATCTTTTTTTCCTTGAGCTCGACTATGTTCATACCATCAGTGCTCCATCTTAAGTTGTGCGTTGTATCAGCCGGTCTGCGACCACGGTGGCCCCTGCCACCGGTTTATTGCTGAACGGCGATTGGTGTATGGTTTCAGAAGGAAACCAGAGGCGATATATTCTTCGACCGACGCTTTTCTTGTACTCGGAACGCTGCGCACTTATCCAACAAATGAATGTTCCTGATACGGGCAGTTACAGATTGGGCATGTCGGTTGATCAGGAGGAATATGAGTGCTTAGTTTAGAAGAATTATTATGGTCTTTTCTCCAAATTGGCGGGTTACGGAAACCATGAAGCTACATTATTAACGCATCGATAGTGCCCTGTCAAGCGATTTCGCCCTTTTTGCCTATGATCCCTGTACGGATGTGCTATAATCCGGCCTGTGATGCTCACGCTGCCCTCCGAATTCAGATTTCCGGGCATCGGGCCCCGCACGACGTTCATCGTCGGCGGATCGGTCCGCGACCTGCTGCTCGGCAGACCGGCCCTCGATACCGATATCGCTGTCACCGGTGACCCGCAGGTTTTCGCCCGGCAGCTGGCCAGAAGGCTCTCGGGCAGCCGGGTGGAAATCGGCAAGTCCGCGCTGACGATCCATCGCGTGGTGGTCGGCTCCCGCATTTTCGATGTATCCGCGATTCACGGCGACGGAATCGAAGAGGACTTGCACCGCCGGGACTTTACCGTCAATGCCCTGGCCGTTGATGCCGCCACCGGAGAGATCATCGATTGCACCGGCGGCCGCCGGGACCTTCAAGCCGGCATCATCCGCATGGTTTCTCCGGCCGTTTTTGCCGCCGATCCGGTGCGCTTGATCCGGGCCTACCGCATGGCCGCCGGCCTGCAGTTTGAGATCGACCCGGCCACCCGGCAGGCCATCACCGGCAATGCCCGGCTGGTGCGTCGATCCGCCGGAGAGCGCACCTGGTCGGAATTGCATAAGATTCTCAGCGTGCCGGCATCTCTGAAAACACTGGAGCAAATGCAAGCGGACGGCCTGCTGCCGGCGATCTTTCCGGAGCTGGCACCGCTGCCGCATTGCTTTCAGGGCGGACACCACCGGTGGGATGTTTTCACCCACAGCCTGCAGGCCTACCGGCATTTGGAATCGATGCTGTCCGATACCGCCGCCTGGCTGCCGGAGGGCTTCGCGTCGCCGCTGTGGGGTCCCGACGACATCCCGGCACCGATTCTCAAACTGGCGATCCTGCTGCACGATGTCGGCAAACCGCAATCGCGGCAGGAGGACGAGAGCGGCAATGTCCACTTTTACGGGCACGGCAAAAAAAGTGCCGATATCGTCGCCGGAACCACCAGCCGCCTGAAAATGTCCAAACGAGACAGCGGCTACATCGACTTTATCATCCGCAGCCACATCCGCCCCCTGCACCTTTTTATCGCCCACGGCAACGGCCGGCTCACGGGTCGGGGCAAAACGCGTTTTTTCACCCGATGCGGTCCGCAGACCCCCGACCTGCTGCTGCACTGCATGGCCGACATTTTGGGCAAGGGTACCGGAGATGACCGCAACCGCAGATTTGTCGATTTCGCCCGGCAGCTGCTGCAGGCGTACCTCGCCGAATACCTGCCGCGCCGCTCCCGGCGTCCCCTGCTCAACGGCCGCGACCTGATGGAGGCGTTCGGTCTGCCCCCCTCCCCCTTGCTGGGACGGCTGCTGCGCCAGGTAGAAGAGGCCCGGCTGGCCGGTGACATCCGAACCCGGGCACAGGCACTGAAACTGGCAGAAAATCTCGTTGAAATGGCTCGTCAGAAAACAGGGCAAGACCCGCAAATTTCGGGCAGTGAATGAAAGTCCCCGCCGCGTGACCGGCGGGGACGGGCTGATCGATGGCAGGTGGCGGCCGTCTTAGAGCTTGTCGAGTGCGTCGAATATCTGCTGCCGGATCTCGTTCACCTTGCCGATACCTTCGATGCGGATGTACTTGGGTGCTGCGGCTTCACCGGAGGACTCCCAGCCTTTGTAATAGTCGATCAGCGGCTCGGTCTGGTCGTGGTAGACCTGCAACCGCGTGCGGACGGTCTCTTCCCTGTCGTCGTCTCTCTGGATCAACGGTTCACCGGTCTCATCGTCTTTGCCCTCCACCTTCGGGGGGTTGAAAACCAGGTGGTAGGTTCGTCCGCTGGCCAGGTGAACCCGGCGACCGCTCATCCGCTTGATGATCTCCTCATCCGACACGTCGATGTCCACCACGGCGTCGATCGGCACACCGGCCTCCTTCATGGCATCGGCCTGGGGGATGGTGCGCGGAAATCCGTCGAATAGAAAGCCCTTGGCGCAATCGGGCTCTTTGATGCGCTCCTTGACCAGGCCGATGATCACCTCATCGGGCACCAGTCCGCCGGAATCCATGTACTCTTTGGCCTTCAATCCCAAATCGCTTCCGGCCTTCACGGCGGCTCTGAGCATATCCCCGGTCGAAATCTGCGGAATCTGGTATTGTTCCTTGATGTAGTTTGCCTGGGTTCCCTTGCCCGCACCGGGGCCTCCCAACAGAATCAGACGCATAACCTCTCCTCCTTTGGTTCACTGATGATTTCCGACTTGACAATCGGCTGCAGAAAACTATGTTGATCCATTCCCGCCAGGTGGGCTGACGCGTCTCCGCGAGAACAGGCCGCCGACAATTGGGCTTGTCCGCCCTCGTGCAGGCCGCAGGCCGGCGCCCGACGGCCGGTGGGCTTTTTATGACCGAAAGGCCCCGGTGTGTCAAGCAAATTGTCGCCATTTGAACCGGGCTGTTTCGTCGAACATCGGCACCTGCCGGGAAGAAAAAATCGGATCTGCAAATTTTTCGCTTGCAGAGCGTATCGTTGTCGGATATAAGAAAAAATTTATATAGATCAATCAACTAACCATCGGAAACTGTCTAGTTCGATGGGCCGAAGGGGGCGATATTTTTGAAGGAAATTGCGGTCAAAGTCTACGACAATGACATTGAGAAGGCGATGCGCATTCTGAAGAAAAAGATTCAGAACGACGGTCTTTTCAAACGGCTCAAGCTGAAAAAAAGCTATGAAAAGCCGAGCGAGTACCGGCGCAGAAAAATGCGCGAAGCCTTGCGGCGCGAAAGAATCGCAAACGCGCGCAAAAACCGCTACCGCCGCCGCAAATAGCCGGCCCACCACCCGATCCAGACCCGGCGAGCCCGGACAAGGCTCGGCCGGGTTTTTTGCGACGAAAATGGACGCCTACAGCAGATGCCTGGATGAAATGTTCGGGTTGAGACGCTTCGGGATCAAGCTCGGGCTCGACACCATGCGCCGATTGCTCGACGGCCTGGGCCACCCCGAGGCAGCGTTCCAAGCGATCCACGTGGCCGGCACCAACGGGAAGGGCTCGGTGGCCGCCATGGTGGCTTCGGTCCTGCGCCAAAAAGGCATCCGAACCGGCCTGTACACCTCGCCGCACCTGGTGCGGTTCAACGAGCGGATCGTGATCGACGGCCGACCGATCAACGACCACCAGGTGCTGCAGGCCTACCGCCGGGTCCGGTCCGCCGCCCAAACCGATCGCGAGCCGACCTTTTTTGAATGCACCACGGCGATGGCCTTGGCCGAGTTCGCCCGCTGCGAGGTCGAGTGGGCCATAGTGGAAACCGGCATGGGCGGCCGCCTGGATGCCACCAACATCCTGGCCCCTGCCCTTTCGGTTATCACCAACATTTCCCTGGAGCACCGCGAATACCTGGGCAACACGATCCGCGCCATTGCCTACGAGAAGGCGGGTATCATCAAACCGGATACGCCGGTGGTGACCGGCATCCGCCAGCCCTCCGCCGTAGCGCAGGTGGAAGCTGCCGCAGCCAAAAACCGCGCACCGCTGTTCCGGCTGGGGAAAGACTTTCGGGTTCGCCGTCATCCGAACGGCTCTTTTACCTACTCGGGCATCGACCGCACCTGGCAGCAGATGAAAACCAGCCTGGCGGGCAGCCACCAGGCGGAAAACGCCGGACTCGCGCTGGCGGCCTGCGAGGTTCTCCATCGACTCGGATTGGAGCTGAGCCCGGATCAGATCCGCTCCGGCCTGCTGCAGACGAGTTGGCCCGGCAGACTGGAGGTGGTCTCCACCGAGCCCTTTGTTTTGCTGGACGGGGCTCACAACCTGACCGCCGCCCGCAACCTGGCACGTCACCTGCAGACCCGCCTGTCGGAGCGCAGCATCACGCTGGTGGTCGGCATTCTGGACGACAAGCCCTACCGGGGCATGCTGCAGGCCATGGTGCCGGTGTGCCGAAAGGTGATCGTCACCCGTCCGCGAATCGGCCGCGGCCTGCCGGTGGACACCCTGCTGCAGGTCGCTCGAAAAATGAACCCCCGCACACAGGCCGTCGGGGATGTGAAGCAGGCCCTGCTGCAGGCCATGGCGGCAGCCGGGCCAAACGATGCGGTGGTGGTGGCCGGCTCGCTGTATGTGGTCGGCGAGGCCAAAGCAGCGCTGGAAGAAATGGATCTTGACAACCGGACATCGATCCATTAACCAGGATACGCATACAAAAGACCGCTTTCTGCGCCCGTAGCTCAGGGGATAGAGCGTCAGCCTCCGGAGCTGAAAGCCGCTGGTTCGAATCCAGCCGGGCGTACCACAACAAAAAGGGTTCATCGCCCAATGATGAACCCTTTTTCTTTATGCGTTGAGGCTTTCGGTTCTGGCAAGGGTAGTGACTTCAACGACACCTTCTTTGATGGTGAACAAACACCGGGCCGCACCTTTCGAGTGAAGCAGGGATTCCGGTCCCGGTGGGTTGATCGGTTTCATTGATAAAGATCCGCTACAACCGACAACCATTGCCCGTTGTCGCAGCGTCACATCGGCAGGCCTGCCTGCTGCATAAGACTCTTGAATCGGGCGTCGCGTGCCGGATCGTGGAGGGTATGGCTTTGCATGAAGCGGCCGGCAGTAAATTTCGGATCCAGCCGCACAACCTCTTCAGCGGCCGCCTTAGATTCGTCTGTCCGTCCGAGATCAGCGTACACAGCGGCGAGAAATGCATGCGGGTGAACGTGATCGGGCTTCAGGGCAATGGCCTTTTTATACGATACAACGGCGTCCTGCTTGCGTCCCACCAGGTGCAGCGCCACGCCGTATGCGGACGGAAACCACCAGGGATGTTTGGGGCTGAGCCGCATCGCCTGTTCGAACAGTTCGACCGCCTCCTGCTCCCTTCCGAAATCTTTGAGCCGGGTGGCCAGCCCGGCGACGGCAACAACATCGTTGGGAGCCAGTCCGGCGGCTTTGCGTCGCAATTCGATGGCACGTTCTGCCTGCCCGGTGAGGGCGTAAAGGTTTCCGAGCGTCTGGTAGCCGAGTGGGGCTTCCGGGTCCATCTGGATGGCACGCCGCGCCAAGACCATCCCCGATTGAATGGCCTCTTCCCTTGAGGAACTCCACCCCTGCTTGGCCTCATACCAGTCGATGGAGGCGAGTGCGGCCAGGGGTCTCGACCAATTGGGATCCGCCCGATGAGCGGCCTCGTACAGTTCGCGGGCGCGAATCATCCCTTCCCGGGTGAACTTTATGAATTCCCCGTATCCTTCGATCCGCAGAAGCCATGCTGCGAGGTTATCGGTCCCGCGGCTTGCTATGCGTGCCGCAGCTCCCTGGGTCAGTTCGACCTGCAGTTCCACAATGACATGCTTGACGATTTCATCCTGCAGCGCGAAAACATCTTTCGCCGGCCGGTCAAAGCGATTCGTCCACAGGTAACTGCCGTTGAGGGCGTCTATCAGCTGGACGGTGATCCGAAGCTTCTCTGCTGCCTTCTGGACACTGCCTTCCAGCACGTATTGGACACCCAGCTCCTCGGCCACCCGTTTCACGTCGATCGGTTTACCTTTATAGGTGGTTGCGGAACTTCTGGCGATCACGAACAGTCCGGGAGCCTTTGAGAGGGATGTCGTCAGGTCCTCGGTCAAGCCGCTGGCAAAAAATTCGATCTTCGCATCGTCCGTATAGTTTTCGAACGGCAGCACGGCAATCGACGGTTTGTCGGGCAGCGGGTAGGCCATTTGGTCAACGGAAGCGGGTTCGAATGGAACGGTTGCCGGTTGCCGGTAGAAGCTCCAGGCGACATATCCGGCGGCCGAGATAACAAGCAAGCCAATTAGTGCCGCATACATAAACCGGGAAGAAGACTTTCGATCCACTGTCCTGACGGTGCACTCCTTATCGGTTCCTTCACCGGTAAGCCGGTACACGCGTATCGGGGTCGATATGTTTTTCACCGCCTGTTCGCCCAGATATTCACATCCGAACGAGAGCTTGTTTTCGATCTGATCGTAGGCACTTCCCGAGACACAGACGCCGCCGGCCTCGGCCAGCGATTCCATCCGTGCGGCCACATTGACACCGTCGCCATATATCCGGTCTCCATCCTGGATGACATCTCCCAGATTGATGCCGATGCGAAACTCCATCCTCCGGTCTGCAGGCAGCACGGTGTTTCTGGCTTGCAGCGAGGCCTGGATGTCAAAGGCGCACTGGACGGCATGCACCACACTGGCGAATTCGGCCAAAAGGTTGTCGCCCGGTGAATCGACCACGCGGCCCTGGAAGTTCGCAACCCGTTCGGCAATCAGTGCGCGGTACTCGGTCAATGTGCGGACCGTGCCCTCTTCATCCGATCGCATGAGTCGGCTGTACCCTTTGACATCGGCACTTAGGATCGCGCTGAGCTTTCGATTGTAATGTTTCGGTTCCATGAGAGAACCCCTTTCTTATGGCTCGGATCTGAGTCAGGTCGAGACAGCAGAGGAGCCAGGGCCCAATCGCTCAACCCCGTGGATCGTTTCCTGTAATACGAGGTTGTGATAATCGAAGATTCACCAGGGGAAACAAAGATTTAGAATATAGTTTCAACAAGTTAAACACGATCGAAAAACCAGTCAATACATCCAGATACTAACCTTTGACCATCTTTCTCCCCGAATCTGACGCGGGCGAACTAGGTATCCTTTGAAATCGAGTTGACGTAAGTCAATTCACTTGCGCACCACATTGTGGTATTTGATATCCCGGTTGCCGGACCGCCATTTATTTGCGGTTTGGATTTCGTTCACCGTACCCCGCGCAAATCATATAACATGATCCCCTCAGGAGGACGAGATATGGACAAGCCAGAAGAAAGCCCCACGGTTTCGAGGAAAAAAGCGAACGTCGAAGAGTGCACCATCTGCAGCTCAACGGCGCAGATGCTGCGCAAAGCCCAGGCGGACGGGGTCGACACCGCTTTCGACCGGGCGGCCGGCATGAAAGCGTGCCCCATCGGCGCGGATTCGGCCTGCTGCAAGCACTGCGCGATGGGACCCTGCCGGCTGAACTCCAAAGACCCGTACAGCAAGGAGGGCGTGTGCGGCGCCACGGCCGACACGATTCAATCCCGCAATTTTGCCCGCATGGTGGCCTGCGGAACGGCCGCCCACTCCAGCCACGGCCGGAACATGCTCAACCTGCTCAAAGGGGTGGTGAGCGGCAGGATCAAGGATTACCGGATCAAAGACACCCGCAAACTCGAACAGGTTGCCCGGTCGCTGGACATCGAAACCGAAGGGCGTGAAATCCAGGAGATCGCAGCGGATCTCTGCACGAAGATGGAGGAGGTGTTTCACCTCACGGAAGGAGAAATCCCCTTCGTGAAAAGAGTGCCCCGCAAGACGCTGGAAACCTGGCGCAAACTCGACATCGTCCCCCGGGGCGCCATGCTCGAGGTCATGGAACTGCTGCAGCGCACCCATGCCGGCATGGACCAGGATTACGAAAACCTGACCCGCCAGATCAGCCGCACCGCGCTGGTGGATGGATGGGGCGGCTCCATGGTGGCAACCGAGATATCCGACATTTTGTTCGGCACCCCCACACCGGTGCAGGCCGAGGTCGACATGGGCTGTCTGAAAGAAGACCAGGTCAATGTCATCATCCACGGCCACGAACCCTATCTTCTCGAGTCGATGGTCGCCTCGGCCGGCGACCCGGCCCTGATCGAAACCGCCAAAAAGGCCGGCGCCAACGGCATCAACCTGGTGGGCATGTGCTGCTCCGGCCTGGAGATGCTGTCACGGCACGGTGTGCCCCACGCGGGCAACTTCATGTCCACCGAGGCGGTGCTGGTCACCGGAGCGGTGGATGCCGTCGGGGTGGATGTGCAGTGCATCCAGCAGGCCCTGGTCAAAGTCGGCAAATGCTACCAGACAAAAATCTTCACCACCAATTCCAGCTGCCGGATCGAGGGTGCCGAGCACATCGAGTTCGACGAAGAGGCGCCGCGCAAGTGCACCGATGCGATCATCAACATGGCGATCGACCGCTTTCGCAGTCGGTCGATGCCCATCGAAATACCACGCAAAAAGGCGATGGGGGTGCACGGTTTTTCCCACGAATACATCAACTACATGCTCGGCGGCACGTTTCGCGGATCCTACACCCCGCTGAACGAAAACATCATCAACGGTCGCATCCGCGGGGTGGCCGGGGTGGTGGGTTGCGTGAACCCGCGGGCCAAGCAGGACTGGGTTCACGTGGAGCTGGTCAAGCAGCTGATCAAAAACGACGTGCTGGTGGTGCAGACCGGCTGCTCCCAGATCTCTCTGGCCAAAGCCGGACTCTGCACCCCCGAATCCGCCCATCACGCCGGGCCCGGTCTGCGGGAAGTCTGCGAGGCCGTCGGGATGCCGCCGGTGCTCGGGCTGGGGGCCTGCGTCGACAACACCCGCATCCTGATTGCCTGCGCGGAG
>LJNK01000055.1 GCA_001303025.1 Deltaproteobacteria bacterium SG8_13
GTTTGTAGTCCGGGCAGCGCCGGCAGGGAACCGGCGGCGTCTCTTGGGTCTCGAATTTGACATATACCCCGTCGACGGCCGTGGGATGGTCTGCCGGAATCGGTGTGGTGTAGGGGTAGGGATTTCTTTGCAGCAGGTCGTGCCAGCGGTTTTGTGCTGATTTGATGCTGCTGTCATCAGCAGCCGCTGCCCGGATGCAGACCAGGCCCACAAGTAGAACCTGAACCCACCGCAGCTTCCACACAGTACGGGCCGTCGGATTCGTTTCCCTCTGATTTGAAGGGATTGATCCGGAAACGATGGCGCTATGCGCTGTCATCGGTCTGCTTCCTTGTGAAACAGGAACCAGTGCCATCCCGATATGGCGGCAAACCGAAATTCTTTCGTCAGACGGTAATGGCCAATGCCGCGCAGTTCCAGCCGGTCGGGTGGAGTAAAAGCCGGGTTCTGGCTATGGGTGATGATCCATTCCGGTCGATCGGTTTTCCAACCCGGCTGCTCAATGTAAGCGAGGCGCACCCCGGGCGACAAAAAACGCGCATAAAATGAGAGCAGGACTTGATTGCGAAAGTCATGGTCGCTGCCCACGCGTATTTCATTGCCGTCGGTGTTTGCTTCTAAGTAGCGCACCGCGGCCCGATAACTGCCACGCCCAGACTGCAGCAGAGGTGCCAATCGCAGTGCCTGCGAGAACACAAAGGCTACCAACAATGCAACTACAAGCAGGCGTGAAACCAGAAATGCCGAGCGATACCACCTGCCAAGCAGATAGCCCAGCAGTAAGTAGAGGAAGGGGGTGCAGATGAGAAAATAACGAAAATAGAGGTATGTGGGCCGGGTTGCAGCGACGACCAGAAAAGGGGCGGCAAGCAGCACCGTCGGGAAAAAGACCCACAGAAAGGATCCATCCTGGTACAACAATACCGTTCCGACCACCATCGCGACGATGACCACCAACAATGCAGCTGTCGGGAACAACCCCCACTCAGAAAAGCCGAGAGCCAGGGCGGCAGCCCGACAAATGACCTCCCACTTGTTGAATACCGGCCCGCCTTCGATGTGCATGTTTCGGACAAAAAAAACATAGAAACCTGCCGAAAAGAGCACCGGCACCAGAAAGAATCTGGCCATCATCAGGCTGCAGAATTTCAGATTCGGATTGCGCCGGCACGAGTCAACCAGCACGGTAGCGCCAAGGGCGATCAGGACGATCACAAATGTGGAATGAGCGAGCAGACCGAGACACAGGGACAACCAGAATGCCGCCAATCTCAACAGGTTCATATGGTGGCGGCGGTAGAGCAGGATCGCCAAAGAGAGCAGCGCAAAAAATATCGCCGGTGAATACCCCCGGGCTTCCGAAAAATAGAGAACCAGCGGGTAGGAGGTGCCGGCCAGCAGCAGCGAGAATAACCGTTCGATTTGCCCCCATTTTTGCGCGAGCGCGCCCACCAGCACGATCGACCCGATCCCCGCTAAGATTGCAAGAAGCCGATAGATCACCAGCAGCTTTTGCCGGCCGATCCAGTAGAGATACAGGGTGTTGAGCAGGTGGTTGTTGTCGTGCCGAAAACCGGATACGATCTCCCAGGCGCTGGAGGCCGACTCTGCAAAGGAGAGGGAAATCACTTCATCCAGCCACAAATCACCGCTGGCCGCCGTCACTATGAGCACGGCTGCAACCAAGAAGATGCAAATGGCGGCGAGTTTCATTGTTCGCTCGGATGTCTGGGGAACCGCCACCGGATTTCCGGAATCACTGCCAGAAGACGTTTCGATAGGAGTTCTGATATTCATTCTGTATCCCCTGGTTGCCGCGAACCATTTTATGGAATCCCTGATAGAAAAACAACAGAGAATCGTTCGGCTTCCGCCGCACTGCAGCCGAACGGCACGAGCAAGGGTCTTTGGGCGCATGTGAAAAAGCGAAACCGCATGAATTCGGATTGACGACTCGATTCAAAATAGTGTTTAACTGTACAAACTCGCCCGGGAATCTCAGTTCACGTTTCGGATGAAAAAAGAAACATACAAAGGACGACATCATGATCAGAATCAATGAAAACTATCTAAAACTGCAAGCATCCTACCTCTTTTCCGATATCGCCAAACGGGTAAACCGCTTTCAGCAAGCCCATCCCGACCGCCAAATCATCAAGCTCGGCATCGGTGATGTGACGCGGGCCTTGCCACCGGCCTGTATCGCTGCCTTTCACCGGGCGGTGGACGAGATGGCCGATGACACCACTTTTCGCGGATATGGCCCGGAGCAGGGGTATCCATTTCTACGGGAAAAAATTTCCCGATATGACTATCAGGCGCGGGGCGCCGATATCTCGGCGGATGAAATCTTCATCAGTGACGGCGCCAAATGTGATACCGGCAATATTCAGGAAATCTTCGCCGGCGCTGCCAGAGTGGCCATTCCCGATCCGGTTTATCCGGTCTATCTCGACACCAACGTTATGGCCGGACGAACCGGGTCTTACAAACAAGGACGTTATGAAGGCATCGTCTATTTGGAAGGCAGTCGGCAAAACGGCTTTATCCCCGAACTGCCGGACCAGCCGGTCGACCTGATCTACCTGTGCTACCCCAACAACCCCACCGGCGCAACCATTACAAAAACACAGCTAAAGACCTGGGTAGACTACGCCAGGGAACATCAGGCACTGATCCTCTATGATGCTGCGTACGAGGCCTTTATTCGCGATGAAAGTCTGCCGAAGACCATATACGAGGTGGACGGCGCCCGGGAGGTTGCCATCGAATTCCGGAGTTTTTCGAAGACCGCCGGCTTCACCGGCACACGCTGTGCGTTTACCGTGGTGCCAGATACCTGCCGGGCTTTTTCGGCAGACGGTCAGAGCGTTCCGGTTCATTCTTTCTGGCATCGGCGACACACCACCAAGTTTAACGGTGTGTCCTACCCGGTGCAGCGGGCTGTGGAAGCCGTATACAGCGATGAAGGCCGCAGACAGATCCAGCAACTCCAGCACGGGTATCTGGAAAATGCGGCCTTGATCCGAAAGGAAATGACCGCTCTCGGCTACGATTGCATTGGTGGCGAAAATTCTCCGTACATCTGGGTGGATGGACGCACCGACTCCTGGCAGTTTTTCGACATGCTGTTGGAAAAAGCCGGTGTGGTCTGCACACCGGGAGCCGGTTTCGGCCGTTGCGGAGAAGGGTACATCCGCATCAGCGCCTTCAACAGCTTTGAGAATGTAAAAATGGCCATGAAGCGCATCACAGCGGCGCTATCGTCTAAATGAAGCGCCGGGCGCCCGCGTGTGGGCCGCCGGCCATTGATGGGAGCAACCGGGCAGGGATGTTGCAGAAGTCAGCGACGTTCATTCGCAAGAACGGATTTTGAAACCACTTCAGGAGCCGCGCATGCAGATGACACCGCAGCGAAAACGGAAACTGAAAACGTTGGCCGGCATGATGAAACAGAAGAACCGGTCGACGATGCCGGTGACAGCTCCTTTGCTGGCCCTGCTCGACCTGGTGATCACGCCGGAGGAAGTCGAATTTTTGCTTCAGGTGGGAACGGAACCGATCACCTACACACAGGCGGTGCAGTTGTGTCCACCGGGCGTTGAGCAGCTGGGTCCCTTTCTGGATACGCTGCTGAGAAAAGGGCTCATCTGGCCGGTCGAGTTCAATACCGAATGGGCCCGTTACGAACTGGCCCCCATGCTGGTTGGCTGGTTTGAGCTGCAGCTTTGCGGTGGCGCGGAGACGACCGAGAAGCAGGAATTTGCGCGCAGACTCGAGCAGGGTTTTCAAACCTGGAAAAAATACAATGTTTTTCCCTTCCGGTTGTTGCAGAATTTTTATTTTCTAAGAACCGATTCCGCCAGTCAGCGGATTGCCGCTATCAGCGCTTCCCCTGCTTCCGGAAATACCCGAAGCATTTCGGTCAAGCGCACCCTGAAGCCGCCTGAAGACAGCATCTATCCGGCCGAAGACGTTCGCGCGCTCATCGAGCGCCACAGCGGGCAAAACGACATAGCGCTGATGCACTGCTTTTGCAGGCAATGGCGGAAGATGGCCGATGATCCATGCCGGTTCGATTATCCACCGGAGTCCTGCATCGCCATCGGTCGGGTCGCCGGCTATATCGTACGCTACGGATTCGGCCGCTTTGTCAGCAAGCAAGAAGCCATTGCAGTGATAGAACAGACCCGCAGGGCAGGAGCCGTCCATACGGTGTTTTACGAAAAAGATGACATGCAACGGCCGGAAATCGGCATTTGCAACTGCTGTCCGGATTGCTGCGGATTGTTGGGCTCTTACAACCGGAGCGTTTTTCCGCTGAAGTTTAAAAGCAGTTTTCGGGCCGCGGTCGCAGACAGCGACCGTTGCAACAGTTGCGGCATGTGTGAATCCTACTGTCCGGTACAGGCCATTGCACTTGCCACCGGCGGGCCGACCGTGGACGGGAAAAAATGTATCGGCTGCGGTCAGTGCAGCTACCGGTGTCCGGAGGGTGTTTTCCGATTGGAAAAAGAGGAACGGTTCGTTAAGCTGCCGTTGAACAAGGTGTCAGCCGCCCGTTACCTTGCGGGGAGAGAGCACTGCTAAGCGCGCTGCGGCAAGCGAGCAGCTCGAACGGCCCGACCGGATTTCACCTGGACCTGCTTTTTACAGATCGCTTCGTTCGAACCACTTCCGGTCGGCCAGCACCACCGAAGTCTCCACCTGCCGGGAGGGAATCGACCAGTAGGTTTTCAGCAGCCGGTCTTTCTCCGCCGAAGTTACCCGGCGGTAACCGTGCTTTTCATAAAAACGGATGGCCCAGCTGGCATCCGCCCAAGTGCCGATCAGGATCGGCCTGGAGGTCCGCTGCTGCAGATAAACGAGTAGCTGGCTGCCGATTCCTTCACGACGGCGGCTGGTGCGAACATAGGCATGCCGCATCAAGGTCACATCCCCCTTGTCCTGGATTCCCATCAATCCGACCAGCTCGCCGCGGGCCGTAAATCCGTAGAACACGACGCCACTGTCGATCTCTTCCTGCAGCTCCTCCCGGGGCATGTACGGCTCTTTCCAGCGGTCCTCGGGAATGATGCCCCGGTAGGCGTCTGCCGCATCGTTGATCACAGCGAACATCGTCTCAAAGTCCTGGCGGGTACACTTGCGGATCATTCCGGTTGGCCTTTCTTGCCGCGAACTAAAACTTCTCCGTATCTTTGAAGAAATCACTGATGAATCGAATGCGGCCGTCGGACAGCTCGATCAAGGTAACCCCTTCGTTTTCGTAGGGTTCATCATATCGGGACTTGCCACGGTTGGTCCAGTGGACGGCGGTCAGGTTTCCCTGCCGAATGATGCGGTGAACGGAAAAAGTCAGTTGCGGGTATTTTCGAAACAGCAAACGCAGGAACTGGAGTATGCGTTTTCTGCCAAACAGGGGCGGCGCTTTGGGGAAGAACATCTCTGCATCCGCATCCAAAAGTTCCGCCATGATGTCAAAGTTGCGGTCGTTGAGCGCATCGAAAAACTGCCGACCCGGAATTTCCGTTTGCATGGGTTCCGCCTTTTCGATTTATCTGCCGGTCCAACGCAGCCAGATGGCCGCCGCCAATCCCCATACGGCGTTGAAAATCAGGACCAGCAGCGGCGTAAGCAACCCCAGCTCGAGGCCCATGACACCCTTGCCGGCCTTGATGGGAAACACCACGAACAACTGTACAAGAGACGGGCCCAGGCTCAATAGTATCCCCTTGGAAATCAGACGGCGCTGCATAAACGGCAGCAGGAACAGTATGGCCCAGATCCCGCCCCACACCAGGCGAGGGTAAAGCCATGCCGCTGACAGCCGGGGGGCAATCGCCACCCCCAAGAGTGCTGTGATGCCCGTTTCACCGGAGATCCAGACGGCAAGACTGTTCAACAACCCACCGAAACATCCGGCCGCAAATACGAGACTGAGTTTTTTTAGCCATTGGTTCATACGGATCACCTCCATTCCGGGTACAGTCGGATTGTCAACGCGCCCATCTATTCGGGCACCGGTTATTTGATAGCGGAAGGGCACCGGCAAATCAATGGATTTGTGCGCAGCAAGAATCGGGTTGCCGGGCGCAACTGCATGACATAGGGTGGATATAAATGAAACCAACCAGGAGAAAGCCATGAAAGATCTGAAGCAGCTTTCGAAAGATTACCGGCGGGTGGAGCAGGCGATCGAATATCTGGAGGTGCATTTCCACCGGCAGCCTCCGCTGGCTGAGATTGCATCCGCAGTCGCCATGAGCGAGTATCACTTTCAACGGCTTTTCAGCCGCTGGGTAGGGATCAGCCCGAAGCGATTTTTGCAATTCCTGACCAAAGAATATGCAAAGAAGCTGATCACGGAATCCGAAAATATTCTGGACGCTGCATACGACACGGGCCTGTCGAGTCCCGGTCGCCTGCACGACCTGTTTGTCACCTGCGAGGCGATGACACCGGGGCAGGTGAAAACAAAAGGCAGCGGTGTCCGGCTGGTTTACGGGTTTCATCCCTCACCGTTCGGTGATTGCCTTCTGGCGGCAACCGAGAGAGGGATTTGCGCCCTGCGGTTTGTGCAGACCGGAGATGCAGACCATATGGTGGATTGGCTGCAGCGGCAGTGGCCCAAAGCGACCTTGCAGCACGAACAGGATGAAACCTTTTTGCTGCACAGGCGGGTCTTCGACTTTGCGCCCGGCCGGGAGCCGGCGCCGGTTCATCTTTACGTGCGCGGGACCAATTTCCAGATCAAGGTTTGGGAGGCCCTGCTCAAAATACCGCTGGGCAAAGCGGTGGCCTACGAAGATATTGCCAGGCACATCGGCATGCCCCGGGCAGCCCGTGCGGTGGGCAATGCAGTCGGTAGCAACCCGATTCCATTTCTGATTCCCTGCCACCGCGTGATCCGCAAGATGGGAGATTTCGGCAACTACGGGGAGGGACCGGCCCGCAAGAAGGCGATTCTGGGCTGGGAAGCCGTAGCCGCAATGCACCGCTGCGCTGCATGAAACCATAAACCGTCAGCCGTCGGTAAGGACGGCTGACGGCTTTCCTTCGGTTCGGTTGCCGCTATCGGACCGACTTCACCCTTCCGCCGGCATCGAATTCAACGGAAACCGTTACGAACCGGTTCTTCCAGTAAACCCAGATGTTTGCTTTCCGCGAAGGTGTGCGGTGAAGCGCCGGATAGCCCAGGGCAATTTGAACGGCCTTTTTGGACATTCCCGGGTATGCCTTGCCATCTTTGATTCCCTTTTTATCGATGGGGGACAGGGATTTCAGCGAGATTTTCTGGGGCGCAGTGATCTCCCCCAGGTATTCTTCCGAACTCATACCGGCCATGTTACTCATTTTGTATTCGAATGTGATCTCGGTTCCGTCGACGGAGGAAGTCATGTAGATGCCGCTTTTTTTCACTTTGGTGATCACCACAGGCGTGTTGACCGGGAGGAAGGCGTGGTTTGGATATTCCCCGATCCAGTTGGCATAACTGGCTTTGAGCGTGCGGGTGCTGCCCTTGTACCGCTCAGTGCCGTGGATGTTGTTTTTCAGGTAAACGGTGGATTGTTTCTGATCGTTCTTACTGCTGCCGGCTTCTCCGACCGGTACCCGCAACGCAATGATCAGCAGAATGCTCAGTAGAAACAAGGCCGCTTTGTTCAGCTGCATGCTGATTCCCCCTCTCTGTTCCGGCTGTTCCCTGTGTGTGGTGTTTCGTGTTCTATACGTTCGTTTATCGTCTTTGCGGTGATTTTACGGTAAAAAGTATACCACAATCACCGACTGGATTCAAAACCACCGGCCTCAAACTGGAAGAGAACAAAGCCGGTCTCTTCATCGCAGAGTGGTTTCCTCTTCACCCCCAGAATTCCCTGAATCGAGATCTCGGCGGTGGCCGGGAGCAGGTTTGCGTTGTCCACCAGGTGCCCGCCGAATATCTTCATGTCCGGGCCGCTTAAAACAGCGTGCATGTGAACACTTGGTTCTCCTTATGTCGTTTTTCACCGAGCACTCCCCGGCCGCTTACCAGTTCGAGGGGGCCTTCGATGCGGGTCGGTTCGACAGGTGTTATGCCTATCGCGGATTATGGATCGGGCACAACATATACCCGCTGGGCATGTACCAGCTTGCCGATGGCGGTGGTGATGGTTGCCTGGCGGATCCGGTGCTGTGAACAGACCTGTTTGACGCCTTGAACCAGATCGCTGCCGGCAACAGGCTTGCTGACAACCGTTTTGCCGCGAGAGGCGGCCGCTGGGATACCGCGACGCTGGATGGCGTTGGGGTGCACGGTTGTATCTTTTTCACACGATGGAAGTTGTCTGTTTGCGATGCTCCCGGATTCAGCAGCTGCTTATCCGTCCTTGCTGCCGTTGAGGGCGCGGCGCATCCGATCGCGTTCGGCCCGCTTTTTGCGAAGCTCATCGTGTAGCGCTTCGATTCTTTCGGCCGGGGCCCCGACCAGCTCTTTTTCGAGCTTTGCCACCTCCTGTTGAAGGCGATAGAGTTCTTTGGCTATCAAACGGATCGACATGAGGCCTCCTGGGATAAGCTGAGACGAGTGCCTGACAGGGTATGCAGCCACCGGTGCTGCCGACGCGGACGTGAGCAGCGAGACAAGATGCCGATCATTGATTCGGCCGGCCGATGGCAACGTAATGCTTCCGGATCGATTCATCGGTTCATATGTGGATCAACAGGAAAAATCAATATACGTGAAAAAAGTGTTGCATCATATAAATTATGATGTTAATGTAGTGCAACGATTGCTCGTTTCTGTCCGCAAACCAGTTTTGGTGATTGAAAGGTTCCGAGTATGAGATCTTCTCGATTCGAATCGTTTCTGCAGCGCGTTTTCAGCACAACGGACATGACCACCCAGACCGAACTGGCGACAGTGCTGCAGATCAATCGCTCGGCCATAACGCAGGCCCGCAGGAAGGATACCGTGCCGGCCAGGTGGATATTGCAGTTGTTTCGCACCTTCGGTTTGAATCCCCTCTGGCTTGAGAGCGGCAAGGGCGAGCCCTACCTGAAGCCTCCCCAGATAGAAGAGGAAGAATTCAAGCACATCCCCAAAGTCAAAGCGAGGCTGAGTGCCGGAGGCGGCTCTTTTGAAATCGGTTCGGAAATAGAAGGCTACTACGCTTTTCGCAACGAGTGGTTGCGCGTCAAAGGCAGCCCGGAAAGAATGGTTCTGATGGATATTTTCGGCAACAGCATGGAGCCGGAGCTAAAGGACGGCGATGCGGTCCTCATTGATGAATCTCAGAAAGACATTATTGCCGGAGCCATTTTTGCTGTAGGGGTGGAAGATACGATTTTGGTGAAACGGATCGAGAAACACCCCAGCAAGCTGGTCCTGCGCAGCGATAACAAAGACTATGCACCGATATTTCTTGAAGGCCCCGAGTGTGAAAGTGTCCGAATTATCGGCAAGGTTATCTGGGCAGGGCGGGAGTTCACGTAACCGGCAAAAAATTTTTAACCCGCGTGTTGTAATAACTAAACAGATGGTAAGCAAATATCAACAGAGAGGGGGACAAAATGCAACAGCGGTACTGTGATTGCGGATTCCCGGTGTGGGTACAATACCATCTTTCGGAAACCGAGTGCCGGATGATTTTCTGGGCAACGGCCTATCGATGCGGCAAAAGGCTCAGGGCTTGTCCCTGTTGCGGTCGGATGCTGCACATTGACGAACTGCATTAAACCGCATCGCACGGGAGACGATTTGGTGACAGGGCAACGGGAAGAAAGGCGAATAGCAGCGACAGGCAGTTGTACATCAGATGTCGATAACTCGGATGAGGAGTCAGCCATGACCAGGCATGAAACATACGCCACTCATAACGATGTGTTCGAATACCATGGGGGAACCACCATTCAGGTGATCCGCCAGCAGGCAGATCAAACGGTGTGGCAGGACTGGTTGATTTTTGACACTGTTGAAGCGGCGATGGAATATTTCAACGACTGCTGCAGTGTCGGATAACGCTGCCGGTCGGGCAAGGGCTGCCTTGCTGAACCGCCGCCATGCGGTTTGGTACCCGTTCGGCGCATGTGTCGCCGTTCGCATCCGGATGTCTGCCGATCGACAGATCATGCCGCACTATTCATAAGCGACAACCCGGATGAGCCCGATAGTGGCGCCGGTGTTATCCGTGGTGGTGGTGTCGGTGACCGAAATGACCTTTGTCACGTTATTTTTTTCAATGAACTGATTGATTTGTGCATCCAGGCTTTCCAATTCCTCTTTGACATGGAAAACCTTCAACGGGCTGGTAAATGTCTTCACTTTTGCCATGTTCACTCTCTCCTTTCGCCCAAGGGTCATACCATTTACTAATGCACAGCGAAGAGATGTCAATCGTCAGTCCGCACGGTATTGCCGCAGGATGCTCTCCCGGTGGAACTCTCTTTCGATGTCTTGCACCGCGGACATTCTTGCCGGATCCAAATATGTTCGGTAGAGACGGTCGCTCGGATCGATTTGTTGCGATGCCATTTTCATCTGGAGCTGAGATAAAGCTTCCACCGATTTATCGCACACCGGATAGCCTTTGTCATCCACTCGAACCGTATTGTCGAATTCCACGCGGGAAATGTTGTTAATATCCACCAGTTTGATACGGCCGTTGTCGGTAAGAAGCAGGTTGCCGTCTCCGGCGAGATCCGGAATGCACCCGGTCTCGGCGATCATTGTCCGGACACGGACCACGAAATCGACCGCATTGCGGTGGATCGTTTCGATCAGGACCGTGCGATCCTGTTCGGTTGACTCCTGCCCGCCGATTCCCGGGCGGACCAGGTTTTCCGCCAGGCGGTCGGGATTCATAAAGCCCCAGGGCTCCAGGGGAAGGCCCTCCACATATTCCTGAAGTCCGCAAAGCAGCGTGTCGTATTTTTCTGCTATCTTGTAGCTCACCAGAAATTCATTCGATTTTGCATAACAATCCGGTCCGAGGTAACGGGCAATCATCATTACCCGTTGCAGCTCCTGATCCGCCTGACGGCGATCGGCAAAGCGGGTTCTGAATATCCGCAGCATTTTAACCGGCTTTGCCCGCGGAAACCACTTGATGCCGCCGGAGATGGTGCCATGCTTTTCGCGATAGACATCCTTGCTGTCCAGGACCTCCAGAATGTGCGAGCGCAATCCCTGACGATAATGTCTCCGATACAGATAACGACCCGATGGTCGGATGAAATTCAGGTGTCGAACGGTATCTTCGTTCAGGTTTTTTTTGTCTCGTACATCTTCCGGCATATGGTGTTCCTTTCCCACCGGTCAGAGCGGTGCGGCAGCCTTGCTTTGCCGATGCACGTTACACGATTCTAGATGCTGGATGCAAGATGAACGAAACGGGGACGGTGGAAAAGATTTCCCCGGGAGGCGCCGTGCCGCGTTGCCGGTCGCAGCGGCACTGCTGATGGCTGTCATGGCAGACAAACTGGCAGCCGATCGTAAACCGGTGGGACGACGACACACTTCTCGGCCAGGGCGGCGCTTGAGATTGCGGTTGCTTTCAGAAAGTGCCTGTCATCGAGGCCGGGAAAAACGATCCTCCCAGCTGAACTCCGGAGAGGTGACGATGTGTTCCATGCGCTGAAGGCGGCGTTCGAGGCCATCGAACCGGTGCTTGATGCGCCGTAAGGCGTTGCGTCGCGAATGGGTGTAGCTTTCATAGAACTCGCGTTCTTGCTCATTGTCGATCGGGACCACCGGTTCGGGCTTCATCAGCAATGCCGCCAGCAGATAAAGACCGGTGACCGGCCAGATTCCGGTGAGAAGCAGCAGCGCAACGGCAGCGGTGCGAATCCAAAAAACCGAAAAGTCGAAATATTCAGCGATGCCGCGCAACACTCCCAGGAGGACGCCGTTTCGAGACCGGTAAAATCCTCGACTTCGATGGTTTCTACTTTGTCGCATCACCGCTTTTTCCTTTCTGTCGATCCAGTAATATGGTTTCCAGAGCTTCGATTCGGGTTTCCATATGGGAAAGGTGCTGAAACATTTCCTGAATCATCCTGGTTTCCTCTGCTTCCTGTTTTTGCTGTTTCCTGGTGACGCCGCCTTTGATGATCCGGATGGCCATCAGGATCGTTGACCCAACGATGGCCAGCGCCAGGACGACACTGCCGAACACGATGGCGACGATCAAGGCTCCCTGCATGGTTGACGCCCCTCTGTGCGTATCGGTTGTAAAAAGTGGTAAAGATCCATATCCGACCCGCCCCGGTGACTCGGCGCAACGGCGGTCGATCGACCAATGCTGTGACCGGACTGCGCGGCGGTGTTTCGGTTCTATTCCCGGTCGGCGAGGTCAGCTTGCTCCGCCCCCGGCCTTTTCAGTGCCTGCAGCTCACTCTCTATTTCATCATCCAGCGTCAGTGTGTCAAGCTCTTCTTCCAGACGAGTTTTACGGCCGAAGTTGATCAGGTCCGCTTCCGTCTCCATCCGGTCGATTCGGCTCTCGAGCGCTTCGAATTTGAGAACCGCATCAGAGCTGTCGACCCGGCGGATCTCCTTTTGGGCGCGCATTTTTCGCTGCGCGTGGATGTGGCGCTGGACCAGCAGGCGTTGTTTTTCGCGCGCGGATTTCAGTTTGTCCTCAAGTTGCCGGATGTCGCCGTGGTACTGCTCGATCAGCGAGTGGAGCTCTGCAGTCTCGATCTCGAGCGCTTCTGCCAACCGGCGATAGCGCCTTTTCTCCTGCAGCGCTTCGCGAGCGAGATCGTCTCTTCCCTTGTCAACCGCCAGGGCGGCTTTATCCTGCCAGCTGGTCGCCCTTTGCATTGCTTCGTCCAGTCGCCGCTGTACCTTCCGGGCATCGGCCATCACCCCGGCGCACGATGCCTTGAGTTCCACCAGCGTGTCTTCCATTTCCCGAATCATCAGCTTGATCATCTTTTCAGGATCTTCGGCCCGGTCCAGCATGGCGTTCATGTTAGAGCTGACGATGTCCCGGAATCTCGTGAATATGCCCATGGTTATCCTCCATTTAAATGCATGGTTGGGGGAGATGCCATAGGCAGAGCACAATGTATGCCATAAACAATTATGACGTAATTTCAACCAGTTGTAGTAAATTGCCTTGACAAACAACTGCAAGGGTTGGTATATTGTACCTAATACTGGCTAAAAAGGCTATAAATTGGTGTTTTTCGCCATATGCTGACGTAGCGAAAGGTTTCCGTGGTGGTTCAACTACGATCGAAGGAGGGATACCAGGAAGCCATCGGACAGTCGGAGGCGTTCCTGGCGTTCCAGGAGCGGCTTTCGCGGGTGGCCCCGGTGAATCGGCCGGTTCTGCTTATCGGCGAACGGGGAACCGGTAAAGAACTGGCAGCGTATCGGTTGCACTACCTGTCCGGACGCTGGCAAGGCCCGTTTGTAACCATAAATTGTGCAGCCTTGCCCCCCACACTGATCGAATCGGAGTTGTTCGGATACGAAAAGGGTGCATTCACCGGCGCTGTTCAGCAGCGCAGCGGGCGGTTTGAGGCCGCCGACGGCGGCTCGCTCTTTTTAGACGAAATCGGTCATATACCGATGGAGGTGCAGGAAAAGATTTTACGGGTTGTTGAATACCAAACCATCGAACGGGTCGGAAGTGTCGACAGCGTTGAAGTCGATGTGCGCCTGATTGCGGCCACCAATGCCGACCTGCCGGCCAAGGTCGAGGACGGTGAATTCATGCGGGATCTTCTCGATCGTCTCTGTTTTGAAGTTTTGTTTTTGCCTCCCCTGAGACATCGCAGGGATGACATCCTTTTGCTGGCCAACCACTTCGCGGCCCGCATGTCTTTCGAGTTGGGTCGCGAAGAAATACCGCAGTTCGGTGAAAATGCCGCCCGGGCGCTGCTTGACTACCCCTGGCCGGGGAACATCCGGGAGCTGAAAAATGTCGTGGAGCGGGCGGTCTATCGTTCGAATACGCAGCGGGTTGTCCACATCACATTCGATCCCTTTGATTCACCGTATGAAGCGACCCGGGAGCCGGCTCAAAAACCGGAATCGCCTTCGGTCTCGGACCAACCTTCCGCCGACCGATCCTACCGTGATGCCGTGCGGCGGTTTCAAATCCAACTGATCGAAAAAGCGCTGCGGGAGGCAAAATACAGCCAAAAAGCAGCGGCGGACCGGTTGGGACTCACCTATCATCAGTTTCGAGGTTTGTACCGAAAATTCGCGGCCGATTTGCGGCAGCAGTGAAAAAGCGGATCAGGCGGTATTGTCGAATCGGGAGCGAGCGGCTGCCACCGCCCGCGTCAGCGTGTGCAGATGCGCCCGGGCCTTCCTCCAGCGAACAAACCAGGTGAGCTGGAAGAACCTGCGTTTTACCTGTCGGATCTCGCGCCGGAGCGGACGGTCGTTCTGGCAAAATGAAACGACGCACACCTCCGGCCGCATATTTTCAGGGAACATGCACGGTCCCCTGCCATTTTCAAGAAAGACGCAGTCGGTTCTGTAGAGCGGGTCTTCCATGATCAGGCTGTCACGAATCTGAGACCGAATCTGGGGTGCAAGCGATATAACGAATACCAAGTCCCAGTGGCTGATGATCGGGTCGATTTCGATGTTCCGGCAGCAGATTCCCTCACAGTGGCTCAGGCATCGCTGCATCTGCTGCCCGGCGGCTGCCAACAGGGCGGCCTGTGCATCTTGGATCTGCCGGCAAATATGCAGCAATCGATCCTTATCCCCGGGATCCATTTTCTTGAGTATTCGTTCAGCCCTGCGAAACTTGTAAGCCAGGCTCATTGCAACCCTCCGCCGTCCTGCGGGTTCCACCGACCGGATGGCTGCGAAACCGTCGCAACATCGCATTCGTTTTGCACCATCGGCTCGATGGTAGCGGAAGTGGGCCAAAAGATCAATTTTCAATTCCATCAGTTGCTTCCCGTGACAGGCGAAATGATTTCCATCGGCCGTTGAAATGCATCCGGCCCGAGTTGTCATTGATTCGGGCATCAATAACGTTGCGAATCGGCTCTACGGTATTAGTTTTCGTCACGCAGGGATGTTCACAAACCAATTGTAACAGGAATCCACCGATACGAAGGGTGGGATCAAGGAGGGAAAATGTCGAAAGCAATCGTGATGAACGAAACCGGGGGACCGGAAGTTCTGCAGTGGGTGGACTTCGATCCCGGCCCACCCGGAAAAGGAGAAGCGCTCATCCGCAATGAGGCTGTCGGGTTGAACTATATTGACGTCTACCATCGAACCGGCCTCTATCCCCTGCCCGCCATTCCGGCAATACCGGGTATGGAGGGTGCCGGTGTAGTGGAGGCAGTTGGAGAAGGCGTGACCCAGGTTGCGGTCGGGGATCGGGTTGCCTATGCCGGTACGCCGGCGGGTGCCTACGCACAGAGTCGGAATATGCCGGCCGATCGGCTGATCCGGTTGCCGGAGAAGATTACAACCCGGCAGGCAGCTGCCATGATGCTTCAGGGGATGACAGCGCGGTATCTGCTTTATGGCTGCTATCCGGTGAAAAGCGGAGATGTGATTCTGATTCATGCGGCAGCCGGCGGTGTAGGTTCCATCGTCTGCCAGTGGGCCCGCCACCTGGGAGCCACGGTCATCGGTACGGTGGGAACCGAGGAAAAAGAGGCGCTTGCCCGAACCAATGGCTGCGATCATACCATCGTTTACAGCAAAGAAAATTTTGTCGGAAGGGTAAGAGAGATTACCGGTGGCGAAGGCGTTGATGTAGTCTATGACTCGGTGGGTCAGGCGACATTTTTGCAGTCCCTCGACTGCCTGCGCCCTCGGGGGATGATGGTTTCATTCGGTCAGGCGTCAGGACCTGTTGCACCGCTGGATATCGGTTTGCTGTCGGCAAAAGGATCACTTTTTCTCACACGACCGACCCTGATGACCTATACCGCCAAACGGGAGGATTTGGTCACGCATGCCGAAGACCTGTTCGATGTGGTGCTGCAAGGCAAGGTAACGGTAGAAGTTCGACAGCACTATCCACTGGCCCAGGCCACGCAGGCACACCGTGACCTGGAAGCGCGCAAAACCACCGGTTCGACTATTCTGATTCCGTAAGTGGTTCGCTTTCCGCCGCAAACAGAGAATCGATCAGCTCCATTAGCTGCAGCGGATCCACATTGATACCGTTGACCTTCGCAGCCCAGTGCAGGTGCGGGCCGTTGGTCCTGCCGGTTGCACCCGCCAGACCGATTTCTTGCCCCTTGTGAACCCGCTGCCCCGGCGTAACGCTGAATGCGCTGAGGTGAGAGTAGCCGGTGAACAGACCCAGACCATGGTCGATAATCAGGTGATTTCCGGAATAAAACAGATTGCTCGCCAACCGGACAATCCCGCCATTGGCCGCGAATATGGGGGTTCCGGTGGGGGCGCGAAAATCGATCCCGTTGTGATAGCTTCTCAGCGTTCCATTCAACACCCGTTGGGAACCGAAGGGGCTGGTCACTCTGCCGGTGGCGGGCATGGCAAACGCCGTTTCCCACAAGCGAGACGGTTCGGGCGTGTTATAGATGCTTTTGATCGTCGATCGTTCACCGGAGATACGACGACGGTCGGTCGTCGACGGAGAGACCTTACCCTTCGGCACCCGTAATTTCTCTTTCTTGAATTGACCCTTTGTCACTTCGATCGGAATCTGCAGCAAATGATAGCCGCTGCGGTTTGTCCATTCCAGCTTAACATCCACGGTCCCCGATTTGCGGTAATAAGAAATGCCGATTAACCCGATCAAAATGTCGGGGCCCTTTAGCGGGTGCCGATACACCGGGATCACCCTTTCCTTGTGCCAGGCCTGTATTCCGACGATCGGCTCGGTCAGGTTGCGGGTATCTATTTCCAGCAGCACGGTGCGCCCGTTATTGACCGGATTTGGTGTGGCGTGCACTTCGATGCCACTCGGGTGGGTGACTGAGAAAGGTGCCGCAGAAGCGAAACTGCACCAGAGCAGCAGGCCCAAGGCCACACAGCAGTAGCGGAATCCAGGGCCTGTGCGCCGACACGGGTTTTTCCATCTTCCAGTTTCGGGCAGAAGGGGACGATTCGGTCTCTTTAAAAAGGTTTTCATCAGTGGCGCCTGCGACGTCAGTGCTGACCGGGGCTGCGCGGGTTAGTTAGCGGCCTTGAGTGAATCGGATGGCAGAGGTTCATCGGCCTCGACCAGCTCCATTTCCTCCTCGAAGACAACCACTTTGTTTCGGCCGGACTGCTTTGCCGTGTACAAAGCGGCGTCGGCCTTTTTAATTAACGGTTCGATCTGATCGCTGTCATCCGGGTAGGAAGCAATGCCCAGGCTGATGGTTATTCGGGGCAGGTCATCAAACTGCAGCTCGGAGAGTTTCTTGCGCAGTCGTTCCGATACGGTATACGCTTCTTCTTTGTCTGCCTCCGGCAGCAAAAAGACAAATTCCTCTCCGCCGTATCGGGATATGATGTCCACATCCCGGATGTTTTTCTGGAGGAATTTGGCCACGAGTTTCAATACCCGATCCCCGGCGGTATGTCCGAAAGAGTCGTTTACATTTTTGAAACGGTCCAAGTCAGCCATGACGATGGAAAAGCCCTTGTTGTATCGTTCCGCCCGATGCAGCTCCTCCTGCAACTTGACGAGGAAATATCGGCGCACGTACAATCCGGTGAGGGAATCGGTCACGGCCATCTCCCAAAGCTGCGCCTTGTTGATGGCTATGGCCGCCTGGTCGGCTACAGCCTTCAGAAGCTCCACATCTTCATCGGTAAACCCGGTTTCATCGAGTTTGTTGGTCACATTGATAACACCGATGACGTCGCTGTAAACCAACATCGGGATACAGGCAATCGAGCGGACATAAGAGGCGTCCGGTTCAATGAACAGTTCATCTTCCCGGGCCTTGTCAACCACCATTGGTCGTCCTGTTTGAAAAACCCTGCCGGCGATTCCTTCTCCGGGTTTGAAGCTCTTGCAATCGATTTCGTTACTGTTGATCTTGCGCTGGTAAACCCTGTCTCGCAAACCGGCCACCACCCGAATAGTCAACAGATTGTTTTCCAAATCGTATAGCATGATGGAGCCCTTTTCGGCCCCGGTAATCTGAATCGCCTGATTTAAAATGTATTCGAGCAGGCTTTTCAGATCACTGATGTAATTCATGGCGCGGCCGATGCTGTATAACAAAGAGAGGTTGTAGAGGGTCCGATCCAGCTCTTCTTTTTCTTTTTTTCGCTTTAAATACAGCCGGCTAGTGTTGATGCTGACTGCTGCCTGCGCAGCGATTTCTTTCAGATAATAGAGCTCGTTATCGGAAAACGGCTCGATTGTCTGCGTATCTCCCAGCGCCAGGAATCCGACCACGTTGCTGCGCATCACCAGGGGAACCAGCCATTGCGTGTGGAGTTGAACCAGGCCGAACCTCTTGGAAAACTCGGCAAACGCTGGTTCGCCGGATGCATCCCGAAGACTGAAGGGTTCATTCTGTAAGAATTCTTTCCAGATCGCTCCGATGTCGGTAAACAGGAATTCCCGGTTCAACGATCCGACTCCATGGGTGTATACCAGCTTGAACATTCTGGTATTGTTGCGAAAAACAAATATCGAAATATGCTCGACACCCAACTTCCGGCTGATCATATTCGACAAGACCGGATAGAGTTCGTGTGGATCGAGGATGATGCTCAACTCTCGGCTGGCATTCAGCAGCTCTGTCAGTTCAACGACCCGTTGATCCATCGATTCGGCGATGCTTTCTTCTGCTGGCAAGTCAGACTCCTTGGCTGAAACATTGCGGTGGGTCCAATAAATGCTATATTTTATCGGGTTTGCACCGAAATTGCAATTGTTAACGACCTGTTGTAGGTTTATCGAGGTTCTTCCACCATGCTACAGGCGTCGAACAGAGGAGGAGATATCGCCGCTTTATCTGCCAAACCGATGGTACGAATGCAGGATATCACCATTCGGGTGCGGGACCGTTTTCTGTTTGCAGGGACATGCTGGGACATTCACGCCGCTGAGAATTGGGCGGTTATTGGCCCGAACGGAGCCGGAAAGACCTCGCTGGTGGGTGCGCTTGCCGGTGAAATTCCGGTGGTAGGAGGCCGTATTGTCAGGGCAGACGAACTGCAGGGGACGGGCAGGATCGGCTACCTCTCTTTTGAGCGGCACCGGGATGTCATAGCATCTGAAGATGCACGGGATGAATCCCGGTTTTTCAGCGGCCGTTTCGACAACGGCGTAACGACGCGGAAACTGTTGGCAGACGCGTACCGATCCGCCGGTGTCACCTCCCGGCAACTGGAGGGCATCACGGCAAAACTGGGTATAGAGAGCCTGTTGCACCGCCGCGTGCGCAACTTGTCCACCGGAGAAATCCGCATGGTGCTGATTGCGCGGGAGCTGATCAAGGCGCCCCGTCTGCTGATTCTGGATGAACCGTTCGGTGGCCTGGACAAAAGCGCTGACCGGCGCCTGGTCGAAATCATCGACGAATTGATGCGGGAGCGGGTTCAGGTAATCCTGGTGACCCATCACCTGGAAAAGGTCGGCCCCCACATTACCCATCTGCTGGCGGTAAGAAACGGTCAGGTCTTTTTTCAGGGGCCCCGGCACCAGGGATTGGACCCCAACAAGATTCGGCAGCTATACGCAGTGCCTTCCGAGGCAGCAGGCCCGGCACCACCGAAAGGCATTTCTTCCGAAGGGGGCCGGGACCCTGATAAGGGCATATTTTCTATAGAGATGAAAGGTGTCTGCATCCGGTACGGCAACCGGCCGGTTCTGGAAAACCTGAACTGGAAAGTCCGACAGGATGAGAATTGGATGATCACCGGACCCAACGGGGCCGGGAAAACGACATTGTTGAGCCTTGTGACCGCAGATCATCCCCAGGCATATGCCAATGAAATTTATCTTTTCGGGCGGCGTCGTGGTTCGGGCGAAAGTATCTGGGACATAAAGAATCGGATCGGGATGATCTCCTCGGAGTTTCACATACGCTATCGAAAACCGATTCCAGCCTTTGATGTCGTGCTTTCCGGCTTCTTCGATTCGGTCGGCCTCTATCGCAATGCAACTTCCGGGCAACGCGAACTGGCCAAAAGCTGGATGCAAACCCTGCAGATCGCTGATAGATCCAAACGACTGTTTCACACACTTTCTCAAGGCGAACAGCGAATGGTCCTGCTGACGCGGGCCATGGTCAAATCACCGTTTCTGCTGGTGCTGGACGAACCCTGCCAGGGGCTCGATCCACCGGCGAGAAAACGCCTGTTAGGTCTAATCGACTATATCGGCTGCCAGCCCGGGACACAACTGCTGTACGTCACCCACCATCCCGGGGAAGTGCTCTCGTGCATTACGCATGAGATGCGCTTTGAAAAGACCAGTGGAAATGGATTTCGCGTGATTCAGGAGGCGGTTGATCAGCAAAATCCGACAGGATCGCTATCGGGAAATATCCGGGGCGGTTACGGGGATGTAAAGAAGTGTGGGGAATGAATCAACCCGGCTATCCGGGATCACGCCGTTTTCCGCCACCTCTTCAATAAAAGTTGCCACCAGGTATGGATCCAGGCTGCTGCCGCTCAACTGCCGAAGAATGTGGAAAGCCTGTCGTTGGCTCTTGCGTTTTTGATACGGCCTGTCGGTGGTGATGGCATCGAAGCAATCAACGACACTGATGATCTTGGCCCCCAAAGGAATCTTGTCGGCCTTCAGCCCGCGGGGATATCCGGTGCCGTCCACCCGTTCGTGGTGACAATGAACATACTCGAGAACCGGGGTCAAAATGCCAATGCTTTCGAGGAAGATGGCCCCGACGTGCGGATGCTGCTGCATTTCTTCCCGCATTTTCTTTCCAAGCTGCTGGCTCTCGTTGTTGAATATCCGTTCGCTCAACCCGATTTTTCCAACATCGTGCAGCAGCCCGCCGATACCGATCTCATGGGCCAGCTGGTCAGAGAGCCCGATTCTGCGGGCCAGGCGGATGGCATAAAGCGAAACCCGGCGGGCATGTTCCTGGGTGTATCGGTCTGTCGAGCCCAAAGCGGCATCGATGGCGGACAGGGTGCGGATATCGAGCGGGAGCGGGGGGTGATATCGATGATGTGCGGTTGCTGCTGTTTTCATATAGTGATGTCGGTCGCTTCATGCCGACGGTCTTGTCGGCAGGGCCGCAATTCCGGCCCCAAACCCGTCTGCAGAATGAAGGGGGCTTTATAGTGGAAGCCGGAATGGCTGTCAAGGCCAAAATGGATTGGCAGTCGGAGACCGGGAACAATTGATATTGCAGCTTCGTGACAAGGCGGATCAGTATCCACCACCACCGCCGTTACCGTTTCCACTGCCGCGCCGGCTGACAAACGGAGGCTGTCGATACACCAGGGATTCCAGGTGAATGAGTTCGGCGTCGGTGTGGTTGATGACCGGTGCCTTGACGATAATGCGGTTATTCGGTGAAACCGCGCCGGAGGCATATACGAACCGGGGGGCCTCATGGTGAAAGGTGTTCACGGTTTGCCGTTTGGATGGATCCGCAAGCGGCGTGATTTCCGCAATGCCGTAACAGGTACAGATATAAATGCGCTGAGGATCTGCCTCGACATAGACCCCGCTGCCGCGGACGCCGGCCACAGCCGTGGGCATTACAAGGCGTTTTCGTCCTTTTCCAAACACGGATAACATTTTGCCGTTCACGATCCGCAGCACATCTGCGATTCTCACTTTCAACGCTTCCGCTGATTCCGAGTCGAGTTCCAGCCGGGTGTTATCGCGCACCAGGTAGACATCTTTGCCGATGAGGAAAATGGCCATCGCGTCGGCACCGGTGGTGACGGTATCACCCGCAGTGACCACGGATCCGGCCTGAGCGGCGATCCCGTTGACCCTTACATCGCCTTTAACCACATACATGCCGGCAGGTGGCTTGGATAACCCCAGGGCAAGGGCACTGCGCAAAAGAGCCGGATTGTGAAAGAAGAGAAGTCCAGCGACGGCAAACAACCTTCGCAGAAATGTCCGCCGTGGAAAAGGTTGAGGATCGGTAAGCATCCGTTACCTTCCGGGTTCGCGGCAATCGAAGCGTTACTGCCACCATGGGTCCCGGATCGGGATCAACCGGGATTTGCGATCGGGCCGCCGGTTGCGTGTCCGGAGGCCTGCAGATATCGCTTCAGGTACCGGGCCGTGTGAGAAGTCTTGTTGCGTCGCAACAGCTCTTTGGGAGAGCCGGTCGCGACCAACATCCCGCCGCCGTCTCCTCCTTCCGGGCCCAGGTCGATGATATAGTCGGCCGCCTTGATGATTTCCGGGTTGTGTTCGATCACGGCCACGGTGTGTCCGGCATCGACCAGGGCCTGCAGTACGTCGACCAGGCGCCGGATATCGGCAAGATGAAGGCCGGTCGTGGGTTCGTCCAGGATGTAGAATGTGGCACCGGTCGAGGGGTGAGCCAGCTGGCGGGCAAGTTTCATCCGTTGCGCCTCTCCTCCGGAGAGAGTCGGGCTCGGTTGGCCGAGACGCAGATATCCGAGCCCGATGTCGCAGACAAACTGAATGGGCTGGCGAATCTGCCGTATGGCCGAAAAAAATTCGAGAGCGTCGTCGAAAGTAAGGGCGAGAACATCGGCGATCGACTGGCCCTTGTACAGCACCTCCCTGGTCTCACGGTTGAAGCGGCTTCCGCCGCAGACCTCGCAGGGGACGTAGACATCCGGAAGGAAGCTCATTTCGACCCTGGGATTGCCCTGACCCTTGCAGGCTTCACAGCGGCCGCCGGCCGCGTTGAAAGAGAAGCGTCCGGGCGAGTAGCCGCTTGCGCGAGCTGCCGGGGTGGCAGCGAACAAGCGGCGGATGGTATCGAGAAAACCGACGTAGGAAGCCGGAACGGATCGGGGCGTCCGGCCGATGGGGCTGTGATCGACTTCGATAACCCGGTGGACACTTTTCCATCCAGACAGATTTCGGCAGATTCCCGATGGCAGTGGTTTGCCAAGCAACCGGTTTCGCAACCCCCTGAATAACGTTTCTTTCAGCAAAGACGATTTCCCCGACCCGGAAACCCCCGTCAGGCAGATCAGGCGGCCGAGCGGGAACATGACGCTGATGTTCTTCAGATTACGGGCCCGGGCACCGGTGATTCGCAATGCAGGTCGATTTTTATAGGGACGACGGCGTGAGGTGATGATGCGCGGTTGGCCGTTCAGGGTTGCACCGGTTACCGATGCGGCTGTTTTTTTCAGATCGGCCAGGCTACCGGCAGCCACCACCCGGCCGCCCTCCCGGCCGGCTCCCGGACCAAGATCGATGATGGTGTCGGCGTTGCGAAACCACGATGGTATTGCCACGTGTTTTTAATGCATGCAGGGCATCTATCAGCAGGCCGTTGTCGCGTGGGTGAAGGCCGATGGTGGGCTCGTCCAGGACGTAGGTGACTCCGGTCAGGTTGGATCCCAGCTGTGCTGCCAATCGAACCCGCTGGGCCTCGCCTCCGGAAAGGGTATCTCCACTGCGACCCAGTGAAAGATAGGACAGCCCGAGGCGGTTTAAAAGCGAAAGCCGGCTCAGTATTTCAGCGACAATCGGCTCCGTGATCGGTTTTTGCTCTTCAGCAAAAGAAATGGACGGCAGGTTACGAAAAAGTGCCTCGGCCGGCTGCTGGGCCAGATCCCAGATGGAAAAGCCGCCTACCTTTACCGCCAGTGCTTCCGGTTTCAGGCGGCTGCCACCGCATGTCGAACAGATCTGCGGCTCTTTCGGATCGGAGCTGTGCGAATACGATTCCGACTTAATTTGCCCCAGGCCGTCGCACTGCCGGCAGGCTCCCAGCCGGCTGTTGAACGAAAACAACCGGGGATCCGGATCGGCAACGCCGATGCCACAGGAGGGGCAGTTGCCGTGACGGCTGAAAATCTCCTCGTTGCCCCCGATCTTCTGAACGATGAGCGAACCGCCTCCCTCCTCAAGAGCCCGTTCGACCAACGCTGCCGAATCCTTTCGCGACGCCATCCCTTCCGGTCGCTCGGCAATGACCAGGTCGATGGTATGCTCATGGAAGCGGCTCAGGGCCATATCCTTTTTTAAGCGCACCTTTTTTCCGTCGATTCGCGCAAAGCGGTAACCCTGTTTGAGCGCTTGGTTAATGGTCTTTTTGTGAAACCCCTTGCGACCGGCCACCTTCGTGGCCATTATCCGGACCGGTTCATGGCGGAAGCGGCGGAAGATTTCATCCTGAAGCTGGCGGGCGCTTTGCGCGGTCAGGCGGCGGCCGCATCCCGGGCAGTGCGCCTGGCCGACCTTGCTGAAGAGCAGCCGAAGGTAGTGATAGATTTCCGTCAAAGTGGCGACGGTCGAACGACGGCTCGAGTGGCTGATCCGCTGTTCGATGGCAACGGTGGGAGAAAGACCCGAGGCCAGGTCGACTTCCGGTCGCTCAAGGATTTTTACATACTGCCGGACATACGGTGCCAGGCTTTCGAGGTATCGGCGTTGACCTTCGGCAAACAGGATGTCGAAAGCCAGAGTTGATTTACCGGATCCCGATACGCCGGTCAGGGCCACCAGCTGGTGGTGGTTGATGGTCAGGTCCAGGTTCTTCAGATTGTGCTGGCGAGCTCCGTGCAGCGATATGGCTGCCGGAGGGGAAGTTGCCGGAAGCAACGTCTTCGAATCGCTCCTTTTTCGCACCGCACGAATCGGTTTGGGTAAACGCCCACCGCCGTCCAGGTATTTTTTGAGAAAACGGCCGGTGTGGGAATCCGGATGCCCGGCGACTCGTTCCGGTGGGCCGGAAACCACGACCCGGCCGCCCGCATCTCCTCCTTCCGGGCCCAAATCGATGATCCAATCGGCGGTCTTGATCACTTCCATGTTATGTTCGATCACCAGAACCGTGTGCCCGTCGGCTACCAGTCTCTGCATAACAGCGAGCAGCTTGGAGATATCTTCATAATGCAAACCGGTGGTGGGTTCGTCAAAAATGAACAGCCGTGATTTTTGTCCGGCCTGTTGAAAAAAACGGGAGAGTTTCAGCCGCTGGGCTTCCCCGCAGGAAAGCGTGTTGATCGGTTGACCCAGCTGCAGATAGCCCAGGCCGACGTCTACCAGCGGTTTCAGGCACTGGCGAATGCGACGGTGTCCGATTTCCGCTGCATCGAAAAATGCCAGTGTGGATTCGACGGTCATCGACAACATGTCGTGAATGTTCATTCCCCTGTAGCGGACATCCAATACCGCCGGGGAGAATCGCTTGCCGCCGCACTGGGCGCAGGTGATAAACACATCCGAAAGGAACTGCATTTCCACCTTTTCGAAACCTTCGCCCTTGCAGGCCTCACAGCGCCCGCCGGCAACATTGAAAGAAAAATGGCCCGGCCCCATCTTTTCCTGGCGCGCAGCTTCCGTGTTTGCCAGCAGTTTGCGTATCGGGTCCATGGCTTTGGTATAGGTCAGTGGATTGGCCCGGGGGGTGCGGCCGATCGGGCGCTGGTCGATGAAAACGACGTCGGAGAGTTTTTCCAGGCCGGTAATCGCACGATGCTTGCCCGGTTTTCCATTGGCGTCCCCGAAATAGCGGCGGGCGGCTTTGAAGAGAACGTCTTCGGCCAGAGTCGATTTTCCGGAGCCCGAAACCCCGGTAAGACACGTAAACAGCCCCAACGGAATCCGAACGTCGATATTCTGGAGATTGTTGGCGGCCGCTCCGCGAATGGAAATCCATTTGCCCCTGACAGGAGATTGCCGCTTCTGCGGCACGGCAATCCGGCGTTCGCCTTTAAGGTATTGGCCGGTCAGAGAGCCGTTGACGTTCGCCGTGGGTCCGAAATACATCACCCGACCGCCCTCTTGACCGGCACCCGGTCCGAGATCGAGCAGGTAGTCGGACTCTGCGATGATTTCCGGATCGTGTTCAACAATCACGACCGTGTTGGAAAGATTGCGCAGGTTTTTTAATATTCCGATCAGGCGACGACTGTCGCGGGGATGCAGGCCGATGCTGGGTTCGTCGAGGATGTAGAGGGTGTTGACCAGGGCCGATCCGAGGGCGGAGGCCAGTGCTACCCGTTGCACCTCGCCGCCGGAAAGGGTTCGCGATTGGCGGTCGAGGGTCAGGTATCCGAGTCCGACGTCGAGCAGGTATTTCAACCGCTTGCGGACTTCCTCCAGGACCAGTTGGCCGGCTTCATCGCCGATTCCGGCCCCTGCGGAGTCGAAGAACGAGGCGGCCTCGGACACGTCCATGGCGTAAATTTCCGCAATGTT
>LJNK01000102.1 GCA_001303025.1 Deltaproteobacteria bacterium SG8_13
CGGATCGATGGAAAGGCCGTTTTTCTCCAGCGCCTTGCGGGTCCTGGGATGCAGCGGCAATATCACCGGGCAGGACCGCCGGCTGATTTCTTCCAGCGCTCGAAAGATACCGTGAAGCCGTGCGGCATCGTCGGTGTTCTCCTGCCGGTGCACGGTAGCCAGGCAGTATTGTTTCGGCCCGACAGAAAGTTGGCCCAGAATCCCGGACTTCTCTGCTGCCTGTGACCTGAACAGCAGGTAGTTGTCCAGCATCACATCTCCGACCTTCATAACGCCGTTGAAGATGCCCTCTTTTTGCAGGTTCTCGACGGCGGTGTCGGTGGGCGCGAAAAGCAGCCGGGAGACGTGATCCGTCAGCACCCGGTTGATTTCCTCGGGCATGCGCCGGTTAAAGCTCCGCAGACCGGCCTCCACGTGGGCGACGGGGATGTGCAGCTTGGCCGCGGCAAGGGCGCCTGCCAGGGTGGAGTTCGTATCGCCGTACACCAGCACCCAGTCCGGTTGTTGGTCCAGCAGCACCTTTTCGATCCCCGCCAGCATGGCGGCGGTCATCTGGCCGTGGCTTCCGGAGCCGACAGTAAGGTTGTAGTCCGGCTCCGGGATGTGCAGACAGTCGAAAAACGCCCGGCTCATGTTATGATCGTAGTGCTGCCCGGTGTGAACGATGATTTCCCGAATGTCGGCATGCCGCTCTGCGTGCTCTTGGCTCACCGCACGACTGACGGCCGCCGCTTTGATGAATTGGGGCCGGGCACCGATTACGGTGACAATTTTCATCGATAGTGTATGGTCGGAGATTTTTTGATGAGGAAAGTGATTAACCCGTGTACGCCTGGCGCACATGCCGCGCTACGTCAACGGGAAGTGCATGCCAGAAAGACTGCGCGTACTTGTGTTTTACATACTGTATAAAATCGAGATACAGATCGACGGAATATTCCTCGACTGCATTCCGGCCGCCTTCGAAATTCATGTAATCCGTATGCGTGTTTAAAAGCGCCATGCCGCCTTTTTCCGCGATCCAGTCGAGTTTTTTCTTCCAGGTTTGATTGTCTTTTTCCTGCAATAGGACAAAGAGCGTAAAGTCCTGGGGCAAAGTGTAGGGCAGCTCGACAAATGCGCTCGATTTGTCCTCCGATTGAACCAGAAACGGGAATATGGTGGTTACCCCGTCCGGCTGGGGTTCGAATGGATCCGTATCAAAGGTGGAAATGCTGTATTCGATATTCAGCCGGGCCATCCATGCGAGCTGGTGGTGCATGGACGGAGAGGTGAACCCGGTGGTTTCCCACAAATTCAGGTAGTGGTTAATGCTCACAGCCCGGTTTTCGAACACCTTTTTGGTAGAAAACAGTTTCCCGTCGTGCTTTAAGCCGTGTACGGCAATTTCGAACCCTTTCTGACGCAGGATCTTGTGCAGAGAATCGGAGTTTTTGTACCTTTCCGGCACGAAGTTGAAGCAGGATCTGAAACCGAGTTTTTTTTCGAGCTCTGCCAGCTGCATCACCCTGTGGTGCCCCCTCTGGGTGTCCACATCATGGGACAGAACCAGGGCAAATTTCCTGCCGTCCGGCCACCCGTTCCACCATTTTGGCGGAGTGCCGGCATCGCTGTTGATCGGCCACACGTGCGCCATTTTCGACGCAAGGTGTCGGGCATATTGGCGGCGCAGGGCGATCTGAATGTTTCGAGGGATGGCCGGCCTGATAGTGTAATACAGGTAAGTCAATAAGTTCATGGGAAATGCGTTGGCAACCGTGTTTCGTTGAATGCGATTCAAAACTTCGGTGTTCGGCCGCTCGAAAAAACTCAGACTATCCAATGGGTTTTGCAACCTGTTTATTTTAGCAGATACGGGTCTGATTTGAAAAGAAGTCCTTGGATATTCAGCACACCCGAAATCATCTGTGCTTTACCAGTGCAGTCGAAGTGGTTCCGATTCATCGGTTGATCGGGTCAACCGACGTGACGATATAGCAGGTTTCCGGTTAATCGCAGCAGCGGAATCGGCAGATGCCTGAACAGCATGTAGGATGATTTCGGCCCGGTTCGGGTGGATATGTAGCGATCCTTTTTTACGTCGTATTTATAATAGTTCAAATATTTCTGATCCGCACCCCAGGATTTTTTAAATTGTATCAGCCCGAAGTTATCCGTTTCCGATCTTCCGAAATTCAGTACTTTGAGTCCTTTTTCCACATAGCACCGGATGGCTTCCCACATGATCAGGTTGTTGGGGCGAAGATGTAAAAACTTTCGATCCGAAGCGCCGTATTTAAAGATCGCGCTGTCGTTCCAGTGGAAAAACACGGCTCCTGCGACCGGTCTCATTCGATGAAGCGCCAGGGCGACAAACCCTTTTTCTCGGGATATGATGTTTTTGAATATGTTCCTGAAAAACAGGATTGGCTGAGGGGGCAGACCATGCCAGCGGCGCGTCATGCAGTTCAGCCTGCAAAAGGCTTCCATTGATTCACGGGTTTCGGAAAGGATCACTTGAAGACCTTCCTGCCGGGCTCGTTTGATATTTCTTTTCACATTGCCTTTGACATTGTTGAACAGCTCTTCGATTCTTTTTCGCAGATCCAGTCTGTGAACAGCATACACACCGGAGGGGACCTGTCGATTCAACCGCTTTTGCCCGCCTTTCAGCTCCACGTATTTCCAGTCGGCTTTTTTTGCATGTTCTATGGCGCGCCCAAACAGCAGCTCGAACTGGTTTTGGTTTCCTGCTATCGGATGGCATTCATCCGTGAAAGGAAGCGATACACCCCGCCGGCCGGTGAGAATGCTCTTGACTTCCATGACTGGAAAAAGACCGACCAGCTGCCCTTCGTAAATGCTCGTAAAATAGAGCGGTCGGTATCGGTATGTGTCGCTGAGGACTTTGGACCAGGCGGAGGTGTGAAAAATCGTTGCATCCGGATTGGTGAGCAGCAGCTCGTCCCAGCCTTTGTATTCGATCGGGTTGATGATTTGGCTGTCAAAATGGGTGGGTGCCATCATGGATTTTATTTTAGGATGTTCAAATGTTTTTGAATCGACCGGACAACGCGCTCGGCGGTTCGGCCGTCCCAAAGGTCGATGGAACATCGTTTTCTAACCGGGCCTGCAAGAGCCTGGTTTACTTTGCTCTCCAATTCATCTGCGCGGCTGAGCTGATTGGTTCCCTGCTCAATCGTAATGGGTCTTTCCGTATTCGGCCGCAAGGTAATACAGGCAATACCCAAATAAGTCGTTTCTTCCTGAATGCCTCCCGAGTCGGTGATTGCCAGACGACAGTTGAAGACCAGGTTCATAAAGCTTCTATAGCTGATCGGCTCCAGAAGCTTCAGGTTCAGAGCTTTGCTCAAATCGCCGTTCATGTCTGCTTTGTCGATGTTTTTCCTTGTGCGCGGATGAACAGGAAAAACCATTGGTATTTTTTCAGATTGACGCACCAGGGTCCGGCACAATTGTTTGAGTTTATCCGGATCATCCACATTCGATGGACGGTGCAGGGTGACAACCGCGTAATTTTCAGGTTCCAGATCGTACTTTTTGTAAACGGCTTCCGCCTCGATCTTGCTGCGGATCAATTCCATCGAATCGATCATGATGTTGCCGACCCGGTCGATCTTACCGGTGGAAGCTCCCTCTCTGATTAGATTGTCGTCTCCGTCCCGCGAAGGGGTCCAGAGGATGTCGGCAACCGAGTCGGTAACCAAACGGTTTATTTCTTCGGGCATCGTTCTATCGAAGGACCGTAATCCCGCTTCAAGGTGCGCTGTTTTGAACCCCAGTTTTACGGCAGCAAGTGAACAGGCCATGGTTGAATTGACATCTCCGACGACAACCACAAGGTCGGGGATTTCCTCTATCAGCGCCTGCTCGTATGCGATCATTACCCTGCCCGTCTGCTCGGCGTGACTGCCGCTGCCGACTCCGAGGTGAAGGTGCGGCTCAGGCAGCATGAGATCTGAAAAGAACACATCGGACATGTTAAGGTCATAGTGCTGGCCGGTATGAACGATAATCGGATCGGCCCAACTCTCTTTCTTCAGCGCGTGATAAAGAGGGGCGATCTTCATGAAATTCGGCCGGGCAGCTGCGATCAGATGGATTTTCAGTTTGTTCATTTTTGTTTGAGTCGTTAGTTTGCCGGTTTGTTTTGGACCGTGTCTTTGATTCTCTTCACATGTCCACGGCCGAGACCTTTGACCTCGCATCCGAGTTCAAAGTAGCGTCGGATTTTCGCATCGTCGAGAATGCCGAAGCAGTCGATAACTGCCGCAGGTCTACCTAAAAGATCCACCACCTGGTCCGGATCGAGCTGCAGGTACTGCTGGTGGCGTACGGCCAAAACGATTGCATCCGCGCCGTTCAGAGCCTGCGACAGGTCGTCCTGGACCCCGGCTTCTTTCAACTTCTCCTGGTTGCGAAAAAACCGGGCCCATGAATGCCCCGGTGCCGGATAGGTGTCCTGCTTTTCCAGCTCCCACCAGTGGGTTACGTAGGGATCGTGCACAACGACTTCCCCGCCCATCTCGGTGAGTTTGCGGATAATAATTTCCGATCCGCTGTAACGCGTATCGCCGACATCCTCGCGGTAGGATGCACCCAACAGCGCAATTCTGGAGGCAGCCACAATTTTGCCCATATTGCGCAAAGCGTCCCGAACCAGCTGGGCCACGCGGAAACTGCGGGTATCGTTGATATCGATGGCCAGCGGAGTGATTTTAAACAAATCATCCTCAAAACCCATCAGGGTGTTGTATGACCAGACCCCCAATCCGCCGTCTTTGGGCAGGCAGTAGCCGCCGATACCGGGACCGGGGAAGATGATGTTGGAGTGGGTCGGACGGACCTTGATGGCCTGGATCACCTTGATCAGGTCCACACCGTTTTGTTCGGCATACCGGCTCCACTCGTCCAGAAATGCCAGGATGGTCGCCCGGTAGGAGTTTTCCACGATCTTGCAGGTTTCGCTTTCAATGGGTCGGTCCAGCACGGTGAGGGGAAAGTTGTCCACGTTGAGGATCTCGGACAGAAATTTTTCGACCCGCTCCCGGGCACTCTGGTTGATGCCGCTGCAAACCCGCCAGAAGTCGCGGATGGAGGAGACGTAATTGCGCCCGGGCATAACGCGCTCGAACGAGTGCGCCAACAGCGGTTCGGCATCCCTGAAGCCCCGATGGTCAAAGGCTTTTCGCAGTATCGGGTATGCGACATATTCTGTGGTTCCCGGCGGTACGGTCGTTTCGATCAAAACCAGGCAATCCGGCTCGATCTGCTCACCAATTACCGCAAGGCTGGATTCCAGGGCGGCGATGTCCGCCTGCCCTTGCCGTACGTTGCCCAAGGCTTCTTTTCGATAGTCGCACTGCACGTCCACCACCACGACATCCGCTAGCGACAAGACCTCGTGCGTAAAGGTGGCCATCAGGGTTTTTTTCTCCGTTACGCAGCGTGCGATCATCGGCGCCACTTCCGGGTCTTCGGCCTTGACCGGTGCCTGGCCTCGATTCAAATACGGAATTTTCCAGAACGAGCGGGTGGAGGGGCGCTGCATTCCGATGACAGACTTGTTCGGTTTTCCGGTTTTCTTATCCACCGAGTCGGCCACAACCGCCGCCATGACGGCGCCAACGAACCCGACCCCCATCACCACGACAATTTCACGTCCCTGCAGGCGTTGTTCCCTGACGATTTTTTTGAGTTTCTTGAATTCTTCGATGTAGTCTCTATCCGTCGGCAGCTGAAAAGACTCGCCCTCCGGGCTGACAGAAACTTGGGATTCTAGTAGATCAACTTCCGCTTTTATGCTCTTATCGTATGCTTCTTGCATCAGGTACCTTTCCGATAGTGATTTGGGTTCAATTTACACTGTTTGCTGGACGGGACTTACGGAATTGAAAGGGTTCAGAATCGGGATTTCCGATGGAAGTCTTACCACCCGCGGAATTGGGTCAATTTATCGATTCCGGATAATTTTTGCCGGATTGCCGGCTGCGATGGCACGGGCCGGAACATCGCTGGTGACCACGCTGCCGGCGCCCACTACCGCCCGTTCACCGATGGTAATGCCGCACATCAGGGTGGCGTTTGAACCGATGGAAGCGCCTTTTTTTACTACCGTCGGGATAACCTCCCAATCGGCATCGGTTTGAAGGCCGCCGGACTCATTCGTGGCGCTGGGCAACTTGTCGTTGATGAACATCACGCCGTGGCCGACGAAGACTTCGTCTTCGATGGTCACGCCCTCGCAGATGAAGGTGTGGCTTTGGATCTTGCAGTTTTTCCCGATGAATGCGTTTTTTTGCACCTCGACAAACGGGCCGATGCGGGTGCCGTCACCAATCGTGCAACCGTAAAGGTTGATAAAGTCGTTGAGGACGACTTCTTTTCCGAGCTTCACATCCGGTGCGACCTTTTTCATTTCTACCCTTCCAACTGCGGCAGCAGAGCAATTGCGACGATCCATGCGGTTATTGTAAATCGATAGGGGATCCGCGATGTTTGAGCGACTCTTCGGCGGCCACCAGCACCTTGACCACCTCCAGCCCGGCTTTGCCGCCGGTAAGCGGCTTTTCGGCCCGCAGCAGGCAGTCGGCAAAGTGCTCGGTCTCCAGTGCCAGGGCCTCGTGGTCCTCCAGCTTTGGCGCGTACATGTCCCCGACCCGGTACTGCACTTTCAAATGGTAGAGCTCTTCGGTGGTGTAATCGAGCTCGACGCCCTTGTCGTAGACCTTCACTTTCTCGCTGGGGTGGTTGTCGTCATAGACGATCATTTTGGAGGTCCCGCCGATCAGGGTCTGGCGGATTTTCACCGGCGAAACCCAGCTGACATTGATGTGGCCGATGATGTCGTCTTCCATGTAGACGCTGACCATCGACTTGGGGACAATGCCGTTGCCGTAATAGTGTGATCCCGTGGACGAGACCGCCAGCTTTTTATAGGGCATGAGGTAATCGAGAATAGCGATGTCGTGCGGGGCCAGGTCCCAGATGACGTTGACGTCCTGCTGGAACAGTCCCAGGTTCACGCGGACCGAGTCGTAGTAAATCAGGTCTCCCAGCTCGCCGGTTTCGATCAGGTATTTGATCTTGCGCACCGCACCGGTGTAAACGAACGTGTGGTCCACCAGCAGCACGCTGTGGTTCTTTTCGGCCAGCTCGATGAG
>LJNK01000056.1 GCA_001303025.1 Deltaproteobacteria bacterium SG8_13
CTTTCTGCAGCGCCTCTTTATGATGGATGTGCTTTCCTGCTTAGCAAAATCAGCGCAAGCCGGTATTGCCACACAGGCTGCTGGTGCGGCCGGCATCCGGAAGGCACGCGGCATGCCTTGAGCCATCGTTACAGGCGTGGTTTCAGCAGGCGGCGCCGCAGTAGGGGCAGAAAGAAAACTCTTGCTTCAGTGACCGGCCGCACGCCAGGCAGCGGGCTTGCGGCGACGCTTTCCCGGACGCATATTTGTTGTCGGCTATGGACCCTGCGTGGGAGCAGCTGTCGCATAGTATAAACGGTTCGCCGGTTTTCACCTTCAGCAGGGGGATGAAAAACAGGCTCAGGTAATGATCGATTCGCCTTCGGTAAGCCTGAAACTGGCCGCAGGCCGGGCAGCGTCGTGCCGTGCCCTCCAGTTTTCTGGTTCTGGGTTGAATGCCTGCAATCAGAAACATAACCCCGGTCCACCTTTTGCTGCCACCGGGTCGCGGTGCTTGAGAATCCCATCTGAATTCTGTAATATGGAACAAATCGGCAACCGCCGTCAACGGATTTGAAAGGGGCCGGCATGATCATCGACTTTCACACCCATATATTCCCTGCCGAAATTTGCCAGCGGAGGGAAGAATTTTTTACTGCCGAACCGGAATTTGAGCTGTTGTATCGCTCGCCTAAATCCAGACTGATCGGTGATGCAGAGATGGTAGCTGCGATGGACAAAGAGGGCATCGACAAATCGGTAGTGTTCGGCTTTCCCTGGCAGTCGCCGGACACCTGTCGAAAGCACAATGATTACGTGCTGGAATCGGTGATGCGATATCCGGATCGACTCATAGGGTTCGGATGCATCAATCCGCTTTCACCCGGTGCCGGGGACGAAGCGCGGCGCTGTCTCGACAGCGGTATGGCCGGCATCGGAGAGCTGGCCTTTTACCGCTCAGGGCTCGATGACCGGGCGTTGGACAGTCTGGAGCCGATTATGCAGCTTTGTCGGCAGCGAAACCTGCCGGTGATGATCCACGTAAACGAGCCACTCGGACACGAGTATCCGGGAAAAAGCCCCAACTCCCTCGGCCAGATCTACGCGCTGGCCAAACGCTTTGTGCGCAATACGCTCGTGCTGGCACACTGGGGCGGCGGGATCTTTCTATACATGCTGCTGAAAAAGGAAGTGAAGGAAACGCTGGCGAACGTCTTTTACGATACGGCTGCCTCGCCGTTCGTGTATTATTTCGATATTTTTCCGTTGGCCGTCCGGCTGGCCGGCATCGAAAAGGTGCTTTTCGGCAGCGACTATCCCCTGATTTCTCCCTCCACCTATTTCAGCGAACTGCACCGAACTGGATTGACCCGTGATCAACGGCGGCGGATTCAGGGGCTCAACGCAAAGAAACTGCTGGGTCTGTAAAATCGGTATCGGCAGATCGTGCCCCCTGCATCCCTCAGGTGAAACCAAGGCGCTGCAACCGTTGCAAAATCGGCGCTGCCGTCGTTCGGTGGCCTGGCGGAATCATCAGAATCTTCAGGGAACGGTTGCGCACGAGGTTGCCGGCATTGCACTCGAGCCGACCCTGCCGATAAGCACGCATGTGCTCTAGTTTCGACAGATACAAGAGGATGTCGGTAAAATTGCCCGTACAGCCACCGCGGTCCAGGTGTTCGATCACTTGGAGAAATATGCTGTTAACCGTCAGCGAAAACTCGTCAACGTCGGCATAACCGGTTTTCTCGCAGCTGCTGCGTGAAATCAGGCAGCGGCAGGCAAAGGGTCGGAGAGGGTATATCGGGCAGTTCCGATTTTCCAGCAACGGGCAGGGCCCCCAGTCGGGGTCACACGATTCTTCCGGCAGGGCTTCTCCGCGCGCGCATCGCTCCGCCATCTCATTGGTGGTGATACGGGGCTGATATCTTTCCAGTGACGTATTGCTTTGGACACGCCGCAGCAGGCGATTTTTGTCGGCCGGGTCGAGACTGTCGAGAAGGCTGGTTGCTTCGAGGCTGGTGAGCGTTACGTTACGTGTGCAGCACCGGCAGCAGTGCTGCCGGCAGGCCAGGTCCAACGAATCCGTATAAGAGGCATAGATGTCATACAGCTGATGCAGTATCTGCAGTTTGCGCTGAAATGTCATCGATGACCTTCCCCCCGATTGACTTTCCCGTTATTTGATGTACTTTTGCCATTCGAACCACGCGATCAAGGTGCAGCAGCACGCAGGGGGTCCCATGTCCATTGCGGTGGTAACCATCATCCTGTTTCTGGCATTGACTTTGCTGATCACCGAGAAGGTGCCGGTGGACCTGACGGCCATTGGTTTGATGGTGGCTCTGGCCGCAACCGGGATTCTCACCCCGGCGGAAGCAGTGGCAGGTTTCGCCAGCCCGGCGGTGCTTACGGTGGCCGCCATGTTTCTCATCAGCCGGGGAATGATCCGCACCGGCGCGGTGGGTTTCATCGCACAGCGGGTCATCGATCTTTCCCGTGGAAACACCGGCCTGGCCATGCTCATGGTCCTGCTGATCGTAGCGCTTTCTTCGGCATTTATCAATAATACGCCGGTCGTGGTCCTGTTTATACCGATCGTGCTGAGCCTGAGTTGTGAACTGGGGTTCAGCCCCTCGAAATTCCTGATACCGATCTCCTATGCTTCCATACTGGCCGGCACCAGCACCCTGATTGGCACCTCCACGAACATCATCGTCAGTGACCTGAGCGCCCGCCGCGGCTTTGGTCCGCTGGGCATGTTCGAACTGACCGTTGTGGGCGTGCCGATTGCGGTGGCGGGAATCGGATTCCTGCTGTACGCCGCTCCGCGACTGATGCCCAGCCATCGCATGCCCGTATGTGAGATGAAAAACGGACGAAGCAAACGGTATCTGGCGGAACTGTCGGTACCGAAAGGAAGCCCACTGGTCGGTTTGGGTGCCGGCCGGGCGTTTGCAAAACAGCATCCCGGCATCGAAGTCCTGGAACTGATTCGTTACTCGCACATCTTCTATCCGGACCGTGATGCGGTAACGATTGCACCGGATGACTTGTTGCTGATCAAGGGATCGGCGGCCGATCTGGTCGAAATACTACACAGCGACAGCATCGAGCTGCCGATGGCCGCGAGCGGCTTCGATTTTGAAGCCGGAGAGAACAACTCCATCGTCTTGGAGTTGATCATTCCCCCGCAGTCGTCGCTGGTCGGATCCCGGCTGCAGGAAAGCCGTCTATACCGGGATGAAAACGTTCACATCATCGCCATCCAGCGCAGCGGACTGCACTACACCGAGCAGAAATTGCAGGATGTCCGGTTGAAAAACGGCGACATTCTGCTGATTTGGTGTCCGGAAAGCCACCTCGAACAGCTGCGTGCAGAGACCGACCTGATCATTGTCGAAGACGTCCACCATGAACTGGTGCACAAACACAAGGCGCGCATGGCTTTTGGCATATTCAGCGCCATGATCCTGACCGCCAGTACCGGATTGGCCGACATCATGCTGTGTGCGATGGCCGCGGTGCTGCTGATGCTGCTGACCGGCTGTCTGCAGCTGCGAGATGCCTACCGCGGTATTCAGGGAAACGTGCTGCTGCTGATCGTCGGGACCTTTGCCCTCGGTGCAGCCATGGAAAAGACCGGTGCGTCGACTTATTATGCCGGGTTATTCATCGATCTGCTGTCCGGCAGCAGCCCGGTGGTGGTCCTGGTCGGGATCATGCTGCTCACCAGCCTCAGCACCCAGCTGCTGAGCAACAATGCCACTGCCATATTGATCCTGCCCATTGCGATCTCCGCAGCCATGGAGCTGGGAGTCAACCCGAAAGCGTTCATCGTTGCCGTATGCCTGGGGGCTAGCGCCTGTTTTGCTACTCCCATCGGGTATCAAACCAACCTGCTGGTTTACGGTCCCGGCGGTTATCGTTTCGGCGACTTCCTGAAACTGGGCATTCCGCTCAACCTGATAGTGCTGCTGCTCGGCAGCCTGCTCATACCGGTATTCTGGCCGCTGTAGTTCAAGACTTACAGCCGCATGGGTGGGTGCCGGCGCTTGCCGTGTCAAAGCGTTGCGGTCGCGGCCGAAAATCCCGCGGGCATCACGGTTGTCCGCATTTCCGGGTTATTGATCTGATGTAATGGTGGATGGATCTGCTTTGGCGTCTGTCGGATTCCGGTCGCCGGAAATGGCGGCATGGAACTCGCGGCTGTCAACATCAACGCCAGCAGCTTTGGCTTTGCGCTGCTGTCTTTTATGGACCAGTTTTTCCTTGGACCTGGCGATCTTGGCCTTGATTTCCTCCTGGTACCTGCTGGTGATCGAAAAAGCGATATAATATCCGATCACCGCCAGCGGCAGGCCGATTACCATACCGCCCACCATCATGGCCCATACAATCTCCGGGGTCTTCAGGATCAAATCGTGAATGGCAGACAGGCTGTTGATTTCTTTGAGGGCAAACGCTTTTTTGAGGCCCATCATGCGGGCGCCGACCAAATAAGTGATGCTGTAGATGATTGGCGCAGTCACCGCATTGGTGATCCAGACGGAAATGGCGGCCGATATCTTGTTCCATTTGAACAGCGCTGCAACGGCCACGGCCACGATCGTGTGCAGTCCCATAAAAGGTGTCATCCCGACCAGCAGGCCCAGCGCAAAACCGAGTGAAATCTCCCGGGGATGTCCACGGATCTTGAGGAACCGTTCATAGGCTTTTCGCACGGAAGCCAACAGGGTGCGGCTTTTGGGGGTGGAACGCTTTTTGGTTGTTGAACGGTTCATGCGACGGTCTCTGATTTGCATATTGGGGATGGGCGATCTCCCAATCGGTCAACGTTACCGATATGAACTGTCCGGCTCAATATCAGAATTGTACTGAAATTGGAATACAGGAATAGCCTTTTTCAACGGTCAGCGGTCGCCGCAAGCGGCGCAGCCGGAAAGAGACCAGTTCAATGGGTGACCCAGGAAAGCAGAAGCGGCGCAGCGGAGCGGTTGAATCGAAGGCGGCCATGTTAGGGTTCAGGGGTTATTTTGACGTGGGAACGGTTGCCGGCCGGGGGCGGGTTGCCAGCTTGACTTTCTGCAGCACATTACGGGCGACTTCACGGATGCGTTGATCCGGGTCGTTGACGTAGGATGCAAGTGTTTTCACTGCCTGGGCCTGGGGGATCTGCCCGAGGGCGAAGGCGGCCGTAGCCCTGACTCGCGGGCTGTATAACGGGCGGCGCAGCACCAGGCTCTTTTTTCCCATAACCATTGTCAGCGGCTCGATGCACTCCGGTTTGGCGATGGATCCAAGTGCGCGACAGCAGGCCAGTCGCAGCTCTTCCTCCCGGGTGGTTTTCAGTAGTTCCGACAGGGTGACAAGCGCTTCGGGCGGTTTAAGTTTTTCCAGGGAATTGACTGCAGCCACCGCAATCTCGCCTTTTGCCGATCGGGCGTTTTCCAGCAGCATATCCACCGTTCGGTCGTCTTTCAATCTCTCGGCGAGCTGGAATGCAGCCAGGCGAACCTGCTTGCTCTCGTCCCGCAGGGCATGCAGCAGTTCGGTGAATACATCGCCGGTGACGCTGTCGATGACATTCAGCACCCGCACGCGTTCTTCGGGTGTAATTTCCAGCACCAGCAAGCGCTTGAGGCGGCCGATGGCCTGCGGGCCCTGCTTTGAAAGAAGCGCTGCAGCTGCCTGCCGGGCGCGGTAATCGTCCTCCTGCTTGACGATGTTGATCAACAGCGGTGTGGCAGCCGGTCCCAGGCTCTCGAGAAGTTGAACGGCATTTCGCAGCCGGGAGCTGTCACCGGATTTCAGGTCGGCAATCAGCAGGTTCTGAGTCGCCGGATTCAAGCGGATGTCCAGGCTTTTGCTCAATCGCTGGGCGTTGGGGTCGTTTTGTTCGCTGAGTTGATTCAGCCGTTTTTGCAGCTGGGTGATGAGCCGCGCTGCCGGGGGATAATCGCTGAAGCCGATGAGATTGACAAACAAACGGTTCATCAACCCCGCCATTGCCACCATCATCTTCGGATCTTCCTCGCGAACAAACTCTCTGCGTAGAGGATCGGACAGAAACACCGCCAGATCATGTTGAAATGCAGGTTGCAATGTTTCGATCAGGTTGCGGACGATGTCGATCGCTTTCTCACGCAACGGGATATCCCGGTCTGCCATACCGAGGAACAGCTGGGATACGACATGGCGGATTTTCTGGTCTTCTCCGCTGTCGAAGAGGAGGGCCACCAGCTCCTGAAGCCCGTTGAGAAACGCATCGAAACCCTCGTCGGCAATGGGTTCAGTGACCGATTCATCCATAGCCATCGGAATCGGTGTCGGCATGCCCACCACCATCCCCGGATCCCCGCCAGCCTGGGTGTTCTTTTGGGCGACCCGGATTTCGAATACATGCTTGTTGAAAACGATTCCGGTCAATTCCTGCTGGCTGCCAAAATTCTGCCAGTATTTTCCATCCCCGCCTTCCGGTGGCAGATCCTTCAATGCACTGATGAATATCTCCAGCTCCCGGCGGGTAAATCCCTGAACGAAAGCGAGGCTCTTTAGGCCGATGCCTTCCAGAAACTGGGTGAACGCATCGGCGAAGGTTTTGAATTCGGACACATCCACACGCTCGTTGTTGATCAGTAGCGTGCCGGCGGCGTGGGATATCGAAAAAGGATTCTGTTTCTTTAATACGGCGTTAAGGCCGGAAACCAGCTGATCGATTGCAGATGAAACGGCTTTGCTTTGCAGCGGGTAAAGCTTGATGATCTTGGCAGTGCCCAACAGGCCTTTTAAAATCGTCGGGATCAGGGGCAGGTCGCTCTGATTCATTCCCGGCGGCAACGGGACCGCGGAATCTGCGGCGAGTTTTCGCTTGCCGGCGGCTGCTTCCGGCCGGCCGGCCATCGTGTAGCGCACCTGCTTCAGCTCGATGTGTTTGAGTCGGTTTTCGGTACAGAAGCGTTCCCAGTATCGGTCGTCAAACAGCTTCTCCTGTGTTCGACCGAAAGTTTCAACCAAAATCTCGAGTTCTTCGCTGGTAAGGCCCCGATGCAGCGCAATCCCCTTGAGTTCGTACCGGGCCAAAAACTGCAGGAAACTTCCGGCCACCAGTTTAAATTCGGTCACGTCCATCTTCTGACCGTTGACTACCAGGCCCTTTTTGATCTGCATCAGGTTGAGGCACTCGTTTTCGGTCAGGATTTGCTCCAGAGATTGCAGTGACTGGCTGATAACGCCCACGATCGATTTGCTGCCGGGTGGATACAGCTTGATGTTGCGGACTGCCACCATGAAATCTCGAATCACTTTCGGGATAAGCGGGACATCTTCCGGGCGAATGGGTTTATCCGAGCTCAGCCCGTCGTCTTCACTTTCGCCGGTGTAGAAGGCCGCCTCTTCAGCATTAAAATTCTGGCTGTTGCTGGCATCCAGCATATGCTCATACGTGGTGGCCTTTTCCCGGTCGGCGGATCGCTTAAAATGATATGCCAGGGTGGCAGCCGATGGCAGCAGCTGCTGCTGGTAAAGATTCTCCTGATAGGTGCCGATCCGTGCGTGGATCTGTTCTTTGCGCTTGGAGTCGATCCCGCTGTATGCAATATCGAGAATCCGCTTTCCCAGAAACCGGACGACCTCGTCATTGAGGTGAAAGTCCGTGGCCAACAATCCCTCGGCAGCGGCCTTGTCGAGAAATTCGAGCACCCTGGCTTCCATCTGATCGGTGCTGCCGATCAACATGCTCAAGGGGACATCTTCTCCCATGGCCGACACCTGGTCGAGCATCAGTTTGCTTTCTTCATCCAGGGCGGCAATTTTTTCCGTGACGATTTCCTCCAGAGATTTGGGCAGATAGCCCTCCTCCAGGGGCTGGATGACCCACTGTTTGCCGGACAGGGTGATCTTCTGGTCCTGCACCAGCTTGCGCAGGATTTCGGTGAAAAAGAGCGGGTTGCCACTGGTTATGCGAACCAACTCTTCGTCGATGCCTTTGGGAATCAAGATGTTGGGAAACAGATCCTGGATGTGCTTGTTGATGTCGGCGACCGTCAAAGGGGTCAGTTCGAACCGGCGGATCCCGAGATCCTGGTGGTACGCATTGTAATAGTGATCCAGGGGAGGGGCCTGAGCAGTGTCGCCGGCATCCTGGTTCGGTGCGGCGGTGGCGCAGACAAACATGGGGAAATCCCCCCTGAGCATCAACCGTCGCAGCAGCATCAGGGTGGCCTCATCCACGAAGTGCAGGTCGTCGATGAACAGAATCAGCGGGTGGTTGTCGACCAGTTTCGGTAAAAACTTCAGCAGGGTGTTGAAAAGGCCTTCTCTTTGAACCCGGTCATCTTTGCCCTTGAGCAGTTTGCTTTCCACGCCGACCAGCGGAATGATTCGGGATAAATAGACCAGCTCGATGGGGGTCATGCTTTCCAGTATCGGTACCCCCTTATCTTTTCTGCGGTTTAACAGGTCTACTATGAGCTTTTCGGTGATGTAATACGGTCGAAGCATCTCCTGGGGGCTTCCGCTCAGGGTACTTTGCCAGGTCTTGCTGCGGGCCAGGTTCCGGCGGATGGTTTCCAGAAAATCCGTTTTGCCAATGCCCGGCAGCCCGTCCGCAATAAGAAACTGACTTTGTCGCATGCTGAATTTTTTCAGGGCTTCGGCCACCAGGGACAGCTGGCGACCGCGGCCGACAATCTGAACCTCTTTAAGCTGAAAGATCGCGGTTTTGGCGAAAACGTCTGCGGGACGGACTTCTCCCGCATTTACCATTTGGTTGCGGCCGTTTCGTTTGGCCGAATAGAGGGCGGTGTCTGCCTGCTGGACCAGGGCCTTGCCGCTGCGGGCATCTTCCGGGGCGGTGGCTACGCCCAGACTGATGGTCAGGTTCAGTTTTTCGTGGCCGCCTTGTGGCTGAAAGGCATTGCCGTGGATCGTATTGACCAGCGCTTCACCGATTTTCAGCGAAGCGCCTTTGTCCGTATCGCGCAGCAGAATCATGAACTCATCGCCGGCATACCGGATGGGCATACCGGTACTGCCGGCCGCTTTTTTCAGGATGGCAGACAGCCATACCAGTGCATCGTCGCCCGTCTGATGACCGTAGTTGTCGTTGATCTGTTTGAAATGGTCCAGGTCCATCATCAGCAGCGTGAGGGGATTTTGTTCCAGCCCGGACCAGTTGACCTGTGATTGGAGATAGTGGTGAAGGTAGCGGCGATTGTACAGACCGGTCAGTTCGTCCTCGAATATGAGACGGGAGGGATCTTTACCGGTGTGCTGCAGATAGTTGACGAGTTCCTGATGCTGCATTGCCGATTGTACGTCCAGTTGGAAGGTAAACGCCATCCGTTATTTCCAAAATCGCCTTGCAGGTAACTTTACCTGCAAGGCGACCCTGCGACGCCCTATATTTTACTTTAAAACTGCCCAATTTTGCAAGCAAAAGGAGATATGACCCGCAGGAGAGTCGCTGAATACGGTGTTCTCTTGATGGCTGGAAACATCTAGATGGGTGCGGATTCCCCGCAGTCTGCCGCGGAGGCTTTTATGTGACAGCCAGATAGAGCGCGTCGTCGCGAGGGGCCACGGAACCGATGACACTGGCTGCGGAAACGCCGGCTTCCCTCAGCGTTTCAACCAGCTCTGCTGTCTGGGATTCGCTGACCGCCGCCAGCAATCCCCCGCTGGTCTGGGGATCCATGATGATTTCCCGGTGCCAGCCCGGCAGATCACGATCGAACCGCATGCTGGTTTCCACCAGCTGCCGAATCGATCGATTGACTCCGGTGGACATCCCCCGCTTGTACATGGCCAGGGCTTCGTTCATGATCGGCACGCTGTCAATCTCCAGCTGCAGGCACACATCGGAGGCGGTGGCCATCTCGTATGCATGCCCGGCAAGTCCGAATCCGGTAACATCCGTGACGGCGTGAACATCGAAGTGCTGCAGGACCTCGGCTGCGGTTTTGTTCAATTCGGTGATGATCGCCAGACACTCGCTGAGAGCGGCGGCGGAAACCCAATTTTTCAGGTTTGCGTTGAAAATAACCCCACTGCCGATCGGTTTGGTCAGGATCAGCCGATCACCGGGCTGCGCCCCGCTGTTGGTCCAGTATTTTTTCGGATGAACCACACCGGTGACAGCCAGTCCGTATTTGGGCTCATCGTCATCGATGGTGTGACCACCGGCCAGAACCGCTCCGGCTTCCGTGATTTTCGAGAGCCCTCCGGCGATCATCTGGTTCAGGATGTCCTGCTCCAGCTTTTTCGCCGGAAAACCGACCAGGTTCAAACAGGTTACCGGGCGTCCGCCCATGGCGTACACGTCGCTGAGGGCGTTGGCGGCCGCAATCTGACCGAAAACAAACGGCTCATTTACCGGTGGGGTGATGAAATCAGCGGTGGTGATGATCGCAATTTCATCGCTTAACCGGTAGATGCCCGCATCGTCCTGGGTTTCGTAACCGACCAGCAGGTTGGGATCCTGTTTTTTCGGCAGCGAGCGCAGAAGCTTGTCAAGCCCGACCGGGCTGATTTTTGCCGCTCAGCCGCAGGTTTTGGACAGGCTTAGAAGGGTCGGTTTTCGGTATTTTTTCAGCAGATCCATCCATTGTCTCCGTTGGCCCGACGGTCATCCGGCGTTGCGGGAGGGCCGCCCGGCCGATGAATTTATCATTGCTATAGGTCGCATAGAATAAATATATTCATCGGCCTTGTCAATTCTTGCCTGATGCCGGATCGGCAGGTCATTTTGGATGGATCCCCGAGGTTCGAATTCCCTTGACGTAGTAGTCCCGGTCATTGAGGAAACTCAGGAAGATTACGATAAAGGCAAGGGACGCTTCGAACATCAGGGGTTTGTTCTGGTAAAGCTGGTCGAGTTGTTGGTTGCGCAGGTTGCTGGCAGTTTGCCCGAAGTAGGTCGAAAACAATCCGTCCAGCATCTGGTTGGTGTCGGGTTCGGTGACCAGTTCGGTTCGCCCGCCGTAGCAGTATTCCATCGTCTCCAAGAGCAGCTTGCGCTGCTCGGTCAAATCCTTGAGATGGTAACCCAACAGATGGATCAATGTGCGCTGGGCCTCCCGAAGACTGGCGTCGGCCAATGCTTCGAACAGGGTATGGCAGGCCAGATGCTTGCAGGCGTCCTGCATCTGGCGGATCAGCGACAAGATGACGGCATTTTTAAAGAGCTGATACAGGCGCCGGGCCCCGTTCATGATGGCCGAGGTGGGGTGTTCGACGGCGGGGCGGTAACCGGGGTAGTTGTTGACGAACAGTACCTGGAAAATCGCCTGAAAAAAATCGACACCCTCGAGGGGGTCCTGCAGCTCGATGCGCATGTCCAGGGTGTTGTCCAGCCGGTCGGCCAGTTTGATCTGAACCAGGTCCGGCCAAAACTCTGCGCTGCGCAGCAACCGCCCGATGTAGTGATAATAGGTTTCCTGCTCATGGCGGGTCAGGTAACCGAGGCCGTCGATCAGTGCGGCTTCCTCTTTCTCGCTGAGCTTGTCAAGAATGCCGGTCATCTCCTCTTCCATCGACCGCCAGCGCAACTTTTCGAAATCTGACGGTTTGATATCTTCCAGGATGTCGTGAAACAGGGCCATGAGCAGCGATACCAGGTTGAGGTCATCTCGGCTGCGCGCGAACAGGGCTGCAGCGCGCAGTGGATGCAGGACTGCCAAAGGTCCCAAACGCCGACGTTTTCCGCTGTACGCATTGAAAAGGTAATTTAGCGCTTCCATTACAATGCTTTTCTTTTCCCTGTCGAGATGCTCGTCGCCGTCCAGGTGCTTGTCACCGATGATAAACAGCAAAACATTGTATCGACTCAGGGAGGCGGCGCTGAGATTGTAATTGAGTACGGAGGAGAGTTTTAGAAATTCTTTGAAATCATATACCTGCATCAATTGCTCCAGCCGATGGCTGCTTTTGCCGGCTGATGGGGTTGCTGCGGCGTCCGAGATATGGGTCAGCGCATCCGACGCGTCATTGGAGAACTGGGGTTGATTTTTCTACGGCAAGGCTTTCTTCCTTCGCCTGGATTTCTTCGAGTCTCTTTTCGGCATTCTCTGCGCGTTCTTCCAGCCGCTTGGCTTCCTCGTCTGCAGCCAGGGCTTTTTGCTGGGCTTCGGCAGCCTCCTGCTCGAGTTTCAGGCGGGTGGATTTGTTCTTCTGCCAACGGCGAATGGTGTTGCTGGTTTTCGTCTTGAACGCTTCCGATTGTTGAAAGAGCTGATCGGCCAGGGCTTTGAGCTCGATGGCCTTGGCCCTGGCTTGCTCCGCCTGGCGGCGAGCGTCTTTGGCCTCTGCGACAAGTTGCTCTTTTTGCTCCAGCGCGCTTGATTGCTGCTGCCGCTGCCGGATGGAGGCTTCTTCTTCCTTTGTTTTGGGAACATACTTTATTACGTCTCGATCGGTGGCGTTTGGCGGCGGAGGGGTCTCGGTGATGTGCGTTACGCCCTTTTCATCCGTCCAGGTGTAAACCTGACCGGCTGAGCTTCCAAAAGCAGGAAGCAGGCAACACATCATGATGACACAACATCGGAGTGCTCTCATCACCGCTCACTGGGGCAGGGGTTGGAATCTACCGGTCGACCTGACGGCTTGGGTCAGTATATGGGTAAAAAACGGCGCTGTCAAACCCTGCGCGGATGCGGTGTGCAGCGGATGGGCGCTGCATACCGCCGGTCGTATTCTGCCGGGGCCGGCTACATTTTACCGGAACGGAAGATGGAGATGATCAACCATAAACCGAGAATGGTGGCCATTGTGTACCCCACCAGCCCCAGCAGGGCCGTTACCGAAACGACATGGGTGCCGAAAAACTCGATGGAAAACTCCATTACCTTCTGTGAAGAATTGAGAATCAAAGAAGCGGCCACCAGAGACGCCGAAATCACCATGCCGACCGTCAGACGATTGATCCCTTTTTCGAGTTTGGTGTCGAAATGCTGAAAACCGGTATGCCGCAGCTCCAATCGATGCTTGCCGCTGGCTGTCAGGCGGAGCAGGTCGTATACGACCTTGGGCATCATCTTCAGGTATCTGGCCAGACTGCGTGTTTCACGCCCCAGGTTGCGCATCATTTTGTGGGCATCGTAACCGCGCATCAACAGTGCTTTCGCATAGGGGCGTGTGACTTCCAGCAGATTGGCGTCGCTGCCGAGGATTTTCCCCAGGGATTCGGTCTGGATGAAAGTTTTCAACAGCAGCAGGAGGTTGCGTGGCAGGTGGATCTGATATTTCAGCACCAGTCTTATCACCTGATCGTATACATCCCGCACCGAGATCGTTTGCAGTGACCTGCCATAAAACGGCTCACTGATGTCCTTGAGGTCCGCCCGAAAACTGGCGAGATCCATGGTGTCCGGGTCGATCAATCCGGCCTCCTCCAGCGCGTCCATGATCACGTCGTAATCGTGTTCGGCATAACCGAGAAACAGATTGGCAATCAGCAGCATGGTTTCGTCATCCAGATACCCGGTGATGCCGAAGTCCACCAGGCTTACCCGGCCGTCATACATCACGATGACATTTGCCGGATGGGGATCGGCGTGAAACAGGCCGAATTCCATCAACTGCCGGCTGAACGAGTGAAGTCCGATCATGGCCACTTCCTTGGGATCAATGCCGTGAGCCTCGAGTTCTTCCACCCGGTCCATCTTGATCCCTTCGATGTGCTCCATCACCAGTACGGACTTTGAGGTGTGATCCCAGTGGACTTTCGGAATGTAGAGTTCCGCAACATCTTTAAAGTTCTCAGCGAAGCGTTCGATGTTGCCTGCCTCGGTGAGCATGTCCAGTTCCCTGTATATATTGCGCTCGAATTCTTTGACCAGGTTGACCGCTCCGATCACCTTGCCGATTTCAAACGCGTTTTCGATTTTTTCTGCAAAATAGTACATCAGCCGAATGTCTTCGCGGATCTTTTTTGTGATGCCCGGTCGCACCACCTTTACGGCCACGCTTTCACCGGTTTTGAGACGCGCCAGATGGACTTGGGCGACCGAGGCGGCGGCCAGAGAATCGGCTGTAAAGGTGGAGAAGGAATCTTCAAGAGGATGTTTCAAATCTTTTTCAACCACCCGCTTAATCTCGTCAAAATCGACCGGAGGCACGCGATCCTGGAGTTTTTTGAACTCTTCGATGTACTCGGGAGGGAAAAGGTCGGCACGGGTGCTCATCAACTGCCCCAGTTTGATGAAACTGGGTCCCAGCTCTTCCAGCACCTTGCGGATCCGCCGGGGGGACGGGTAGATTGATTTGCCTTTCAGGGCGTCGCTCGGAGCGAGCGGATCGAGAGTGGCTCTGTGGCTCAATATGCGATCCAGCAGGTCGCTGAACCCATGTTTTACCAGTACCCGGGCGATAGCACCGAAGCGTCGGAGCCCTCTTACCCGGCCTGTATGTTTGAACAGAACCATGCCATCGTCCCCTTGTTTCCGCCGGTGTCGGCGTGTCACGACAAGAAGATTGTTGCCGAACCCGTGCCGTATCCGAGCGCTCGGATCACCGAACCGCTTTGTTTGGGCGAAAGGCTACACGGCACCGTGCACGTCGGTTGACGGCGATTCGGCAACCCGCGCCCATTTCCGATGAATTTCCTTCAGCTTTTCTCGGTCACCGATATAGCTTTCCACATAACCGCAATCGACACAGACGTAATTGTCCAACGCCGCAATCGAGGTCATGCTCACCGGAATGGCGTTGCTTCCGAAGGGGCCCTTTTTCAGCGGGATGTCGCTGCCTGAGTAAATCTCCGTAGAATGGCACTTGGGGCAGACACCTGTTTTCACGATGCACCTCCTGTCAAATTTCCACTTCTATGACGAAAAACCGGGACGTGTCAACAATGCTAGACGACGGATTCCCGGCAAGGAAACGGTCACCGCTTCCAGAATACGCCGACCGCATCGGGTGAGCGGGTAAGACCGCCGGCATCCGATGGGCACTTTTCCCGCGAGCCGACGATCAACAGGCCCGGTTGGGAAAGCTGGCGCACGATTTTGTCCAATGCCGCTTGCTGCAAAGATTTCCGGTAGTAAGTGAGCAGATTGTTGCGCAAAAAAATGATGTTGAACATCACCTGCGGTGGTTCGGTGAGAAAGTCGTGCTGCATCCATATGATTCCGCGCTGCAGAGAAGGGCGGATTTGATAGATTTTTTTCTTTTTCAGCGGGAGAAAGTGGGCGGCGATCCATTCTTCCGGCACTTCCCTGAGGCTGCTGGCGCGGTAAACCCCCAAGCGGGCCCGATCGAGGATTTCGCGGTTTGTGTCGGTAGCCACGAGATACAGGTCCGGCAGGGATCTGCAGTTGTGTTTCAACCGTGCCCAAACGATTTGGAAGCTGTATGCTTCTTCTCCGCACGCACAGCCCGCTGACCAGATTGTCAGGCGCTGCGGGTAGCGGGCGGCCATTTCCGGAAGAAGATTTCGCGCCAGGCAGTCCCACAGCGGACGATCCCGGAAAAAGCGGCTGATGGACACCGTCAGCAGTTGCTCGCACATGCGGCGGCTGTGCCGGTCTTTCTCCAAAACGGCCAGATAGTCCGACATGCGGCGACAACCCAACTGCTGCATGTGTCGATAGAGCCTTTTCTTGACACCTTTTCTGACCTTCCGGTAACCGGACCAGGAACGATCGAAATGGTCGAGCAGTTGACGGAAAGAATCGTCGGCCAGCATGGTGAAACCCGTTTCAGCCTGCCTGTTGCAGGCTTCAAAAGAGTCAACAGGCAATATCGCCGTCAGATCGATGCGGCCAACCGGCATCCCTGATCGATGGCCCGCTTTGCATCCAGCTCCACGGCACGATCGGCACCACCGATTACGTGAACCGGTTTACCGCAGCCGGCCAGCTCTTCACTCAGATCCCGAAGGGGCAGCTGTCCGGCGCACACAATCACCGTGTCCACCGCAAGCGTTTCGGACCGGCCTTTGCGGGTAATGTGCAGGCCGTGGTCGTCAATTTTTTCGTAGTGGACCGCATTGATCATCGATATGCCGCGCCGGCTCAGCATCGAACGGTGAATCCATCCGGTGGTTTTTCCGAGGTCTTTTCCGATCTTGGAATCCTTGCGTTGCAGGAGAAACACCTGGCGACGGGACGGGGTCAATTGGGGCCCGGCCTCGGCCAGACCGCCCGGCTGTCGGTAGTTCATGTCGATGCCCCACTGCCGCAAGAATGCTTCCCGATCGAGGCTGGCCGATTGGCCCGAATGAGAAAGGTATTCGGCGACATCGAAACCGATGCCGCCGGCGCCGATAATGGCCACCCGCTTTCCCACCGGCTGGTGCTCGGCCAACACCTGAACGTAGGTCAACACCATGGGGTGATCGATACCTTCGATTTCCGGCCTGCGGGGGATCACGCCGGTGGAGATCACAATGACATCGAAGTTTTCATCGATCAGTGAGCGGGCGCTGGCGGCGGTCTTCAGGCAAACATTTACACTGTGCAGCCTCAGCATTGAATTGAAATAGCGAAGGGTTTCGAAAAATTCTTCCTTGCCGGGAATGAAAACGGCCATGTTGAGTTGCCCGCCGATTCGATCCGATTTTTCGAACAGCGTTACCGCGTGACCTCTCTGGGCGGCGATAACGGCCGTGGACAGCCCCGCCGGTCCGGCTCCCACCACTGCGATTTTCTTCTTCTTTTCGGCCGGCGGATAGTTCAGCTCGGTTTCATGGCAGGCCCTCGGATTGACCAGGCACGAGGTCATCTTGCCAAGAAAAATATGGTCCAGGCAGGCCTGATTGCAGGCGATGCAGGTGTTGATCTCATCGGAGCGGTTGTCAGCGGCCTTGTTGACAAAATCCGGATCTGCCAGAAAAGGGCGGGCCAGGGAGACCATGTCGGCATCGCCCCTGGCCAGGATCTCTTCCGCCAGCTCGGGCGTGTTAATCCGGTTGCTGGTGATCAACGGGACGGATACCGCTGCCCGCAGCCTGGCTGTCACCCAGGTAAATGCGGCTCGCGGCACCATGGTGGCGATGGTGGGAATGCGTGCCTCGTGCCACCCGATGCCGGTGTTGATCAGTGTGGCGCCGGCGGCCTCGATTTTTTCGGCCAGGGCGACCACTTCATCCCAGCTGCTGCCGTTTTTCACCAGGTCGAGCATCGATAGACGGTAGATAATAATAAAATCCGATCCCACCTGTTTTCGGATGCCGTGGACAATTTCCAGGGGAAAACGGATACGGTTTTCAAAGTTGCCTCCCCAGTTATCGGTTCGCTGGTTGGTTTTGGCGACGATGAACTGATTGATCAGGTACCCTTCCGAGCCCATGATTTCCACCCCGTCATACCCGGCGGATCGGGCCAGAACAGCACAGGTGATAAAATCACGGATCTGTTGTTCGATTTCCTTTTCGGAAAGCGCCCGGGGACGGAAAAAATTGATCGGGGCCTTGATAGCCGAAGGGGCCACCAGTCGCTCATGAAAGGCATATCTTCCCGTGTGAAGAATCTGCAGGGCAATTTTACCGCCCGCATCGTGAACGGCACGGGTGATCAGCCGATGCTGCCCGGCTTCCTGTTGCGTGGACAGCCGGGCGGCGGGATCCGCAATTCGGCCTTCACTGTTGGGGGCAATGCCGCCGGTGACGATCAGGGCAGCTCCCCCGCGGGCCCGTTCGGCATAAAATGCCGCCAGTTTTTCAAATCCGCCGGGGGCCTCTTCCAATCCGGTGTGCATGGATCCCATCAACACCCGGTTTTTCAACCGGGTGAACCCAAGATCCAGCGGAGCCAGCAGGTGGGGATAAACAGGGCGCGCCATCGCAACCTCCTTTGTCGATGATTCTACGAGAGCACTTTCCATATCTCACCGGTTCTGTCAATGTCGGCCATAACCGACCAGGTGATCGCGCAGCGGCGATGCCGCGGCGAACTGACGCCATGTGCCTGTTCTGCGGCAATCGGTCGCATCCACTATCCCGCATCCGTTACCGTCACCGGTATCCGGCTCGGGGGCAACGGTTTTTCCGGTTGAATTATTTCCGTTTATTGATATCTTAAGTTTCATTGACGCAAAAGCAGCCTTGGCAGGTCGCCGGTTTCGCCGATTACAACCGATCAGGATTTGAAATGGACGTTTACTATATTGACGGGGACTTTGTTTCTGCAGACAGGGCCACCATACCCGTGAACGATTTGGCAGTCTTGAGAGGCTTTGGCGTATTCGACTTTCTACGCACCTACGGTGGTCGCCCGTTTCACCTCCGGGACCATCTGCAGCGACTGCAGCACTCCGCTGAACAGATCGGCCTGAACTGTCCCTGGAGCGTGGAAGAGCTCGAAGGGATCGTCGAGCAGACACTGCAGCGCAACAGACATGAGGAATCCAACATCCGGATTGTTGTGACCGGCGGGCCCAGCGAAGATTTCATCACTCCAGGCACAACCCCCCGGCTGATCGTCATGGTCTCTTCCCTGATCGTGATGCCGGCCCAGTGGTATTCGAGCGGGATCAAGATCATCACCGCACCGATTGAGCGCCTGATGCCGGGCGCCAAGAGTATCGACTACATACCGGCGATAGTGGCGCTGCGCAGGGCCGCGGAGCAAAACGCGGTGGAAGCCGTATACCTCGATGGCAGCGACCGCGTTCTTGAGGGCACCACCTGTAATATTTTCCTGTTCGGCGATGGAAAGTTCATCACCCCTGACCGGGGGGTCCTGAGCGGGATCACGCGAAAAGTCGTCCTCGGGCTGGTGCAATCACGCTTCCCGCTGGAAAGGCGGGATGTTTCACTGGCCGAACTGCTGGCGGCCAAAGAAGTATTTCTCTGTTCTTCCAACAAGGAAGTAGTTCCGGTGGTCAAAGTGGATGAGAAGGTTATCGGAGACGGAACCCCCGGGCCCAATACCGGCAAAGTAAGGTCGCTGTTTGACGAGTACACCCGGGCCTGGGCAACGGGATCCACACCGCAGCTATGACTGCTGTGCAAACTGTCGGAGGCCGATTGGCTACACCAAAGGTCTGCGGAATAGAAATCGACAAGGAGGCATGATGAATGACCGCATCTATGATCTGTTGATCATTGGGGGGGGGCCCGGCGGACTTTCCGCTGCGGTTTACGCTATGCGGGCGGCCCTGAAAACCGCTTTGATCGAAAAGGCTCTGCCGGGCGGACAGGTGGCCAACTCGGCGGAGGTAGAAAACTACCTCGGGTTTGAACAGATATCGGGTGCCGATTTGTCGATGAAGTTTGCCCAGCACGCTCAATCTTACGGGTTGGAGATGATTTCCCAGGAGGTAGTCGAGGTGGAACCGGGCCTGGACCATCATCGGGTTCATCTGGCCGGCGGGGAGGTCCTGCAGACCCACTCCGTTATCCTGGCGACTGGCGGGGCGTCCCGCCAGCTCGGCATCCCGGGAGAAAAGGAATATTACGGACAAGGCGTATCTTACTGCGGTGTTTGCGATGGTTTCTTCTTTCGCGGAAAAACCGTAGTTGTCGTGGGCGGTGGCGACACGGCAGCCGAAGAGGCGCTATACCTCGCCAAGCTGGCCGAAAAGGTCTACCTGGTTCATCGCCGCAACGCACTGCGGGCCGGTGCCATTCTCCGGCAGCGGGTGGTCAACGAGTGTAAAATCGAAATCCTCTGGAATTCGGTTCTGACAGAAATAAAGGCCGATGAGGGCGGCGTGCAGTCCGTGGATCTCAAAGATGTTCAAACCGGTGAGAAGCGAGAGCTGGCCACCGACGGGGTCTTCATATTCATCGGTTTCGATCCCAACAACCAGCTGGTGCCGGCCGGTACCAAGATGAATGCCAACGGTTATGTGATCACCGATGAAAAATGCCAGACCGGCACACCGGGGATTTTCGTGATCGGGGACCTGCGGGAAAAGTATGCCCGCCAGATTGTCATCGCTGCCGCAGACGGTGCCACCGCTGCCCTTGCCGCAGCGCATTTCGTGGAGACCCGCAAGGGAACCGAAGAAGTCTGTGAACTGCCGCCGGAACTGATGCGGGATGTTTCCTGACCTGAAAATTCCATGAAGTTTTTCTTCAAGTTGACGGCGCTCGCGTTGATGTTGCTCGGCCTGCCGCTGCTCGGCGTGTGGATGGCCGGTCTGCCGATCGAGCGCTACCTGCAGTTTCCACCCGAAGCCATTTACGTGCAGCACGCTGCGTTTTCCTGGCCGGCTTTTTTCGCCTATCTGGCATTCATTCTGCTGGTTACCGTGCCATTGTTGACCACCGGCCTTCGGGCTTGGAGACAATTGGGGTCGCAGCGTCTCCGCAAACCGGTTGGCGGCCTTCCATGGTGGGGCTGGCTAGGGGCAGCAAGCGGTATCGTCTTCTGGGTGCTGGCCTGGACCCGCTTCAACTGGTTTGCCAGTTTGCAGGCGCACACATTCACCCCCCTGTGGCTCTCTTACATCCTGGTAATCAATGCCCTGAAATTCCGTGCATGCGGCCGTTGCATGCTGACAGACCGGCCCGGTTATCTGCTGTTGCTGTTTCCGACCAGTGCCCTGTTCTGGTGGTTTTTCGAGTACCTGAATCGGTTCGTTCAAAACTGGCAATACCAGGGGACTTCCTTCGGGCCGGGGGAATACCTGCTGTACGCAACGATTTCATTTTCCACGGTGCTGCCGGCCGTGCTGGGTACCCGCGACCTGCTGCTGGAGAGCCGCTGGATCGAGGCCGGATTCCACTCCTACCATCGCCTGAAATTCCGCCACCCGCGGCTGCTGGCAACAGGTGCCCTGCTGGCGGCATCGGCGGGATTGACCGGAATCGGCATATGGCCAGACCGGTTGTTTCCCCTGCTGTGGGTTTCGCCGCTGCTGATTCTCGTCTCCCAGCAGGCCGTGCTGGGCGAAGAACACATCTTGGATCCGATCGGCCGGGGAGACTGGCGAATGGTGACGGCCTGTGCCGGGGCGGCTCTGATTTGCGGATTTTTCTGGGAGATGTGGAATTTTTACAGCTTGGCCCAATGGGTATACCACATACCCTTCGTCGACCGTTTCAAGGTTTTCGAAATGCCGATTCTCGGATATGCGGGTTATCTGCCCTTTGGGCTGCAGTGTGCCGTCATCGGCGCCATGGTCGACACGGTGACCGCAAGATAAAAGTAATACGGGAGCCAGGAAACGATGCCGTTTGTTACCTTACCCGGTGTGACCGGCAGGGTATATGTACCGGGAAAAACGTGCCGGTTTCCCTGTAAACATCCCTGCCCCGACTGCTTCAGCTGTCAATTTTGCAGTGATGAGCGCTGCGGCGTGTGCCGGTCTTTGCGGACGGAATCGGCAAATCCTCGGCAGGGGCATGGCAAGGAGACGGCCGAACCGCTTGGCCCGCCCCGGTCAGACAAGCAACCGTAGACGATCCGCAGCGCACAAGCCTGCGCGTGGCCCGGAAGGTCCGGGCGACAGCCGTCCGGACCGTTATTTTGACAGCCGATCCCAGGTTGCACGGGCCTGATCGCGACCGCTGGCGGAAGCAGTGCTTTTGACCGGCGGACCGGAGACACGGGTTCCTCTCAGGCGGGCAATCCTTTCTTGCAGGGGAGGATGGGTGGAAAACCAGCTCATGAGGCTTTTTCCCGCAAGCGGGTTGACAATGAGCATGTGTGCCGTAGACGGATTGGCATTCATCGGCATGCGGCCGGAATGAGCGCCCAGTTTCTCCAGCGCTCGCGCCAGCCACTCCGACTGACCACAAATGGCTGCGCCGGTGGCATCGGCCAGATATTCCCGCGATCGGGAGATGGCCATCTGAATGATCATGGCAGCCAGCGGCGCCAGAACAGACATGGCAACCAGTCCGACAACCCCGAGACCGCCCCCTTCCTCATTGTCGCGCCCGCCCCCTAAAAAAGCGGACCAGCGGGCCATGCTGGCCAGCATCATGATGGCACCTGCCATTGTGGCAGCGATCGAACCGATAAGGATGTCGCGGTTTTTCACATGGGCCAACTCGTGAGCCAGCACCCCCATCACCTCTTCGCGATTCATGATTCGAAGCAATCCTTCGGTGACAGCCACTACGGCATGCTGCGGATTGCGCCCGGTAGCAAAGGCATTGGGCGTTTCGTCCGGAATCACGAACACTTTTGGCATCGGCAGGCCTGCGCGTTGGGTAAGCTCGGCGACCATGCGGTAGATCTCCGGCGCCTGCTGCGGCGTAGCCTCCCGCGCCCGGTACATGCGCAGGACGATCTTGTCAGAGTACCAGTAGCT
>LJNK01000103.1 GCA_001303025.1 Deltaproteobacteria bacterium SG8_13
GAAACCGTTCTCAAAGTCGGTGATCGTGTCGGCGCCGTTGTTGCCGGAAAAAACGAAGACGTCCGCCTGCTGGCTGCCCCCGCCCTCAAGCGTATCGTTGCCGGCACCGCCGTCGAGCGTATCTGCGCCGCCCTCGCCCCGCAGCGTGTCGTTGTCGCCGCCGCCGTTGAGGGTATCGTCGCCATTGCCGCCGGCCAGCATGTCTTTGCCGTCACCGCCGTCGAGGGTGTCGTTGTCGGCAGCGCCGTCGATTACGTCATCGCCGCCGCCGCCATCGACGCTGTCATTGCCGCCCAGGGCCTTGATAATGTCATCGGCATCGGACGGCTCCCCGCCGGTCACGCCATCGGAGTTACCAGCCGGCGAGATCGTGTCGTCGCCAAGCGTGCCCCGGATCACGTTGGCACTTGAATCGAGGATGAAATCCTCGATGCCCAGGCTAGATTGAAAGTTCTTGAGCGTGATGGTGTTGCCGTCACCGTTGTAGCCTGAAATGACCGTGTCGGCGTCTACCTGCTCGATAACAAAGTCGTCGAGACCCGAGAGACCGTACGCCGAGAGATCGATCAGGTCGGCGCCGACGGCGAAGGCGATGATCGTATCTGCGCCGTTTTCGCCGGCGAAAACGTAGATGTCAGAGCCGTCGCCGCCATCGAGCGTATCGTTGCCGGCACCGCCGCTGAGGGTGTCGAGGCCGCTGCCACCGGTCAACGTGTCATTGTCGCTGCCGCCGATCAGCGTGTCATTGTCCCCACCGCCCTCGATCGTGTCTTGGCCGCCACCTCCGATCAGCGTGTCATTGCCCCCACCGCCCTCGATCTTGTCATTGCCCCCACCGCCGCTGACGATGTCATTACCCCCGAGGGCATTAATGGTATCATCGGTTTCATCAGAGGGTTGCCCGCCGGTCACGCCATCGGAGACAAAGCCTGGTATGATGAGGTCGTTAGCTTCCGTGCCGGTGATCGTGCTGGGGGACTCGCCATCGTCGTTGAGGATCGTCCCTTCGGCGGTACCCGCCTCTGGGTCGATCGAGGCGTTGGAGGGGTTTTTCAACTGCATGATAATGGTCTCGTCCGGCTCGACATCGATGTCGCCGGAGACCGAGAACGTTACAGTCTTCTGCGTGTCGCCGGGCGCGAATTTGACCGTCTGTATGGTGAACGGCGCGTCACCGGTATCTTCGACGTCGGTGTCAGTGCCAATTTCCGACACCTCGACCGAGCTCTCCAAATCCAAATTCCCCTGCCGAATGACAGTAAAGGTAAAGTCCGTGAAGCCCGAATCGCCCTCGTCCTGGATGGCATTGTCAGGCACAATGGAGAAGATCGGAAACTCTTCATCGGGACCAAATGGTAATGGTTCCTGCTTGAAATCCTCAAACGGAACGGAGTCTCCGAACGAAAGATCCTGACTATCGCTTAAATAGTACCAGCTCCCATCGATCAAATTTAAAAAGAACGCTCCATCTGCGCCATCCGTGCCCTGGTACAGATGCTTTTGAGGAACAGGCCCGCTGACAATGGCTACATCCCCAATATTAAGCGGAAATTCGCCAACCACAGAACCATTCTGCCCGTCAATTGCCACAGGTTCCCCAATTGCGTCGACATATTGCCAAAATTTAAATATCCGTTCTTGTGCCATAATCTAATTCTCCTTTCATCGTCTCAGCCCAGGCCCATGATGTCATCCCCCGTAAGAGAGGTGACCCCCAGCAGGTTGATGGTAAAATCTGCCGTGGCATCACCGTTGACATCGCCTTCAAGCAGGCCGTCTGAGAGGTCGTGGTTAAAGTGTAACTCGCCGGCGCTGCCGCTGAACGCGTCGTCGCCGACGAAAATGAATTCGTCATTTTCCGTGGTGCCGCTGATGGCGTCGATACCGGAAACGTCAATCTGATCACCCTGCACTGCATTAAAATCGAATACCAGATCGGGTGCCTGCACGGGCGATCCGGCAACATCATCAAATACAAAGCGGTCCGCACCGCTGCCGCCGATGAGCTGGTCGGTTCCGGTACCGCCGGTGAGCTCGTCATTGCCGGACCCGCCGATCAGGGTATCGTCGCCGCCTCCGCCGTTGAGCAGGTCGTCGCCGCTGCTACCGATCAGCGTGTCATTGTCGCTGCCGCCGATCAGCGTGTCATGGCCCCTACCGCCCTCGAGCACGTCGTTGCCGCCGCCACCGGAGATGGCATCATCTCCCCCGTTGCCGATCACCACGTCGGCGTTGTGGGTTGTGCCGTTGAGGGTGCCGGGCTCGGTTCGGATCTCGGCGGGAAATACGAACGCCAGCTCTATAATGTCGTCGCCTTCGGTGCCCGAAATGATCGCACCAGACGCGTCGGAAACCTCATCGGGCGACGTGTCTTCATCGCTGTCAGGCGGTGGTTCCCGGCCACCATCTTCGCCGTTTTCTGTGCTATCGTTCGAATTTGATTTTCCGGTGTTGGAAGGGGTCGACGATCTGGAAGGTGTATACTCGGACGGTTCCGGGTTGGAACTTGCCGCCCTGACAGTGCCCGATTTTGGCGGATCGCTGAAATTATCCGATTCCGAAGTGGTTTGCTTGCTTTGCTCCGATGCATCGGAAGATCTCTCTTCGGGCAGCCGGGCCACACCTGACTGATGAAAGCGTCCGCGGCCAATGACCGGCCCTGAATTTATCGCCGGTACCAGGCCGGCAAGATCGTTGCCTTCGACGGCCGGTTCGGCGAGTATATTCACAACCGGGTCTTCAATGACCGCTTCGACAATTTTTTCAACGATCCTTGCCATCGGTTTAGCCTTTCATGGTTGTGTTTCCCGTTGATTCGTCTTTTAGACCCATCGGCGCTGCCCCCAACGGGAATGCATCAAGATAATCGAGTCATTTCTCTTGGTAGTGTCCTTTTTTTGAGGTTCATTGTTTTCAGGGTTTTTACCCTCATTGAACCGGATGCTGATTGGGTCATCGCGTCCAAGTTGAAACTATACTTTCGCGGTCGCAGAAAAAACCCCCAAAAGGTAGTGAAAAAGGAGGGTTTTTAGAAATATTTGTCAAAATGAGTAAAAAATGGAGGGGAATGTGGACCCACCGTCGTTCCAAACTACGGAACTTCTGTCTTCGCTGTGGCTTCGACGGGTAAGAAGGTGCCAAGATGCAGGCAGAGCGCATAGGGCATGGCGCATAGCGTGATGGAGGAGTTGGGTTGGGAAGGTTTAAATGTTTACTGAAAAATTATGAACATCAAACATTCAACGTTGAACATCTAACGTCGAATTAAAAAAAGATCTATAATAATTTGGAAAAGGAAATACAGCGAAATTTGAAAACAAGGGATTGACAGGCGCGATAATGACTTGGTGCAGTTCCAGATATTGTTATTGACAATTTGAAATAAATATGTAAAATATGATTATCAAATTTTACAGGAGCTTGAAAAATGGAAAAGCGCATATCCGCCACCCGGGCTGTGAGGGATTTCTCTGAAGTATTAAATACAATAAAATTCAAAGGCGTTCATTATATTATTGAAAGGGGTGGAAAACCGATCGTTTCCATGAAATCGGTTGATGAAAAAATAGATCCCATGACATTGGAAAACCTGAAGGCCTTGCTTGAAAAATTGCCAAGACTGGAGGAAGAGTTGGATGCCTTTGCATCAGATCTTGAAGAAATCTCCAGAAATCAACCGCTAATGTCAACGGGGGATCTATGGGAGTAATCTTCGATACAAGTTTTCTTATTGAAGCAGAGAGACGGGAATCTGAAGTTAGCCAATTTGCAAAAAATCGAGAAGAAGAGGTTTTTGGAATCAGCGTCATCACAGTCGCTGAGCTTCTTCACGGTGTGCATCGAGCCGATTCAACAAAAAGACGTTTGAAGAGAAGTGCCTATGTAGAAAAAGTCATCGAGCTGTTCCCAATTTATAATTTTGAGATTTCAGTTGCCAGGATATATGCAGAAATGTGGGCTGACTTAAGCAGGAGAGGAATTCAGATCGGTTCTCACGACCTCATCATCGGTTCTACCGCCATTTCTCTTGGGTTTTCAGTAGTCACCTTTAACCCGAGGCATTTTGAAAGGATCGAAGGACTCAAAATCGAAACCTTGGCTCTTTAACAATAATCGCTTTTTTTGATCTTCTCTATATCTCTATAAATCCCCTGAAAGAATTCCAAGATTTTTTGCTTTTTCAATCGCCTCACGGCGCTTGCCGACTTCAAGCTTCTGGTAGATGTTTTTCAGGTGGCCTTTGACAGTCAAGGGGGAAATGAACAGTTTATCGGCCATTTCCTTGTTGCTCAGCCGTTTGGCCAGCAGCTCAAGGACGTCGAGCTCGCGGTTGGTCAGCGGTTCGGGCAGCGGCTGGTGGGGGCGCGTTAGGCGGTCAGCTGCTTCTGATACAACGTCGCGTCCAGCTTCTCTGGATGCGGCCGGGGGGCGTTTGATCGCATCGGCGTTGATGTCATTTTCGGCAAACCAGGTCTGAGCCCGGGAGTGAAGGGCGGCAATCTCTTCAGGAGGCCAGTGTCGATCCAGCTGTTCGTGCAACAGCTGCCGAAACAGAGGGTGATAGCGGAACCATCGATTTTCCGAATCAAGAGCCACCAGGAAAAGCTTGTCTTTTTGGAGTCTGGCGATGAATTCGTCGCAATTCATCTCGCATGTGCCGGGCGTGGCCTCCGTCCCCAGCAGCGCATCGCACAGAGGCGCACAGAATCGATCCAGGATCGCTGTTGCGGTCATCCACTTTGCCATCTCCGGCGGCTGGTGCGATAACACCTCGCTCATCAAGTAGTCCACGATCGTTGGGAAGCCTCCTTCCAGACCGGCTAACAGGCGATCGAGATCGCCCGAATGCTTCAGAGACTGTGAAATCAGTCGCATTCCCACCGGCCACCCTTCAAGGCGCTTCTGGATGGTCCTGGCCGCTTTTTCGTCGACCGAATGCCCAAGGGCCGTTTCCAAAAAGGCCTTTATCTCCACCACCGTAAAACGCAAATCTGCGGTGCCGATTTCATTCACCTGGTCCAAAGCGCGTAGTTTACTGGTCAGAAGCGGTGGATCGCGCCGGGTCAGCAACATCAGGTGCAGGTTTTGAGGCGGGTGGGCCAAAACGGCGTCCACCAGGTTGTGCACCGTTTTCTCACGGATCCTGTGATAGTTATCCAGAACCAGAATGAAAGGGTCTTTGATCGCGTCGAGGTCATTCCCAAGATAACGGCTCAACTCCGAAACAGGCGCAAGCTCCGGGGTCTGCAGCAGCGACCGGATCGTCTCGCATGCCCCGGGGAACGCATTTGCGATCGCAGCCAGCAGATATTTTAGAAATTGACGAAGATCGTTTTCTTCCTCTTCCAGAGACAGCCAGGCACAGGGACCCTCCCAGGCATCCAGCCACAGGCTCGCCGTCGTGCTTTTGCCGTAGCCCGCCGCCGCGGAGACCAGCGTCAACGGCCGACGCCGCAGCTCGTCCAATCGCGCCACCAGGTCTGAGCGTGGCAGAAGATCCGGGGAAAGCACGGGGCGCTGCATCTTGGTGCGCAGGATTGGTGAGGCGTCTTCTATCTGAGCTGTTTCCGGAGACCTGGCCAGTAATTCCTTGTACTCTGAGACCACGATGCCGGTGATGGCCGGGCTCAGATAGATGTCTCCCTGGATCACCATCCTGATAGCGTTCACCAGGTCTTCCGGGACACTTTTTTTAAGGATGTATCCGGCAGCGCCGGCTTGCAGCATGTCTTCGACAAAACTTTTTCCCGCGTGCATGGAAAGCGCCACCACTTTTGCCGAGGGGTTCTCGGAGACAATCTTCCGCGTGGCCTCGACCCCGTTGAATTCCGGCATGCTAATATCCATAATCACCACGTCGGGAGAAAGGGTCCGCACACGCTCAATGGCTTCGCGGCCATCTCCGGCTTCACCCACTATCCTAAAATCCGCCTGCTCTTCCAGCAGGAGGCGCAGCCCTTTTCTAAAAAGCGGATGGTCGTCTACCAGAAGGATCGTAGTCGCCATGGCTAAGACCTATTCTCATTATCATCGTTACCGAAGGGAACAGACAGGATCGCAGTGCAGCCTTTGCCCGGTTCCGACACGATTCTCAGGCTACCTCCCAGATCAGCCATGAGCTCTTCGATACTGAACAGGCCGAAACCGCTAATTTTGCTGCCAGCCTCAGTTACCGCGTGCGGTTCGAAACCCATACCGTCATCTTCAACGATGATTCTCATGATTGTGTTCCTGTCTTCTAAACGAACGCTGATTTTGTTCGCCCGGGCATGCTTCACCACGTTATAGAGCAGTTCCCTTACATTGCGGAATATTATGGTCCTCACGTTTGCGTCAAGTTTTTTTTCGAGGTCGTCGGGGATATTATCGATGAACTCGGTTTTTATGCCATGTCGGCTCCCAACCTGCAGCTCCAGCCACTCGGATATGGCAGCGGAAAGACCGCTTTCATTCATTGCAGGCGAACTGAGTTCCAGCATGAGCTGTTGTGTATCCTCAAGGGCCTCTAACAGGGTATCCGAAATGTCGTCAAGCTTGTCTGCAAGCGCGGACTCAGTGGCGGACTTACGTGCTGAGGCAAGCTGTATGCGTGCCAGGGCCAGTGACTGGCCGACATGATCGTGCAGGTCGACGGCGATGCGCTGCCGCTCTTTTTCCTCGACGATGGTCAGCTGAGATGCCATGGCCTTTAACCGTTGTTGATAGTCGAGAAGCTTCTGCTCGGCCTGCTTGCGATCGGTGATATCCATCATCATCCCAACG
>LJNK01000104.1 GCA_001303025.1 Deltaproteobacteria bacterium SG8_13
GCTTCCTCGATGAGGTCCATGAGCAGGTGCTGCAGCAGATGCCGATCGAGCAACGCAACACCTTGCTGATGAATCTGGAATTGTTGAAATCGTCAATGGAGGCGGTAAAAGAGCTGATGGTGTGAACCGGCGCAAGCCAGTTTACGGTTTCCAGTACCTGTTACCTCTAAAAATTTCCCAAAAAAGTTCATACTGTACATAAAAAAATACAAAATTTCATATAACATACTTAAACCACAAATAAAAATTTATTAACCCCATGAAATAACGGAGGGAACCATGAATAACGCTGCAGAAAATCTGAAGGAAACCCCGGCTGCCGAGAGCAGCAAGGAATTGACGATGGAAGCAATCGAAAAGCAACTGGCGGAGCTCAAAAAGGCCACGGATCCGAAAGTTTCCATGATCGTCTTTTCCGGCGACCTGGACAAGGTGCTGGCCTCATTTGTCATCGCCACCGGCTCGGTGGCCATGGGCATGGAGGCTGTGATGTTCTTCACTTTCTGGGGCACGCCGGTGCTCAGAGACAAGAGCAAGAGCGTCGGTGGCAAGGACATGATGTCGAAAATGTTCGGCACGATGCTGCCCAAGGGGACCGGCGAGGTCAAGCTGTCGAAGATGAATATGGGCGGAATGGGCACCACCATGATGAAGTCGCTGATGAAGAAAAAAAATGTGGCCTCCCTGGAAGATATGCTCGCACTGGCCGAGGAGCTGGGCGTAAAAATTTATGTTTGCGAGATGTCCATGGACCTGATGGGATTTAAACGCGAAGAGATGGTCCAGTATGACGGCTTGGAGTTTTGTGGAGTGGCCAAATTCCTCGAGGAGGCCCATAACAGCCGCATCCAGCTGTTCATCTAGGATGTAAATTCTACGACACCACACAACCTTATTCAAATAGGAGGAACAAAAAATGGCGGATGCAATCACTGTGACGAAAGTTTTCGATTTAAAGGGACTCGCCTGCCCGATGCCGGTGGTCAAGGTCAGCAAGGGTATCAAGGAAGTGCAGGTCGGCGAGGTAATCGAAGCCCACACCACCGACCCCGGTGCACTGACGGACTTCCCGGCCTGGGCCAACACCAGCGGTAACAAGATCGTGAAAACCGATCAGGACGGCGACGTCATCAAATTCTACATCGAACGCGTCGTTTAAGATTGTACAAGCAGCCGGGCTTCATGTTGTTTTTCAAATAAATGGAAAAACCCGCATGAGGTCGTCAGGCACACCCATGATGGACCCGGCCAGTGCAGGGACCGACGGTCCCTGCACTGCCGTCGCGAAAAGATAGGGAGGCGCAGCGTGCAAACGGTTTATTACATCATCCTGGTGCCGATGGTTTACCTGGCGTTTGGCGTTTTCATCGTCGGTATCATCGCACGGATTGCCAAAATCTGGCGGGAGCCGCCCAACCCGACCCCCCTGCTGATTCATCCGGTCAAAAAGCCGGGCTGGCTCTGGACCCTTACCGACACCTTTTTATTCCCCACGGTACGCCGGCACAAACCGGTATTGTGGGTATTTCTGATGGCATTTCACATCTGCCTGCTGCTGCTGTTGATCGGGCACCTGGAACTGCTGGCCGACTTTGCGCTGTTTCAGGTTATTCCCCACGAAATATTTCTGGGCAACGGCTTTGTCGGCTTGATCCTGGCCATCTGCCTGCTCTATTTTCTCTTCCGCCGTTTTGTGTCACCGGTCAAAGATCTATCCGTGCCCGAGGACTATTACCTGCTGATCCTGCTCTTTCTGGTGGTAATTTTCGGAAGCGAAATGGACTGGGCCCGCAGCTGGTACGAATATGGTGAGATGACGGTGGAAGACTATCGCAGCTACCTGCTGAGCCTGCTGGTGTTCAAGCCGGAACTGCCTTACAGCACCACCTTTTCCGGCCATTCCTTCATGCTGATCCTGCATGTGTTTTTTGCCAACCTGTTTCTGATGTTCTTTCCCTTCAGCCAGCTGATGCATGCCATATTGTCATTACCCATGAACAAGTTGAGAAGAGGTTAACATGGACGAAAAAACCCGCGATGATCTGCTCCAGCTTTTTCGCAGCAAATTCAACCGGGCGATGAGGTTTTACCTGGAGTCCTGCACCCGCTGCGGCACGTGCACCGATGCCTGCCACGTATATGCCTCCACCGGCCAGACCAAATACATTGCGGCCTACCGGCACGAGCTGATCCGCCGTCTGTACAAACGATACTTCAAGGCGCGCGGTCACCTGTGGCCGTCGCTGGGGGAGGCCCGGGAACTGACCGACGCCACCATCGAAGAGCTTTACGAAGCGGCATACTCCTGCACGGGCTGCCGACGCTGCATGGTCTACTGCCCCTTCGGCATCGACACCCAGATGCTGATGTCCATCGCCAAGCTGCTGCTGATCGGAAAAGGGGCCGAGCCGGAAATCCTGACCCTGCTGGCCGACACCTCCATCGAAAAAGGCAAATCGATGGAGTTGTTCAAGGAAGGCTTCTTAACCGGCATCAAGCGGCTGGAGGCCGAGGTGGTCAAACAATGGCAGACCGAAGCCGGCGAGGCCGCCATACCGGTGGACGTGGAAGGGGCCGATTTGCTGTACGTGGCTCTGGCCGGCGCCCATTCCATCATACCGGCAGCAGCCGTTTTCAATGCCGCCGGAGAAAAATGGACCCTGAGTTTTTTCGAAGCGGTCAACTTCGGGGCCTTTGTCGGCGATCCCTCCAAGACCAAACTGATTCTGGACCGGATCGTCAACGAAGCCAAACGGTTGAAGGTCAAGGAGGTCTGTGTCTGCGAATGTGGAACCGCCTACCGCGTCATGAAATATCTGTCCGGATCGCAGCCATTCAAGGTCACCTCCATCACCGAGGCGCACGCGCGCTACCTGAAAGAGGGCCGCATCCGCCTGGACAAAACCAAGTTCCCAGGCCCGATCACCTACCATGACCCCTGCCAGATCGCCCGTAATGCCGGGGTCATCGACGAAGCCCGCTACATCATCGGTCACCTGACCGACGACTTCAGGGAAATGACCACCGACGCCCGCTACAACTGGTGCTGCGGCGGCGGCGGCGGCCTGGTGGCCCTGGGAGACGAAACGCTCGATTTTCGGATGAAGTCTTCCCGGGTAAAAGTCGACCAGGTCAAAGCGACCGGGGCAACGATCCTGTCCACGGCCTGCGAGAACTGCCACACCCAGCTCAGCAACCTCAACGACCACTACAAGATGGAGGTCGATGTCCAGTTTCTGTCGTCCATGGTGGCCCGCGCGTTGGTGCCGGCCTGATTTCCGATTTTCCAGCGCCGAGGCCGCGTACCTGCAAATTCTGGATTGCAAAGGGGCTGTTTACCTTGGGCCGGCTCGCCGACCCAATATCACATATCACGAGGGAGGAAACGATGAACAAAACGACTAGAATTCTCGCTGTACTGATGTTCACCTTACTGCTGGTGCCGGCGGCCCAGGCCACCAACGGCACCAACCTGATCGGCATCGGCCCGATCTCGCGCGCCATGGGCGGCGGCGGCGTGGCCGCCCCCCAGGATGCTGTCAGCGCCATTTTCGCCAACCCGGCGGCGGTCTGCTTCGGGCCGTTTTGCCCGGGATCGTCGGTCGATTTCGCGGGCACATACTTCGATCCCACAGTCAACGGCAAGATTGAAAACTTTGGCGCACCCGGGGCGCTGTCTGGCGAAAGCAAACTGAATCCCTTCATGGTGCCGGCCATTGGCGTCAGCATACCCATCAATCCCCGGTGGCGATTCGGCATCGGCATGTTCGGGGTTTCCGGCCTGGGAGCCGACTACAAAGGAACCAGCATCTATCCGACGCAAGGAGTCACGCCTCCAACCGGATGGCCGGTTTATACTCAGCTGCAGACCATGAAGTTCGCCCCCAATTTGGCGTGGTTGATTACCGACAACTTCTCGGTGGGCGGTTCGCTGGAAATCGTCTGGCAGAACCTCGACCTGGGGCAGGGCAGCTCCCACGGCTACACGGCCGGACTGCAGATCGGGGCCTTGTACAAGATCGGTCAGTTCCAGCTCGGGGGCTCCTACACCACCCCAGAAAGCGTTACGCATAAAAACGTGGCCAATTTAGACCCCCAGACGGGCGGCACGTGGGATGACCTGAAAATCGAATCCCCCCAGACCTTCAAGCTGGGGGTAGCCTGGGTGCCCGGCACCACCTGGCTAGTAGAGCTCAACACCAAGTGGTACGGATGGGGCAGTGCGGACGGGTACAGCGATTTCGGCTGGGACGATCAATGGGTGTTCGGAATAGGTGCCCAGTGGCGGCCCATCGACAAATGGGCATTCCGGCTTGGGTACAACTACGGGGAAACCCCGATCAAGAAAAACAATAATTTCAGTCTTAACCCTGCGGCTACCACACCCGTGCAGGGCAAAAATGTTCCCACCGGATTTTATGAGGTATTGCGGATTGTAGGGTTTCCGGCCATTGCCGAGCAGCACTTCACCGCCGGCGTCGGCTACGACATCACAGAAAACTTGATCCTGAACCTCTCCTTGATGTATTCCCCCGAGGAGACGTTTACCGAAACCAGCGGGCCTGTTACCATAGAGGCCAGCCTGAAAGAGTGGTCCACCACCTTCGGTCTGACCTTGCTTTTCTAAGCAGGTGGCTAACTGTCAAAAGGGAAAGGGGAGACTCCCCTTTCCTTTTTTATTTTCCATGCCTACAGGGTTTGCTGGAGTTTTTCCAGGTCGGCCGTGACCGCCACCGGATACTTTTCGGCAGCATCCAGGGTTTTGTACCGCTCCGGCAGCCGCTCGAACTGGTCGGCAAACCGATCCCGGATTTGCTCCAAGGTGGGGAAGGTGTCAACAGTGCGACCGTCGCGCATGACGGTTTGCAGCAGCGGCTCGCCCGTATCGAAACGCTCCCTGCGGCATCCGATAGCATCTCTCAAGAACTGCCCATTACTGTCGGTCTCACGGAATACCTGTTTTTCCCCGGCCAGGGTCTTTTTGCCGGGACTCAGCTTACGCACGTCCCGTCCGTCGGTTCGAACCAGCTTGTATACGATGTCCACAAAGGGCGCGTCGGCGGATACGCCCACATTGGTACCCACGCCGAAGGCGTCAATCCGGGCGCCGTCGCCGATAGCCTTGGCGATCTTGTACTCGTCAAAACCGCTGCTGGCAAAGATTTTCACTTCCTGCAGCCCGGCGGCATCCAGGATGCGGCGGACCTGGCGGCTCAACTCCGCCATGTCCCCGCTGTCCAGGCGCACTCCTGCCGGGATGTGTCCGGTCTTTTTCATCTCCTCGGCCACCCGAACCGCCTGCCGGGCCCCGTCGCGGGTGTCGTACGTGTCGATCAGAAAAACCGAATGACCGGGAAACACGTCGGCAAAGGCGGCAAATGCCGCGTAATCCCCCTCGAACGCCTGAACGAATGAGTGAGCCATGGTGCCGGAAACTGGAATCCCGTAGGTTTGGCCGGCCAGCACATTGCTGGTGCCGTTAAAACCCGCCAGGTAGGTGCTGCGGGCGACCTTCAGGCCGGCATCGCGGCCCTGGGTCCGGCGCAAGGAGAAGTCGATCAGCGGCCTGCCGGCCGCAGCGTGCACGCAGCGCGCCGCCTTGGAGGCGATCATGGTCTGGAAACCGATGGTGTTGAGCAGAAAAGTTTCAAATACCTGGGCTTCAATCAGCGGAGCGGTCACCTCCGCAATCGGTTCATCTGCAAAAAACAGCGTGCCTTCCGGAAGCGCGGTCACCGAACCGGTAAAGCGGAATGAGCGCAGGTAGGTTAAAAATTCATCGGAAAACAGGTCGAGTTTTTTCAGGTAATCGATATCGTCTGCTGTGAAACGCGAACTTTCCAGCTCCTGCAGGGCGTCCTGCAGGCCGGCCGCCACGAAGTAATTGCGGTTGGGCGGGTAGCCGCGAATGAACAGGGAAAAAGTGGCCGGTGCTGCCATCCGGTGCGCGAAATATCCGGCCGCCATGGTGAGTTCGTACAGATCCGCAAACAGCGGTCCGAGGGGGCGATTTTTCTTCATAATGGCTATTTGTATTTTTTCAGATGCAATTGTTCAAGCGAAAATTTGCACACTGCTCCGGACCGGATAGCGGCGGACCTTCATAAGCTCCGATACGGGATTTGACAAACCGGCAAATGTCTCCTATCCATTTTACAGATGCCGCTTCCGAACCCAAATGGGTCTGCCCTTCGGCGGGACGACTCGGGTGCGGTCGGTCAACGGTAAGGAGGAGACATGCCAACCGACGAGTTGCCCATCCCTGCCCACTTCGCCCCCGGCAAGGTGGGGCAGGTGTGGAAAGTTGACTACCAGCAGCGGGCCGAAGACGCCCGCAGATGGGCCGCTGAGCACCAGCTGAAGCCTTCTTCTGAAGATCGTTTCAAAATCGCCCTGCTGCTGGTGGATGTGCAAAACACCTTCTGCATACCGGAATTCGAGCTGTATGTGGGCGGGCGTTCGGGCAGCGGAGCGGTGGATGACAACCGCAGGCTGTGTGACTTCATTTATCGAAATCTGAATGCCATTACGCGCATCTGCCCCACCATGGACACCCACCAGGCGGTGCAGATATTCCACTCTGTGTTTCTGGTAAACGAAAAAGGCGAACACCCTGCGCCGTTTACACTGGTGACGGCCGCAGATGTGTCCGATGGTGTCTGGAAATTCAACCCTGCCGTGGCCGACAGCCTGAATATCGATCCGGCCTACGGTCAACGGTTCCTGCAGCATTATACCCGGCAACTTCGCGAAGGGGGGAAATACGATCTGACCATCTGGCCGTACCACGCGATGCTGGGGGGCATCGGGCACGCGCTGGTGTCGGCCGTGGAAGAAGCCATGTTTTTTCACAGCCTTGCGCGCTGCAGCCAGCCGGCGTTTCACATCAAGGGAAACCACCCCTTTACCGAAAACTATTCGGTGCTGCGACCGGAGGTGCTGGAGGATCCGCAGGGCGAACCGCTGGCTGCCAGCAACACCGCTCTGCTTGCGATGCTGCTGGAATTCCATGCGGTCTTCATC
>LJNK01000057.1 GCA_001303025.1 Deltaproteobacteria bacterium SG8_13
TTCGCCACAATTTCCGCTAACCTGCCTAACAAAGCAAATGCACTCGGATATATATCCGTAAAAAATTTGGCCTATAGAAAGTACAGGTATTGTAGACTTAGCGTAACTGAACCTCAATTGCACTTTTCTGCTATCTATCAACATGCTTTTGAACCATTGGTTTGTGGCGATATTGTGAAGATATCTAACCTTGACGACCCTTAGAATGCCGAATATAAGAAACTAACCCCTACGGAACACCATCTCTGAAATTCTTTCTGACCTTCTGCTGCCAGCTCAATTGTACTCACTTTCTTTCGCTCCCATAGGGATGTTTACAAAATATTATGCATACCGGTCGCTTTATAAATGTGACCACGCAACAGGAAGGAGGTAATTGATGAAAACATCATTTTATTTCTGCTTTGCCTTTAGCGTGATTCTCGTTTTCAGCTCATGTGGTACTCCCATAAGCAAATATGAACCAAAAAATGATAATTAAAAAGGTATCATAAATCTTTTAAACACTCATGTTGATGCACGCAACAATTGCGATACCAAGACACTTGCTTCTTTGTTCCAAGATGACGGTATTATTTTCTACAGTGGCAATAAATGGACGAAAAGCCAAATCGCAGATAGCGATCCCGAAGAGTGGTCACGATTCAATATTAGTTTATTCAATCTCGTAATAAGTATTACTGATAAGGAAGCAACGGTTAATACGGTTCTTACGGCAAAGATGGGATTTGACAAGTGGAAACTTCCTGTAATTTTTACTTTGACCAAAGAAAATGATAAATGGCTTATTTCGGAGGTTACAGGGTATGGTAGCGCAAAAACGAAGTAGAAAAAGGAGGGAATAAGATGCCCTGGGAGATTAAGGAGATCGAAAACTACAGTGTAAGTGTGGGGTCCCACACAAGACCGAACATCAAATTGTGGGGTGACTTTCAACAGTTCGGGTCCGTTAGTTTTACCGAAGTCCAACCGAGAAGACCTAGAATAGCAACGGGGGGCATATACTACGTTGAACTTCCCTTATCAAGATTTGATAGTGTCCTAAGTATTCTTCGCAACGAACGCCCTGTGCGCCTCATGTACTTAGCGGACCCCGCTCAGCAGAATCAGGGGATTGTTGCGTATATAACTACATTGAAAGAACCAACCGGTGAGGAGGAATCGAGTATAGAGTAACCACGAACATGAAGGTCCATTCGCGCCCCGATTCCGCATTCATTCAGGTGTTTTCCGTATGTTGCGGTATCTCCAGCGTTATTGCAAGTTACCAAAACTGTCGATGCCTGCTACTTAAATGTTATTGACAAGTTGAGATAAAATTACAGATAGTCATAACCTTTCTGAACAGAGTTTGTTTACCCGTTCCGGGATAGGGGATCCTTTCCGAACACCTGCCTGGCGAGATCTCGTCTGCGCGGCCGAAATGTTTGCTGTTCCTTTTCTCTTTGAACCACCCGTTTGAGAAGCTTGAACATCTTTATGTTCTGGGGTTCGTCTTTGTAAAAGGCTTCCCAGGCGTATTCGTAAAGCTCCTGCAGCCGCTCGGCTGACATGTGTTTGGGGCGGTAGACGACCTGATCCGCAGAATAGCGGTCCCATTCGTGTGAGAGAATTCGGTTCTGGCGTTGTAGATCTTCATAGGCCTTGGTGTGGGGGAAGGGGGTGAGAACGGTGAACTCGGCCAGATCCAGCTCGATTTCCAGCAGAAAGTCGATCAGGCGTTTAATGGAATCTTCGGTGTGATCGTCCAGGCCGAGCAGGATCGTGCCCTCAACGGCAATTCCATGGTCATGGTAGCGCTTGATTCTATCTCTGATCAAGTCGGAGGTGTCGAACACGGCCTGGTAGACATACCAGGCCCCGGCCCGGGAGGCCAGGTCGAGAACCTGCGGGTCGTCTTCGATGGGGTGGCTGCACCAGTTTTTCTTCAGGGGAATCATGGCACGAAATAGGTCTTTTTCCCACCGGGTGTCCTGGGCCAGGGAGTTGTCCACCAGAAACAAGCGGTTGTTTTCGATGCTTTCCAGTTCCTCGATGAAGGTCTCCACCGGGCGCGGTCGAAACGTCCTGCCGCCCAGATAGGCCACGGCACAGGGGTAGCAGTGAAAGCGGCACCCGCGAGATGCGTGCACCAGATCGACCATCTGAACGCCTTTGTAGTAGTAAAGATCCCGTTTGAGAATGTCCCTGCGGGCCGGACCCACGATTTCGATGGGCGGAGGTTCGCTGAGGTGGTTGTAGGTTTTCTGCAGCCGATCGTTTTTGAAATCGTCGATGACCGCTTCCATCCGGCTTTCGGCTTCGCCGAGAAAAACCGCATCGGCGTGTGCCATGGTTTCCTCGGCGTGCAGCATGGTGGCGATGCCGCCGAATATGACCTTTACCCCCATGGCGCGGTAGCGATCGGCAATTTCCCAGCCCCTCTTGATCTGGATGGTGAGCATCATGGAGATGCCGACCAGGTCGACCGGATCTTCGAAGTCTATTTCTTCCAGGTTTTCATCGACAAAGTCGACTTCCACCTCCTCGGGCAGCGCGGCGGCAAATACCACCGGTCCGTGGGGTGGAAGGTGAAATTCGGTCTGGTGCTTGAGTTTGGGCCAGCGTGGATAGATCAGCTTGAATCGTATCATTGGTTGTCTTTCGTCATTCTTTCGGCTTCGATCAGAGACATTCTCAGCGTATAGGCCGGCTGCTGGTATGCTTCCAGGTCGATGTGGCACGGCAGGTGGACACCCGTCGCTGCGCTACAGTTCCGTTGCGATCGGGCGGTCACCTCCCGCAGAAGGTCTGCCCGTCGATCGTACTGCCGCAGGACCCAGCCGTCTTCCGATCCGGGCACGATATCCACTGCCGATCCGTCGCTGCGGATATAGCGGCAGGTGAAGTTTCCGTTGGGGGTGAATCCCAGCAGGGTTTTCACCGCTACCGGTGGTAAAAATAGCAATCTTACGTCTTCGATCAACCCTTTGGCGAAATGCGGCGAGTCGAAGGGGGCGATCGCTCGCAAGATGTCGGTGGTGTGGTTCGAATGGCGTGCGTGAAAAAGCACCAGGCCTTCCAGGGTCATGATGACCGCCTCCACTTCCCGCTCGGCCGGGGAAACAAGGGTGATTCCCACGACGACACCGGCGGAGCGGCCGGCAACGACGGTTTCAATTGAGTGAACCATGCGCCAGCGATCCAGCGGAAAAAAAGCGCTGCAGTCTGCCTGTCTGCCCTGACCGACGGAAACGTCGGCTATCGTAAGCTGCGGCAGTCGGGCGCAGGAAACAGCCAGCATGGCAACCAGCGCGATGGTGCCGGACCGAAGCACCGCCAGTCGGCTGCCATGTGCGATCGTCTGGGTAGTGCGGCGTTCTATCATTCAACGGCCTGAAATATCGATTTGTCGATCGGGTCGTTCAGTTGGACATTGGTGAACCCAAATCGGGTGAATACGCCCTGGCCTTCATGGACGGTCACCGACTCAATAACGCCCGGTATGGGTGACAGGATTACCTCAACCCGTTCGATGATCCGGCCCATGGCGGCCTCTTTGGGCCGCATCTCAACCCGGCGATCATTCCGCAGCTGCGCATTGAAATGCGGATTTTCGTCGAAACGTCCGCCGAGCCACAAGGGGATTTCGCGCAGCATGAACTGCACCATTTCCAGCTGCCGCCCGCTTTCTTCGATCATCTTTTCCCGGCCCTGGACAAACCGTTTGCCGACGCCGTCATGCCGGAGCAGGATGCTCCTGACGGGGGCCTTGTACTCCCAGCGAAGGGAATCCGGAAGCTGGTAGTACAGCACGCCTTTGGATACAAGGGGTTTTTGGAGAATCGGCATATGTTTTTCCTGGGTGAAATCGGCGCGGATGCTCGTAACCTTCTCGCCGGCCTTGCGAATGCTCTCCCAGGAGTCGGCCCAGCCGATGCAAAGGAATGCGGTCGATACCAGCAAAATAGAGGTGAATAGTTGGCTTGCGCGTTTTGACATTTTCTGCCCGGCTTTCCGATAATGTAGGTAACCAGCGGCAAGTCGATGGTTATGTGTGAATGGCTAAATTTTTTTGAAGTCCGATATTATAGCTGGGAAGTCCCTCACATGCAAACCGGTTCCAAGACAACCGGAATCCATCCAAATCATATCTGGAAATGGACAAACCGGTTTCACGATAATCCGAATCCACCTCAATGATTGTGGATCGGGGTTCAGGGCAAGGCGTTGGGTGGCGAAAAAGCGGAGTATACACGGCAGTATGTGAGTATTTTGAGCCAGCCCACAACGCAGCACTGGATCCATAGAGGCATCATTGAGATGGATTCTAGAACATGCCGCCGTTTACGGATATCACCTGCCCCGTAATGTACGAAGCATCTTCCGAGCACAGGAAGCGGACCACCCGGGCCACTTCTTCCGGACGTCCGATGCGGGCCATCGGGATCATTTGCTTGACGTTGTCCAGCGGAAGGTCCTTGATCATCTCGGTGTCGATCAACCCGGGAGCGACCACGTTGAGCCGTATGCCCAGCCGGGCGACTTCGCTGGCGATACTCCGGCTGGCGGCATTCAGACCGGCCTTGGCTGCTGCGTAGTTGGCCTGGCCGCGATTGCCGACGAGGGCGGAAACCGATGAGATGGACACCACCGCGCCCTGTTTGGCGGCAATCATTTTCTTCAGCACCGGTTGGGTCATGTTGAAAAACCCCTTCAGGGTGGTCTGAATGACGGCATCCCAGCTTTTTTCGGACATCATGACAAACAGGTCGTCTGCGATCATGCCGGCGTTGTTCACCAGCACGTCGATACGACCGTAACGATCGGCGATTTCCGCAACGGCTGCTTCCGACGCCTGCGGGTCGGTGACATCGAATTTCATCGCCTTGCCGCTGCCGCCTTCCTGCTGCAGCATCCGGGCGGTCTCCTCGGCCGCCGTATCGTCGGAGTGATAGCTGACGATGACCGCATATCCGGTTCTTGACAGTTCAAGGGCAATGGACCTGCCGATTCCCTTTGTCCCGCCGGTGACAATGGCCACCGGTTGAGGCTGTTGATCGGCCATGGTGATACCCCCTTGTCGTTACTGTGGGGTTTGGGGTTTCTGGTTGCTGCTGAACAACAGGGCCTTCATCTCACTGGTCAGCGCTCCGGCTGTTTCTGAAGCACCGAATCGGTCTCCGACTGCATGACCTGCAGCTGTACCTCAGCGATCCACCGACCGTCCGCTTCGGCCACACTGTGGATACCGGTGTAATTTTCATAGCTGAATTCGATTTTCACCCGGGTAGTGATGCCGGTGCCGACAGCAATGGGCCTGTCGGAAAAACGAGCTTCCTTGATGCCGACCAGCCATCCCTTGCCGCCGTCGATGGTCGGGTCTTTTTGCTTGGCACGGATTCCGACACACAGGCTGGCCGACTGGGCTGCCAGTTCGACGGCGACCAGAGACAGGACATGCCCCTTTTCGACCAGCGGCCACTGCGGGCCGACCACCGATTCGGTTACCGCTCCGGTTTCATCGGCCTGCACGACCCGTTCAACCAGCTTCATTCCGGCCCGGTGGGGCAGATACTCTTCCAGGTCAATATCCACGGCGCTCTGACCCGACTGCTGACGGAAATCGATGAAAAAACATTGAAAGCAGCATCAATAATAGGGTAATATCCAAAATTTATTGACGTTGAGGAAGCCCGTTTCCCGTATGGCCGACCTTTCCAACCGGGACAAGGGCTCTCAAACCTGAATCCGCCGGTATCGGCGACAATCAATTTATAGACATTCGGAACGATAAATGGAAGCCTTAATTCAGGAACTGAAAGAAAAGATCATCGAAACGATCAATCTCGAAGGCGTGGTGCCGGATGATATCGAAATCGACGAGCAGCTGGTCGGGGGCGAACTCGGTATTGATTCGATCGATGTGCTCGAGCTGGTGCTGATGCTGGAAAGAGATTATGCCGTGGTAGTCAAAGATCGGGAGCTGGGTGCCAAGGTGTTTGCATCGCTTAGATCGATGGCCGAATATATCCAGGAGCATTCTCCCCGGGCGAAAGGCTGATCGAAATGCGGATCTTCATCACCGGAATGGGCATCATCAGTCCGGTGGGCAACGGCGCAGACCAGACCGAGCGTTCGATCCGACAGGGCCATTCCGGCATTCGCCCCCTACGCCTGTTTTCCTCCGCAGCCCTGGAGCCGCTTCCGGTCGGCGAAACCGATCTTCCGCCAACCGCCGAAACCGTGCCCCGGACCCACCATCTTGCGCTGCTCGCCGCCAGGGAAGCCCTGGGAGATACGGGCCGAACCCCCGATGCGATCGTGGTGGGGGTGACCACCGGCGGTATTCTCACGACAGAAGAAAATCTGAAGTCCGGCCGCAAAGACCCATCCGCCTACCGTTATCACTCGGTCGGTTCCGTGGCCCAATATCTGGCTGCAGAATTGAATTGTCCCGGGTGGTTGATCACCGTCTCCACGGCCTGCTCTTCCGGTACGGTTGCATTGAAGGTGGCGGAAAACCTCCTGCGGACAGGACGGGCCGGTTGCGTTCTGGCCGGCGGTGCGGATTCTCTGTGCCGGCTCACCTATTTCGGTTTCAACTCCCTGCAGCTCATCGACCCGGCCGGTGCCCGCCCGCTGGACATCAACCGCAACGGGATGTCGATTTCCGAAGGGGCGGCCATGTTCCGGTTAGAGGCCCGCCTGAGTGTTCCGGAAGGCGCATTGGCGGAGATTCACGGCGCGGGACTTTCCTGTGATGCCTACCACCCGGCTGCTCCGCATCCCGACGGCCGGGGAGGTGCGGCGGCCATGGCGGCTGCAATGAAAGCGGCCGGCGTCACTTCCGATCAGATCGACTACATAAACCTGCATGGAACCGGGACCATCCATAACGATCTGTCTGAAGCGAAGGCCATTCACACGCTGTTTAGGGGCAGCAAACCACCGCTTTCATCGGTGAAAGGGGCATTCGGACACTCGCTGGCCGCTGCCGGCGCAATCGAGGCGGCCGTTTGCACCCTGTCGCTGCAGAAAAACCTGATACCGGCCAACGTGGGCTGCGTGACGCCCGATCCGGCGCTGAAACTCGATCCGGTGCGCCAGGTCGTTGAATCCGAAGTGCAGACCGTGTTATCCAACTCTTTCGGGTTCGGGGGCAACAATGCGGCCATCGTGTTGGGCCGTCCGAACGGACTGCCCCGTTCACGGCAACCGGCGGTGTGCGCCCCGCTGGCGGTGACCGGCAGCGCATGCATCACCGGGGCGGGAACCCTGGCGCAGACGCTCGAGGCCCTGTCGCAGGCAGCAGACTGCCGGGGCATTCTGGGCACCGCCGAGATTTCCAAGAGCCTGTCTCCAAACGCCGTGCGTCGATTGCAGCGTCTGCCCCGCATGGCACTGACCCTGGCTTCGGAAGCCCAGGAATCCGCAGCAGCGATCGAAGTGCCGGCTGCCGTTGTGTTCTCCACCGGCTGGGGCCCGCTATCCGAAACCGCCGACATCCTCGATCATGTCACAAACAACAGTGAAGAGCTCACGAGTCCCACCAGCTTCGTCGGCTCGGTGCACAACTCACCGGCCGGGCAGATCGCCATCCACTTTCAGGCAACAGGTCCGAACGTTGCGGTGGCCGGTGACGACAGCGCATTCGAGCAGGCGGTTATAACCGCGCAACTGCTCGCTGCCGACATGGCCGGGGAAGAATCGCTACTGGTTGTCGGTGCCGACGAGCATCACGAGGCGCTATCGCCGCTTTTCGACCCTTCCGTGGCCCTGGACGACCGCAGATCGGACGGCGGCGGAGCGCTGTGGGTCAGAAAAGCCGGACCGGCGTCAAGTGTTTATATCGACGCGGTGTTTTACCGGCAGGCGCAGAAAAATCCCGGAGTGATGTCAGCGCTGCTGGAAACCACCGGTGGGCGGGAGCGCATGATGCAGTGTTTCGGCGTGCTGCTGGTCGGTATGCCGCTGGCACAGCGCCGGGAAGCGGAGAAGCAACTGGCGGAAGTCCTCTCCTTTGCGCAAGGGAAGATTCCGGTGGTGCCATACCGCGAGTTCATCGGCGAACATGCATCGGCTTCGGCCGTGGCCGCGGTGCTGGCGGTGGAATGCGTCCGTTCCGGAAGACTCCCGGTTGGATTGTGTGACGGCCGCCCCGTGATTCTTGAAGGAAAAGGCGCTCTGGTGGTAGGCCTGGGAAAAACGGTCACAGCGCTGGAAGTCCTTGCCGGTTAACACGCCGCGTCGACAACCCGCGACAAACGCGCCGGGAAACTGAAATTCCGAAATTGAGGATGTCGCAGCAGCGAGACCATGAGACGTGACCCGTTGACCCCAAACGATGGCGAACAGCAGAAGTGGCACCGGCTGACCCTGATGCCCGAATCCACACCGGGTGAGGTACTGGCCAGGGCCGAGACTGAGCCGACCTCCCCCTGGTATTCGGGACACTTTCCGGGAGAGCCGATTCTGCCGGGAATCGCCCAGATTGCCATGGTAGGGGAGGCCATTGGGCTTGCGGAGGATCGTCCTGTCCGCATCGCCGGGCTAAAGCGCGTCCGGTTCAAGCAAGTCATACAACCGGGTGATGGAATCGACATCCGGGTCCGCCCCCGCGAAGGTGACGCCGCCGCCTATTCTTTTCAGGTGACGGGGGGCGGGGAGGTCGCCTGCAGCGGCATTATCACCCTCGCAGGCGCCGGTGGCAGGGAAAGCGCACGCCCGCAACGATGAGGGCAATGGCGGATTCGCTGCAAACGTGAAACCGCGATGGACGGATCTCTCCGGGTGGGGGGGTGCGGTGACCGGCACCGGCCGGGTATTCGGCACTCGGCTTTTTCCGGGTTGCAGTGTTTGCGATTTCCAATTGTCTGACGATTTGGAACATGTTATAAATACTATTTCACACAGCGACGGGCTTTTGCCCCGGCCGAAATCGGCTTTTCCAAAGGGATGCCCCTCAGGGTGCACCCCGAATCTCACATCAGGGAGAACGAGAATGTTGGCAGCAACCGAAACAGCAGATATCATCATCCGAGTGTCGGAAGTGTTGATCAATGAACTTAAATTGGAAGACGTTACGCCTGAATCGTTCGATCCCGATATCGACCTGGTGGACGAGGTCGGTATCGACAGCATGGACCTGGCCACCGTCGCCTTAGTGTTGCAGGACGAATACGGAATTCGAATCGATGAGGACGATTATCCGAAACTGACAACCGTTCGGTTTATCGCGCAGTACATTCACGACAGAAGAGCATAATCCGGGGGAAGGTGCCGGAAGGAATAAAGAGATGAGCATAGGCGGCCAACCGCAACAGCAACCAGAAACTTCGCCGAAGCCGTGGCGTTTTGCAGATATCCTGGCGGATCCTGCCATCAAAGAACGGTGGGAAAAGGTGCGCAAATATTTTTTCCTGCGGGAGTCCACCTACGACATGACCCGCCGCTGTAACATCCGCTGTGAAGGGTGTTACTACTACGAGGGGGAAAAACAGCACGCGGTTGAAAACCGCGACGCCGACTCATGGCGAGCCTTGATGCGCCGGGAAAAGGAGAGGGGAATCACCTATGTGGTGCTGGCCGGAGCCGAACCGGCCCTGGTGCCCGAACTGCTGGAAGTTTGCCATCAGGAGTTGCCGTTGGGGGCCATCGCTTCCAATGGATTGAAATTCATCCCCGAAACGGTTGGCTATAGAATTCACATTTCGGTGTGGGGCAATGACCAGACCAGTCTTCGCATCCGCAATGCGCGCGAGATGCTGCACCGACAGATCGATAACTACCGCAACGATCCCCGGGCCGTATTTGTCTACACCTTCACGCGCAGCAATATCTCCGAGGTCCACGAAGTCGCCGACAGGCTCGCGGCCGAAGGCTGCCGGTTGACTTTCAACATGTTTTCGGCACCGGTAGGCTACGATGGTAAGCTGCGCCACAATGAAGCATCGCTGCGCAAGACCCGCAACACCATGCTTCAGGTAATGGGAAAACATCCGCAACATGTGCTTTTTTCGACCTACAACGTCGTCGCACACACGCACACCAAGAGCTTGCACGCGCTCTATTCGTGCCCGTATCCCCGCATGAATCCCTCCACCAGCATCGGCCTGGGTCGCTCCTTCCGGCAGTACCGGACGGATCTGGACTGGGATCGCAGTGCTGCCTGCTGCGTTCCGGACACCGACTGTGTTGACTGCCGGCACTACGCTTCCGGCAGCGCCGTCGTCACTGCCCGGCTGTACCGGCATGCCATCGATCCCCGGACGTTCAGTGCCTGGCTGGATTACGTCGACACGTATCTGGCGGTGTGGGTGATGGGATATGAGAAAGAAACCAGTCTGACCGCTGAACTGGTGGCCCCGCCGGGGCACGAGGTGTTCTGATTCGAGGAGCTGTCCCCAAATGAAAACCGTTAGTTCCCTGTTGGATCCCGAGTGGCATGCCCGCTACAAAAGGATTGCCAAACTCAACATCCGCAGTTCGATCTACGACGTGACCAACAAGTGCAACCTGCGCTGCAAGGGGTGCTTTTTCTTCTCTTCGGATGAGCACAAAGTCGCCGACGAAGAAAAAGATATCCACAAGTGGGAGAACTTTATCGATAAAGAGATGCAACGCGGCGTGAACCTCGCAATTCTGATCGGCGGAGAGCCGACCCTGTATCTCGACCGGGTCGAAGCCTTCTACCGTCGACTGCCCACCTTTTGCGCCACCAACGGACTTATCAAGGTGCCCCGCGATCGCTTTCCGAACATGATGGTGGGGATTTCCCTGTGGGGCGACGAGGCGGATGAAAAAGTGCTGCGGGGCAAGGACACCTTTGCCATATCCAGCAAGAACTACGAAGGCGATCCATACACCTATTACCTGTACACCATTACGCCCAAACAGATCGGAAAAACCGAGCGGATTATCCGTAAGATCAGGGATGTGGGCTTGAAGGTCCACATGCAGCTGCTCTCCAACGATGAAGGCGTGGACGGATTTTCCTGGACGCCGGGTGAACTCGAAGCGGTGCACGAAGAGATGGACGCCATGCTCGACCGGTATCCCGAAACCGTCGTGTCCTGCAAATACTATCATCAGATTATCAGCACCGGCATGATGCTCGGACGCAGGTTCGGATGGCAGGAGTGCCCTTCGGTGACCAAACCTCTCGACATCCGAGACCCCCAACCGAAGCGGCTGATCGAATTCATTCGCTGGGCATCGGATCTGAACACGATGCACCGCTGCTGTACGTCCGAAACCCGGGACTGCTCCACCTGCAAGGACGGCGCTGCCCACATGAGCTGGGTGATGGTCAACAAACGGGCCCACATGCGCTCCTCCCGGGATTTGCAGAACTGGATCGAAGTCTACGAGATGTTCGCCAAGCTCTACCAGTTCATCCCCTGGTAACACCCCCAAGCAAAATGTCCGCCCGCTGCCGCAACGGGATTGCCATCGCCGGCGGACTGTTGTACATTTTCTGCTGCAACGTTGCTTTTTTACCGGACGGTTTCAACCAGGCTGAAAGCCGGTAAGCAGTAACGGCTTTGAACCCGGGCACCTGGAAACCCCATGTCAAAGAAAAAGGCTGTCATCGTCGGATATGATGCGGTGTCCCCCCTGGGAACCGAGCTGCAGCAGCAGTGGCAGCGGGCGGTAAACGGAGAAAGCGGCATCGGGGAGCTGACTCGCTTTTTGCCTGCCGAGGACTTTCCGGTGCGCATCGCCGGCCAGGTGGATGAGATCGACACCGCCGCCTATCCGTTTTTAAGCCCGCGCAGCATGGCTCTCTGGCCCTCGCCCATTTTCAAGTATGCGATGCTGGTGGTGCACCGCGCCCTGGTAAACAGCGGACTGGAAATCACTGCCGACCTGGCGCCGCGGGTGGCGATCACCTTCAGCTCCGCGGTCGGCGGGCAGGACGCCGTGCTGCACGCGGACCGCCGGTTGATTGCCGAAAACAAACTGCCCCCGCCGTATGCCAACCCGAACTCCTGCATCAACATGGTGGGTGGCAAAATCTCCATACTTACCGGGGCCACCGGCCCGATTACGGCCGTGATCACCGCCTGTGCCACCGGTGTTACCTCCATGATCATCGGAGCCATGTTCATCGACCAGGGCGTCGCCGATGCGGTCATCTGCGGTGCCGTGGACTTCGCCCTGGTGGAGCCGATCGCCGCCGGTTTTTATACCATGAACGGCGCCTTTAGCCCGAAACCCGGTCAGGCGGCCGAACCGCCCGCCCGGGCCAGTCGCCCCTTTTCCATCGATCGGCGCGGTTTTGTGATCTCGGAGGGAGCCGGGTGCATCTTGATCACCAGCCGCGAATTCGCCGATACCCACGGGCTCGATTACCGGGTCGAAATTGCCGGCTGGAGCATGACCTCCGACGCCCATCATTTTGTCGCCCCCAACCTGAAAACCGTCACCCGCTGCATCGCCGAGAGTATTGACAATGCAGGCATCCTGTCGCATGATATCCAGGTAGTCAACGCCCATGCCGCCTCCACCAAGGTGGGCGATCGGATCGAACACCAGGCAATGAGGGCGGTATTCGACGAAAGGCTCCCTCCGGTTTCGGCCAACAAATCCCTGATCGGTCATGCCATGGGGGCTTCCAGTGCCATCGAATCGATCTTCGCTTTGGAGGCAATGCAGCAGGGGATCGTTCCACCGACCATCAACTACAGCCCGGACCCGCAGCTTCCTATCGACTGTGTGCCGGAATCAGCCCGCAAAATCGAGCAGGAGCACGTGCTGAAAAACGCCTTCGGTTTCGGGGGCTGTAATTCCTGTATTGTATTTCGCAGAATTCGTTAAATGAAAGCTCCCCTGAACAGACGCGTCTTTGTCGTGGGGTACGGTGCCGCCACGGCTCTTGGCAACACGTTCGAGCAGACCTGGGACCGGGCGGCTGCCGGCAAAGCAGGTTTTCGCAAGGTGACCCGCTGTGATACGAAATCCCGTGCCTGCATCGTGGGCGAGATTCCGGATTGGGATCCGCTGAGCCTCGACTTCACCGATGCCAAGGAGGCATACAACTGGAATGCCGACTACGTGATTTTGACCATGGCGGTCTGCAAGGAAGCCCTTGAGCACGCAGGGCTGGAGATCAACGCGGAAACCGGCCCGCGGACCGCCTGCCTGGTTGGATCGGCACTCAACGGTACCGATGCCTTCCGCATTGCCATGGACAACTATGTCAACCGTGGCCCGTTCAAGGTCAGCCCGTATCTGCTGCCCAACCTGTGCGCCAATCTGCCTTCCGGCAAATCCGGCATGCTGCTCGGATTTACCGGTCCGATCTTTTCGCCCCAGGGCGCCTGTGCTTCCGGTAATCATGCCATCGGTATCGGGGCCCGGATGATCCGTGACGGGGATTGTGATTTTGTTCTGGCCGGCGGCGTGGACACCTGTCTCATTCCGGAAATCATCCAGGGATTTGCCAACATGCTGGCCACCATCCATGTCGGCCCCAACGACCGGGCCTACGACGATCCGACCCAGGCTTCGCGCCCCTTCAGCATCGATCGCAAAGGGATCGTGCTGGCAGAAGGGGGCGGGGCGCTGGTGCTGGCGGCCGAAGACGCAATCTCGACCTACGGGCTGACGCCGAAAGCCGAGGTGATGGGGGTGGGCTGGACCTCGGATGCGAAGCATTTCGTGCAACCCAACGCCGGCACCATTGTCCGAGCCATCAGGGAAGCCATCGCCGATGCCGGTCTGCAGGCGGCGGACATCCAGTACGTCAACGCCCATGCAACTTCCACTCCCCGGGGAGACAAGATCGAGATCGAGTGCCTCCGGGAGATATTCGGCCCGGAGCTCTCCCGCATACCCGTGTCTTCCAACAAATCCCAGATCGGGCACACCCTGGGGGCGTCGGCGGCCATCGAGGCCGCACTGGGCATCGAGGGGATGCAGCGCGGAATCATACTGCCGACGGTCAACCACATTGCCGATCCCGAGTTGTCCGATGTGGACGTGGTGCCCGACCATGCCCGGCAGCAGCACTACGAGCTGTTTTTGTCCAACGCCTTCGGGTTCGGGGGAACCAACTGCTGCATCGTTTTCAGGGGGGTGTGAGATGCGACCGGAGCCCTTCCAACCGGAAATTCTCGACGGCGATCCGCGCTTTGTTCGGGACCGGGTCGGCGCAAAGGTATGGCACCGCTGCAAAAGCCGGATCCTGTACGCGGACACCGACCGCAGCCAGGTCGTCTATCACGGCAATTACCTTCGCTATTTCGAGCTCGGCCGGGCTACCTTGATGCGCGATACGGCCTACCCGTACCGCGAAGTGGAAGCGAGCGGATTCGTTTATCCGATCATCGAAGTCGGCGTGCAGTATTTCGCTCCCCTCTATTACGACGACCCGATGTGGGTCCACACCCACCCTGCCGAAATGGAGCGTGTGCGGCTGCGGTTCGACTATGTCATCACCCACCGCGATACCGGAGACATCATCTGCAAGGGATTCACCCGCCACTGCGCCACCAACGCGTCCGGTGTGCCGGTCGCCATCGACGAGAAAACCGCACACCTGTGGAAAGTGTTTCCGAAGTGAGCGGCAGGAAACAGCTGCCCCTAAAAATTCCCCTGCATCCGTATCTGTTCGATCATCGTTTCGAAGGCCGTGCCGTGCTGCCGGCTGTCGAGGCCATGCAGTTGCTGGCAGATTCCACCTGCAGCGCACTGCCTGACGCACCGTTGGGCTGTATGCGGGATGCCGCCTTCGACAAGTTCCTCTTTTTGGACGATCTCGCCGATCCTGCGATAACCACGGTCATCAATGAAGTCGAAGACGACCCCGGCGGCGGTGTCCGGTCCATGCTTCTCACCCGCAACCGCCTGAAAAAGGCGGGCCTCACCCGCCTGAAACAGCACGTTCGGCTGACCTTCGACAAACCCGGCGAACCGGAGACCGTTCCGGCGTTCGATCAGATGCGTGAATTGCGCGGGGCGACCTTTACCATCGGCGCCGGACAGGTGTACGAGGAACTGGTCCCGTTCGGCCCGTCCTATCAAAATCTCGACGGCGAGGTGAACGTATCCGAACAGGGGGCCGTCGCCCACCTGATTTGCCCGTCCGGCGGGGATGCCTCCCGACAGGTGCTGGGCTCACCCTTCGCACTCGATGCTGCCTTTCATGCCGCCTGCGTGTGGGGGCAGCGCTATGCCGGCATCGTCGCCTTCCCGTTTTGGTCAGCGGGTTGTATTTCAGCCGGCGCGTCCCGGCCGGCGGTACCTGTGCCGGGTGATACCGCTGCGCAGCGAAGGCCAACCGCCGGTGTTGTTTTTCGAACTCTGGATTTTCTCCGAAGAAGGGCAGCCCTGCGAATCCGTGCGCGGCCTGCGCATGCAGGATGTGAGCGGCGGGCGCTGGAAACCGCCGCGGTGGGTGGGCAGCGGGGTGGTGTGAGCCTTACGGGATGTTTTGCTTATTCATTTTCGTCCGTCGGCTTCACAAACAACAGACATACCGTCGTGCCGAGCGTCAGCAAACCGGTGAGAACGAATCCCGCGCGGAACCATCCGGCATCGGCAAATTTGCCGATCACGGTGGGCAGCGCCCCGCTTCCGATTAGCATGGCCACCGGCATGATCATCGCCACGATCAGGTTGCGGTAATCCGGGGCGACGATCCGCATGACGATGGCGTATCCGGCCGGGAAAAAGGCGGTCGCCAGCAGGGACTGGACGAAGAGCAGAATCCACAGCCAGCGGGCGTCGGCCATCCCCAGCAGTGCGGTGGTGATGCCGGTGAGCAAAACGATCACCGCCACCACCGGTCGGGGTCCGTATCGAACCGTCAGCCACCCGGCGGCGAACGGGCTCGCCATTGCCGCAATCCGTGAAGCCGACAGGATGACGTTTCCAGCCGTCTGGTCCATGCTGAACTGCACCTGCAGGTACAGCGGCAGCATGGAATAGACCCCCACGTTCGATCCGATACCGAAAATAAACAGTACCAGCATCAGCCAGAAAGCCGATCGGCCGGCCACCGAGCGCATGTTGCCCACGGTGGGGGGCTGGCCCTTGAAATCGCCGGTCCACGGCCGGCGGGCATAGAGCAGTCCGATGACCAGCAAGCCCGCGGCAACCGGCCACAGAACCCCTCTCCAGGAGCCGTATACGAGCAGCAGCTCGGCCAGCAAAGGGGCGACGATAAAGCCTAAGCTGGGCGAGATTTCGTGAAAGGCAAAGGCCTTGCCGAAATCCCGCGGCGCCAGGCGATAGGTCATGCTGACCAGCCCGGAGGGCAAATACAGACCGGCTGTTGCGCCGACTACCAGTAGAATCACCCGCAGGGCCGGGATGGAAGAAACCGCCATTGCCGCCAGCAGTGCCAGCGCGCAGGAAATGCAAGAAACGACGACGGTCTTATGGTGGTTCAACCGGCAGGAGAGATGACCGGAAAGCAGCAGACCGGCAAAATAGCCGATGTTGATCATCAGAAACAGTGATCCGGCTTCGGTGTGGCGAATGCCCGTGTCCGCTTCGATGTTCGGCAGCAGGGGACCCCAGATAAAGCGGGCCAGAAAGTTAAAAAAGAATATCCCGGCGAGCATCAGGATGCCGGGCAGCCTTTTTTTGAACGGCTCTTTGGTTTGCGGCGGATCGCCGCTGTGATCGGAGGTTCGCGTCAAGAGGCCATCCATCCGCCGTCGAGAAAAATCACCCGGCCGGTCAGGTAATCCGATGCCGCGGAAGCCAGGTAGATGGCGGTTCCGACGATATCATCCGGGCTGCCCGGCCGTCCCAGCGGAATCCGGGATTGGATCCAGGCCCTTTTATCCGCGCTGTCCCACACCGGTGATGTAAGGTCGGTGACGAAAAATCCCGGGGCAATCGCATTGACGCAGATGCGGTGCGCTGCCAGCTCCACGGCCAGCCCCTTGGTCAGGGCGTAGACACCTCCCTTGGAGGCCCCGTAGGCAGTGATGTTGGGCATGCCGATCTCGGAAGTCAGCGAAGCCATGTTGATGATCTTGCCACCGGTATTTTGCCGGATCATTTGACGGGCGGCGTGCTGGCTCAAAAAATAAGCCGCTTTGGCGTTGACCGCCATGATGCGGTCGAACTGCTCCGGGGTAATCTCGGTAAACGGTTTGCGGACCGTGGTGGCGGCATTGTTGACCAGAATGTCCAATCGCCCGAAGCGATCCACGCAGGCGGCCACGATCGATTCGAGCGCACCGGTGTTGCCCAGATCGGTCGACAGGTGATCCAGCCGGCGGCCGGTTTCATTGCGGATATCGCTCGCGGTCTGCGCCAGCGTATCCTCCAGCACATCGACCAGCAGCAGGTCGGCGCCGGCCCCGGCCAGCCCGGCTGCCATGGCCCGGCCCAGACCCCGGGCAGCGCCGGTGACCAGGCCGATTTTTCCATCTAAAGCAAATAGTTCGATCGATTTGGTTGCCATGCGTAAGTCCTTTTTCAAGGCCTCGGCCGCGACAATTGCATCCTTGCCGCAAGCTTTATCGGGTCTTCCGGCAGATCCTGTCGGCGCTGGTTTCGATGGACACTCGATTTGCGAGCTCATTCGGGTTTGGTATCTTTTTCTTGTTTTTTTCGCAGCAGGCTCATAAACCATGGCCACAGTGGGGTCTGGCTCACCAGCATGAATACCACCGCCAGGGTCAGCACCAGTGTAATGGGGTTGGTCACCAGCTCCAGCAGAAAGGCCGGAAAGTCGTTGCGGGTCGACATCACGGCGCGACGGTACGACACGTCCATCAAGGGTCCGAGGATCACCCCCAAAATGATCGGCCCCACCTGGAAGCCAAACATGCGCAGCACATATCCGAAGATTCCGAATCCAAGCATCCAGTAAACATCGACGATGTTGTTCTGGATCGCATATGTTCCCACCACCGACAGGACGATGATCACCGGGATCAGGATGCCTTTGGGCAGTTCCACCATCTTGGCAAACACCCGGATGCCGGTGAGCCCGAAAATCAGCAGGAAGATGTTCGACAGCGCCAGGTTGCCCACGGTGAACCAGAAAAGGTGCGGGGTTTCGATCATCAGCATGGGGCCGGGCTTGAGGCCGTGAATGTACAACGCCCCGATGATCACCGCCGTTACCGCATCGCCGGGGATGCCCAGCGTGAGCATGGGGATGTATGCCCCACCGATGGCGGCATTGTTGGCCGATTCCGGGGCGAGCAGACCCTCATAGGCCCCTTGGCCGAAGGGCCGCGACGGTTTTTTGACGGTCCGCTTGGCGTGGTCGTACGCCAGCAGCGAGGCGATGTCTCCACCGGTGCCCGGCAGCGCGCCGATCAACACCCCGATTACCGATGTTCGAATCGACAGCGGCAAATACTTTAGGATTACCTCCCATGACGGAATAATTTTGGACACGTCTTGTTTGACCGGCGTGACCCCGACCTGGTGAAGCTGGAACAGCGCTTCGGATACGCCGAAAAAGCCGATCATGGCCACCACGTAGTGAATGCCGCCGAGCATCGATACCGTACCGAACGTAAACCGGCCTTCGGCGGTCAGCGGATCCATACCCACCATGCCGAATATGACTCCCAGGGCGCCGGCAAACACCCCCTTGGCCATCGATTCGCCCGACAGGCTGCCCACCAGCAGGATTCCCATGATAGCCAGCAGCAGGTAATCCCGGGGGGCGAACTTGAGGGAAAACTCGGCCACCATCGGCGCCGCCAGGGCGAGTACGATCACGCCGATAAAACCACCGAAGACGGAAATAACGGTGCTTACGCCGATGGCCTGGCCGGCCTCGCCCCGTTCGGCCAGCGGAAACCCGTCAAAACTGGTGGCGATGGCGGCCGGTGCACCCGGGATGTTCAGCAAAATGGCCGTCCGCGACCCGCCGTACACGCCCCCGCAGTAAATACCGACCATCAACGCCAGCGCGTTGTTGACATCCCAGGAAAAGGTAAAGGATATCAGGATGGAAACCGCCATGGTCACCGACAGACCGGGGATGGCGCCGACGTAGATGCCTGCCAGCGTGCCGGCTGCGGTCAGCAGCATCAGGTGCGGTTTCAGCCAGGCCATGAAAAAGTAGGTCAGGGATGATTCAGTCAACGCACCACCTTTGGATCAGGGCAGGACCACCCGGAAAACATATTGAAAAATCAAATAGATTCCGGCCATGGTGCCGATGGCGATGATCGCTAATTTGAGCCATCGGCCTCCTTTCAGATAGATCATCGATGTCAGCAGAAATGCAAAGGAGCTGGGCAAAAAGTGCAGGGGTTCGATCAGAACCATGTAAACGACGATAACCGCTGTGTAGACCAAAAAGATGCGGGGCATTACTTTTCGGGCCGCAAGCCGCAGCTCCTCCTTGAAACTGTCGGCATCCGGTTTTCCCCGTCTGCGATTGTTCACCAGGATGATGGCCAGCGACAGGATCATCACTGCCGCTGCCCCCATGGGAAAAGTTCCCGGAGAACTGATCGATGAAAATCCGGAAATGCGGAAGGCCTGGAAGAAAACAAAGAGGCTGAAGACCATCAGCAACCAAATGAAAAAATTTTCTCCCGCTCTCAGTTTGTTGTTCTGATCCATGGGTCGCAATGAAGCGAAGGCTCCGTTGTCGTCCGGAGCCTTCGCGATAGAGGCGATTATGGTTTGGGAATGCCGAGTTTGCCCGGCGATACTTTGGTCGCCCCGGCATATTCATACATCCAGTTGGTGACCGATTGCCACTTTTTCAGAAACTCGTCAGCCTCTTTTCCGCTGATGTTCATCGAAACCGTGCCGAAGTCCTTTAGAAAAGCCTGAAACTTCGGATCCGCGGCGCCTTTCTGGAAGGCCTCCACCAGTTTTTTCTTGGCTGCGTCCGGTACGTCCTTTTTGACCCATACCCCGTAGAAAGGTCCCCAGGGCAGATACTTTTTGAATTCGGGAAAATCCTGGGTGATCAGCGGAATATCTTCCAGCCCGGGAATCGGCTCATCGGAAACCACGCACAGCGCCTTCACCCGGCCGGCACGGATGTGCTCGCGCACGGCCGTAATTCCGGCGGGCATGAAATCGACGTGACCGCCCTGCAGGGCCGTGACACCGGGGCCTTCGCCGCCGAACGGCACGCTGGTGACATCGAATCCGGTGACCGTTTTGGCCATGGCTCCGACCGTATACGGCAGGCCGCCCGGTCCGGTGGCCCCCATTTTGATTTCACCGGGCCGCTTCTGGGCGTCTTCTACCAGATCCTTGAAGGACTTCCAGGGCATCTTGTTGTTGGCGACGATCACGCCGACTCCGCGGCCTAGCACGTTGACCGGATAGAAGTCCTTGTAGTCGATATCAGATAGCTCCAAAATCCGGTGAACCTGGGGGTTTTCCGCTCCGAAGAGCAGGGTGTATCCGTCCGACGGCCGGCTGTTGACATACTGGGTGGAGATGGCACCGGTGCCGCCCGGTTTGTTGATCAGCACGATCTGTTTGTCCAGATAGGGCTCGACCAGGGGGGTGATCGCCCGGGACACATTGTCGGTCGCACCGCCGGCGCCCCACATGATGACGCCCTGAAGGTTCTTTGTGGGAAAATCCGCTGCGAGCGCCGGTGAAATCAAACAGGCGCCCAACAGGGAGACCAGTGCAAATAGCGACATTCTTTTCATCGTTCCCCTCCTTTTCGGGATTAGAGTTGATGGAACCGAAAAATTGTGTTGAAATTCCTCTCCGGTAACGCTAAGAACATGGTGTTCTGCTATGCAGAACAAATTATTGCTGGCCAGAATATGGGGCCTGGCCCCATCTGTCAATAGAATAAGTCCTATTGCCGAATAAAAACGCAGATTACAGGGGAGAACCTGCCGATGCAAATCGACGGTAAAACCCGACTATACGGGATCATGGGAAAGCCGGTTTCCCACAGCCTCAGCCCGGCCATGCACAACACCGCTTTTCAGCACCTCGGCCTGAACAATATTTACGTTGCCTTCGAAGTGGAGGATGTCGCCCGGGCGCTGGACGGATTCAGGGCCCTGGGCGTCTGCGGTGTCAGCGTTACCATTCCCCACAAACAAGCGGTCATACCGCATCTGGACGCTATTGATCCTGTGGCCGAAAAAATCGGCGCTGTCAATACCCTGGCCATAAATGACCGACAAATCCAAGGTTCGAATACCGACTGGGTCGGTGCCATGCAGGCACTGGAAACGATCACCGAACTGTCCGGACAGACGGTTTTAGTCATCGGCGCGGGCGGATCGGCCCGGGCCGTCGGTTTCGGGCTTCGGGAGAAGGGGGCAAAGATTCTGCTGGCCAACCGCACGCTATCGAGAGGACAGGACCTCGCCCGGGACCTTGGGTGCGAGTGCATCCCGCTTACCGAACTCGGCGACGTGCGGGCGGATGCGATGATCAATACGACCTCGGTTGGCATGATCCCAAACGACGCGGATACGCCGGTTCCCGCGGCCCTCCTCGAAAACGTGGCCGCGGTGATGGACATCGTTTACTCGCCCGTGGTAACCCGGCTGCTGCGCGAAGCGAAGCAGGCCGGCTGCCGCGCCATTGACGGCCGGTATATGCTGCTGTATCAGGGCGTCGCGCAGTTTGAGCTCTGGACCGGACAAAAAGCCCCGGTGGACGTGATGCGCACCGCGCTGTTCTCCCGGCTGTCGCAATAGGACAAACCGTGGGGATTTGCCGCCAGGGGCACTTCAAAGGGATGCGAATCCTGTTATTCAATTCTGCAACCGCGTACGGCAATTGAATAAGGAGACGGCATGAAAGCAGTGGTTTTAATCGAACCCGGAAACATACAGGTCAAAGACGTCCCGCTGCCCGAACCGGGCCCCGGCCAGGTGCGGCTGCAGGTGACGCTGGCCGGGATCTGCGGATCGGACCACACCCTGTATCACGGCAAGTTCGGCGTGCCGATGCCCGTCATCCCGGGGCATGAAGCCGTCGGCCGGATCGAAAAGCTGGGCCCCGGCGTATCGGGGCTTTCCGCAGGCCAGCGGGTCACCATTCAGCCGAACGTTTCCTGCGGCACCTGCCCGCTGTGTGCGGCAGGCCGTAAGAACCTGTGTCCCTCCAAAACGAGGCTGGGCGTGGACGCCAACGGCGTGTTTGCCGAATATGCCACAGTGCCGGCCGATTATGTCTGGCCGGTTCCCGACGGCCTGGAAGACGAGGTGGCGGTGTTCACAGAGCCGCTGGCCGTTGCCGTGCATGCCATGAAGATCGCCTCGCCGCAAAAAGGCGATCGCGCGCTGATCTTCGGTGCAGGGGTGATGGGCCTGCTGGTGCAGCAAATGGCGGCGCTCAGCGGCGCCGAGGTGACGGCCTGCGACCTTTCGGAAAGCCGGCTCGGTGTCGCGAAGCAATTGGGCGCGGTCCACACTATCGGGTCAACAGATCCCATCGAGTCCTTTTTCGGCCAGTTCGACCTGCTGTATGAGACCAGCGGGGCCGCAGTCGCCCTGGAACAGGTAATTCGGCTGGCCGCTCCCAGGGCAACGATCGCTGTCTTAGGACTGCCGGGAAAAGACCAGCCGATCCCGGTCGATATGGTGGTGCGCAAGGAGCTTCAGATAAAGGGTTCACTGATCTACACGGACGAATTTCCGGAAACCCTCGAGATATTGAAAAGTGGACGGATTCAGACGGAAGCGATGACCACTGAAAAGGTGTCGCTGGAGGAAGTCGATCGGGTGTTGCGGGACTTTACCTCCCCGAACCGTATCAAAATGCTGGTAGAGGTGTAGGCTCGACTTTCCGCATCGCTGGCCGAACGAAAAAATCCCGCCGCCTGCGATTTTCCCTCAACTGGCCGTCGGCCGGCGGCGTTTCATCGTGCGGCGGTGCTGCCCGAAACGGCAGCCCGACTTTCTCTTCTACGGCCGCTTCTGAAGATGCTGTTTGGCTTTTTCGAGGCAGCGTTTTGCATGGCCCTCATAGCCGAGCTGCCTGACCCGCTGTGCATTCGGCAACTCGATGGATAAGGGGATGGGCGGCAGCCGATCGAAGATTGCCGCGAAATCGATACACCCATCGCCTACGTACAGTCGATCGTCACGTGCGATATGGATCATTCCCTCCCGGGTGGTTGGAATTTCTTCGACAGTGTCGCAGATATGCATGAAGTGGAACCACTCCGGCGGCAGCGCGCTCAGTTCGTCCAGGCGCATTTGTGAAAAATGAAAGTACAGCGTATCGATCAATATTCCGCCGTTGGGTCGATTGACGCTGCGGACGATGCCGGCGGCCTCTTCAAGGGAGGTGAGGCGGGAAAAGGTTGGAAACTCGAGATCCACCGTCAGTCCGAACGGATCGGCCAGATCGCAGATTTGCGCGTAGCGTTCGACGATGAAGTCATGCTCCATAGGATCCGTGGCCCAGGCGCTGGAAATGACATGCCGTGCGCCCAGTTCGGCGGCGGTTTCCATGGCGGGGATGTACGTTTTTGGATCGATATCGGCGGTGATGCGCGCCAATTCGATATCGAGGAGCCTGACGCCCGTCTCTTTGAGAGCAGCCTTTGTCTTCCGGATCACCTCCTTGTCCTCGGGCAGAAAGCTGGCTTCTCCAGGCACCCCCATGGGGATGAGTCTGATACTGACAAAGTCATAACCGGCACGCGCGGCAATATACGTCATCTCCGGCGGTGTACATCCGAGCACCGTAAGATGGGCCAATGAAAATAGATATTTCATAGGCAGCGGCTCCAATTGCGTTTCGATCGTGATCGCGGCCAATATCGTTCTGCTCTATAGAATACTGTACTATTATAATAGGGGATGCGATTCGTCAAGCGCTTTTTGATCCCATCAGCGATCGATCCTCTTCGAAATCCAGCGTCAGTCGCGCAAAATCGAAAGCGACCGAAATCAATACAGGCCGGTTGCCTGGTGCCTGGGATTGCCATATACATTTGATCGCAATTTCATGCCGAATATAGGGCACTGTGGTATCGAAATAGCGGGTCTCTTCCCTCGGTTATGCCGGGGGGCTGTCGTGCGGGTGACCGCAATGGCGGTTGCCATGAAAACCATTGTGCGCATGTGAAGCCCAAGAAGATTGCCGTTCAAGAAACTTCGCATCCTGAACCAAAGCCGGAGAATTTGTCCTTCCCCCATGAAATAAATGTGGTAATAAGGATGTGACGCCCCTGGGGTTGCTTCAGATTCTGTTTTTCATCCATTTCGCTGCCGATAGGACGATTCAGCGAATTCCCAACGCTTATGAAAACACGGAAAGAAACCAAAAAGGGCCATGGCAAAAACAAATCCGCTGCGCCCATTGTAGACAGCCTTGCAACTGCGTTGAGGCTCCTGGATTATTTTACATTTAGGGAACCGGAACTTTCGCTTAGCCAACTCAGCGAAAAATCGGGTCTTTACAAGAGCCGTGTTCACAGGTTGTGTGGAACGCTCGTTGTTTGCGGATTCCTCGTCCGCATGCCATGGTCCAGTTACCGGCTGGGTCCCCAATTAATGAAACTTGGGAAAATATATGAACAGACCAATACCATCCTCACCGTATCGCGCCCGATCATGAAGCAGCTGGCCTATATTACCGGTGAGTCGGTGGCGCTTTTCCATCTCGATGGCCAGACATCCATCTGCCTGGCAAGAGAATTCGGTTCTTCACGACTTGTCTTTTCGATCAATGAAGGGGACCCCATGCAATTGCATGCCTCTGCGGCCGGCAGGGTGCTGCTTGCTTACGGCACAGAAGAATTGCGAAAAAAAGTCCTCGACGTAAAGTGCCTGGAGCGGTTCACTCCCCTGACAATGGTTGATCCGGGAATTATAAAAGTGGAGCTGGCTGCGATAAAAAAACGTGGTTATGCCATCAACCGGGGGGAGCGTGAACTGGAAGTGGCCGCCGTTGCCGCGCCTGTTTTCAACCATGAAAATGCTGTAAACTCGGCCCTTGCAGTCGTTGGGCCGGTGCAGCGCTTTTCCGATGAACGCATCGCCGACATATTGAAAGAACTGCTGGATGCAACCTGCAGGATTTCAGAACTGCTTGGCGCCTCGGTGTAAGGGCATTCCCTCCCGAATCGCCTGCCGAAGCCGCCATGTAAATCGGTAAAAGGTCAGCGCTGGACTCCACAACCAAGACGCCCGATATCGCACAAAGGCCCGGTTTGTTCGCCCTTCGATTCGTAACCTGCCGCCGATTTCAAAAAAAATGCGCATATAACGAATTGGTTATTAGCCATTTGGTTTCTTTCTTCCAACAAGTGACCGGCGTCAATCTTATCGACCAAAAGTTTTTGTTGACAAAGACGAGCCGGTCGTTTATTCGGCAAAATAGAACTGCGTTCTATTTTTGGGCGTATTGCGATTCCAATACCCAGGCGCTCAACCGGATACATCAGATGATCCACCCCCTTGTGTGCTGCTTTAAGGACCAACTGAACCTGAATGGTCTGACTGACCCCGCCCTGCTGCAGGGTCCAACCGTCAAATTGCGTTTGCCGGAATCATGCGGCCGGCCATACCGAATCGACCGACAATCGCCCTTCATTTCGAAATCAAGGAGAAAGAACGATGGCACGACCCATTACGGAGGAAGAAAAACAGTACGCTCGGGAACTGTTCAAACGGGCGCAAACGGCGCAGCAGCAGATTGCCCACCTGGATCAGGCTGCAGTTGACCGGGCGATTCAGGCAATCGGTTGGGCCACCTCCAATGAAAAGACTTTCACCCGGCTGGCTCATATGGGTGTTGACGAAAGCGGGCTGGGCGACAGGGAAGGAAGACCGAACAAACGCTTCAAAATCAAGGGAATTCTCAGAGATGCCCTGCGGCAGAAAAGTATGGGTATCGTCGAGGAGATTCCTGAAAAAGGGCTGGTGAAATACGCAAAGCCGGTGGGGGTCATTGCCGCTTTGGTGCCCACCACCAATCCGGCCCTCACTCCTCCCGGCATGGGCATCTATGCCCTGAAGGCAAAGAATGCGGTGGTCTTTTCCCCCCATCCAAGGGCCAAGCAGACCACTCTTGAGACGGTGCGGGTGATGCGGGAGGCGTTGCGCAGAATCGGCCTGCCCGAGGATGTGTATGTGTGTGCCGAAAAACCTTCCATTCCACTGGCCCAGGAATTGATGGCCATCTGCGACCTGACCATTGCCACCGGCGGCCCTGCCATGGCCAAGGCGGCTCACAGCTCCGGCAAACCCGCCTATGCGGCCGGCCAGGGGAATTCAACCATGGTCATCGACGAGACCGCCGACATTGCTGAGGCGGCCCACAACACCATGCTAAGCAAGATGTCTGATTTTGGTTCCGGGTGTTCGGCCGACGGCAACCTCATTGTCGAGGCGAGCATTTATGACGCCTTTCTGGATCAGTTGCAAAAAGAAGGAGGGTACCTGGTATCGGAAGAGGAGAAGAAAAAACTCGAACCCGTGCTGTGGCAGGACGGCCATCGAACCATTGATACCATTGCCTGTCCAGCCAGCACGATTGCGGAAAAAGCCGGCTTTCGCATCCCTGCCGACAAGAAATTCCTGATTGTCCGGGAAGAGAACATCGGCAAGGATTATCCGTTTTCCACCGAGAAGCTGGGCACACTCCTGTCCATATTCAAGTACTCCGGTTTCGAAAACGCTTTGGATATGGTGACCCGGATCTATTCGATACAGGGCAAAGGACATTCCTGCGGCATCTATTCGTTCAACGATGAGCATATCCACCAGCTTGCACTGACCGCTCCGGTCAGCCGAATGATGGTCAGACAGGCGCAGTCCAAAGCCAACGCAGGATCTTTTACAAACGGTATGCCCATGACTTCGAGCATGGGATGCGGGGTGTGGGCCGGCAATATCACCAATGAAAATATCTCCCTGAAGCACTACCTGAACTACACCTGGGTCGCCCGGACGATTCCCGAGGACAAGCCCGGCGATGAGGAGCTGTTCGGCGAATTCTACAATACGGAAACCTGGTAAATGCCCAACGCCGTTATGGAGGATCCCATGAAAGATCTCGTTTCCCATCAACTCATAAAGTACCTGGAGAACCGTGGCGTCCGGCACGTCTTCGGGCTCTGCGGGCACACCAATATCGCCGTACTGTCCGCCATGGAAAACAGCCCGATAGAGTTCGTCAACGTCCGCCACGAGCAGATCGCTGCCCATGCGGCCGATGGATATGCGCGGGTTTCCGGCAAGGCTGCGGTCCTGCTTACCCACCTGGGCCCCGGACTGACCAATGCTTCCACCGGCGTCGCCAATGCCGCACTGGACTCTATCCCCCTGGTGGTTATTGCCGGCGACGTGCCCAGCCACTACTACGGAAAGCATCCTCATCAGGAGGTAAACCTGCATGCCGATGGGGCGCAGTACGAAATCTACCGGCCATTTGTCAAACGGGCCTGGCGGGTAGATCGCCCGGAGCTGTTCCCGGAAATTATTGAAAAGGCCTTTCAGCTGGCAGAAAGCGGCCAGCCTGGTCCGGTGCTGGTCGACGTACCCATGGATATCTTCTCCAGGCAAGTAGATGTCGCGCTGTTCGAACGCCAGCAGCACAATGCCAAGGTGCTCAGGAAGCCTTCGATGGACGAGGCCACTGCCGAAGAGATTGTCAATCGGCTGGTCGCAGCCCGAAATCCGGTGATCTACGCCGGGGGCGGAGTGCTGCTTGCCGATGCCGCCGGTGAGCTGCGAAAACTGGTCGATAATCTCAGCCTGCCCGTTGCCCACAGCCTCATGGGCAAGGGCGCGCTGCCCGACGATCACCCCTTTATCCTCGGCATGACCGGTTTCTGGGGGACGCATTACATCAATGATTCCTGCCGCAACGCGGATGTTATCCTGGCGCTGGGCACCCGCTTCAAAGAAGCGGACAGCAGCTCCTGGTATCCGGAGTACACCTTTGATATTCCCAAAACCAAATTGATTCAGATCGACATCGAACCGAGTGAAATCGGACGAAACTATCCGGTTGACATCGGTGTGGTCGCCGATCTGAAACAGGCCCTCGATGTGCTGCTGCGGGTGGCACGGTCCATCGTTCCAAAAGGTGTCCAACGCGATGCTTTAAGGAATGAGATCGCCGAAAACCAAAAGGCGTTCAAACAGAGCAATACGGAAATGGAGCAGAGCGATGCCTTTCCCATGATGCCGGAGCGCATTCTGGCCGAGGTGCGCGAAGTGCTGCCGCGAGATGCCATCATCACCACCGACGTGGGCTGGAACAAAAACGGGGTCGGGCAGCAATTTCCGGTCTATGAACCGGGAAGCATCCTCATCCCGGGGGGCTATGCCACGATGGGATTCGGCGGGCCGGCAGCCATTGGCGCCAAAATCGCCCGGCCGGACAAGGTGGTGATCGCCTTGATCGGAGATGGCGGGTTCGGGCAGAACCCGGCCCAGCTTGCCACGGCCCGGCACGGCAACATCGCCGTTATCTGGCTGATCATGAACAACAATGCCTTCGGCACCATCGCCGGACTGGAAAAGGCGCACTTCAACACGACCTACGGCACGGTTTTCGAAAAGAACGGGCAGTCGACCTCGCCCGATTATGCCGCCGTTGCCAGAGCCTACGGTGTGGAAGGAATTCGCATCAATGCAGCATCTGAATTCAAACCGGCCCTGATCGAGGCTATCGCCATGGACAAACCGGTGGTTCTGGACGTCCCGATGATCAACAACCCGGTGCCGACGGGCGGCCACTGGAACATTCTGGATATCTACTCACCGGGGAAAGAGATTTCCCACGTCAGTACGGACTGACCGGCGGGGGGGCGGTCATCGACGAGATGCGAGTGCCGGCAATTTCAGATTCTGCCGATCGAAGTGACCATTGCCTGTTATCTGTCCATAATGCAAATGAATGACTGGCTACAAATGCGGCTGTTTTTCATTGGCTGCATTGTAATTACCATATAACCCCTGGATTCAATACATCCACCAACCCAAAAGGAGGCAACCATGTTTCGTTCCATAATTGCGTTAGGCATCGTTGTAATCTTCGCTGTTTTTTCAGCAACGGCCATGGCGGGACCTACCATCAAATTGGGTCATGTTGACCCGGCCGATTGGCAGAGTTCCAAAAAAGGAGCGGCCTCGGTGATCTTCAAGAACATCGTCGAAGGCGAGTCGGATATGAAGGTCGAGCTGTTTCCGGCCAAGGCCCTGGGTGACGAAAATGCGCTGGTCCAGCAGGTTCAGGAAGGGACCACGCAGATGACCCTCGTATCCGGTGCCATGTCAACGGTGTGCAAGGCAGCCGATGTCCTCAACATCCCGTATACGTTCGCGTCACCGACCATTGCCTGGGACGTGCTCGATGGCCCGTTCGGTCAGGAGTTGGCAGAGCATTGCCTCAAGAAGACCGGGTTGCGGACGCTGGCATACGGAGAAACGGGTTTCCGGAATTTCACCAACAACGTTCGGGAAATCAAGACGCCTGCGGATATGAAAGGCCTCAAGTTCAGGGTTCAGCCGATCCCGCTGTATGTGGAAATGGTAAAAGGACTGGGAGGCGAGCCGACTCCGATTGCCTGGTCCGAGCTGCCCAATGCTCTGGCAACCGGTGTTGTCGATGGCCAGGAAAACCCGGTCGGTGTTATTTACAACAACAAACTTCATAAATTGCAGAAGTATCTGGTACTGGACGGACACGTTTACGCAGCGGACTTTATTCTGATCAATGATGAATTCTTCAAGTCGCTGCCGGCCAAAGACCAGGCGGTCATTCAAAAGGCAGCCCGCATTGCCGGCGTCATGGGGCGTGCCATTCAGCAGTTCAATACTGCAGAAGGGGTGACCAAGGTCGCTGCTGAAGGGATGAAAGTCTATTCTCCGACCGCCGCGGATATGGCACAGTTCCAGAAGCTGGCGCAGCCGGCCGTTAAGAAGTGGCTGGCCGGTGAACTCGGTCAAGATGCGGTATGGATTGACAAACTCGATGCTGCGGTGAAGGCGGCATCCAAATAATCGGCAATAACCGGTTGCGACCGGAAAGGCGACTCGCCTTCCGGTCGTCCTCCTATCGGAAACGCCCAATGAATCGCTTCTCCTGTTTCACTGGCAAGAGAAGGGAAAGGCATCCGTGCAGCGCATCGTTCAACGGACGATAGACCTCTTTTCGAAATTCGCCGCCGCCGGCGCTTCGCTGTCCATGGGTGTGCTTTTTTTGATTGTTTTCTTCAATTCCGTCCGTCGATACACCATCGGCAAATCCCTTGAGTGGGGAGAGGAGATGCCGATATTTATCGCCATATACGGCGTTATGTTCGGGATTGCCTGGGCCTACCTGCAGGATCGGCACATCCGCTTCACCATGTTGATCCGGTTCCTGTCGGAGTCATTAATCCGAAAGCTGTACATGCTCGTCGACCTGATCATGGTGGGTAACGGCGTGCTGCTGACCTATTCCGGCTGGATGTTTGTCCTCAGACGCGGCGGCATAGAGTCATCCGGGATTATCAACCTGGCGAAAGATCTCAGGTCCCTGACCGGTTGGGACAGCATGATCTGGATAGGGTACCAGTATCCCTATCAGGCAGCAATGGTATTGGGCGGTGTCATGCTTTCCATTGCAGCCCTGCTGAAACTCCTCCAACGTGCAGCGGAACCTGCAGCGCTGGAATCCGTCGGAGAGTGAACCCATGGTCTATGCCATCCTGATTATTTGCTTAATTATCGGTGTACCGGTAGCCTTCGCCATCGTTGCAGCCCTGATGTATTTCATGGCGGTTGGTGAATTCCCCTATCATATTCGTATCGTTGCCACCCAGATGTTCGGCGGGATTCAATCCTATCCCCTATTGGCGATCCCCCTGTTCATTCTCGCCGGTGAACTGATGAATGAATCGGGCATCACCAGTCGGATCATCGCTTTTACCAACGTTTTCGTCGGCCGGTTGCGTGCAGGTCTGGCCATGGTCAATATCTGGGCTTCGGTTATCTTTGCAGGGCTGTCCGGTTCCGCGGTTGCGGACACCTCCGCCATTGGACGGGTCTTCATCCCCGAGATGGAGAAAAGGGGCTACCCGCGCGATTTTTCCGCGGCGATTACCGCCGCTTCCTCGGTGATCGGCCCTATTATTCCACCGTCCATCCCGGTGATCATCTACGCGTTGATCGTGACCGGTGTTTCCGTTCCGGGCATGTTCCTGGGCGGTGTCATTCCGGGGATTTTACTGGCAATTTTTCTGTCCATATATGTGATGGTATTTGCCGGCCATTACCAGAAAGACGACCCGAACGAGTCCGTCGGATCCAAAAGAAAAATTCTTCTGCAGGGCATCATCCCGCTGCTGATGCCGGTCTTTGTGGTGGGCAGCATCCTTTTTGGTGTGGTCACCCCGACCGAGGCTGCCAGTTTTGCGGTGGCCTATGCGCTGATTGTAGGCCTGTTCCTGCTGCGGGAGCTCAAATGGACCGATCTGCCCCGGATCTTTGGCAATTCTATGCGCGACACGGCCGTCATCATGATTATCATGTCCGCTGTTGCCGCAGCCAACTGGCTGATGACCTACAATCGCATCCCCAACATGATCACCGATTTTGCCCTGGCGTATATGACCGCAAAGTGGATGTTCCTGGTTTCCTCGATGGCTCTGTTCCTTTTTGCCGGGCTTTTTTTAGAGGGGATCGCCGCAATGCTGGTGTTGGTGCCCATACTGCATCCTATCGCTGTCAGCATGGGGGTCGACCCCACCCATTTCGGCATCCTGGTCGTCTTCAATCTGATGATCGGGCTGATTACGCCACCGATGGGCCTGTGTCTCTTCGTGGCCGATTCGGTGGCCAATGTGGGTTTAGGGCCGCTGGTGCGCCAGATCATCCCATTGTTTTTCGTCGAGCTGTTGGTGTTGATCATTATTTCTTTTTTCCCGGTGGCCGTCATCGGCCTGCCAAATCTGCTGGGCTTTTAGACAGCACCGGCGGCGCCCACGATATAATCAGGGTTGCCGGGCAGCAATCGCGGCTGTCCCCGGGCCAGGAACCTGCATGAATTGTCGGGGGAAATATCCGGCCCGGCGGTGCCCGGCGAGCGAATCGATGCTGAATAGTGATGAAAACAGAACCACTGATGGCAGGGACCATGAACGCAGATCAGACCCAACAAGCGATTATTTTAGAAGATGAAGCTCTCCGTGACGGATTTCAGATGGAGACGAGAATTTTTTCCCTCGAGGAGAAGCTGCAACTCTTCGAGATGCTCAAGAAAGCCGGCATACCGAGAATTCAGGTGGGGTCCTTCGTTCATCCGAAGGTGGTTCCGCAGATGGCCGACACCGATGAGCTCATCCGAACGTTGGGGAAACAGCAAGGCACGGTGGTATCGGCCTTGATCCTGAACGAAAAGGGATTGGAGCGGGCTCTTGGTTGTGGGGTGGCACACGTCAGCATGTCCGTGTCGATCAGCGACACCCACAGCCGCAAAAATGCCGGCCGCCCGGCCGCCGAAGCCCTCGAGAGCATGACCGGCTTGATCCGTGCAGCCCTGGACGCCGGGCTGGCTGTGCGCGCCGGGCTGCAGTGCGTGTTCGGCTGTGTGTACGAGGGCCGGATTTCAGAGGATGCTGTTTTGGAGGCCACGGAGAAAATGGCCGGGACCGGTGTGAAAGAGATCAACCTGGCTGACACCACCGGAATGGCCACGCCGGAATCGATCCGGCACATGGTGACCAAGGTGAGGAAGCAATTGCCCGAGATGGGGTTCTCGCTCCACCTGCACGATACCCGCGGACTGGGTTTGGCCAACATGTACAGCGGTTATCAGACCGGCATTCGCACATTCGATGTCTGCACCGGAGGACTGGGGGGATGCCCCTTTGTAAAGGGGGCAGCCGGCAATGTCCCGACAGAAGATGCCGTCAACATGTTCGAAAGCATGGGAATTCGCACCGGAGTCGATCTGGGGGCAACCTGCGAGGCGGTCGCATTTCTCGAAAAGACGTTGGGACGCACCCTCCCGGGACGCATGAAACGGGTCCTCGAGCACCAGAGCGGATGCTGCTAAGCACGCAGCGGACCCTGTGATGCATCTGAAGAGGGAAATCGCCTCCATGAGTTTCGCCACCCGATTTCACCATTCGGGGAGCGGGGCTTCGCCCGAAAGGAACGCGGGCATGGTTTCCCGGCGGACCGGACGGCATCGAACGTCTAACAGGATTTGGTGTTCACTGACCAACCGAACGAACAAGGAAATGTGATGCGACTTCAAAGCGAACAGAAAGTAACGGTAAGAGGCAAAGTCATCGGCGGTCCCGACCCACTGGTCTGCCTGCCGCTGGTGGCGGAGACCAAAGCGGATCTGCTCGGCCAGGCAACCGAATTGACAGCCCTGGCTCCGGATCTGCTGGAGTGGCGGATCGACGGTTATGGCAAGGTGGAAGATGTCGATGATAGTCTCCAGGCGCTGCGGGAACTGCGGGCAGCCATCGGAGAAATTCCGCTGATTTTCACCTGCCGGATCGACGCTGAAGGCGGTATGAAAAAGATCGAGCAGCAGGTGCGCTTGGAGCTGATTACGGAAGCCATGCGCACCGGAGCGGCGGATATCATCGATGTCGAAATGTGCAATGAACGGCCGTTTACCGACGGCGTCATCGAAGCGAGCCGCAGCCATGGCGCCAAGCTGATTTTTTCATACCACAATTTCGACAAAACGCCGGACGAAGCTTCCATACAGGGTAAATTGGTCGAGGCTCGGGATCTGGGAGCGGATATCGCCAAAGTCGCCGTGATGCCGAGAAATTATCAGGATGTCCTGACATTGCTGAGCGCCACCCTCAAGGCCCGAAGCGAAGGGTTGGGCATTCCGATCGTAACGATGTCCATGGGACCGGAGGGAGCAGTTACCCGGCTGGCCGGCGGACTGTTTGGCTCGGACATCACCTTTGCCATCGGCAAGCAGGCTTCCGCTCCCGGGCAGATCCCCATCGGTGCCCTTAGAAAGGCAATGGACGCCCTATACGGCTAAAGGAACCATTGTCCAGTGATGTGAGATCGGGGGGACATCCGGATCGGAATTTCCTGTTCCCGATTCAAAAAGTCTAGTGGATAACGGAGCCGTCTATCATGAAGGTGGAGAACCAGAATTCTCCGAAAGAATCGGAGAAGCAGATTGAAAGCGTCGACAAGGCCCTGAGCATTCTCGAGTGCTTTGGCGACAGATCGCCGGAGTTTTCGCTCAAGGAGCTCAGCGAGAAAACCGGGTTGTATAAAAGCCGCATTTTGCGGCTGTGCGGAACCCTGATGGCGCACGGATTTTTGATCCGCCAGAATGGTTTCTATCGGCTGGGGCCCAGACTGCTGATGCTGGGAAAGGTCTATGAACGGGCCAATACGCTGATATCCCTCACCCGTCCCATCTTGCGGGAGTTGGCCGCCCTCACCGGCGAGTCCGCCAAACTGTTCGTGCTGGAAGGAACCAAACGGCTTTGTCTGGTCCGGGAGGAAGGACCGTACCCGCTGCGCTATGCCGTCAACGAGGGCGAAACCTTCGAGCTGCATGCCGGAGCCAGCGGGAAAGTGCTGCTGGCCTTTTCTTCGGAAGAATTTCGCAACCAGGTATTGAACAAGAAGCTGGCTGCGATGACCCCATCGACCATCGTCGAGCGGGATCGCCTGGAACAAGAGTTCGAAAACATTCGCCAACGCGGCTATGCTTCCAGCATCGGCGAAGTGGTGCCCGAAGTCGCCGGCATCTCCGCACCGGTATTCGACCACACCGGAGCCATATTCGCCGCCCTGACGGTCGCCGGCCCGATCCAGCGCTTTGCCGGCGAACGTTTCCAGAAAATGTGCCGCCATTTGACCGCCTCCGCCCAGCAGCTTTCTCACTTGCTGGGATACGCGGCAGGCGATACTTCTTCGAAATCCGCTTAAAGATTACCGCCGATGGAACTGAACCTGACCGGGAAAACAGCGATCGTCACAGGCGGCAGTGCCGGGATCGGTCTGGCTTGCGCCACAGCGCTGTTTGCCGAAGGCGTCAGCGTCCTGATCGTCGGGCGAAACCCGCAGCGGCTGGAGCAGGCTGCTGAGGTCATCACAGCCGCAGTTGCCGGGGATAAGGATCGGGTCCTGCCAATCGTTGCCGATCTTACAGATGCCGGCGATGTGCAGCGGGTGGAAACAGGGGCGATCAAGCGTCTTGGCCGAATCGACATCCTGATCAACTGCGCGGGTTCGGCCAGGGCCGGTGCGTTTTTCGAATTGAGCGACCAGGATTTTCTGGATGCCTGGAAGCTGAAACTTTTGGGCTATATCCGGATGGTACGGGCGGTTGTCCCTCACATGGCCGCCCGTAAAGACGGCAGGATCGTCAACATCATCGGCGCCGCCGGTCGCACGCCGCCTGCCACTTTCTTGGCCGGCAGCACCACCAATGCCGCGCTGATCAACTTCACCCGGGGGATATCCAAAGAACTCGCCCGCGACAACATCCGCATCAACGCCATTTCACCGGGTTCGACGGTCACCGAGCGCTCCAAGCGGCTGGTTCGCCAGACGGCCGCCGCAAAAGGCATCTCCGTTGACGAAGTGATGGCCGAGACCGTCGGCAGCATTCCCACCGGCAGGCTAGTGGAACCGTCCGAAGTGGCCGATCTGGCCCTTTTTCTGGTATCCGACCGCGCGGCGTCCATCACCGGCGCGGAGATATTGCTGGATGGGGGGCGCACGCCCGGTATGTGAGGCGGCAGGCGTTCAGCCGGAGAGATCTTTTACGGTGCCTAAAACGTCCGCCTCTTCGACGTTGTCGGTGACGAAAACTTCCCCGATTTCCCGCAGCAGTACGAACCGGATTTTGCCTGCCGTTTTTTTCTTGTCTCTGCCCATGGCCTCCATCAGGTGAGATGGATCCACTGTCGGCGGAATCCGCACCGGCAGTCCTGCGTCGGCAACCACCGACTCGACCCGATCCGGCAAAGCCGGCGGACAGAGACCCAAACGAGCGGAGAGGGTGGCGGCGGCCACCAGCCCCATGGCGACCGCCTCGCCGTGGCGGACGCTGTTGCCGCTGACCTGTTCGATCGCATGCGCGAAGGTGTGGCCCAGGTTCAGCACCTGGCGGGGGCCTTCGTCAAACGGGTCTTCCTGGACAATGTGCACCTTTACCTGAATGGCCTGGGCCACCAGCGCCTGCAGATCCGCCAGTGACGGCAGTGGGGCGGTGATTTCGTGTTTCCAGTGGCCTTTCTCGATCTGGTCCAGCAGGTCGCTGTCTGCGATCAGGCTGTGCTTGATGACTTCCGCCATCCCGGAGGCGAATTCCCTGGCAGGCAGGCTTTGCAAGGTGGCCACGTCGGCGATCACGGCCTTTGGCTGCTTGAAAGCGCCGATCAGGTTCTGGCCTTCGGGCAGGTCGACGCCGGCTTTTCCGCCGATGCTGGTGTCCACCATCGACAGCAGGCTGGTGGGGCATTGAACACAGTCAACCCCCCGCATGTAGGTGGCGGCCACAAAACCGGCCAGTTCACTGATCACCGCACCGCCCAGCGCAACGATGGTTCCGCTGCGATCAAAACCGGCCTCCAGCAGTTGGGCGTATACGCCTTCCACCGTGTCCAGGGTCTTGTGCTGTCCGCCGGCGGGCACTTCGATAACCGTATCGACACTGCCCACTGTTCTGAAGCTGCGGGCGTACAGCGGGCCGATCTGGCTGTCGGTGATGACGGCCACCGGTCCGAAGATGCCCGCCAGTTGGGTGACGAACGGCAGGATGCCGCCGCCGACGATGAATTCGTAGCGGGCGGCCG
>LJNK01000105.1 GCA_001303025.1 Deltaproteobacteria bacterium SG8_13
CGCATGCTGCAGAACGTTCAGGGCCCGGAGGGTGATATCTTCCCGGTTGCCAATGGGAGTCGATACCACGTACAGGATCCCGGATCCATCCGGTGGGTGATTGTCAGAAATAGGCAAGGTCGAATGCATTTTTTACGACCTCAATTCGTTCGCCAACGTTCGAAGGATGGATGGCCACCACATCGAACCGGGCTCTGGTTGTCAGCTGCCCGGTGGATTTGAGGTATTGGAGGGCTACCATCGATATTTTGCGCTGTTTTTCTGCGGTGACCGCCCCCTTGGGATTTCCGCAACTTTCGGTCTTTCTTGCCTTCACCTCCACGAATACGATGGCGTCCTTGTCTCTTGCGATGATGTCGATTTCACCGTGCCGCGTGCGGTAGTTCTGTTCAAGGATACGGTACCCGCACAGTTTCAGGTGACGGGCGGCGAGCGCCTCGCTATTGCGACCGTAACGCTGTCTTTTGCTGGGCATCTTCGGCGAATGTCCATTACAGCTTTTCATGGGGTTGTTTCGATCGAACGCTTATCATTATAGCGCTTGCATAAAAAGTGTCAATCGGCGGTTCTATCGGTTCGGGGAAAGCGGGCTTGTGTCGGGGGTCTCGACTCCCTTGAAACTGCGCCGGTGGATCGGGCAGCAACCGTGTTTGCGGATGGCCTCACGGTGGGCGCGGGTCGGATACCCCTTGTGACGGGAAAATCCGTACTCGGGGTAGTCCAGGTCGTAGCGCTCCATCATGCGGTCGCGAGTCACTTTGGCGACAATCGAGGCCGCTGCGATGGAGATGCTCAGCGTGTCCCCCTTGGGCACCGGCTGTTGGGGCAAATGGGAGGGAATGCGAAAAAGACCGTCGATCAGCAGCCAATCCGGTGGGGGCCTGAGATTGTCGGTTGCCATCGACATCGAGAGCAGCGACGCCTGCAGGATGTTGATTCGGTCGATCTCTGCGGCGTCGACAATCCCCACGCCGATGGAAATGGCCTGGGCGTAAATCAACTGATAAAGGGTACCGCGTTTTGCGGGGGACAGCTGCTTGGAGTCGTTGATATCCGGAATCGAGGCATCCGGAGGTAAGATGACGGAAGCCGACACCACCGGTCCGGCCAACGGGCCCCTGCCGGCTTCGTCGATACCGGCAATGCGGGCATGACCGTTTTCCCAGGCCATTTTTTCCAGAGCCCAAAGGTCGACAGGCATCATTTTGCGGTCAACAGCGGGGCATCGGGGGTGCCCATGCCCCGGTTGGGTGAAGGTTGCGGATTTTGCTGCAAGAGGAAAGGCTGCACAAACAGATGCGATCGGGTCGATGCCCGCCGCAGGCTCGCGCCGATGGTGCTATCGGCGTTCCTTTATTCGTGCCGCCTTGCCGCGCAGTTTCCGCAGGTAGTAGATTTTGGCCCGGCGCACGCGACCCTTGGTGACGACTTCGATTTTGTCGATAATAGGTGAATGCAATGGAAAGATTCTTTCGACACCGACGCCGTAGGAGATCTTGCGCACAGTGAAGGTGGCATTGGTTGCACTGCGGCGTTTGCTGATAACGACGCCCTGAAACACCTGAATGCGCTCTTTTTCCCCTTCTGTTATTTTTACATGCACCTTAACCGTGTCGCCCGGAGCAAAATCCGGCAGATCCAGGCGCATCATTTCTTTTTCGAGCTGCTTCATCTTTTCCATGGGACCTCCACATTCATCGAACAAAAGGCAACAAAAAATAAAGAAACCATTTTGGAAACGCTATATGTAATGCCTATTTTTGTTTTAATCAAGCCTTTTATTTCATCGCACCGGATCGATGCTTGCTATCCGGTCAAGGATGATCGCTGCCGCCGACCTTACGGACAGATGATTGTAGTCGGCGCTGGCCCTGATCGGCGCAAGGATGTAGTCTGCCGCCTCCAGGGCACTGTCCGCCAGCCCCCACGCGGTTCCGAACATCAGCAGGCAGAGGCGGTCTTCGCGAAGCATGCGCCGGAGCCGGTCATGGCTGATACTGCCATCATGACGGCGGGCGCTCGTGGCGACGGTCAACACGCCGGCCCGGCCGGCGGCACCGGCAGATAATTCGGCCAGCACCTCCTCGATCGTCTCCCGGACAAATATCCGCTCCAGGGCCTGCTTTCTTTTTGGATTGTATGCCGCCCCCGCCCCCCGGGTCCAATGACCGATGATGCTCTCAACAAGCTGACGCTGGTCCTGCAGGGGCGTGACAGCGTAAAAGCTGCCGACATCGTAGGTTCTGGCCAATCGGGAGATATCGTGTAAATCCAGATTGGTGACAGCCGAAGAGATGATGCTGCCGCTTTTATTCAGTACCGGATGGTGAATCAGGGCCAGATGAAGATTGCGCACGGATAATCTTTTCGATGTCGTTATGCCAGTTTTTTAGGATTTCGATTTCCTCCCGGCTCAGGGCGCGCGTCTCCAGGAGGTCTTTGCGCTTCAATACCGTACGGATCAGCGACGATTCCAACCGCCATTGCTCAATTTTCCGGTGATCACCGGACAGCAGCACTCCGGGAGGGGATTGTCCTTCGAACTCCGGGGGGCGGGTGAAGTGGCCGCAGTCAAGGACTCCGTTGGAAAACGATTCGTTGTCTGCGGACGACTCCCCCCCCAGCGCGCCGGGGATCAGGCGGGTGATCGCCTCGATAACGATCATCGCCGGCAGTTCGCCGCCGGTGAGCACGTAGTCACCGATCGATACCTCCAGATCGACATGATCGTGCAGGATCCGGTCGTCGATTCCCTCATAGCGGCCGCACAACAAAACCATGGACTGCACGGATTTCAATTCGCGGGCCATGGCCTGGTTGAACTTGCGGCCCTGCGGGCTTAGCAGTACGGCTGTCGCTGAAGGTGCCATGCCCCGGGCTGCCCGAAGGGCGGCCGCCAGGGGTTCGGGTTTCATCACCATGCCACAGCCGCCGCCGTATGGGCGGTCGTCGGTGACGCGGTGTTTGCCGGAGGCAAAATCCCTGATATTGACCGCCTCCAGCGATATGAGGTTGCGTTGAATGGCCCGCCGGATGATTCCGTGCTCCCGAAAAGATGCGAACAGTTCGGGAAAGATTGTCAGTGCAATGAATTTCATCCCTGGATGCCGCCTGCGTCGGAGGCTGTTGAGCGATAATCAGGACCTTCTGCAAGCGGTGGCTGCCGGGGCCGCTTCACAGGTCCTCCGGCAGGACAACTCGCATGACCTTTCCCTCGAGGTCGATTTCTTTGACCACCGATTCGATTGCCGGAATCAGCACTTCATCCCTGCCTTCTTTGCCGTTGACATCCGACCTGACCACGTAGACGTCGTTGCTTCCGGTGGGAAAAATCGACTCGAGCCGCCCGACGAATCTACCGTTTGTCGTGTAAACGGAAAGGCCGATCAAATCGAACCAGTAGTAGGTGCCTTCTTCGGGTTCGGGCAGACTCGATCTGGGGATCAGCAGTTCGCAGCCAATCAGGCTTTCGGCCTGATCGCGGTCGGTTACTCCCTCCAACGCCAGCAGGATGCAACGGGTGTGTTGTTTGGCCCATTGTATGACGTAGGGGCGCTGCGACCCCTCCGGTTGGCGCAGGATGATGGAGCTGTTGGGTGTAAAGATGGACACGGATTCAGCATAGGAGAACACCTTGCTGGTCCCATTGAGTCCGTGGGTCCCCACAATTTTACCGATTGGGACAACTGCGTCGGGCTCCACGGAATTACTCGATGATTTCCAGCACGGTGCGTTTTTTGATCTTGGCAGATGCAGCGCTCAAAATGGTGCGCATCGCCCGCGCCGTCCGCCCCTGCTTGCCGATCACCTTTCCCAGATCCTCTTTGGCGACCTTCAACTCTAGTACCGATGTTTGATTACCCTCAACCTCTGAAACAGAAACCTGTTCCGGATGGTCCACCAGTGCCTGCGCAATGTAGCTGATCAGATCTTTCATCGCACCATCTCCTTTGTTGGTGGTTTCGAGTCAGGGGGTATCAACAGTAGGGTATCGATATTTACGCGGTCTTGGTATAAAAGCCCTCTTTCCGCAGAAGGTTTCTGACCGTAGCTGTCGGGATGGCACCTTTGTCGATCCAGTATTGAATTCTCTCCGCCTCCAGCTCGACCGCTGCCGGGTCCAGTGCCGGATTGTACGTGCCTACTTTTTCCAGAAACTTGCCGTCTCTGGGGGCCTCGCTGTCCGCCACTACGATCCGGTAGAAAGGCCGTTTCTTCGCTCCGTGTCTCGCCAATCTGATTTTCACTCCCATTTCGAATTTCACTCCTTCAGAAGGGCAGCATGCCGCGCTGTAATCCGCGCATGCCGCGTTGGTTGAGTTTCTTCATCATTTTTACCACCTGAGTGTAATTTTTTAACAGCCGGTTGACATCCTGTATGCTCGTTCCGCTGCCGCGGGCGATTCTTCGACGACGACTGCCGTTGATCATCTGATGCTTTCGGCGCTCTTCCCGGGTCATGGAGTTGATAATCGCCTCGACTTTTACCAGTTCGGTGTCATCGACCTGCAGGTTTTTGAATTGCTTGTGGCTTCCGACCCCGGGAATCATTTTCAGCAGGTCCGACAGCGAGCCCATTTTACGTACCTGAACCATCTGGTCTTTGAAATCTTCGAGTGTAAACTGGCTTTTGCGCAGTTTTTTCTCGAGCTCGGCGGCCTGCTTTTCATCCACCACCGCCTGGGCCTTTTCAACGAGCGTCAACACATCGCCCATGCCCAGGATGGTGGAGGCCATGCGGTCGGGATGAAACGCTTCCAGCTGGTCGAGCTTTTCGCCGACGCCGATGAACTTGATCGGCTTGTCGGTGACAGCCTTTATCGACAGCGCCGCCCCGCCGCGGGCATCACCGTCCATCTTGGTCAGGATGACACCGCCGATATCGAGCGCGTCGTTAAAAGACGTGGCAATATTCACTGCGTCCTGGCCGGTCATGGCGTCGGCCACCAGCAGGATGTCCGCAGGCGCAACGCTGAGTTTGATAGCCTGCAGTTCCTCCATCAGCTGCGCATCGATGTGCAGCCGCCCGGCCGTGTCGATCAGCAGCGTGTCGCATCCTGCTTTCAGGGCCGCCGCGCGGGCGTCCTGACAGATTCTCACCGGCTCCATTTCCGTGGTGGCGGCAAACACCGGCACGGAGAGCCGCTCTCCGAGTTTTTGGAGCTGTTCGATGGCAGCCGGTCGATAGACGTCTGCGGGCACCAAATAGGGCTTGCGTCCCAGCCGGTTTACATGTATGGCAAGTTTTCCGGCCGTCGTGGTTTTCCCGGAGCCCTGCAGCCCGACGAGCATCAAGCAGACCGGCGTTGGGCCCGCCAAGTGGAGCGACTCGTTGGTAGAACCCATCAACACGGTCAGCTCCTCGTAGACGATTTTTACCACCTGCTGGCCGGGGGTCAGGCTTGCCAGTACCTCCTGGCCCAGGGCACGCTGCCGGATGTCCGCGATGAACTGTTTGACGACACGGAAATGAACGTCGGCTTCCAGCAGGGCCATGCGGACTTCTTTCAGGCCCGCATCGATATTGTTTTCGGTCAGCTTGCCGTGGCCTTTCAGCTTTTTGAAGGCCGCGTTGAGCCTATCGCTCAAGTTGTCAAACATGGTAGATGAATCACCGCTTCCTGCACGAAAAAACGCAGTACCTAATATGAAACCAGCGTGCTGTCAAGTCGGACGGTTTTCGTCCGCATGGTCGCCGGCGGTGGCCGAACCGGCTCCAGCCGACCACGGGGTGGGCATCTGCCGGCTGCCTGTGTGCATCGACGTGCTTCTGTCGGGCGGAGTTTCCCCGTCTTTGGAACGCACCAAACCGTATTTTACTATTTACCCCCTAATAGCCCATTCAAAATTCAATTGCAAATAAAATGATCGGGAAAACCGATATCATGGACCTTGCCCCCGGACAGCTCTCCCGGTGGTTGGCCGATCGGGGCGTTGCATCCTATCGCAGCGGACAGATCAGCCGGTGGCTCTATCAGCGCCAGGCCGACTCGTTTGCCGCGATGACCGATCTTGGCAAGCAGCTGCGCGGGCAGCTGGAGGCAGCCTTTTCGATCAACCGGCTGCAACAGATCCGTGTGGAGCAGTCCCGGGACGGATCCAGGAAATATCTCTTCGGGCTCGGCGACGGCAACCGCATCGAAAGCGTGCTGATCCCCGAGCGGGGGCACTGGACCCTGTGCATCTCCAGTCAGGCAGGCTGTGCCCTCGGCTGCCGCTTCTGTATGACCGGTATGGGAGGCCTGGTGCGAAATTTGACCCGCGGGGAGATTATCGCCCAGGTCCGCGATATACGCCGCGAGATCGAAGATCCCGGCCTTCTGACCAACATCGTGCTGATGGGCATGGGC
>LJNK01000106.1 GCA_001303025.1 Deltaproteobacteria bacterium SG8_13
AAAACCCCGCCGGGGGGCTGTTGCCGTTTTTTGCTCAATTCCGGTCCCTGCACGAATGCAGCGGCAGCCCGTGCCGGTGCAGCCAGCGGCATATTTCCTCGTTTAACAGCTCGTAATAGCGCTGCGAACCGCCCAGCCCGCGACGCCCGAAGAAATAGTTGATCTCCAAAAAATACGGCTCCTTGTCCCCGCTGCGGACAGAGTAGAGCAGATCAAAACCGGCCAGGTTGATCTGCGCTTTCTGCGAAAATCGCCTGACGGCATCGACGGCTCTGCGCTGAAGATCGGGGTCGGTGTCGGCATCGATTCGCGCACCGGTGGCCACGCTGACACAGCTGTTACCGTCCTGAGTCCCGATGCGCCAGTAGGAAACCGCCCTGGCGCCGACCAGCACTACCCGCAGCACCCGGCTACCGCACGCAATGAACTCCTGCAGGATAAAACCGCTCAACCCGGTTCGCTCGAAATCGGACGCCTTCGCCAGCACCGCTTCCAACTGCTCGCCGGAGTCCACCAGGAATACGGTTTTCCCTTCCCCTCCCCAATCGAATTTCACCACGAACGGATACGGATACGGCAGATCTGCAGGCCGATGCCGATGGCGGTCTGCGAATTGGTCCGAACTGTTATAGATTTCGGATGCAGGATATCGTACGCCGGTGTTCCGAAACAGGCGGATCTGTCCGGTTTTTCCCGGATAGTCGAACCGTGCCGCATAATTCGGAAACACCCGCGGGCAGTGTCGGCGGGCCATTTCAAAAAGCTCGCGCCGGCAACCCTGGGGCAGGATGGTTGCGTCCGCGGCCTGAATGGCCGTGCGCTCCTCATCGCCCGGCAGGCGACCTGCACAGATCATGTTTTTGTCTGCCAGGAACATGGGATGAAAGGATAAAACCATCTGCCGTCAGTATCCCAGTTTTCGAATTGCCTTCGTATCTTTGCTCCAATTTTTCTGAATCCGCACAAACAGCTGCAGAAACACTTTCGCTGCAAGAAATCGCTGAATATCCTCCCGGGCCGCGCTGCCGATCTGCTTGATCTTGCTGCCATTGCGACCGATGACGATGCCTTTCTGTGATTCCCGCTCCAGGTGGATGGTGGCGTGAATGCGGATCAGCGCCCCGTCTTGTTCCTCTTTGAAGCTGTCCACCGTAACTGCGGCGGAATAGGGAATTTCCTCACCGGTCAGCCGGAATACCTTCTCCCGGATCATTTCGGCCGCAATGAAGCGCTCCGGGAGATCCGTCAGGGTGTCCGACGGAAAATACGGCGGCCCGGTGGGCAGATGTTTTTCCATAGCCGCGGTCAGCACATCCAACTGGGTGCCTTTGGTTGCCGAAATGGGCACAATCGCCTCGAAAGGATAAAGCCCTTTCCAGCACTCGATGAATCTCAGCAGATCCTCCTTTTTAATCAGATCGATCTTGTTGAGCGCCAGAATCACCGGTTTGCGGCTTTTTTTGAGTTTCTCGACCATCCATCCTTCCGAAACCGGATCCGGTGTGGCAACATCGACCAGTATCAGCAGCAGATCTGCGTCGCCCATTGCGGTTAGAGCGGTTTCCACGATGCGGACGTTCAGCGGCTTCCTCGACTGATGGACGCCCGGGGTATCCAGGAAAATCATCTGGGCAGCCGGTCGGTGCAGAACCCCCAGAACCCGGTTTCGGGTGGTCTGGGGTTTCTTTGAAGTAATGGAAATCTTTTCGCCCAGCATCCGGTTCAACAAAGTGGATTTGCCCACATTGGGTGCTCCGATGATGGCCACAAAACCGGATTTAAAATCGCTATCGTCGGAATACTCGTGCATTGATCTACCGTATCCGGTCAGACAGTTCGCGGGCAATCGAAACGGGCTGCAGGATCAAAGCCCGAATTATTGGTATCGCAGCTCCGAATTTCATTTTTCCGACTGTTCCCCGGTTGGTGGTTCCAGCAACCGCTGCATCGCCTGCCACACCTTCTCACGGCCCAATCGCGTTTTGGCGGAAAATAGGATCAAGTTCTCCTCGGGAATCGACAGATCGTCCGCAATTTGCTTTTTTCGGGCTTGCTGCTTAGACCGCGACAGTTTATCGGCCTTGGTCAACACCGTTATAGAAGAAATGCGGTAATGTGTCAGCCAGTCGGTGAGAACAGATTCCCCGGGCCCCGGTGTGCGGCGGATGTCCAGGATCATGACGACCCCTTTCAGGTTCGGCCGCCCGGCCAGGTAAGTTTCGATCATCGGGCCCCACTTTTTCCTCACCGATTCCGGCACCTTTGCGTATCCATACCCGGGCAGATCGACAAACGTAACCATTTCGTTGATCAAAAAGAAATTGATCAGCTGTGTGCGGCCGGGAGTGGAACTGGTGCGGGCCAGCCTTTTGCGGTTCACCAGGGTGTTGATCAGAGAGGATTTCCCCACGTTGGAACGGCCGATGAAAGCGATTTCCGGCATGCCGCCCGAGGGGTACTGGGAGGGCTTGACAGCGCTTTTGATAAAATCGGCGGACTTGATCAGCATTGCGGAATACCGGCTGCCGGGTGCTGGCATCAAGGGTGCAGGTCCTTTGGCCATACCCGGGATCAATAGTTGGAACCGCAGGCAGGCGCAAACACCCTATCGATTTTGCAGATATTGTTCCAGGCGGCGCATTCCCTTTTCGATGTTTTCCATCGAATTGGCATATGAAAACCGCAGGTAGCCCTCGCCATTGTCACCAAAATCGATTCCCGGCGCAACCCCGACATGGGCCTTCGCGAGAATGTCAAAGGCCAGTGCGTAAGAGTCGGTAGAGAGGTGCTTTGCATTGGCAAACACATAAAACGCACCGGTCGGCTCGACCGTGATTCCGAAACCCAGCTCCCGGAGGCGGCGAATCATAAACCGGCGTCGCCTGTCGTAGGTCTCTTTCATACGGGCCACATCGGCGTCGGCTTCGGTCAGCGCTGCAATGCCGGCGCGTTGCACCATTGAATTGGCGGAAATGAAGAAATTCTGATGCAATTTCTGCATGGGTCGGATGAAAGCCCGGGGAACGATAACGTAACCGAGGCGCAAACCGGTCATGGCGAACAGTTTTGAAAATCCGTTGAGCACGAACGCCCGATCGGTAAACTCGAGAATGGAATGCTCCGTACCCTCGTAAACCAGGCCATGGTAAATCTCATCGGAGACAACCCAGGGTTGCATCCCGGCTATTTTTTTCATTCGCTTCGCCGAAAGCAGATTTCCGGTCGGATTGGAGGGCGAGTTGATGAAGATGGCCTTGGTCCGGTCGCTGATTTTCTCCACGATGGCCTCCGGCCGATATTGAAAACCGTCTTCTTCGTATACCGGGACGGTGACGATATCTGCCTCGAGATATCGGATAAAATTCGGATAACAGGCATAGTGCGGATCCGACAGGATGACCTGATCTCCCCGGTTTAGCAGAACCGAAAACAGCAGCAGCATAGCCGGTGAGGTGCCGGCGGTGACCAGGATGCAGTCCGGTTCGACAAAAACCCGGTACCGATCCTGATAATAGGCGCAGATGGCCTCTCTGAGCTCCAGCAAACCCAGGCTGTGGGTGTAATGGGTCTGCCCTTCTTCGAGCGCCCGGCAGGCGGCTGATTTGACGCATGCCGGGGTGTCAAAATCAGGCTCACCCACTTCCAGGTGGATCACGTCAACCCCCAGGCGCTCCATTTCATGGGCTTTCTCGAGCACATCCATCACGATGAAGGATGTGATCGATCCGGTTCTTTCGGAAACCTCGCGGTTATTCATGGCGCACCCATCCTCGTCTGCTCCTATACGACTTTGTTCAGGGGATACTCGATAATCCCCTCGGCTCCAGCACGCAACAGCCTGGGGATCAGGTCCCTGACGGTGCCGGCATCCACAACGCTTTCCACCGAAAACCAGTCGGAGTTGTACAGATGGGCAACTGTCGGCGCGTTCAAGCTGGGAAGCAACCCTACGACCGTCGGCATCATATTTTCCGGCACGTTCATTTTCAACCCAACCAGCTTTTCTCCTCGCAGCGCTCCTTGCAGCAAAAGGGCGACCTGCTCCACTTTTTTCCGCTTTTTCCGGTTCTCCCAGGTCTTGTGATTGACGATCAGCTGCGTGTTGGTTTGCATGAGCTCGTGGATGATGCGCAAGCCGTGCGCCTTGATAGTGCTGCCGGTTTCGGTGACTTCAACGATGGCATCGGCCAAACCCGAGACCACTTTGGCTTCGGTCGCACCCCATGAAAACTCGACCTTCACCGGGATATTGCGATCGCTAAAATACCGCCGGGTAAATCGGGTGAGCTCGGTTGCGATTTTTTTCCCTGCCAGCTCTTCGATTTTCCGAACCTCTGATTCGTACGGAACCGCTACGACCCAGCGTGCGGGGCGCGCGCTGACTTTCGAGTAGACGAGGTCCGCAACTACATGGATGTCCGATTCATTTTCCGCGATCCAGTCCTTGCCGGTCAAGCCGGCATCGAGGGTTCCGTTTTCAACGTATCGGGACATTTCCTGCGCCCTGCATATGGCGCACTCGATCGAATCGTCGTTGATTTCCGGAAAATAGCTTCGGTCGTTGACATTGATGCGCCAGCCGGAACGCTTGAACAGCGCGATGGTGGCCATTTGCAGGCTTCCCTTTGGAATGCCGAGTTTCAGGCGATCCTTCATTTTTTATAAACCTCCTCGGGGTTGAATATCGGTTCACCGATGATCTCCGTTGTCCGATCTGCCGTCACCTGCTTGAAAAAACAGCTTCTATGGCCGGTATGGCACGCGGCTCCCCCGATTTGTTCGACCTTCAACAGCACGGTGTCATCGTCACAGTCGACACGAATCTCCTTGATGATCTGGCGATGGCCGGAAGTGTCACCTTTTATCCACAGTTTGCGCCGACTGCGGCTAAAATACGTCGCAAAACCGGATTTCAGCGTCGTTTCCCATGCCTCCTGATTCATATAGGCGAGCATGAGGACTTCTCCGGTCTGATAGTCCTGGGCTACTGCCGGGATCATTCCCCCTGATTTTTCGAAGTCGAGCCGGACCATAGGTCACTCCTCCACCCACCGAACCAAAGCCTGTCGGAATATTCTTAAAAACAGCGTAAATCGGCTTTGCTCCAGGATCGTATTTTTGATAAACTATGATGACTACCGGCAAGTTCCGGCAAAGTCAAATTGTTTTTTGTCCAACGGTCCACCGCTTGCCTGAGTCGAGAAAATCTGGTAGAAAGCGGAAAACATGGTCACATCGATTCCGGCCCCACACCATTCAAAAACCGGCATCAGGATCATCCAATCCAGATCATGACAATGTGATCAATCTGTGGGATGTGGTTCCCATGGCAAAACCAAAAAGCTCTGCTGAAATACGTCAAAAACGCACCCGCCGCACAGGGGGGCGTATCGGAACATTTGTGCTCAAGACGCTTCTCTGGTCCGTGTTGATTTTTATCGTTTCCGGCACCCTGACGGCCTTCGGCGTGTATTATTTTCTGAGTCGGGATCTGCCCAAGATTTCCACGCTGAAAAATTACCATCCCCCGGTCATCACCACGGTGTTTTCGGACGACAATCGCAAGATCGCCGAATTCTACAAGGAAAGACGCAAGGTCGTATCGCTGGCCGACATCCCGGAGATGCTGGTGGAATCGTTCGTGGCCGCTGAAGACGCCCGGTTCTACAAGCACCGCGGTATCGACTTGATCAGCATCGTTCGGGCCTTTTTCAAAAACCTCGAGGCCGGCACGATCGTGCAGGGCGGCAGCACGATCACCCAGCAGGTAACCAAGTCCTTTCTGCTGACCCCGGAGAAAAGCTATACGCGCAAAATCAGGGAGGCCATCCTCGCCTATCGGATCGACAAGGCATTCAACAAGGAAGAGATCCTGTATCTGTACCTCAATCAGATTTATCTGGGTCACGGCGCTTACGGAGTGGAGGCCGCAGCGGAAAATTACTTCGACAAATCCGCCCGGGACCTGAATCTGGCCGAATGTGCCATGCTGGCCGGCCTGCCCCAGGCACCCAGCCGGTATTCGCCTTTCCGCTATCCCGAGAGGGCTAAGCAGCGTCAGATATATGTGCTGAATCGCATGGTGGAGGAAGGCTATATTACCAACATCCAGGCAACCGAAGCCATCAACACCGAACTGCAGATACAGCCCCGCCGCAACTGGTACAGCGAGGAGGTGCCGTTTTACACCGAGTTCGTTCGACAGTACATTGAAACCAAATACGGGGCCGACACGTTATTAAAAGAGGGGTTGCAGGTATACACGGCCGTCAACGTCGACATGCAGCGGATCGCCCGCGAAGAGCTCAATATCG
>LJNK01000013.1 GCA_001303025.1 Deltaproteobacteria bacterium SG8_13
TCTGCTGCAGCACCTGCTCATGGACCTCATCGAGGAAGCGGTTGATTTCCGTCAGTTTGTTCTGGCCCTTCGGAGTCAGGCTCAGTAGGCTGATTCGCGAGTCCTCCGGATCTTTGATGCGGTGCACGAGCCCTTTTTTGATCAGCCCGTCGATGATTTTGGTAATGCGGCTTTTCACCACGTTCATCTTGTGCGCGATGCCCTTGGGTGTCAGGTAGCGCTCCTGGCCGAACAACATCAGGCAGCGCAATTCAGCATCGGGCATGTCAAACCGTTCGCACTGGTATTGCATCCGCTCCTGGCAGCATTGAAAGAGACGAGTGATCAGCGACTGAAACTGCTGCAGCTGAAATGGCGTTACCGAGGGCGCAGATCTATCCAAATAATTATTCATAGTGTGAACTATATAAAGATCCGGATTCGAAATGTCAAGCGGTTTTTTATAAAAAAATTTTTGGGATCCAGCTCGGATTGTTATAATTTGAAGCAGGGTTTGTAATTATAGAAAGAAAAAGGAAGGCAGATATCGCCGGAAAGCCGGAATCGGGCCGTCGGGTAAATGGCCCGATTCCGGGTCGAATGGGTGTGAAAGAGTTGTGCGCTTTTTGCGATAACCGGATGAATTAGAAGGCAAATCCGGCTTCGACAAAGGGTCCGCTGATATCGATGTCAATCCGCACATCTTCTTCATCGATATCGATCTTGTCGTAACGGTATCCCCCGGTAAAAAACAGGGGTCCCACCACGTTCCAGCGCAACCGGCCGATAAGGCTGTAGGCTTTGTTGCTGCTGATGGAAATACCCCGGCCCTCGGCTTCAAGCGCCAGCCAGTCTAGGGGGCGAAATTGCAGGGCTAAAAAGACCTGGGGAATCGGCAGGGTGACAGACTCTGTAATGTCGATCGGCGTGGATGTGCTTGCCTCCTCTCCGACGATTTGGGCTTCGATGTCGTAGATTCGGATATTGAGGCCGATATCGATGTTGAGGGTTTCCAATGTTGCCTTTTCCAGAAGGGGGATGCCGTAGTAAAGGGCGATGTCGGCATGGTTCAGCGTGAGCTTCGAGAAGAACCCTGCGGAACCGTTGATAATTGTATCACCGAATTTAAAATCGACGGATTTGCTTCCGTTGCCTTCAAACTCCACCGGGGTGGCCATCAGATAGATATTAGGGATGAACAACGGCATATCAATGTCGATCCATCCGAAGAACCGCCACTCATCAGTGTATTTAAGGTCCTGCTCCAAATCCAGCGTTATACCGGTAACCGGAGGTTCTTCATAACCCAGCTGTCCAGCTGGCGACTGGTTCCAAGCACCTCCGGCGAATTCCAAGCCGAAGGTCAGTCCGGTGCCGGAAGTGACAATGACCAACAGCAGTGCGAGCATCGCGACGGTGATCGGTTTTTTCATGGCCTCCTCCTTGTGAGTAGTAGTCGACTATGTGTTAACATCCTGGTTATTATACAAAAACCATTCATAAATTGCAAACAATGGTTGGGAGCCAGCGATCGATCAGCGGCCGCGTCTCCTCTTGCACGAAGGGGTGCAGGTGAGCGACGATAGGAAAATTAGCTTGCGGTTTAAGACAGTTGACGTTATGAGGACTTCAGTATTATCGGGTAGTAACGTTTGTTGCGCAGACGATCAGAGGCCGCAGATTTGAAAAATATCGGAATTGTCGTAAAAGCCGATCCGCAGGTAAGTCGGAAAGCAGATGACCTGGAGCGATGGCTCCGGGAAAGAAAGGTGCAGACCCTTCGCAAGGAGAGCACGCCGCCCCAGCGGGGAATGCTGACCGGTGACCGCAACGCGCCGGCGGATCTGTTTTGTATCCTGGTATTGGGCGGCGACGGTACGTTTCTGAGTGCCGTGCGCTGGATCGGAGACCAGCGAATTCCGATTTTGGGAGTCAAGTTCGGTGAAGTCGGGTTTTTGGCCGAAATAGCCGAAGATCGCCTCTATGAGGTTCTCGAATCGATACTGAACAACACGTTCCACACCCAGCCCCGGATGCGGCTGCTGGTACAAGTGATTCGCAAGGACCGGCAGCGGGCTACCGAAACCGTGCTCAACGACGTGGTGATCAACAAGGGAGCGCTGGCCAGATTGGCGAGTATCGATACGTCCATCGACGGACGGTATCTGACCACCTATCGAGCCGACGGACTGATCGTGGCCACACCCACCGGATCCACTGCTTACTCCCTGGCAGCCGGCGGGCCGGTGCTGCACCCCGGGGTACCGGCGATTGTCATGACGCCGATCTGCCCGTTTACCTTGACCAATCGTCCCCTGATCATACCGGACGCCTCCACCATTACGATCAACCTGGAAAAAAGATCTGCCGACATCATGCTGACCTTTGACGGCCAGCAGGGGATGGAAATCGACGACAAGGACACGATCATCGTCCAGAAGGGTCCGCATCCGATCTACATGATATCGGAGCCCAACAAGCACTACTATGATGTTCTCAAGGCCAAATTGCGTTGGAGCGGTGGTAAGGTCTGAAGCGGGAGGTCAGTCAAAGGCAGAAAAAACGAAGGACCCTTTGACCGGCAGCCATCTGCGGGAGATCCCGGTCCGGACGGCTGTGCGCTCATCCATGGCGGGGGTTCGGACAGCCCTGCAGACCGTCTTCGTTTTGGCTTTATTTTTCGGCGCGGTAAGCCTAAGCGATTCGGCGCAGTACATCATTCGGTCGCCCAATGGCCGGATCAACTGGTCTGCAGGAGAGATCATCACCAGTGGGTCCGGCTCCCCGGTTGACAAACAGGCGCCGAATGCAACCGATGCCGAGGCGGCCGTCTATTCGATTGCCATGCTCAATGCGGGGCAGAATCTTTTCAACATCCTGCAGAAGGTACGCATCGATTCGCAGTTCCGTATGGAGGACCTGGCCGCCAGGGATCCTCAGCTTCTCGTCAAAGCCCGCGAAATGGTGTACGCATCCCCGGAGGTGGAAGATTCGAGGCGGCTGGACGATAAGGGCACCCTAACGGTTTCTTTGCGGTTCCAACTCCACGGAGGATTTGCCCAGCTGGTATTGCCGCGGGAAATCATCCATGTCGATTCAATAACCAGGGTAATGCCCGGAAAGAATGCACCGGCCGAAACAGCCGATCCGGATGCCTATACAGGGTTGGTGGTCGATGCGAGAAATATCGGAACGCAGCCGGCCATGGCTCCCAGAATCCTGGATGAAAACGGCCGGGATGTATACGGGCCGGCATTTGCCAGCCGGGAGTATGCCGTGCAGAAGGGAATGAGCGCTTATGAAACCGACTTTGATGCCGCGGTCGTAAATCCACGGATCGGAGATGCCCCGCTGATCGTCAAAGGCCTGCGAACCGATGGGTTGGGCCAGTGCGACATCGTTATCGGAAATGCGGACGCTGCCAGAATCCGCAAGTCATCCGAGCACCTTCTGTTTTTACGTCAATGCCGGGTGGTCATTGTACTCGATGCGCCGAAATAGGCGGTTGGCCCGACACGCAACCGTTTATTTCCGACCCGCCGCATACCGCTCAGGTCCCCATCTCCCAGGATGCCAGATATTTGGCCTGCTCTGCTGTAAGCCGGTCGATCTTGATTCCCATCGACACCAGTTTTTCACGGGCGATCTGTTTGTCAATTTTTTCCGGAACCGGATGCACCGTCTTTTCGAGGGCAGATTTTCTGCGGACCATGAATTCCAGGCACAACGCCTGGTTTGCGAAACTCATATCCATGACGCTGGATGGGTGGCCCTCGGCTGCGGCCAGGTTGATCAGTCGACCCTCCCCCAGCACATTCACCCGACGACCGCTTTCCAGGGTGAATTCTTCCACGAAGGAGCGGATCCGGCGGCGGGATTTTGAGATTTGTTCTAAGCCTTCCAGGTCCAGCTCGACGTTGAAATGGCCCGAATTGGAAACGATGGCGCCGTCTTTCATCAGCTGGAAGTGTTCTTTGCGAATAACATTGATATCCCCGGTAAGGGTGCAAAAAAAGTCCCCGATCCTCGCCGCCTGGCGAATCGGCATTACTGCAAAACCATCCATCACCGCCTCAAGGGCGCGAAGGGGATCCACCTCGGTGATGATAACTGCAGCGCCCATTCCGCGGGCCCGCATGGCCACACCTCTGCCGCACCAGCCGTAACCGCACACCACAAAGTTGCTGCCGGCCAGCAGACGATTGGTGGCCCGGACGATTCCGTCAATGGTGCTCTGTCCGGTACCGTACCGGTTGTCGAAAAAGTGTTTGGTCTGCGCATCGTTAACGGCGATGATCGGATAGCGCAGCACACCACCGGCTGCCATGCTTTTTAATCGGATAACACCCGTGGTAGTCTCTTCGGTTCCGCCCTTCACACCTCCAATTAAGTCGCTGCGGTCTGAATGCAAAGTCGAAACGAGGTCAGCGCCGTCATCCATCGTATATTGGGGTTTGTGGTCCAGGGCCGCATGAATATGTTTGTAGTAGGTCCGGTTGTTTTCACCCTTTATGGCAAACACGGGTATGCGGTCATGTTTTACCAGGGAAGCAGCCACATCGTCCTGGGTGCTCAACGGATTGGAGGCGCATAAGACCACCTTGGCCCCCCCCGCCTTCAGGGTTTGCATCAGGGAGGCCGTTTCAGTCGTAACGTGCAGGCAGGCTGCGACGCGGGCACCCTTCAGCGGTTTTTCTTTGGCGAACTGTTTCCGGATGCGATTCAACACCGCCATGTTGTGGTTGGCCCATTCGATGCGAAGTTTGCCGTCTTTGGCTAGATTCAGATCTTTTACATCATAGTCCATTCTTTTTGCTTCTCCTTGTTTTGGTCAGATTCCGGCCAACTCGCGCATTTTATCCGCCATGTTGGTTTGCTCCCATGAGAATTCGGGTTCGGTGCGACCGAAGTGTCCGTAAACAGATGTTTGGCGGTAAATGGGCCGCAGCAGATCGAGATACTCGATGATGGCGGCCGGTCTCAAGTCAAAACACTCACCGATGATTTTCTTGATGCGCTCTTTGTCGACCTTGCCGGTTCCCATGGTGTCCACCATCAAGGAGACCGGCTTGGATACGCCGATGGCATAGGCGATCTGGATTTCACATTTAGCTGCCAGACCAGCCGCCACGATGTTCTTTGCGATGTGGCGTGCCATGTAGGACCCACTGCGGTCGACCTTCGAGGGGTCCTTGCCGGAAAAGCAGCCCCCTCCATGGCTTCCCTGGCCTCCGTATGTGTCCACAATGATCTTTCGACCGGTCAGCCCGCAGTCCCCCATGGGTCCGCCGGTGACAAACCGCCCGGTGGCGTTGACGTAGTAACGGGTGTTGCCGTCGAGCATTTCCACTGGCAGGACTTTGTTGATGACGGTGTTGATGATGGCTTCCCGCATTTCTTCCTGTTCGACGTCCGGTTTATGCTGAGCGGCTACCACCACCGCGTCGATGCGCTTGGGAGTGCCGTTTTCATACTCCACGGTGACTTGGGATTTGCCGTCCGGTCTCAGGAAATCGAGAGAACCGTTTTTTCGTGTCTCTGCCAACCTCCGGCAGATCTTGTGGGCGAACATGATCGGCATCGGCATCAGCTCGGGGGTTTCATTGCAGGCATAGCCGAACATCAACCCCTGGTCACCGGCCCCCTGCTCCTTGTACAGGCCGTTGCCCTTGTCCACGCCCATGGCGATATCGAGAGACTGGTGGTCGATGCTGGTGATAACACTGCAGGTCTGCCAGTCAAATCCCATCAGGGAGGAGTGGTAGCCGATGTCTTTGATGGTGTCACGGACGATCTGCGGCATCTCGACGTAGCAATCGGTGGTGATCTCCCCGGCAATGAACGCCAGGCCGGTGGTGACCAACGTTTCACAGGCCACACGGCAGTTTTTATCTTCCACCATGATGGCATCCAGGATGGAATCGGATATCTGATCGGCCACCTTGTCCGGGTGACCTTCGGTAACCGACTCGGAGGTGAAGAAGAATTGCTCTTTGCTCATCTACGGTCTCCTTTGATTGTGCATGGTGCATGGCCGACAGGTAAAACAGCAGCGGTTATCCGTCCTGCCGATTCGGTTCGAGCACGCTGTTGTCGATCAGGCGGACGGATCCAACCCGCACTGCCAGCGCCATCAGCACCGGCCGTTCGATGACATCAACATGGTCCAGGGTTTCTGTGTCACAGATCGCCAGGTAGTCGATATCGTTTTCAGCGTGCGCGCCTATGATTTTTACCGCTTCGGATAGAATCCGGCCCGACTCGCGGATGCCGCTGTCAACCAGTTGCCGTGCTTTGCAAATAGAGTGATACAGCGACAGAGCGGCCGGCCGCTGCTGCGCTGTAAGGTAATTGTTGCGGGAACTCATAGCAAGGCCATCCGCCTCCCGGACGAGCGGGCTGCCGACGATCTCGACGTCCAGGTTCAAATCCTTTACCATCCGGCGGATGACCAGCAGCTGCTGGTAGTCTTTTTCACCGAAAACGGCAATGTGCGGCTTTACCATGTTGAACAGCTTGGTCACGACGGTGGCCACGCCGGTAAAAAATACCGGGCGCGAGAGGCCGCACAGGTGGTTGGGAAGTTCATCGAGTCGAACAGACGTCTGGTAGTTCTCCGGGTACATTTCAGATCGTGATGGCGTGAACGCGATGTTCACCTTTTCTCGGCGGCAAAGATCGAGATCGGTGTCCAGATCGCGCGGGTATGTTTCGAAATCTTCCCCCGGGCCGAACTGGGTGGGATTGACGAAGATGCTCACCACCAGTTCATCGGCCAGCTGCCTGCCCACGCGCATCAACGAAAGATGGCCTTCGTGAAGAAAACCCATTGTCGGAACGAGCGCAATTCGTTTGCCCTTCCGCCTGAGGTCATCGGCGTGTCGCTGCATTTCTGTAGCCGATTGTATGGTTTGAAACATCCCATCCTCGCTGAATCGATCAAAACAGTAAACAATAAGAGAAAACGGTTTCCCTGTCAATGATGACTTTGTTGTTGCAAAGCCGGCCAACCGCCTGCGGCCGGGTTCCTGCCACTGCAGGTCCTTTCGGCAACGGCGGCCCGAGGCAGCCGCTGTGAAGATCGTGGCAGCACAGAAGTCCCTTCCCCGCCATCTTTATTTCCTTGACATGCCGGGTGTTATTTGATGAACAGTACGGCATCGGATTTCCCCGATCCACGGTCACCGGAACCCAAAATCAGCCGTTTCTGCATTTATCGACATCTGGACCGGGGCGACACGCGCAACTGCAGTCGGGCGGGATGCCGCCGTTTCAGTTGTCAAACATCTGTTGTACCAATGCTGCGCACCGGTTCGACGGTTCCTTTTACAAAGAAGATTGGGAAGAGTGGATTCATGCAACTGAAGATCAAAATGGCGGCTATCGTCATCCTCGGCCTTTTTGGTCTTTCGGCCGCTGTCCTGGCTGCCGGGCATCCAGAAGCACCGATGCACGCATCTTCGGCGAAGATCGGTGATTCGGTTCCGGCCGACACCCGGCCAGACGAATCCGAGGCGAAAGCGCACGGCGAACCGTCACTTGCCGATGGTGCCTCCCACAGCGCACCGGGACACGGGCACGAAAACCTGGGACAGGTGCTTCCGCTGTGGAGTTGTATCCCCTTCGCCTGCATGCTGCTGTCCATTGCGCTGTTTCCCCTGCTGGCTCCGGAATTCTGGCATCATCATTTCGGCAAAGTCTCCGTTGCCTGGGCCATGTCTTTTGGAATTCCTTTTCTGGCCGCCTTCAAGTCGGTGGCCCTCTATGAGATCCTGCATATCGTTCTAGCGGACTATGTCCCCTTTATCATATTGCTCTGGTCGCTTTATACGATTTCCGGTGGCATCTTGTTGAGAGGAACACTGCGCGGAACGCCGTTTGTCAATCTGGTTTTGCTGGTGATCGGCACCCTGCTGGCCTCCTGGATGGGGACCACCGGAGCGGCCATGTTGATGATTCGCCCCTTTTTGCGTGCCAACAGCCACAGGAAGAACCGGACCTTCATGGTGGTGTTTTTCATCTTTCTGATCGCCAACGTAGGCGGCTCGCTCACCCCGTTGGGAGACCCGCCGCTTTTCCTGGGATATCTGCACGGCGTCTCTTTCTTCTGGACCGTGAGGATCCTTCCGCACATGCTCACGGTTACCCTGATCCTGCTGATCACCTACTTTTTTATGGACCTTTATTTTTATCGGAAGGAGCAGGTCGCCGGTGCCGAGGAGCAGGGGAAGAAAGAGCCCCTCCGCCTGCAGGGCACACACAATTTTATTTTTCTCGGCGGAGTGATTGCCGCTGTGCTGATGAGCGGAATGGTCGACTGGGGCGAGATCAATACGCTGGGTGTTCACCGTGCCGTTCAGGATTGGGTGCGGGACGTTTTATTGATCGCCTTCGGCATCCTGTCTTTGACCACTACTCCGACAGCCCTGCGAGATGACAACGATTTCACCTGGTTTCCGATCATAGAGGTCGCCTATCTATTCATCGGTATTTTTATCACGATGATCCCGTGCCTGCTGATTCTCAAGGCAGGCTCCCAGGGTGCGCTGGCATTCCTGGTCAATGGTGTCACCGCGCCCATGCATTACTTCTGGGTCACCGGGGTCCTTTCCAGCTTTCTCGATAATGCCCCGACGTACCTGACCTTCTTCAACACTGCGCTGGGCAGTTTTTACCCCGGAATGTCCGAATCGGCTGCGGTACCGCTGCTGATGGCGGAAAATGGCGTTTATCTGAAAGCGATTTCATCCGCGGCAGTCTTCTTCGGGGCCTGCAGCTATATCGGTAACGCGCCGAATTTTATGGTTCGGTCCATTTCCGAAGAGGCCGGTACTCCCATGCCGAGTTTTTTTGGTTATATTCTGAAATATTCTTTGGTATTTCTCATCCCGTGCTTTATAGTGATCACCTTGATGTACTTTTAATGCTGGCGGATACTCAGGGAGGAACGATCGCCGCCCGGCCCGTTCGGACCATGTTTGTTGAGACACTATCGTGATTGAAAACATTTTAAACTCCAACATCGCCATCATTGGTGGCGGCAAGTTCTGCAAACTCCTGCTGCAGTTTCTCTTCGACAAAAATTTCCTGGATCACAGCCCGACCATTTTAGGAGTGGCCGACGCCGACGAGCAGGCTGAAGGGTTTCGGTACGCAGCCCAAATGGGCATCTACACGACTGCCGACTACCGGGACCTGCTGCGGTTGGAAAACCTGCAGCTGCTAGTCGAAATTACCAACAACCCGACCCTCTCCGATATGATCCGGAAGACCAAACCAGCCAGTGTCCAGCTCATCGATCATATCGAAGCCCGGGGTCTTTGGAGTTCGCTGCAGCTGGAGATGGAAAAGCGCAGGGCGCTGAAGGAGCTTGTTAAAAAAGAGCAGCTCACCCCGCAGATCAGCTCCTTGTTCGAGCAATTTGCCGATCAGCTGGCCGATATCATGAAACGGCGCAACAGCCGCTACCTGCATATCGAGCGGGAGCTGGTCGAAAGCGAACAGACTCTGTCGCAAATCGTCCAGGGAAGCACCATCCCCACGTTTGTCATCGACAAGAAACACGTGGTTACCCACTGGAATCAGGCCCTGGAGCGGTTGACGGGAACCACGGCGGAGCAGATCGTCGGCACCAACCGGCAGTGGGCTCCTTTCTGGTTGCAGGAGCGGCGCACCATGGCGGACGTTATCCTGGATCAGATCGATGAGGAGGAGATCAAAAAGCTCTATGGCCGGAAATGGCGCAAATCAGCACTGATTGAGGGAGCGTATGAAGCGGAATTGTTTTTCCCCAACCTGGGCGAAAATGGCAAGTGGTGTTGGTTTACCGCCGCCCCCATCAAAGCTCCGGACGGAAGCATCATCGGTGCGATCGAAACGCTGTGGGACAAGACGGAAGATAAGCTGGCCGAGCAGAGCAGGGAAAAGCACACCCGCTTGCTGACGGAAACAGCCAAGGAGTTGGCCAAAAGTGAACAGACCCTGTCGCAGATCGTCCAGGGCAGCACCATGCCGACATTTGTCATCGACAAGAACCACCGCGTTACGCACTGGAACCGGGCCCTGGAAAAGCTTACCGGAACCCCTGCGGACAAGATGGTCGGCACCAACAAACAGTGGATGTCGTTTTACCGCAACGAGCGGTACACCATGGCCGATGTCATCGTGGACCAGATTCCAGAATCGGAAATTCGGAAACTTTACGGCAGCAAGTGGCGCAAATCGGCACTGATCGAAGGAGCCTACGAGGCCGAAGGGTATTTCCCGGATATCGGAAAAAAGGGGAGGTGGTTCTGGTTTACCGCCGCACCCATCAAATCCCCTCTGGGCAGTATCATCGGCGCTATAGAAACGCTTTGGGACAAGACCGAAGACAAACGGGCCGAAGAGGAACGCGAGAAGCACACCCGGGAGTTGAGCACGCTGTGTTCCATCTACACAGCCCTGAATGCGCCGGCGGACATTTTCGAGCGGATTCATTCGGCCATAGAGGAAGTCAAAAACTTTCTGGCGGCGGACGGAATATGTATCTACCTGGCGCAAGAGGACGGCAGTTTTCGCCTGCGTCACAGTTCCGGGATATCCGACAGCGCCTGCCGCCAGATTGATCAAGTCGACCAGAGCAGCATCATTCACCATGTGGCGCAGACCGGTGAGTTCACGATTTTCGAAGAACTGCCGGATGGGTGCACGGACGAAATCTGTTTTCTGGAGCAGGAAAAGTTGATTTCGCTGGCCTATATCCCCATCAGCACCAAAGAGAAGAGCACCTTCGGTGTGATCCGCATCGGTAGCCGGCAGCCGAAGCAATTCTCCCCTCAGGACCGACACGTCCTCGAATTGATTGGAAACCGCATCGGTGTGGCCATCGAAAACGCCATGCTTCAGGAGCAGTATATCAAGTCGGAAGAAAAGTATCGCACACTGTTCAACAGCGATCCGCACCCTATCTTTATTCTCGACAGCCGCACCCATTCCATTTTGGATACCAATCAACGCGCGCAGGACAGCTACGGGTACCGCCGGGAAGAGTTGCTCGGCAGATTGTTTCTCGAGCTTGGAGACGAAAGCGACGAAGAACTGGCCGAAGGGCTCAAATCTCTGTCCAGGGACCGGTCGCTGCTCTACACCAAACGCAGGCACTACCGCAAGAACGGACAGCCGTTTTACGTAAATGTCAACATCAGCCAAGCCAGGTACGGTGAAAGCGATGTGGTCATTGCCTCCACCACCGACATCACCGAAAGTGTTGAAAAAGAAACCCAGCTGATTCAGGCCAGCAAGATGACCACCCTGGGTCAGATGGCTGCGGGAATTGCCCACGAGATCAATCAGCCGCTGAATGTCATCCAGGTTTGTGCGGATTACTTCGCCAAGATGATCGAGCGGGGCCAGGCGATTGCCGAAGAAGATCTGGTTTCCATGACGAGCGATATCGCCAGTAACGTCCAGCGAGCATCGGGCATCATTCAACACATGCGTGACTTCGCCCGACAATCCGAAGTGACCAGAAGCAAAGTTCGCATCAACGATCCGATTCGGGATGTGTTCAAGGTGCTCGGTCATCAGCTAAAGATCCACAAGGTCGGGTTGCAGCTGGATCTCGATCCGGACATCCCCTTCATCATGGCCGATCACAACCGCCTGGAGCAGGTTTTTATAAACCTTGTGACCAACGCCCTCGATGCCATGGACGAGAAATGCAGCATACCGGAGCACAAAACCGCCGAGAAACTGATTGCGATCCGGTCTTTTGCCGAGGCAGGTGAGGTCGTGGTAACCGTTGCCGACACCGGCATCGGAATGCCCCCGGAGGTGATCGCAAAACTGTTCGAGCCGTTTTTTACCACCAAGAAGGTGGGCAAGGGCACCGGTTTGGGGGTGAGCATCAGTTACGGTATCGTTCGGGACTACGACGGTATCATCGACATCAACAGCACAGTCGGAGAAGGAACGACCTTTACGCTCCGATTCCCGGTTGCACGGAACCACAAACAGATGAAAGCGTCATGAGTAAAATACTGCTGATCGATGATGAGACCGATATCCTGCGGGTGCTGAGCCTTTCACTGAAAGCCGACGGTCACGAAGTGCTGACGGCAACCGAAGGACAGCAAGGCCTTGCCATCTTCGAAGAGGAAAAGCCGGACATCATTTTAACCGACGTCAAGATGCCCGGGATGGACGGGATCGATGTGCTCAGGGCAATCAAGCAGCACGGTGACGAGTCGGAGGTGATCATCGTCACCGGCCACGGGGATATCGATACTGCCATCGAAGCGTTGCAGCTAGGGGCGTCGGATTTCATCAACAAGCCGGTAAGGGACAAGGCACTTGCCGTCAGCCTGAAAAGGGCCCGGGAGAGACTGGAGGTCAAGCGACAGCTCAAGGAATACACGCTGGATCTGGAAACGAAGGTCGATGTTGCCACCCGCGAATTGCGAAGGCAGTCGAGCTTTCAGATTAAACTGATCCGCAGTTCCAATGACGGCATCGTTGCGACAAATCAGGACTTGCGTATCGTGATCTTCAACCCCGGTGCCGAAAAGATTTTCGGATATCCCCAGCAAGAAGTGATCAACCGGATGGGTTTGCCCGATCTGATGACCCCGGAGCTGGCCGAGGGTTTTCAACGGGCAATGGCCGCCGACAAAAGCGTCAGGGAATTTCCGTGGCGGGAAACGCTCATTGTATCCCAACAGGGAGAACAGATTCCGGTACGGTTTTCCGGTACGATTCTCACTGAAAAAAGCCGCAAAATGGGTGCTGTCGCATTTTTTCAGGATTTGCGGGAGATCAAGCGCCTGCAGCAGGAACTGGTTCAGTCTGAACGATTGGCTGCCATCGGACAGACGGTGGCCGGTCTTGCTCACGGGATTAAAAATATTCTGCACGGCCTGAAAGGTGGCAGCTATCTGGTGGACATTGGCCTTAAACGCAACGACACAGCAAAACTGAAAAGCGGCTGGCAATCGATCAAGCGCAACATCGACCGGACATCCGAGTTGGTGATGGATTTGCTGACGTTTGCCAAGGAAAGAGTCCCGGAATACGAGAACTGCTTTCCCAATGAAATTGCTGCAGACGTTGCCCACCTTCTCAAGCAGCTTGCTGACGATAACGGTATTGAGCTGGTGCTGGATTTCGATTCCACTATCTCAGAGGTGTCCATGGATCCGCGAACGGTGCACCGTGTCCTGCTCAACCTGATGAGCAACGCAATAGATGCCTGCCTTTTCGATGAAAACACGGATAAAAAGTTTCGGGTGGGATTGAGAACCACCGGTGAGAATGGAAGCTGGATACGGTTCGATGTGACGGACAATGGCGTGGGCATGAGCGAAGAGGTCCAAAGCAAGCTATTCTCCTCGTTTTTCAGCACCAAAGGACACCGGGGCACGGGCCTTGGGTTGATGAACACCCGCAAGATGATCGAGGAGCACCTGGGAACCATCGCAGTGACCTCCGAACCGGCAGCAGGGACGGTTTTCACCGTTCGGCTTCCTTTTCGCGCGGCAAAAACCGCTGAACCCGGTGGCTGAGGGCGCCTGGAGCGGTACGCACAATGGGCGATGTAAATGGGATCCGATGGCGGTGCAGTCAGATGCGTCGCTGACGACGGCAGTTGTGGTAACCGAGGGAAAGCGGATAAATTGAGCATTGTGGGAATATGTGATAGGTTGGGCAGCCGATAACCACCATTATCCCAAGGAGGATAGCCAATGGGGAAAAAAGTGCTGGTTGTGGATGACGATCCGGATGTTCGAATGTTCAGCATAACGGTGTTGGAAGAAAACGGGTACGCTCCGCTGGAGGCCACCAACGGTGAGGAGGGGATGAGCCTTGTCCGGCAGGAACGGCCGGATCTGATTATCCTCGATGTGTTGATGCCCCGGGAAAGCGGTATCAAGCTGTACCGGGATTTGAAAACGGATTCAAAATTGAAAGATACACCGGTGATCATCCAATCCGGGATTGCCGAAAAGTCGTTTCTTCGTTCCCAAAAAGCCCTGACAGAGTTTGGTGGCGCAGCGGTTCCCGAACCGGAAGCATATCTCGAAAAGCCGGTGGAAGCGGATGAACTGGCAGCGACCATCCGCAGTGTCTTGGGAGAGAGCTAAGCGAACACCGCACCGCGCCGGAGAAAAGTGATGAAGATAGAAAAAATCCTGTTCGTGACCAAATTCGAACAGCTCGGCTTTGATGCGCTCCTTTCCCTGCTGAGCTTGAGAAAAGCCTCCCTCGGTCACGTGGTGCTCATGAACGTGATTGAACGGGAGCGGGTGGCCATGCGCCGGGGTACCGGCTACCGGAAATCGGAAGAACGCCGCCTGCGCGAGGTGGCCAATATCCGGTTCATCGATTGGGCCGAGAATCTATTCGAACAGGGCATGGAGGTGGGTGTCTATATCGTGGTTGGCAGTATGGTTCCGGAGGTGATTACGGCCGCCGGCAAGGAGCAGGCCGATTTAATTGTCATCGGAAGGCCCCATCAGGGGATTCTGGAGCAACTGTATGCCGGATCGGATGTTACCGAACTTCTACAGCGTTCATCGACGCCCGTGCTGGTCTACAAACAACTGTCGGAAAGTGCCATTGCCTTTGAAAAGCCTTTTGAAAGGCCGCTGCTGGCGATCGACTGGTCCCCGGCCAGTCTGCTGGCGGTCGACTATCTCAAAGAAATGAAAGATCTTTGTCAGCAGATTCACGTGGTGCACGTCGTCAGTGAAAAAGAACTCAAAGGCACCAACGCGATGGATATTCAGAAAACGCGCAAAGAAACCCGAAGGAAGCTGGACGAAATTTGCACGGCGTTTGAATCTGCGGAGATCCAGGCCGAACCGCATGTATATGTTGGTGAAACGGCCGTAGAAATTGAAAAGGCTGCCCGAGAGTGCCAGGCCACCATGATTGCCTTGGGTTCTTCGGCCAAGGCCGCCTGGCTTGAACGGTGGATGGGCAGTACGCCGCGGGAAATCGCGGAGAAATCCGTTTATCCGACGCTGCTGATACCTCCGCCAAAAGCGTAACGCTTTCATCGGGGTGCAACGACAAGACCGTTTGGATCTATGCGTCGCAGAGAGCGATTTTCGGTGCCACAAGTAAACAGGAGGAATCAATGGCGGTTATCACCATATCCAGACAGTTCGGTGCGGGGGGGAAGACACTGGGAAAAATGATTGCCGACAAATTGGGCTACACCTTTGCCGATGACGATATCATTCAGATGGTCGCTGAAATGGCCAATGTTTCTCCCCACTGGGTGGAATCCGTGGAGAAGGAAGCCGGCGGAAAGCTCTCCCGCATTATTTCCAGCATGGTTTCCAAACGACTGGTGGATCGCATTCTGAAAAGTGACAGCGGGTATTTGGACGAGAAGCTATACCTGGACTATCTGGTGGTTATCATTGCCCAGATCGCCGAAGAGGGAAACGTGGTGATCATCGGCAGGGGGAGTCAGTACATTTTGCGGGGACATCCGGATGCCATCCATGTCCTTCTGATTAACGATTTCGACAACCGGGTCAAGTTCATGCAGGAAAACTATGATCTGACCCACAGCAAGGCAGTGCAGGTCGTCAATGCGGAAGACAGGCGCAGGGTGAATCTTTATCGAAAGCTTGGGAAAACCGACTACGACGATCCGTCCCTGTATCACATGGTGCTGCACACCGGCAGGATCCATCTGCCGGACGCGGCCGGATGTATCTGTAATCTAATTCATACCTGATTCTGGTTTGGGACGGGTATGGTTACCGCTGGCGGACATCTCAGGAGACCCGTTCCACCAGGCGGCATATCAGTTCAGCGGCGGTATCCAGCTTTACTTTGCGCATGTTTAATATCAGATGGTAGTGGGCCGTGGAGTCGTAATCTAACCGACCGAATTTTTGATATAAATTGACGCGTCGCCTTTCTTCGTTGTTGACCATTTGAATGGCCTGCTTGGGTTTCAGGTGGTATTTTTCTTCGATGAATCGTATCCGGTAATCCTTGTCGGCCACAAGCAGGACATGAAAAGTCTGATCTGCATTTTGCAGAATGTACTGGCTGCCCCTTCCGAGGATGACCGCATTTCCCTCGGCAGCAATCTTACCGATGATTTCGCGAAGCAGGTCGACATAGATTTCTTCGTCGATATATCCGTGGTCTATATCCAGGATGCGGTCCACCAGTCGTTTGGAAATCATACCGGATAGCAAGCGCTGGATTTTGCCACCGGCTTCTTTTTCCATGGATTCCGCCCAGTTGGTGGAGACTTTCGCCTTTTTGGCCACCATCTGGATAATTTCGTTGTCAAAGAACTGGTAGCCCAGTTTTGTTGAAACCAATTCTCCCAGGGTGATGCCCCCGGCTCCAAACTGTCGGGAGATCGTGATGACCGCCATGAAACCCTCCTTTGCACGGTTGATTGTGGTTCGGCTGACATGGTAGCAGAAAAACGGTTACCTGAGTAGAAGGAAATTCAGATCGATCAAGGCAGGCGGCGTTTTTTTCTCACCGGTTTGTTATGTGACAGCCATAGGGCCACCCGTTTCTCCGAGGGGGCATCTTCCGCCGGGACAGGGATGAACGGGGAGTTAAAAAATAAATAAAATTTGAACTATAATTAAGGCTTTATCCGGAATAACCGGTTGCAATTTTCATCTGGTATGCTATCAAAAATCTTTTGTGTGAAATCTGGGCAGGATGTCTCCGTCCAGCTGCGGGGCACTTTCTGAATGGGTTTCGACTATAAAAAGAACCGAGCATGGGCTGAAAACCTGACCATTGTGATGCAGCTCGGGCTGACGATGGCCGGCTGCATCGTTTTCTGCTTTTTTGTGGGGTTGTACCTCGATAAATGGCTGGGCACAAAGGGCATATTCGTGACCATTTTCACCATCCTCGGTGTGATCGGGGGGGCGAATGTGGCCTATCGCCAGGTGATGGAAATCTTCAGAGATAAAGAAAAAAACCGACAGGATCCGGAGAATGGAAGCGATTAGGCATACCCAGAAAAAATACGCCTCACGAGCCATGGTGGCGGGAATCTGTGTTGCGCTCATCCTCATTCTTGCAGGTTACCGGACGCTGGGTAAGGGAGTGATGCTCGGAGCGGTGTTCAGTGTGATCAACTTTGTCCTGATCGGCGCTACCCTGCCTTTTAACGCCGGCAGATCCCGCAAGCAGGCGACCGCGGTTTCTTTCGGTTCGATCATATTTCGGTATGCGATCCTGGCATTTCCTTTGGTTATCGCCGCCAGGGGGAAGAGCTTCGATTTTGCGGCAACAGCTGTCGGAATCTTTATGGTCCAGATTGTCATTTTGTCGGAGCATGCATGGAAAATGATTCCGTTGATTGTTCATAAGCGATCGTAAGGTGGCATCAGATGGGTGAACTGGGGCTGATTCATCAGCTGATCATACCGGTTTTCGGCTATACCGTCACGTTGAACCTGGAAGTGATCCTGATGACATGGATCGTATTCGCGATCCTGATCGTTTTCGGCATTTTTGCCACGTACAAAAAAGGGGTTGTTCCCCGACCGTTGCAGGTGATCGGGGAGGTGTTCGTCGAACAGTTCTACCATCTCACCGAGGATGCCCTGGACAGAGAAATGGCAAAAACCTACGGGCCGCTCATCGTGTCCCTGTTCCTGTTTCTGCTGCTTTCCAACTGGTTGGGGTTGATTCCTTACCTGCAGGAGCCGACCAAGGATTTGAACACACCGCTGAGCCTGGGAGTGATGGGTTTTGCCATCGCACACTATGCCGGAATCAAATCGAAGGGTTTCAAGGCATATATAATGGAGTATTTCCAACCGATCTTTTTCATGATGCCCCTGAATCTGATCGGTGAGCTTGCCAAAATTGTCTCCATCTCCTTCCGGCTTTTCGGAAACATCATGGGCGGATCGATCATCATCCTGGTGGTCTCCTACCTGACGTACAATGTTGTCTTGCCGCCGCTGCTCAACGCTTTCTTCGGGCTCTTTGTAGGCACCATCCAAGCGTTTGTTTTTACGATGCTGACAGTGGTTTACATCTCTGTGCAGGTGAAATGAACATGGCGACCGATTTCGAACCCATCATACGACTCAGCGCCTACATCGGGGGCGGGATTGCCATGGGTCTCGGCGCAGTCGGGGCGGCCATCGGGGAAGGGTATACGGCGGCGGAGGCCAACATGGCCGTTTCGCGCAATCCCAAAATTTCCGGGGATATCTTCAAGAACATGCTGGTGGGGCAGGCCGTGGCCGAATCCGCTTCCATCTTCGCCCTGGTAATTGCCATCCTGCTGCTCTTTCTCGAGACTCCCTCCGCCGGCGAACTGAAAGCGGCCGCGCTTTTCGGAGCCGGTCTGTGCATGGGGTTCGGTGCAATCGGCTCGGGAGTCGGCTCCGGCTTTCCGGGCGGCAATGCCTGTTCGGGCATTTCCCGTCAACCCGCCGCCACGTCCCGGTTGACAACCAACATGCTCATCGGCTCGGCTGTCTGTCAGACTCCGGCGATATTTTCGATGGTGGTGGCCCTGATGCTGATATTTATGGATTTCGGGAAAGCGCCCACGTTTCCCACCTGGGCTGCGCTGATCGGTGCCGGAGTAAGTACGGGATTGGCGGCCATTGGGTCCGGTTACGGTGGCGGGTTGGCGGCCGGTGCCAGCTGCGAGGGTATTGCCAGGCAACCGGAATCGGTCGGCAATGTTACAACGATCATGCTGGTGGGACAGGCCGTGGCCCAGACCCCGTCCATTTTCGGGTTGCTGGTGAGCTTCGTGCTGCTGTTTAAATCGTTTCCCGAGTCGACCGCACTCAGTGCGTCAATGGCCCTGCTTGCGGCGGGGCTCAGCACGGGATTCGGCGGCATCGGTCCGGGGATCGGCAACGGGATGGCAGCGGAAGGCGCGGTTCGCTGGGTTGCCCGCAATACGGAACATGCCGGCGATTTGATGCGCACCATGCTCGTTGGCCAGGCGGTCTCACAATCTACAGCCATCTATGCCATGGTCATCAGTTTGATATTAATATTCGTAGTGTAAATAAAGGAGGAAAACAATGGCGATCGAAGGCGCGGATCTGGTAAAAGCGGCGGCTTTCATTGGTGCCGGATTATCGATGGGACTCGGAGCGATCGGTCCTGGAGTCGGGGAAGGGATGGTGGCAGCCAAGGCTTGTGAGGCCATCGGAAAAAATCCACGGGAAGCGGGCCTGCTGACCCGCACGATGCTGGTCGGCCAGGCCGTATCCGAATCGACCGGTATTTACTCACTGGTGATCGCACTCCTGCTGCTTTTTGTAGTGTAGCCGGTGTCGGTTCCAACCGGTTGATATTACGTAATTTCATCGGAATCAGTCGACCGGCGGTGGTCGGAAGCGCCGGGGCCAGCCCGCACGCGGGAGCGAAAAGATGCAGATTGTCAGCAACATTGCTTTGATCAGCATTAACGAAACCTTTCTGGTGCAGCTCGTTTCGTTTCTGATCTTTCTGTTCATTTTCCATCGGATCATGATTCGTCCCTTGCGCGACGTTATGCAGCAGCGGCAGGATATGGTGGCGGACATCCAACAGGAGATGACGGATGCGCAGGCCGAGCTGGAGGAAAGTCTTCGACAGATCCGGAGCAGAGAAACCGAGGTTTTGAAAGCCGCCAACGACCTTCGGGCCAAACTGGAAGAGGACGGCAGCCAGCAGGCACATGACATCGTTTCGGCGGCCCGAAACGATGTCGATGGATTGCGACGCAAAGCCGAAGCTGAAATCTCGTCCCTGATCCTCGATGCGCGCAAGGGTTTGCAGGCGGAGTCTGAAACGGTGGCAACGCGGATTGTAGAAAAGATATTAGACCGGAGGCCGGTTTCGTGAAATCAGGATTGAACAACATCCCTTTTTCATGGCTGCTGCTCTTCGTATATTTTTCGGTGTTCGGGCTAGCGCCGGAAGTTATGGCGGCTGACAGCGGCGGCAGCTGGCGAACCACCTACGACCTGGTGATGCGTTGGGTGAATTTTCTCATTCTGGCGGCCATCATCGTAAAGTTCGGCCGACGGCCTTTGATGAATTTTCTCACCGGCAGAAAAGAGGAAATCGCCTACGAACTTCGGCGACTGGAGGAAGAAAAAGAGGCCGTGTTGCAAAAGGTCGATGAGATGCGCCAGCAGATTGAAGATAGCGAATCGCGCTATATTCAGATCAAAGAGCGCATCGTTGCGCAGGGGCGCAGCCGCAAGCAAGCCATCATCGATGAAGCGCACCGTGAAAGCCGGGTCCTGATGGAATCAACTAGAGATCAAATCAATAACCAGCTGCGCAAGGCCAAACAAAAAATTCGTGAAGAAATCATCGACCGGGCCGTAGAAAAGGCCATGGAAATTCTGCCCGGAAAGATTACCGCCGAAGACAACCATAAACTTGTGGAAAAGCTTATAGAACGTGCGACCTCGTGATGGGTGATCTGAGAGGGTCTGATTGATGAACCAACAACCCGCAAAATCGTTGGAACAGCTGGTCAAGGCGCAACTGGATAGATGGAAACAGCGCAGCTCCAAAAACGCTGCAGGGCCCTCCTCCCGCATTTCGGTAATTACCGTGAGCATGCAACCGGGAAGCGGTGGCAGCCTGGTTGCCGAAACACTGGCGAAAAGACTTGATTTCGATTACTTCCACAGAAAAATCATCAAGGAAATCGCCAGCAGCGTGAAAACGAGTGCAGCCGTTGTGGAGTCGGTGGAAAAGGAGCGGTTATCGGGTATCAGCGATTTCATTGCGCTGCTGGTCAAAAAGCATTACCTGTATCCCGATGATTATCTGATGCACCTGATGGAGGTGATCAACTCGATTGCCGAGCACGGCAGGGCGGTGATCGTAGGCCGGGGTGCGAATTTTATTCTGCCGGCGGAAAAACGATTCAGCGTAAGGGTAGTTGCTGGATCAGCGGACCCGCAACATCGCCAGGGTCTTCAACTGTTCCCGGGATGAGGCCCGGCGCAGAATCGTGCAGAGGGAATCTCGCCGGTCCGCGTTCATCCGGCAGTTCTTTCATGCCGATATCAACGATCCGCTTTGCTACGACATGGTGTTGAATACCGGGACGGCAGACCTCCAAGTGGCCGTGGAAGCGGTGCTGGGTGCGATGTCGGTTTATCTGAAGAGGAAATAGCCCTCAGCTTCGCCCTCCTGTATCTCCATCGTCTCCTGCCAGGCGCCGGTAAGCAATTGAAACCGCCGTCTTAGTGGCGATCGACGACTTTTCGCTCCGATCTCACCAGTTTCGCGCGTTGTACCTTCTCGCTTTTGCCGCTCAGATAGGCCACCGCCGACATGCCGCTGCCGGCCGGTACGAACAGCGTGTGCTCCCCGGGCGGTATGTAATCCCGTAAAAACTGTGGATTCCGCTCCTTTATTTCCTTGAAATCGGTGCCGACAGCTGCTGCCAATTCCCCCAGATCCAAAGAGCCGTTCAATCGGATGTGAACGGCGTCGGTTCGGATGGGTCGGTAGAGCTCTTCCTTTGTTAGCGTGTAGCCGTACCTTTCGGAGTTTTCCATGATGATCTTGATGGCTGCAATGCGGAACAGGTATCGTTCGGTTTCGATCGGCAGGTTCAGACGAAAGTAATCGGAAGTGTTTTGTTCTTCGATGGCCTTGCGCAGCCGGGTTTCACCGCCGTTGTAGGCGGCCATGGCCAGCGACCATGAGCCGAATTTTTCGTACAACCGTTTCAGGTTTCGAATGGCTGCGTCGGTGGATCGTTCGAAATTCAACCGTTCATCGATGGCTCCGTTTCGACGCAGACCGTTGCTCCTTGCCGCCAGAACCATAAACTGCCAGGGACCCCGGGCGCCTTTGTCCGACCGGCTGTAGGTGATCAGTGCACTTTCGGCTACCGCCAGGTACTTCAGGTCGTCCGGCATTCCCGCTGCGGCCAGTTTTTTGGATATGGTGTTGAAATAGCGCCCCGCCCGTTTTAGATACATGACCACCTGGGCGCGATCCCACAGGGTAATGTGGAACTCTCGATCCAGCATTTCCCAGGTGTGGCGATCCTCCAGCGGAATCCGTTCTCCACAGAGCGTCAGTGTCTCGGGCAGAGTCCAATACTCCACCGGTGAGACGGTGATCTCGGGCAGCGGTCTTTCCCGGCTTATTGCCGGGCTCGTGGCGCTGTGCATCAGGCCCAGGTAATGCGCCGTATAAACTCCGGCTGCAAATATCAGTAAGGCCGAAATCAGTTTTTGTATAGAATTGTCCATCGTTTCTCTGTTACGAGTGTGCGTCTGCCGCAGCCAGCAGGATTCGAGCATCTGCAACGATGCAGTCTGTTTCCGTGCACATGACCGGGTTCAGGTCGATCGATTCAACCCGATCGGCCATTGCCGACAGTAAGGTTGAAAACCGGATCAGCAGTTGCGCCAAGCGATCCATGTTGACCGGTCTGGATCCCCGATAGCCCTCCAGCAGCTTGCCGCCTTTAAGGCCGGCTGGCATCGAGCGGGCATCGTTTTCCGACAAGGGGGCCATCCGCACGGCAATGTCCTGGTAGATTTCAACCCCGGTACCACCGATGCCCAGTAAAACAATCGGGCCGAACTGGTAGTCGACTTTTCCGCCTACGATCAATTCGATGCCGGCAACCATTGGTTCGACGATCACGCCGGCAAAACCGGGCAAAGAGCGGAATCTGGCCACCACGTCTGACAACTCGGCGGCATCGCTGACGCCAACCGCCACACCGCCTGCATCCGACTTGTGCAAGATGTCCGGCGATACCACCTTGACGGCGATTGGAAAGCCCGCCCTTTCGGCCGCCTGAAGGGCCTGGTCTTTGTCGTGGACCCAGACAAACCGCGGTACATCGATGCCGGCCAGCGACAACAGGCGCTTGGCCTCCGGCTCCAGGACCCAGCCCTGTTTCCGGGCGTCATCGAGAATGGCCTTCATTTCATCGGTCAACATACCGGGCACCTTCGCAATGCTTCGGCCATCATGACCGCCCCTTCGATAGAGGCGGCTACCGGCACATTATTCAGTTCGAAGCCTTCAATCAGCATGCGGTATTTTTCCTGATGCGGAACGTATGCAACCAGGGGTTTGCCCTCTTGCTGATAGACATAGCTTAGCTGTGCTCCCAGATCCGAAGTAATGCCCGGAGAATACGGCAGCAGCAACATGATCACGCAATCAATTTCCGGTGTCTGGCTCAAAGCGCGTGCTGCAGCGATAAAATCGTCATCCTTTGCGCTGCCAGTCAGGTCGATGGGGTTGGCCAGGGAGGCGATCGGTTGAACGCTCGGTGAGAGGTAATTGCGGATCTCTTTCTGCCAGTGCTCCGAAAGGCGGGGGACTTGCAGTCCGTGCTCGGCACAGGCATCAGTTGACAGAACCCCATGCCCGCCACTGACCGTGATGATGCCGATCTTGCCCGTGATCGATTTTTGATAGCAGCTCAGCGACTCACAAAAGGATACCATCTCGTATTCGTTGCGGGCTTCTATAATGCCGTGCTGGGCTGCAATTTCGGAAAATACCCGATAGTCTCCGGCCAGAGAGGCGGTATGGCTGCTGGCCGCCCGGCTGCCCTCGGCAGTCTTGCCGGCCTTCAGAACAACGATCGGCTTGGAAATTTCTGTGGCTGCTTGAACGAAGCGTCGCCCCTCATTTTTTTCGAAACCCTCGATGTAAAAGGCGATTACGCGGGTATCGCTTTCTGCGGCCAGGTAGGTCAGCAGGTCGATTTCCCTTATCTGGGCCTTGTTTCCGATGCTCACTGCCAGAGACAATCCCACTCCTTGTTCGGCAAACTTGACCAGTTGATCCACCAGCACTCCCCCGCTCTGGCTGACGATGGCAACATTGCCGGGATCCGGTCGAATGAGCCTTTCACCGGGAAGAAAAAAGGTGTCAAAACGGTTGGGCACGTAAATCCCCAGGCAATTTGGGCCGATAAAAGGGAAACGGGAAGCACCGGCCAGTTCCACCAGTCGGTTTTGCAGATCCGGGCGACCGCTTTCTGCAAACCCCCCCGATATGATGGTCGCCCCCCCCACCTTGCTGCGGATGCAGCTTTCAAGGATCCCGGGGACGTGTTCGGCTCGAACCGCAATGACCGCCAGGTCGATTTTCACCGGAATTTCGGATATATCACGGTGGACTTTGTCGTGATGAAGCATGCCTCCGTGGGGGTTCACCGGATACACCTTGACCGGATATCTCAGGTGCAGCTTGTTATAAATGACATTGGCTGGATGTCGGTCGTTGGACAGTGAAACACCGACAACGGCAACCGTCTGTGGATTGAAAAGCGGTGCGTAATTCAAAACCACCTCTATCTTCTGCAACGGGGAGCATCGAAACTTGCGAGCACGGTTGGAACTGTTATTAGAGAACTTATAATTTCAGATAGTTATCGCCAAAGTGCCCATTGCGGCATCTGTCGGCAACCGTTTCCGGATCCGCTATGGCTTTCCGGATCCTTCTACGAACCGGCATATACAACCCTGCTAATTGTAAAATAGCCGTCGATAGTTGTCAAACTTGAGACGGTCCGGTTCCCCCGGTTTTGACTTTGTCGGAAAAATGGTTATCCAGTTATCTTACAGGCAGTTGATTTGCAGCCAGTCGCATCCGCGACACAAAAGGCGCAGCTGCCGAGCATAGGCTCTATTCAATGTTAACGTCATCAGGTGATAATCATGAAAACCAATACAAAGCGTTTATGGATATTGTTTTTCATTTGTTCGATGATACTTCTTCCCTCTACCCACGCAATGACAGCGAGCAACACGATGAACAAGGAAAACAACAAGCTGGATAAAGCCACCTTCGCGGGGGGCTGCTTCTGGTGCACTGAATCTGATTTCGAGAAAGTCGAAGGGGTTGTCGAAGCCATTTCCGGCTACATCGGCGGCAGCAAACCGGATCCGACCTACCAGGAAGTGTCCGCCGGCGGGACCGGGCATGCCGAAGCGGTGCAGGTGGTCTACGACCCTTCAAAGATCACCTACCGCCAACTTCTCGACGTGTTCTGGCGGAATGTCGACCCCACCGATCCCGGCGGTCAGTTCGTTGATCGTGGAAGTCAGTACCGAAGCGCCATTTTTTACCATAACGATAATCAGAAGCGGGAGGCGGAGGCCTCCAAGGAGGAGTTGGGACGCAGCGGCCGATTCGACAAGCCCATCGTGACGGAGATCGTGGAGGCCACCAAATTCTATCCTGCGGAAGATTACCATCAGGATTACTACCGCAATCATCCCCTGCGCTACCGGTATTACCGGTATGGATCCGGTAGAGATCAGTTTCTCAACAGCACCTGGGAAGAGCCGGAGACGGCCGTCATGAAATCTGCGGCTGACAAGACCTACAGCCGGCCGGCGGATGAGGTGTTGCAGAAAAAACTGACCCCGCTGCAATATCGGGTGACACAGCAGGACGGAACCGAGCCGCCTTTTCAGAATGAATTCTGGGACAACAAGAAAGAAGGAATATACGTGGACGTTGTTTCCGGTGAGCCGCTATTCAGTTCCACCGACAAGTTCGAGTCGGGAACCGGCTGGCCCAGTTTTACACGACCGCTGGAAAAGGGGCACATTGTGGAAAAGACCGATCGCAGTTTTCTAATGGTGCGGACCGAAGTGCGCAGTCGGTATGCGGATTCTCACCTCGGGCACGTGTTCCCGGACGGGCCGCCGCCCATGGGACTGCGATACTGCATAAATTCGGCCTCTTTGCGATTCGTGCCCAGGGAAGAGCTCGAAGACAGCGGTTACGGCGAGTATCGCCGGTTGTTTGAGGTGACGGCCAATTGATGTCCGGTTGTGCAGCAAAGCGGGTATTGCGGTCCGGGGATATCCCAGACCTCTTTTCAGCCGGGTTAGACCTTGGTGCAATTGCGGGGGCTTGCGGCTGCACGTGATGAACCGGTCCGGAAATGAGCAGGAGAACAGACAGGGAGGCGCGGTGTGACTAAATGGGTGTTCGGCTGGTTGCTGGCATTGGTGGTGGTGTGTACAGCGGTTCAGGGTGCGGAAAAAAGTGCGCTGCATCCCCGGGTGGAATTGAAGACATCGATGGGGGTTATCGTTTTAGAACTTTATCCGGATCGGGCGCCGCAGACCACCGCCAACTTTCTGGCTTACGTTGATGCCGGTTTTTATGATGGGACCATCTTCCACCGTGTTATCCCCGGATTCATGATTCAGGGCGGCGGATTTACGGCTGAGATGAAGCAACAGCCCACCCGGCCGCCGGTTCCAAACGAGGCCGACAATCGCATCAAAAACGAACGCGGAACGGTGGCCATGGCCCGCACACCGGACCCGCACAGCGCTACCGCTCAGTTTTTCATCAACACGGTGGACAACGACTTTCTGAATTTCAGGGGCAAAGATCCTCGGGGTTGGGGGTATGCGGTGTTCGGGCGGGTTGTCCGGGGGATGGAGACCGTTGACGCGATTTCCGGGGTAAAGACCGGTGTATCCAAAGGTCATCGCGATGTGCCGCTCCAGCCGGTGGCGATTATTAAGGCAATTCGTTTGAAGTAAAACCCTTCCCGAAATGACTCTCCGTATCCGTCACGCCTCAACTGCGGCTTCATCGAGCTGCAGGTGCAGATTCAACGGATCCGGGAATTCCGGCTGTTTCCAGACGCAGGCGGTTTCGAAGCCCCGATCTGCTGCCAGCTGCGGCGGCCGACAATTGTCCGCACTTTCGCCCGCCATCCAGTTCCGCAAGCATTGCAGGTTCCGGAGAACCACGTGGTGAGGGTAACACCGGACGGCCGCTTCCAGAGAAGCCCGCGCCGCCTTATAATCTCCGCGCAAGGCCGCAATGCAGGCCCGGTGGTTGTTGACCAGCCCTGGAAGAAAATATCCCATATCGACAGCCTGCTGCAACTGCTGCTCGGCCAGATCCGGCTTTTTTTCCCGCAGGTATGCGGCACACAGATCCATATGCAGGAAATGTTGCGGGGGAAGTCGTTCCATCGCACTGGCACAGTCAGCGGCACTGTAGTCCCAATAGTTCTGCGTACCTTCCAGCTTCTTGATCTGCGCGGTGATCTCCGACGCATCCTTGCGGGATCCGGCAAAGCATGTCAGGCAGAGAAAGTCCTGGTCGAAGAAAAGGTCTTTTGAAACCGTCCCGGACTGTTCGAACAAACCAAATTCCTCTGTGCCGGGATATAGATGCAGCTGGGAGAACACAAACTGGTTCGGTTTTGCCGTCTCGATGAAATCCATGCTTTGTTGAAAAGTTTTTAGTGTCTCCCCCCGGTTGCCGGCCATCATGTAGAAGCGCACCTGAAGGCCGAACTTCTTGGCCGCCCTTGTGGCCTGGAGAACCTGATCGGGAGTGACGCGCTTGCGGACGTTTTGCAGGATCCTCTCGGAGGCCGATTCCACTCCCAAACTGATCCGTTTGCAGCCGGCTGCCCGCATGGCGCAAAGCATCTCCTCATCGAGGCAATCGGCCCGTGTCTCGCAGCTCCACATGAAATCAAGCTTGCGGCTGCGGATACCCTCGCAGATGGCCAGTACCCGTTGCGGGTTTATGGTAAACGTGTCGTCCTTGATGGAAATGATTCGCTGGCCGTATTCGTCGATACAAGTTTCGATCATGTCGAGCACGTATTCTACGGAATGCTGCCGCAGCCGCCGGCCCCACATCAGGTTGCTGCAGCAGTAGGTGCAGCTCATCGGGCATCCGCGTGAGGTCAACAGCGTGCGCAGCCGAAAGAAATCGGTGGGTGGAGCCAGGGTGTCCAGGTTTTCGATGAATGCAGCCGGCGGGTGCAAACGGCAGCCGCCGGAAGTCCGCCACGCCAGCCCCGGCATGTCTTCCACCAACCCGCGGTGTTCAAGGCGCTGGAGAATTTGAAGGAAGGGCTGCTCTCCTTCTCCGATGACGATGGTGTTGATTGCATCGCAGTGCGCCAGGGTTTCCAGCGGCAGGGCCGATACATGAGGACCGCCGACGGTGATGTGGGCATCGGGATGAAAGCTGCGGAAAAGTTCCGCGGTCATGGCGGCGCCGCGTCGATTGGCGGTCAGGCAGGATAATCCGTAAAGGTCGGCATTCAAGTGTGCAGCCAGCAACTCTACGGCAGGCCAGGGAAAGTTGGAAATGTTGAGAACGGTTACATTGTGACCGGCCTGGATTGCCTGAGCAGCCAGAGAAAGCAGGCCGTAGGGGGCCTGTATCAAATCGCTGCCCAGCAGTGCATCCGGGTCGACTCCTTCCGGAGCCCCTTCTCCCGAGGGGTACGGGGGGTGGCCGGATAACGGGATTTTCCATGGTGGCGGGTACAAAAGGACGATGCGCATCGCCTCATCTCTCCATCCGATCCCGTCAACAGGTAAAAGGTAAAAAGCGCAGTGAAGCGCTGAAGGTCAAGGCCAGGGCAGCGTAGGCAAGCTCTAAGGAGCAGCGGTCAGGGGAGGACGAAACCGCGCATGCACAACAGATCAGAAAAAGAAACCACCGCGGTTGGGACCGGTGAGCAGTATAAGTTATGAACCTGGTGTTGTCAAAACGAATCGACCTTGCCCGGGGCTTTTCACTGGACGGTCTTGTTTTCCCAGCCTACCGAAATCCGCTCGAAATAGTTTTCGATGGTATCGAAAACCAGATACTGCTCAACGCTGTCCCAGGCGACAGCTGTCCGAACCCCGGTCGCCCAATCGTTGGCGGTTGTGCCTTCTGCAAAAACCCCCACGATGAACATCCTGCCGGCCTGATCTTCTAACGAGGCGTTTTGCAGGACGACGTTATGATCATCGGGCCGGTTAAACAGGTAGAGAAGAATAATTTTGTCTTGAAATTCCGGGTAGTTCATTTGATTTCTCATCGATATTTCGTTTGTTATGCCGGTGCCGGTTTTACCGGCACTTGGGCATGGCCGCATCTTCTTCGTGCCGCGAGGTGTCTCCCTGGTCCTATCGTTTGCGGCTGTGCCTGCATGTAAGCTGTGGCCGGGCGGCATACCGGTGAGCCGTTTTCTTGATAGATACAACAGTTTATCTTCAACGTCCACGAAAAACCCTGAGATCATGGTGTCTATCAAAAAGTCGACGCAAACGGGATGTTGCCTGAACGGGAAAAATCGAATACGATCCGACAACATAGGACAAATTGGCCTGAGCGGAAAAAAGGCGAAGAGACACACAAGAAAGGATGTTGGGATGAAACAGAAAGCATTTCAGGATTTCTATCCGGATCAGTTGAGTCATTGTTACGGATGCGGGCGGCTGAATCCCAGGGGCTTGCATTTTAAAAGTTACTGGGACGGGGACGAAAGCGTGTGCGAGTATACGCCGAAGTCCTATCACACAGCTTTTCCGGGCTGCGTCTACGGCGGCCTGATCGCTTCGCTGATCGATTGCCACGGCACCGGCACCGCATCTGCTGCCGCTTACCGGGCTGAAGGCCGGAAGATGGACACCTCTCCGCCCCTGCGGTTTGTGACCGGATCCCTGCACGTCGAATTCCTAAAGCCGACACCCATCGATACGACACTGGTGGTAAGATCCAGGGTCAAAGAGATCAAGGGTCGCAAGGTGGTGGTGACATCGGAGCTGCACGCCGGAGGCCAGGTCTGCGTCCGGGGGGAAGTGGTGGCCATCCAGGTGCCGGAGGAACAGCTGGACCAGCTGCTCTAGCGTCAAGCCGTCTTTGGATGGCCTTGCGCTGTGGGAGAACCAAGCTGCCGTTCGAGGACAAAACGTGACAATGAAGCATTTTCATAAACCAGGGTCGAAAAAGAGTGTTGCAGTTTCCCGGCCGGGATATTACCTTCAGAAACCGTTACGAATGTTCCGGTGATTCGAAAAATTTTTATGGAGGCGGACATGACCCTTGAAGAGGCCATTAAGACAGCCCTGGATTATGAGGGCAGGATTCGGGATATCTATCTAGAGAGCGTTGCGGCAACCGACGATCCTGCCGGGAAAAAGATCTTTCAGCAATTGGCCGACGACGAGCAGCGCCATGTCGACTACCTGCAGCAGAAGCTCGGGCAGTGGCGCAGCACCGGTCGAATAACGGTTGAAACCCTCGAGTCCGCCATCCCTTCCGCCAGCCGCATTCGCAGGGAGGCTGACAAAATTAAGTCCCGGGTGGAAGGCGATCACCGTGGCCTCAGACAGCAGATGCTCAGCAAGGCCTTACAGGCGGAGATAGAAACCAGCGATTTTTACCGGCGAATGGTGCAGCAGCTTGCAGACGACGCAAGGCAGATGTTCAGTCGTTTTTTGGAAATCGAGAACAACCACATCGAGGCCGTGCAATTTGAGCTCGATCACGTTGGTCGCACTGGCTACTGGTTTGGATTCGAGGAATTCGATATGGAAGCGGGCTAGCTTCTATGCCAGTGTCGCGTCGGTTCGCAGCACCGACGATCACTGCTGTCTGGATTGGCGCAGAGACTGAATGCGGCGGACGGCAAACTCGTACTCGAACATCTCGTCCATGTAGGATCCAAGCGCTTCCCTGTAATGCAGCACGGCGCTGTTTTGATCTCCGGAACCCTCTGCCCAGAATCCTAAAGCAGTGCGGGCTGTAAGCACGCACTCGGGACTTGCCGCAGCTGCCTCCAGCAGGGCCGACTCTTTCATTGTACCCTGAAGCGTACCGGCAACCTGCCGGTACCAGCGGTCACGGGTTCGTTTTTGGAACCGGTCCAACTCCACCTGCGCTTCTTCGGCTTTTCCCATTTTGTGAAGAATTTCAGGTACCAGCAGCCCGATTTGCAAACGCCCTCGATTCTCCCGCCCTTGAAATGCCAGATACGCGCGAGCGGTTTCCAACCCCTGATCCCACAACTCTCCCATCAGATCTACAAAAACCTGAGCGGCCACCAGGTCCCGGTTGCCTGGATCGGCCCGGCGGAGCTGCAGCAGCAACTCCATCCTTTCTTCCAGGGGGGTCGATTTTTGGTTGAATCGGGCTGTCAGCACCGACAGATTTTCCTGCTCCTCCAGGCGCTTCTTCCTTGCGGCAACATGGCGCTGTTCGAAATCTTCGACGGTTGTTGTATATGCCTTTCGATCTGCGGGCGGCAGCAGGGCCAGCCGATGTTCGCGAACCTGATCGAGAGCCGACAATGCCAGGTAGTAAATCCAGCTGCTGCCGTCGGCTGCCAGTATAGCCGACTGCAGGCTGGTCTCCGCTTCGGCCAGCACTCCCCGTTTTTCGGCCTGCAGACCCGCGATGTAATTCAGCCAGCTTTTTTCGCGGGGGTTATAGCCGCTTTGCGGGTCTGCCGGCAAGAGTATTTGCCCTTCCAGTATCCGGGTCATATAGCCGTAGAATTCATGGACAGACCGCCAGTCAAGCGTCAGCAGTTCCCTGCGATAGTCGCCGTTGCCGGGCCGGGATTCCATCCAATCAATCAGATACAGCATAAACAGCGCCAGGCCGTTGGTAGAGTCCATGGATCGGGCCTGGGTGAAGCGCTGCCTAGCCCCGCTCAGATCCGCTGTGCAAAGGTGCATAATAGCCGATGCCATTACCAGCGAGGGGTCCTGGCTGGTCAGCAGTTCATCCTCAGCCGCCTGCAGCGCTTGCGCCCATTGCCGGCGGTCGGCTGCCTCGATGATTCGCTTCAGCTTTACGTCAATGGACAAATCCAGCACGCCGTTCCATTTGGGCCGGCCGGCCATGATTTCCCGCAAAAAACCGGCGGCTTTGGATATCGGCAGCACCATGCCAAGATCCGAAAGCGGTGTGGCCACGGGAATCGGCGCCGTGGCCCATTCGACTGCTACGCTGGAAGCGATACCGATAACCTTGCCGTGCAGGTCGATAACCGGTCCACCGCTGTTGCCACGGTAAAGAGAGGTGTCTACCTGCAGAAAGTTTTCGAACGTGCGCCTGACATGCCCGCGGGTCACACTAACATTGACCGTTGCGCCCTGGGTGCTGCTGCCCAGAGGAAATCCCAGTGCGATTACCGGCAACAGCTTCGGAATATCGGACGGATCACTTCTTTCGTCCAGGGGCAGGGGTGTCAGGCCGGCCGGGACCGGATCGATTTTCAGTACGGCGAAATCGTCCTGCAGGGGAGATGTAATCCTTTCCCTGGTGCTGCTCGGAGCTCGGGCCACTCCTAAAATCTGCAGCTGCCGCTTTCCGCGGGTGCTGTATGCGCGGTCCAGGTGATAGACATCATCCAACTGTTCGCTGGAGGAAAGCTCCGGTACCCGCTTGAAGGCCTGTTGGCCTTCAAACCAGAGAAATGCTCTGTATTCCAACTGCAGTGGGTGCGGTCCGAGCCGGTGGAGCAGAACGTAGATGTTCTGGTCTGTCAGCCAGGGACAAGCCACGTGACGGTTGGTCAGCACATAACCCTGGGCATCTACCAGAAAGGCGGTACCTTCGCTGCGACCGCGGTAGTAGATTTGTCGCTCGTCTTTTACCCAGTACTCCACCAGGACGAATCCAACCGATCCGGCGTAACGATTGGCATAGCCGGCCAGCCGGCTTTCGCTGTCACGCAGCGTGGGTGCGAAATGAAGCCAGGAGGCCAATCCAATGGCGGTCACCAGAATCAGCCCGCCGGCCACCAGCAGAAGCCAGCGCCTGAGCCCCCGGACTTCCCGGACCCAGGACAGGGTCGGCCGAAAGCGTCGTTGCGTAGCGGCCGCAAGGTCTTTATCGTGAATACGGTCAAGGGTTTCATACACTTCCGCCATGGATTGGGGCCGAAGGCTGGGGTCGTCCGCCAACATGATTTTAAACAAAACTTCCGCGTCCGGAGGCAATTCCAGTTCGTCAATGATGGGAGCACTGAAAACCGCGCTTTCGTGGTCGGCGGTGAGCAGTTCCATGAAAATCTTGCCCAAAGACCAGATGTCGCTTCTGAAGTCCAGGGGACGCCGATTGAGGATATCAGGGTGGCTTTTGAGAAGTTTCTTCAGCATCGGTCCCGGACGATCGAGTTCTGGATTGAGAAACCGGGACAGTTTGTAATCGATTTTCACTTCCAGACGCCGGTTTTTCCCCTCGAAGACGATGATATCATCGAGGATCAGGTGGGGAATAAAGTGTCCGGTACGGTGCAGGCCATCGAGAATGCGAGCGATTCTGGCAAAAAGCCGAAATGCGACCTGCAGGTCCTGCAGCCGGCCGGAAGCCAGCAGCGTGCCCCAGTTGATGGCGTCAAGCCACTCACTGACGCGATACCACAGGCCGTCTGAAGATTTGCGGATTTCGTAATGACGGACGAAATAGTCTTCGGGGAGTGTGCGCAGTACATCCAGTTCCTGGGCAAGTCGTTCAGCAATGCGTTCGTCCACGCCTGATTGCGGCGTGAAGATCCGAATAACAACCGGCTGTGTTGCCCCCTCCTTAACGGCCCGGCACAGAATGCTGGAATACCCCTCGTGCAGAATTTCTTCGATCCGGTAGTCGTCGATGGTCTTGCGACCTTCAACCACTTCATCGCCGCACGATGGGCAGCTGGAAATTTCTTCGGCCAGAAGTTGTCCGCAGGTCTGACACAGCTTCATCGGTTAGCATCCCTCCCGCGCCGCGGCCACAATCGAATGGATCGATTCGGGGTAGACCCAGCTGTCGATAGTGCAGCCCCCGGCCAGCAGAAAGCGCGTGCGGCCTCCCATCCCGATTCCCTCGGCCGCGTGCTGTTTCAGAAATGCCGGTGTCCTGCGACTGACGATCGTCTGGTCTATTCCCCCCATCACGCAGCCGGAAATCCTCTCCTTTACCCACTGAAGAGAAGGACCTTTCGGTCCGCGATCCCACCAGCTGAAGATGGCAGCGGGGAAATCGATCGCATCATCGAAAAAAAGTGTTTCCCCATGAACATGGACCGTGTTCATTTTCGCCCGATCGGCGACCGCCTCCAGTAGCCGGGTCGCGAAGGGTTTGACGAATGTGAGAAATTCCTGTCGGGTGAGGATTTCCGCTCCGGCGGCCACGGAGAGAAAAATGCCGGCGGAGCCGATCTTCAGCGATTGTTTGCAGTAGTGGATCAAGTTGTCGGTCACCACCTCCAGGGCGTCGAGCAGGGCATCCGGCGCGGACTGCATCAGCGCCTGGATATGCTCGCCGGCCATGGCCCTCCGGATGCTTTGCCAGGGATCGAACACGGTATCGATAAAATAGGCTCGCCCTTTGAGTTCCGTCGAGATGCGATCCAGTGCGATGAACTGTTGCTTCCAGACCGATTCGATATCCAGCGGACCGATGCGGTGCAGGTCATCTTCGGATGCGACCGCCTTCAGACCAACCGGCGGGGGATAGAAGATATCGTTCATGACCTTCAGGAAATCGAAGTCATAGTATTCGAATTGCTCCAGGGTGATGTTTGCAAACTGTTTTCCACTTCCGTGCTGGACACCGAAGTGATACCAGAGCGAAACCGGCGGGCAATCGACTTCCTGCCCGCTTAACACCCGGTCGACTTTGTTGATCTTTTCCACTGGCTCGACTCTCCTTTTCTTTCCCCCGAACACTGTAAACGTGCGGTTCCCGGAACAAATCGGCAGCTTCCCCAAGTGCGGTTGTCTTTGCTTGCAGGTCGTATTCAGCTAACGCCATTTTCATGCGTCTTCGCGGATGCGGGATGCTACCGCGATTCAGCCGATCCGGCAGGAAGTGTCCATTATTTCCTGAATGGTGAGCGAAAGTTGTTCTATTTTAAACGGTTTCTGAATGAATGCGGCGCACCCTTCCTTCAGTATTTCTTCGGCCTGCCCCTCCATGGCGTATCCGCTGGCGAGCAACACCCGCACCTGCGGATCGATCTGCTTCAGACGCCGGTATGTTTCCTTTCCGCTGATTCCGGGCATGATCATGTCCAGAACAACCACATCGATTGCTTCGGCATTTTTTGAGAAAATCCCAAGCGCTTTGTCACCGCTGTCGGCCGTATATACGGTGTAGCCGAGCAGCTTCATGCTGTCGCCGCAGACCGTCAGGACTTTTTCTTCGTCGTCCACCAGCAAAATGGTTTCTCGTCCCAGGATTTTCTGGAGAGACGGCTTTTCCACTCGCGCGGTCCTGCGCTCGGTAGCCGGCAAGTAAATGGTAAAGGTCGTTCCAACCCTTTGTTTGCTGACCACTTGGATGAAGCCGCCGTGGTTTTTTATTATACCGTAGGCCACGTAAAGGCCGAGCCCTGATCCCTTACCGAACTGCTTGGTGGTGAAAAAGGGATCGAAGATGCGCTCCAGAGTCTTCTCATCCATCCCGATGCCGGTGTCAGACACGGTGATCTTTACATGCCTGCCGGGCTTTAGGTGTGTGGAACCGATCAGCATGTGCTCATGAGAAAGATATATATTCTCTGTTTTGATGGCAATGCGACCGCCTTCCGGCATGGCGTGCCCCGCATTCACATACAGGTTTAGCAGCACCTGTTCGATCTGGGAGGAATCCGCCAGCACCGGTAGAACCACGGGTACCAGATCTTCTGCGATGGTGATTTCCTTGCGGGTGCGGCCGAACATGCGACTTTGTTTGCGTATCAATTCGTTGACATCGGTCGGCTTGATCTCCAGGGCTCCGCCCTTGGCCAGAGTGAGCAACTGCCTTGTCAAGCCGGCGCCGTCCTGAACGTACTGTTCGATGGTTCGCACCTGTTTCAAAAACGGGTTGTCGGGTTCCATCTTCAGCCGCATGAGCGACACGACGCCCTGCACGCCCATCAACAGGTTGTTGAAGTCATGGGCAAGCCCCCCGGCAAGATTGCCGATGGCCTCCATCTTCTTCGCCTGGATCAGTTGGGTTTCCAATGCTTTTCGATAGGTCGTATCCCGGGCGACGCCATAGGTGCCCACCTGGACGCGAGGTCCGCGAGCGCTTTCCCGGCGATACATCCCGGTGGCGTTGAGTTCGACGACGGCATATGCCGGTTTCTTGCCCTCCGTGGCTTTTATCCGCGGACCGGGTTTCAGGCGGAGTTCGAAACCGGCGGTTGCGCGTTCGCCGGTGCGCCGTTCATTGAAGCGCCATCGGGATCGAGCGATGTCATCCTCGTAGAGGATGGAGCGGTAATGTTTGCCGATCAGATCGGTCGTATGGTAACCGAACAGATCGGTGGCCGCTTCGTTGACAAAGGTGAAATTTCCGCGTTTATCCAGTGTGTAAATCATATCCGGAGAATTTTGTATCATGAAACGGAATCGCTTTTCCGAGACTTTCAACCGGTCTTCCATAATCCGGGTTTTTTCCAGGAGCTTGCGCTGCCGCAGCGCATTATTGATTGTTTTTTCCAGGTCTTCCGCTTCAAACGGCTTGCGCAGGTAATCGTGGGCACCTCTTTTCAACGCATGTACGGCTGAATCCACGGAAGCGTCGCCGGTCATCAACACTACCGGCGCTTCCGGCCTTTTTGCCAGGATGCGCTCCATCAGGCCGAAACCGTCGATATCCGGGATGAAAATGTCCAGCAGAAACAGGTCGAACTCTTTTTGCCCGATGGTTTCCATAGCGGTCTTGCCCGAGGTGGCTACTTCCACGTCCAGTCCCCGGTTTTCCAGCATGGTTTTCACACTGAGGCACATCTTCTGCTCATCATCTACAACGAGCACGGCTGGGCGCTGTTTCATATGCTTTTCTCCGTTTCAGTCCTGTCTGCGTTTGTATTGCACGGCAGGGCAATCTGAAAACTGGTGCCCTTGTCTTCACGGCTTTGACACTGAATTTCCCCGTTGTAACGGTGAATGATTTCCTTGCAGATCGACAGGCCCAGGCCGAAATTCTCGGGCCCCTTGGAGCTGCTGCCGGGTGTAAACAGGTGCTGTCTGATCGGATCCGGGATTCCCGGGCCGTCGTCCCGAATTTCAATCAGAATATTCCCCCGGCCATTGCCTGTGTTATTCTGACGGTAGGCGGTGTGGATGAAGATGTTGCCTCCATCCGGCATGGCCTCGATCGAGTTTTTCAACAAGTTGGTAAACACCTGTACCAGGTTTCCCCGGTTTCCCGGGAAAGACGGCAGTTGCGGGTCGGGCGCAAAATGCAGGGAGATCTTTGACGGCTCCAGGACCGATTTTTTCAACAGCTTTGACAGATCGTACAGGATATTGTTGATGTCGACGATTTCCGCCGCTGCTCCGGCGGGTCTCTCCGATGCGGTAAGCTGTTGGATAATGCCGGGGATTCGATCGATTTCTTCCCGAATCAGCTCGATTTCTTCCTGCCCCTGCCCAATATCACGCACTTTGGGGCCGAGTATGTTCAGATAGTTTTTAATGATTCCCAGCGGATTGTTGACTTCATGGATTACCCGCCTTACCGCATCTCGATCCATGACACTTGCTGTTGAGACGCGCTGGCTATTCTTGTGAGCGCTGCTTTTGTCTTCCAATGCGGTTGCTGCTTTGTCGGCAAATTGCCGCAGTAGTGCAATCTGCTCGGATAGCACCGGAAATTGCGACTCGTCGATACCGCCGACAATGATGCCGACTTGCTTCCCCCGGTTTTCAAGAGGGATACAGACCATGCCCTCGGTGCCGAGCAGGCGTAGCAGTTGCTCATCGGCGATGGATAACAGCTCGCCGGACAGATAGCCGAAAGAGTCGATGAATTCATTTTTGATGACGGCAGCCGCTGCCAGGCTTGCTCCCGGCTTGACCGGCATTTCGATTCCGTCAATCAGGTTGTCGGCTGAGCAGCCGGCGGTTGATTTAGCTGTAAGAACGTTGCGTATCGGATTGTAGTAAAAGAAACAGACCGGCAGGATGTCGAATAAGATCTGCAGTGTCAGGCAGAGTTCTTTCTGGGTGCTTTCTCGATCGCTGTGTGCATCGATTTCCCCGGCAGCGATATGAACCATGGAGAGCTCTCTGAACTCCCTCAGAAAGTCATAAATGGGCAGAAAGCCTTCCGTCGTTTCGCTGAACTGTGAATCGGAAAAAACCTCCGGTCGGAGTCCCAAAAACCGGTATACCGATTCCACGGTGCGATTTGCCTCGGCTAGCAGACTGCCGATTTGCTCCGGCGTTTGCTGCAAACCGATGGATTGCAGCACCTCTGCCAGCGTATAAGGGTCCTGCTGGCGGTAGTAGATAATATTGGCCGCATACACGACGCGCACATGCGGCATGGCGTGGATGATTTCCGCCACCGGACGGTGATGATATAGAATGGCATCTGCGACCATCGGCCGCAGGTCGGCTTCGCGCGCCAGGCGCCATCCGGCCTCGCAGTGGTTGGTGCCGATGCGGTTGTTTTCTTTATCTACGGGTGCTGGATCGGTCGCCCGGTCTTGAAATAGGGGGTCATATTCCTTCTTGAAATTGGTCCACAGCAACAGCTGTCCGATGTCATGCATCAGACCTGCCAGATACGCGTCACCGGGAGAAAGGTTGCCCTGTCGTTCAGCTAGTTTTCGCGCCAGGACGGCACATTGAACACAATGGTGCCAGAAGCGGTTCAATTTGACGGCCGAATGGCGCATGGCGTTGTTGGTGATCGGTGTCGCCAGCGCAACGAGCGCCAATTTGCGCATGTTAACCGGACCCAGTAAGGAGATGACTTTCTCTATACTTCGAATACCGGTGACGCCCGGCATCCAGCTTTTGGCAAGTCGCATCAGCTTGGTTGCAATGGCCGGGTCGAGCAGAGCGATGCGAACGATGTCTTCGACGCTGCGAGAATTGTCCCGGCAAACTTCTATCAACTTAAACAACAGTTGGGGCAAACTGGGAAGGGGGATGGCGGTATTGATCTTATTTACGATTTGGGGAAGTTCTCTCACCATCGACTCGCCAATACCAAACTTTTCTGCTTTTCTGCCGAACCCGAGCCCATCTGCACGTTTCCTGAATCACTATCCGTCATGCCGACGAAAATGACGAAACCATGCTGCCAGAAACGACATGCGAACCATCATTCGCTTGAACCTTGCTCATTTGCCGGTCGCTACCCCCGCTGTAGGCATCGAGGTTTGTCTGCACACCGGAGAGGGGAAAGCGGTTGACAAACTTTCAAGAGCTTGCGGTACGAACCACAGGCAGTACCTCGATACCCCTGAGCGCTTTGCATCTGGGCGAGTGCAATAAAAGCGGATCAAGTAAGTCTGCGCGATTTCTTCTGAAATTTCAATCTAAACTAATACATATGGTATGTCAAAGAAAATATGGCACAGCATATTGTGTTTCCCGGACGTGCCGGGAGTTTGGAAAGCGGCGGTAGGGGCGGCAATTCGCATACCTTGCTGCCATCGGATTGCTCCGGATGTTTTCAAGGCTTTCGCTTCCCCACAGCATTACTTTTTATGCCGAAAAGTGGTAGTAAATTACAGAGTAGGGGCGGCTGGGAACGGGTCCGACGAGGAGCTTGCGGGAAAGGGTGGCGATCGATTTGAAGCGGCGTTCTATCCGGGATGGGGGTCGATGGTTGCCGGCATATTTATGGCCTGGTTGGTTTTTGGGCATGTTTTGGGCTGAATACCGCTTCGATCACAGCTTGCATCAGCGCCTGATCATCTTCTGCCTGCCATTGCAGCCCGACGGTCAGTCGACTTTCGTGAAGCTCTATGGTCGTGTTCAGTCGATCATGGTGAAGAAGTTCGCCGAAGGTGGCGACGATGCTCTCATGGTCATTTTGGTTTTCTCCGGATTGAAGCCGGTTGAAAACAGGTATGGCGTCGAATCCTTCACGGAATTGCTGAGCATATTGCAGCTGCCGCCCCTTGTCACCGAGAAATCGAAACACACCGGCCATCGAATCGATCTGTTGCATCGAACGATCCAGCAAGGCCAGGAAGTCTGCGGCCGCAGCGATTGCTTGCCTGGAATCTCGATCGCTTCGGCGCAGCGAATCGGGAATCAGCGAATTGGTCCAGCCCCGGGGCAGATTCTGCGGGATCCGCACGGACAGTCCGGCGAGTTGGATCGGTTTTTCAAGGGCTTCGGCAAATCGGGCAACCGCCAAAGAATGCCAGCGCTCTGTGCCTCCTTCCCACAGCTGTGATTGTTTCAGCGGCGCACACACAGCCCAGCCGGGGTGAAACCAGATTCGATAGGATTTGGCTGGAAATCCGCTTTTGGCAGCAGTTTCCAGGACCATGGGGTTGAACCGGTATGCATTGCCTTCCGCTGGCAGCAAGATGCGTTCCCATGGATCACTGTGAAGCAACGGCTTTTTCAGATCGGCAGATTCGTTGCCCTGCAAGATCAGAACAGGCAGCATCTGGTTTTCAGGATCGGGATACAGCAGCAGTTTCATCCGCTGTATTTCGGATACTGCCAAAACCGCCGAGGCGAACCGCCAGTTCGGGTCGTCGATGATAAAGGGAAGGCGCTTTTGCAATTCCCGGCGAAGGGCCGGCAGATCCGCTTCCAGTAGGATGAAAGGCTCTTTTCCGACGCCCTCCGTCGACTTTGCCGCCCGAAACGGGGTTTCACGGGCGCTGTGTCCCGGAGGACCCTTGTGGAAAAGCAGCGGGTATCCGAAGAATATGCCGGTGGCGATCAAGACAAGCATCCCGGTTGCGGCCGATGCCAGAAGAAAGACCCTTCTTTTCCTGGTATCCGGCTTTCCGCTGTAGGTTTGAAAAACCGGCTGGCGAGTTTCCGATGCTTCGCTTTCCCTCTGATCGGTCCGGATGACCTGTATCTTGAGGGATCGGGATGGTTGCTTGCGGCGCAGGGAAATGATCCGGCCGCACTTGCGGCATCGCAACCGCGACTTTCCCTCTTTCAGTCGCTGGGCGCTGAATCGGTACTTGGTTCCACAGTCCGGACAGCTGATCAGCAAATATCGGGCTCCGTTAGCAGGCGTCGTCGGCGTTGTCTGCAAGTTTTCTGAAGGAGGTGTCTGACGCAGAATTTCGCCACACTTGCTACAACGGAGAATCCGGGCCGGATCGGAGAGCCGAGCGGCATCTATCCGGTGTTGAACTCCACATTCGGAACAGCGTATGATCATTCAAATGATAGCACCGGTTGAGATCGTTTGGGAAGGCCCTTGAGAGGGACCGCTCTATTGGCAGCAGCAAAACGACAACAGCGTGTAATTATACCACGGATGGTTTCGGGACTCAATTTGAACGGTGACCGCAAAGCGGTTGCGGCAGTCGACCGCTTGCCGGCATCAACACGATGCGTCGGTTGTTTTCGATAGGAAAATGGTTACTGTCAAACATGCCGATCTCAACCGGAGTAAATCGAAGACGGATGCCGAATCTGAAAAAGGGAAAACACGCACGGGATTGGAAAGTGCAAGTGGATCGGATTGCCGGTCAGGTCCGGCACAACTGCGATGTTTCAGACGCCAAAAACGCCGGTCTGTATTCCATCTGCGGTCTGGCGTTGCGACTGCGTGATCTTTTCAAATGGGAGATGGGCCTGCCCCCCTGGGAGGAGAAAGACAGCCCCGAAATACTGGACTGGATCGGAGGCCGGGAACAGCGATGGGAAAAATTGGCGGATGACCACTTTTCTCGGATATCCATACAGGGGCAAGACTTTGATCCGTTTAACACCGCCGCAATCAATGCTTTGCTGGAACCCGCCGGTCTTTATTACGGAGCCGGATATGCCCACGGCCTTAAACCAACCTTTTTTCTGGCGCACCTGGAAAGAAAAGAGCTTGTTGACGGCATTGCGGTCGTCATCGTGGGGAAAGAACTGGCAAGGGATCTGTTAACGATTCCGGCACTGTCCCAGGATCATTGCGTGATATTACGGCAGGATTCTGCGCGTCTCCATCTCTGGGATAAAATGTTTTACCTGAAAAAATCGGCCCGGCCTGCGCTTCAATTTGCATTGGAATGCAGTGGTCTGCAGGCGAAGACCGGCGATGGTCTCCGGCCAGGGCTAGAGGCAGTGTGTGAGGCCCACCGGGACAACTACATTTATCATGAAATTGGAGAAATACGTGACGCGGTGTTCGAGCGTGAAGAGTGGCGCGAAATGATCGCCCTATATTCCCATAGTCCGGTTGAACTGCTGGTGCGATCGATCAAGGACCTGTTGGCGGATACAAACGAACACGGAACGCTGCAGCATATTATCGCCGAGCGCAATGCCGCCGCTTTCGGTCTCTATGCGGCATTCATTGACGGTCTGGCCAAAGAGATATTTTCTGAAGTAGCGCCTGCATTTCAGGAGTTAGCCGCATCCGGCGATTGGCAGGCGGTACGCAGCGCCATGGAAGCCGGCTACACGAGGGCCCGCCGCATCAGCGAACAGATTATAAATCTGCATCGAGAAGGAAAGCAGAAAAACGAGCCGCAGTGGGCACGCTGTGCCATTGAACAGCAAGTTTTGGGGAGCATCATCAAGCGCAGCTGACCGGATGGAATATATCCAAACCTGCTGCGCAAGGCTCTCCGCTGCGGGTGGTTGCGAATTGCATAGCAGGGGCGATGCCCCGTTCCTGCGGGAATAGGCCTGCAACCGGTTGTTGTGGAAATCTTCAAGTTTCGGACTGCGGGTGCGCGGAGAAGGCGGATATGAAGAATGAAGTCGTGATTCCCCCTGAAAGGGCCGTTTTCTGGCTGGACGGAGATGGACGCTGGCACAATGCCCATGGTCCGTTTGAACATAAAAAGATCATCGATTATTTCCATGCCGCCATTCAGCGGGACGAAGGCGGTTATTACCTTTGCCAGGAAACCGACGACCGCCGCGAAAAGGTCTATTTCCGGTTTGCAGACACCGCCCTGTTTGTCTTCGACGTGATCCGGGGCGCCGCCAACCTGATTCTGGTGCTGAATACCGGCGAGCATCTTCCCCTGCGGCCGGAGCATCTTTTCATTGAAAACGATGCGCTCTACATTCGAAAAGGCGAGGAGCGGGTCAAGTTCACCCAGCGATGTTTGATGAGAATTTCCGACCGGTTGGAGATCGAGGATGGGGTGTATTTCATTCGGATCAACCGGGGGAAGTGCAGAATCCTTTCGAAATGAATTCCGGTGCGTTTCCCTGGCACCGGAACGAAAACGAGCGATTATGCAATGAAAGAATACTTGACATACCACCACGTGGTATTATACTGTCGTTAAGGGCAGATAAACGACCGGGGTGTAATGCATGCGGCACCGTCTGGGCGTTCGTCTGCAACAAACGGTAATAATGCCATATTACCATCTCTTTACCTCCTTGAGGGCGGTTTGCTCCTGTGGGCAGACCGCCCTGCTTATTTTAGACGTCGCTGAGGGGAAAATAGGGGATGCGGGTGGATAGCGGATGGTCGGAGGACGCCGGGCACTACATAGGCAGCCCGGTGCGAATCAGTTCCGGTTCGCTTACGAGAAAATCCTTCAATTTCCTGATATGGCGGTTCTCTTCATCGATCACCCGACGCAGCTCCCGCCGGGCCTCATCATTCTGAAGAAACGATTCCAGCATCTGGTAAAACAGTATGGTGTCCTCTTCGAACTCGATGAAAACAGCGATGAGTTCTCTTACTTGCTCGATTTTTCCAAAATCGACCTCTTCCAATGAAAAGCTCATATTTCCCAGCAGCTTGTCCAGGATTTCATGGCCAAATGCATCGGCAACCGGGTTGCTGACAGCGGCGTCGATGTTTTCTTTCATGTTGAGGAAAAAATCGGCATGCTGCTTTTCTTCATCCGCCATCCAGCCGAGCAGCGATGCCATTCGCGGATTTGCGGCCTTATCGATAGCGTCGCGGTAAGTCTGCTCACCGTTTCTTTCGATTCGAATCGCCATATCCAGAATTTCTTCCGCCGTGAACATCGCTTTCCTTTCGGTTTCTTTTCCTATTCCTTCCTGTCTTTTATACGGCCCGGACGGCTTCGTCAAGCGGGCCTTCGCAGCGGTCGAGCCTGAGATCGATATCATGACGAAAATACCATGTGCTGGCGACAGTCGGCTGTCGAATCGAGCAGATAAACAGAGCCAGAGCCGGATTGCCCGGCCGAAAGCCATAGTGGATGTCTTTTCCCAGACGGTAGACAACCCCCGGTGGTCTTACAACACCGGATCGTTATACCCGTAACCCGCCTGGTGGTGCCCCCACTCGTTGACCCCTATCAGCGGGAGCCAGGAAAACAGCAGAAAATGGAATTGCCGACCGTATTGGCGCACGGGCCGGCAGAGCTTTATCTTGACCCTAACCGCTCGAAATTATATAATTTAGAACAAAACTTACGGGCGGACACCTTTCGTGTTCGAAATTCGGCAGGAGTTGATCCGCCGGTGGCAGCCCGGGGCCGCTGTTACAGATCCATCGGATCAACCAGAGGGGGGAAATTGAATATCGTCACCATCTTATTGGGTGTCTTCCTGGTTGCCCTGCTAGTGCTGTATTATTTGATGAAATCGGGCAAGGTTACCAAAGAACCCCAGCCGGAAAGCCCTGATTTTCCCTATATCCGGGAGCCGAACTTGCTCACTGCCTACGAGCAGTCCCTTCTGAGTGCCTTAATGCGGGTTCTTGATGAACGGTACCTTGTTTTTGCGAAGGTCGGCCTGGCAAACATCCTCAGCACGGATCCGGAGCTGCCCGACCGGGCGCTCGGTTCTGCGCGGGAGCGGATCGAACGGGAGAATGTCGACTTCGTCATATGTGAAAAAGACGGCTGCGGTATTTTGGGCGTTATCCAACTGGATCCTTACACCCATCAGCCGGACGGCCGGCGCCGGCACGAGACGTTCATCGACATGGCCCTGAAAGCCGCGGGGGTTCCCGTTGTCGGCATGCCGATAAAGGAAAAGTATTCCGAGCAGGAGCTCCGTATCGAGATCACCCGGTCAATGGTTCTCGACTGGGGAAGCCAACCCTCTATGGCCGGTCGCAAAAACCGCGTTGCCGAGTCCCAGGCATCCGGACCGAAATCCGACCTTTCGTCACTTGGGGACTGCCCGGACTGCGGAGCACCGCTGCAAGTGCGCCAGGCACGCCAGGGCAAGTTTGCCGGCAAGCATCTTCTTGCTTGTTCCCGATATCCGGTCTGTAGAAATATCCGCCTGATTAAGGATCATTCTGCCATTTTGGAAGCGCAATCGTAAGCCCATGCACTCATATTACCTGCGGAGCCGATCGCACTATTGAAAGAGCACGAATATATCCGGCAGACACTGGAGCGTTACACCGGCAGTTCGCTGGAAACGTTCTGCGACCATTTGTTGATTACCAATTTTAAGCCTTACATTCGCCGGTTTCAGGAAAAAACCGAAGGGGTCTATTCCGAGGGCAACTTCCGGGTGGTACACGCAGCCGAGATGAACTGCACCATGATCGATTTCGGTATCGGATCGCCCCAGGCCGCGTTGTTGATCAACTGTCTGGCATATCTCGACCAACTGAAGTCGGTGATCATGCTGGGAATGTGCGGCGGCATTGACGACACCCTCGCGGTGGGCGATTTTCTGATCCCCTCGGCTGCGATCCGCGGGGAGGGTACCAGCCGCCATTACCTGCCGCCGGAGTTTCCGGCCATTCCGGCGTCTTCGGTGAACCTGTACTGCATCGGTGCCGTGCGAAAAGCCGGACTGGCTCCGCGATGCGGCATCGTTTATACCACCGACAGACGGTTGTGGGAATTCGATGAAGATTTTGTTGACTATCTGCGCAAGCAACGGATTCTTGGTATCGAAATGGAGCTGGCTACCCTGTTTTCCGTTGCATATCACTATGAGATTCCAACCGGCTCCATTATGCTGGTGTCCGATATGCCGTTGAACAAAAGAGGGGTGAAAGACAAAAAACGGCACGAGGAGATTTACACCAACCACATGGAACCACACCTGGAGCTCGGCATCGACGCCGTTTTGAACCTGCAGCGCAGCTGGGGTGCGGTAGAAAAGCGGCTACGCAGTGAGTGGTGACGCATCTTCCCCTGACCGGCTGCCGCCATAACCGATTCTGCAAGGCCCGAGTGTCTCGGCCGATGTTCCGGTTGGGTCGATAGGCGGACATCGAAATTTCAGCAGTTCCATCTTCCCTCCTTGCCCCCAACGCCACGCCTGCTCCGTGGAAAAATCGTCATGACGGATGTTGAACGGACAACAGCGGCGGATGCCTCTCCGGTTCGCCAACACGCGGAGCGAATCGCCTCTCGAATATTTGGCATCATTGCCGACCATTTTCCCGTGGCCGCCGCCAGCGACGAGTTCGGTTATTTCCCCCAAGTGGTCAACCCCCGGACACGCTGGGATTCATGGGATCGTTTCTGTCCGGATGGCGTGCAGGATGCGGCTGCAAGGCTTCGGGCGGAAGCCTCGGCCTTGAAGCGGCTTTGGTCCGACGAAGCGGACTCCGGGTCAGTGGACGCGGAAACCCGCGTTGACGCCTGCCAGGTGTTGGATACGGTTGAGACGCTGGTCGAGCAGTTGACCATCGTGCGGGCTTGGGAAATTCAACCGACCTGGCATTTGACGATCGCGTGTGTCGGCCTGACGGAAGCGCTCGAATCGGGAGATCCGGAGGCCCCCCGCCGTCGGGCTGCCGGTCTGGCGGAATTCATTTACCAGGCCTGCGCCACACTGCGAAATGTGCCGGCGCTGTTTCGGGATCTCGGACTGGAAATGGCAGCCGGAACCCGCAGCTTTCTCAAAGGCTTGCTGCCGAAACTGCCGGAATTGAAATCAGCCATGCAGGCAATCGATCGGTTGGAGACAACCCTGGCCGGACTCGCCGTGCGCAGTGGCTTTCGGCTTTCCCGGGACCACTTTGAACAGGTAATAAGGGTGCACCTTCAGCTTGGCCTCGATGATCGGGAGCTGGCGGCCCTTTTGGACCAGGAAGTCCGGGAGATGCGCGAGCAGATCGAGCGGATTGCCGGCGGCCCGCTGACCGCTGCAGACCTGGAAAAGGCTATCCGGCGTTTGCCACCGCCGCCGGTGCCAGACGGCGGTTTACTGCATCTATACGAGGGGGAGGTGGTGCGACTGGCCAAGCACTGTGTGGACCAAGGCCTGCTGGCAGAGAAGCTGGCAGCTCGATGCCCGGTCCGTGTGATGCCGGTGCCTTCCCATCTTTCCGCCATCCGGTCGGCATCCAGTTACAGTATCCCCCCGCGGCATCCACCGACCGGGGGCGTTTTTTACGTTATCAACGCCGAGCAGCCGGGTGAACTTCGAAAGAACTACCAGCGTGAATACCGGATGCTGATCGCACACGAGACCTTTCCCGGACACCACATGCTGGATATCCACCGCTGGAGCCTTGCGCGACCGATACGACGGGTTATCGAAAGGCCGCTGTTTTACGAAGGATGGGCCTGTTTTGCAGAAGAGATGATCCGGATGACCGGTTACCTGCATACCCGGCAGGACCGGCTGTTGCTGGCGCGGCGGCGCCTCTGGCGGGCGATAAGGGGACAGGTCGACCTGGGGTTGCAGTCGGGGCAGTTCGGCCTGCAGTCGGCTGCGCGTCGTTTGACCGCAACCGGTATGAATCCGCAGGACGCCCTGTCTGCCGTGCGCAAATACCCGTTGAACCCGGGGTACCAGTCATGTTACACCGCCGGCATCCGCCGGTTTTTGGATTTGTATGATCGGCACGGAGGAGAAGGCCTGCCCGCATTTGTCGCTACTGTACTGGGGCAGGGTGAAATCGGATTTGAAGATATGGAGAAAGCGTTCCCCCGCGGGCCGGTGGATCGATACCCGACCGATACCAGTTGGCGGTGAGCGGACTTTCAGAGGGGAGGAAGTATTTGAAGTCGAACGAATTCATCGGGTATCATTCCGAATGGAATTTAGGCAGTCCGGGCGGGTGGGATTATCAGCGGATCACCCAGAAAATCGGTAAATCGGTGTTTGCATTTTTATCCCGCCAGGTCGATTTCGGTATCGAGCTGGATTTCGATCTGCCGCTTCTGTCGCCCGTGCATGGATTGGTGGAGATGCTGTCGCGTGTGCACCACGATCGGGAAGGATCGAACCCCGGTGTCATCGCCGTGGTGGCAGAAGAGGAAACCCTTGCTGATGTTGTTGAAAACCGGAACCTGGCTGAATTGATCGGCCAGGTTCCGGACCTGAAGGGCATCCTGACTGCCCCCCAGGAGTTGGAGAGAACAAACGGTCGGGTGTGTTGGCGCGGAGAGCCCGTGTCGGTAATCTTCATGGATTTCAATACGGATGTCCTCCTGAAACTGCACCGCAAACACGGCCTCGACCCGTTGTTGCAGGCGGTACGGGAAAACCGGGTCATCAATCCGCGGGGCACCGAACCGATCAACGTCAAAAGCATGTTCGAGGTGATTACCGATCCTTCCTGCAACGGCTGCTTTCATCCTGAAACCATCCGGCGCACGCCGTGGACGAGGCAGTTCTACCCGCGGAGGACCTCGGGCCCCGACGGTGAGGATATTCAGGACCTGCTGGAGTGGACACGGCTGCGCTGGGAAAATCTGGTGCTCAAACCCTCCCGAGGGTATTCCGGACATGGGGTTCGGGTGGGAGGCGTCCATCCGGATGTCGAAGATGCGGTTCAAATGGCGATCACAGCCGGGGACTACATCGTTCAACAGAAGGTGCCGCTTGCGCTGTGGGCCGAGGACATGCCGGAGATGAATACCGGGAGCGGGGAGGTGGTCTCCGTCCGTCGACAGACCGACTTTCGATGCCTGTTCGGAGCCGATGCGCTGATCGGCTTTGTGGCCCGTTACGGGCAAGTGCCGACCAATGTCGGCAGCGGCGGGGGGGTTCAGCCAGTAGCTGTCTTGCGATCATCGATCAGTGTGCGGGATGCCACCGAGCGCATCAACGCCGCCATAGCCGGCTTGGAGGCTGAGGTGGTATCCGAGGCAGTGGCGCTGCAGCAGCAAATGGCCGTTGCGCATCAGTTTACATACCTGCTGGGGCCGGTGAACATGGCGCTGCGGCCGCGGGTCATCACCATGCAACAAATCGAGGCACTGAATGCTTACTGTTCCCACATTTGGGCAGACTGCCTGACCTTGGAGAAGATGTGGATTTCAGGAGACCTGGATCATCTCATCAGCTTGGAGCCCGATGAGCTGGAGATTGCCAGATCACAGCCCTGGGGGGGATCTACGGCCATATTGGCTTCGGACGGTATTTTCAGTTTCGGTGCCCATCAAAATGAGGAGCACTAACGCCCGTGAGGATCGATCCGAATTGGTGGAAGGATCTGTTTGACGAATTCTACCTGCGAACCGACGCCCGGTCGGTTGACGACGAGCGCCTGACCTACCGGGAGGTCGACTTTTTGGAGGAAGTGTTTTCGTTTTCGAAATCAGAGCCCATTTTGGATCTGTGCGGCGGTCAGGGACGACACGCCCTGGAGCTTTCACGGCGCGGTTTTTGCCAGGTGGTGCTCTTGGATTACTCGGAAACCCTGGTTCGGATCGGCAAGCGCAAGGCAGCTGCTGAGAAACTCGGCACTGTTTTTATTCGCGCGGATGCACGGGCTGCCGCTTTCAGCAGCCAGACCTTTCGAGTTGTGATGATTCTGGGCAGCAGCTTCGGTTACTTTATCGACGAAACCGAAAACCGCAAAATGCTGCAGGAGGCAGCGCGCATATTGAAACCCGGTGGTGTGCTGCTGATGGATCTACCGGACCGGGAATATGTCCTGAAACACTTCAAGCCGGTGATTCGCCACCGCATCGATGCGAGCCTGGAGGTCGTTCGAAGCCGCGAAATTGCAGACGATATCATTTATAGCCGGGAAATCGTCACCTCCCGGACGCAGGGCCGCATCCGCGAGCACACCTACTGCACGCACCTGTACAGTCCCCGCAAAATATCCCGCCTGCTGGCCGATGCCGGCTTCGAGCGCATCGGCACCCGGAAAGGATTCATGTGCCGTCAATCTGAAGGAGACTTTGGAACGATGACCCGGCGCATTGTCGTGACCGCACGGAAACCCGGCGATTACTCGGCTAGAACCTTTTATTCCCAAGCGTGACGTTCGAGGATAAGTGGCGGGACGGAATACCATTAAACGGACACGCGTATCGGACGATACGCCCTGCCCGCCTGTGCATCCCGCAGATTGCACTTTTTCGCTCACTTCAACCATCTCCTTTCCATTTCTCACCAATTTGTTAATAAATGTGTTAAAAACAACATAATTGTAGATTAATAGTTTGTTAAATACATTTTTGTATTTTAAAGGACTTCCCCGCACCTGTCGAGGCATCCATAAAAATGTGTAGTATCAGGTGGTTGTGTCTTATTTCCCGTGGAAGTAAAAAACGGCACAAAGGTTGCTTTTGAGAATATCCGAATGTTTTCCCGGGAACGATAACGCTATCCAGTGAAGGAGACTTTTCAATGAAGAAGATTGAAGCGGTGATCAAGCCGTTCAAGCTCGAAGAAGTCAAAGAGGCTCTGAACGACATCGGAGTCAATGGGATGACGATCAGCGAAGTGAAAGGTTTCGGCCGACAGCGGGGTCACAAGGAAATTTACCGCGGGGCCGAATACCAGGTCGATTTTGTCCCCAAGGTTCAGTTGGGCCTGGTGGTGGATGACGATATGGCCGACAAGGTGATCGAGGTGATCCAGAAAACGGCCAAAACCGGCAAGATCGGAGATGGGAAGATATTCGTATCGCCGATGGATGGGGCGATCCGCATCCGAACCGGCGAATCCGGCGTGAGTGCTCTTTAACCAACCTGCTGATATGAAGAAGGAGGCTGATAGCGTGATGAGAAAGACGATATTGACGATACTGTTTGTTCTGTGCGGAATTGGACGCGTCTGGGCCGGCGATGAGCCGCCGACACCGGAATCGAACAAGAATTTGATCGACCTGGTACAGACCCACGCCGATTATGTCTGGACCCTGGTGGCGGCTGCGCTGGTATTTTTCATGCAGGCCGGCTTTGCCCTGGTGGAATCCGGGTTTACCCGGGCGAAGAACGCCATCAACATCATGATGAAAAACCTGATGGACTTTTCCATGGGCACCCTGGCGTTCTGGGCTGTCGGCTTCGCGCTGATGTTCGGCGCCACCTCCACCGGCTGGTTCGGCACCAGCGGTTTCTTTCTTAGCGATTTTTCCGTAGGATCCGATCCCTGGGTACTGGCCTTCTGGATGTTTCAGGCAGTGTTTTGCGCAACCGCGGCCACCATCGTTTCCGGAGCGATGGCCGAACGAACCCGGTTCATCGGCTATATCCTCTACAGCGCAATTCTCAGCGCCATCATTTATCCGGTGTTTGGCAGCTGGGCCTGGGGTAGCCTCTATAAGGGCAGCGGCTGGCTGGAAGGACTCGGATTCATCGATTTTGCCGGCTCCACCGTTGTACACTCGGTGGGCGGCTGGGCGGCGCTGGCCGGCGCAATCGTCTTGGGCCCCCGCATGGGCAAGTACACGAAAGACGGACGGATCAAACCGATCCTTGGTCACAGCATGCCTCTGGCAGCACTGGGTGTTTTCATTCTCTGGCTGGGGTGGTTTGGATTCAATCCGGGTTCGACAACTGCTGCCAACAAAGACATCGCCATGATTTTCGTCAACACGAATCTGGCGGCCGCCGCCGGAGCCGTTCTGGCGATGTTTACCTCCTGGATCCGGTTCGGCAAGCCGGAAGTGGGCATGAGCCTGAACGGCGCTCTGGCGGGCCTGGTGGCCATCACCAGCCCTTGCGCGTCGGTTACCCCCCTCAGTGCCGTGATCATCGGCGCTGCAGGCGGTGTTATCGTGGTTCTGTCTGTACTTTTCTTCGACAAAATTCGGGTCGATGATCCGGTGGGTGCCATTTCCGTGCACGGTGTCTGTGGTGCCTGGGGCACGCTTGCGGCCGGGATTTTCAATATCGGCGGTACCTCGGCGAAAATTATCGGCGTCCAGGTGCTGGGCGTCGCAGCCTGTTTCCTGTGGGTCTTTCCCACCGCCTTTCTGCTGTTCAAGCTGATCGACAAATTTGTCGGCCTGCGGGTTTCGCCCGAAGAGGAAATGGAGGGTCTCGATATTGCCGAGCACGGTGGCAATGCCTACCCGGACTTTGAGGTTTCCTCCTATGGTGGTGTCGGCATCGGTGTCGGCTCGGGATCGGCCCCGGTTGCAGAGGAAGTCAGCAGCCTGGAGCCAGTTCGACAGACATAGTTCCTCCTGCTCCCCCCCAAACAGCGTGCCTGCCGGGCTCGGCTCGACCGGAGCCCGGCGGGCCATGCTGTGGCCGTCCGAATCCGCAAATTTTATCCTATAGCTGGAATTCGGGGAAAATATCTATTATATACAATGCGACGCGTAGGATGAATTTTTGGTCGGGACCGGGAGTCGGGACCGGCCCTGTATCCACTTGCAATGAAGGAAAAGATGAAACCAACCATGCCGGCCGGACCACCGGTCGCTCAGGGACTGTATGATCCATTGCGGGAGCACGACGCCTGCGGGGTAGGTATGGTGTGCCATATCAAGGGCGAAGCTTCCCACAACGTGGTGCGGGATGGACTGCAGATTCTGGTCAATCTCACTCACCGGGGCGCATGCGGCTGCGACGAAACCACCGGTGACGGGGCCGGGATCCTGTTGCAGATGCCGGACCGGTTCCTGCGCAGTGTGTGCAGGGAAGCTTCCATTGATCTGCCTGCTGAAAATCGGTATGCCTGCGGACCGGTTTTTCTGCCGCCGGACAAGGAACAGCGCCGGGCCTGCATGGACCGGTTTGAAACGATCGTTCAACAGGAAGGCCAGCAGATGCTCGGCTGGCGCAGGATGCCCGTTGACGCTGAAGCGCTCGGAGAGCTGGCCCGACAACAGGAGCCGGTCATATACCAGATTTTCATTGGCCGCGGTGCAGAGATTCGGGACGATGAGCACTTTGAGCGCACTTTGTTCATCATTCGTCGGCAGATCGAGCGGTTCGCGCGCCAGTCCGGTCTGCCGCAGGCGGGATACTTCCACATCCCCAGCCTGTCGAGCCGAACTCTGGTATACAAGGGAATGCTGTTGGCCGACCAGATAGAGCGCTATTATCCGGATCTGCAGGATCCGGACCTGGTCAGTGCGATGGCGCTGGTGCATCAGCGCTACAGCACCAACACGTTCCCCACCTGGGACCTGGCGCATCCGTTTCGATTTCTCTGTCACAACGGCGAAATCAATACGCTGCGCGGGAACGTCAACTGGATGAACGCTCGCCAACACCTGTTTCGATCCGAACTTTTCGGCGAGAATATCCAGAAGCTCTTTCCCATCGCCACTCCGGGGGGCAGCGATTCGCTGGTCTTCGACAATGTGGTCGAACTGCTGGTTCGCGCCGGCCGCTCCCTCCCCCACGCCATAATGATGATGATCCCCGAGGCATGGCAGAACCACGCTACCATGAGCGACGAGAAGAAAGCCTTTTACGAATATCACTCCTGCCTGATGGAACCCTGGGACGGGCCGGCCGCCATAGCCTTCTGTGACGGCATCCGTATTGGAGCGGTTCTCGATCGTAACGGGCTGCGCCCTTCCCGCTATACCGTCACCCGGGATGGAACCGTCATCATGGCTTCGGAGACCGGAGTCCTGGACCTCGATCCCGCCAATGTGCAAAGCAAGGGCCGCCTGCAACCCGGCCGCATGTTTCTTATCGACACGGCGAAAGGGCGCATCGTCGAGGACGAAGAAATCAAGGATGAAATCTCCCGGCAAAAGCCTTACCGCCGGTGGTTACGGGACAACCTGACAACGCTGGAGCAGTTGCCGCAGGCAAGCAGAAACAGGCCTGCCGACCGCCTGCCGTTAGTCACCCGACAGATGGCGTTTGGTTACAGCAGGGAAGACCTGAAGATCATTCTCGCCCACATGGCCCAGAAGGGCAAAGAGCCGCTGGGTTCCATGGGCGACGACATTCCACCCGCAATTCTATCCAGCCGGCCGCGCCTGCTGTTCGATTACTTCAAACAGCTGTTCGCACAGGTGACCAATCCACCCCTGGACGCGATTCGGGAAGCGCTGGTTACCTCGCTGATCACCACGATCGGCGCGGAGCAGGACCTGCTCCAGGAGACGCCGCGGCATTGCTGCCAGCTCCGACTGGAGCGACCGGTATTGACGCCGATGGAATTCGGCCAGATCCAAAATGCGGATACCCGTTTCCTGCGATCAGCAACCTTGCCGATGCAGTTTCCGGTCGAAGATGGGGCGGCAGGCCTGAAGGAGTCGTTAGCGGAGCTGTGCCGGCAAGCCTCAAAAGCTGTCGAACGGGGAGCCACCATCCTGGTTATAACCGACCGGGATTTGGGCCGGGAGGCGGCCCCCATCCCATCGCTGCTGGCCACTGCCGCCGTGCATCATCATCTGATTCGCGAAGGACAGCGCACCCGCTGCGGCATTGTGGTGGAAACCGGTGAAGCCCGGGAAGTCCACCATTTTTGCTGCCTGATCGGATACGGGGCCGGTGCTGTCTATCCGTATCTGGCTTATGATTCGCTGGAGGCGATGATCTGCGAAGGCGATCTTGCAGGGCTGACCGCGTCGAAGGCCGTCGATCGATATATTCAGGCTACCTGCAAGGGCCTGTTGAAAGTCATTTCCAAAATGGGAATTTCCACCCTGCAAAGTTACCGGGGCGCCCAGATTTTTGAATGTGTCGGCCTGAATGATGCGACGATCGACGCTTATTTCCCCGGCACAGCGTCGCGAATCGGGGGCGCCGGGATAAGCGTTATCGCCGAAGAGGTTTGTCAACGTCACCGACGTGCATTTCCTGCTGTAGAGATTTCCGCCGGATCGCAACTCGACTCCGGCGGCAAGTACAAGTGGCGCCGGGGCGGAGAAGTGCATCAGTACAACCCGATGACCATTGCGCGGCTGCAACAGGCGGTGCGGCAGAAAGATCGGGGAGCCTGGGATGAATTCACTGCCCTGGTGGATCGCCAGAATGAGCAGGAAGGTCTGATTCGAGGATTGCTGGAGTTCAAACCGGCGAGCGAGACGATTGCCATAGAGGAGGTCGAACCGGCCGCAGAGATTGTCAAACGCTTCAAGACCGGCGCCATGTCCTACGGGTCAATCAGTCGCGAGGCTCATGAAACGCTGGCCGTGGCTATGAATCGTATCGGCGCCAAGAGCAACAGCGGCGAAGGAGGTGAAGACCCGGACCGCTATGCACCCGACGAAAACGGTGACTGGCGCAACAGTGCCATCAAACAGGTCGCTTCCGGCCGCTTCGGCGTCACAGGGGCCTATCTGGCCAGTGCGACCGATCTGCAGATTAAAATGGCTCAGGGAGCCAAACCCGGCGAGGGGGGACAGCTCCCGGCCTTCAAGGTCTATCCCTGGATTGCCAAAACCCGGCATTCCACGGCCTATGTTGGCCTGATATCGCCCCCCCCGCACCACGACATCTATTCCATCGAGGATCTGGCGCAACTGATCCACGATTTAAAAAATGCCAACCCCCGGGCGCGGATCAATGTCAAGCTGGTTTCAGAGGTCGGAGTTGGTACAGTGGCTGCCGGGGTGGCAAAGGGCAAAGCCGACGTTATCCTGATAAGCGGCGAATCGGGCGGTACCGGCGCATCTCCGCAGACTTCGATCCGACACGCCGGTTTGCCCTGGGAGTTGGGGCTGGCTGAAACACAGCAGACGCTGGTCCTCAACGGCTTGCGCAGCCGCATCACCTTAGAGTGTGATGGTCAGCTGAAAACCGCTCGTGACGTAGCGGTGGCCTGCCTGTTGGGGGGCGAAGAGTTCGGTTTCGGCACGATTTCACTGGTAGCACTCGGATGCGTGATGATGCGCGTGTGTCATCTGAACACCTGCCCGGTAGGCATCGCCACGCAGGATCCACAGCTGCGGAAAAAGTTTGCCGGCAGACCCGAACATCTGATTCGTCTGATGTTTTTTATTGCCGAAGATCTGCGTCGCATCATGGCCCGGCTTGGCTTTCGCTCCGTCAAGGAAATGGTCGGCAGAGCAGATCGACTGGATGCGCGCCAGGCGGTGGATCACTGGAAAGCGGCGGGTCTCGATTTGTCTAACATCCTTTACAGGCCTCGAATTTCGGAGGCACTCGGCGCCACATGCCGAGTCGAAAGCCAGGACCACGGGTTGGAAGGGGCGCTGGATCATCAGCTGATCGAAAAATGCCGTGCGGCCATCGATCGACAAGTACCGGTGCAATTCGACCTGAAGATTCGCAACACCCAACGCACCGTGGGTACGTTGCTCAGTTACCAGATCTACAGGCGTTGGGGTGAAGGCGGGCTGCCGGCCGATACTATTGTGATCCGCGCTTCCGGCTCCGCCGGCCAGAGTTTCTGCGCCTTCGGCGCACCGGGTGTCACCTTTCATGTGCAGGGCGATGCCAACGACTACTTCGGCAAAGGCCTGTCCGGGGCCCGCCTGACGATTCGACCGCCGGTCGGCAGCCGATTTGCCGCCGAACAGAATGTAATTATCGGCAACGTCGCTTTTTACGGGGCGACTTCGGGAGAGGCTTATATTCGCGGTGTTGCCGGCGAACGGTTCTGTGTGCGCAACAGTGGTGTGCGTGCGGTGGTTGAAGGCGTCGGTGACCACGGTTGCGAATACATGACCGGTGGGCGCGCGGTGATATTAGGCCCCACAGGGCGCAATTTCTCCGCCGGGATGAGCGGTGGTATCGCCTACGTGTTCGATGAAACCGGTGATTTCCGAAACCTGCGGTGCAACACGGAGATGGTGGAGCTGGAAAGTGTCGACACAGCCGGTGATGAGCAGGAGTTGTTGTCCTTGGTTGAAAACCATTATCGTTACACCGACAGCCCCGTGGCGAAGCGCATAATTGAAAACTGGCCGGTACTGCTCTCCCGGTTTGTCAAGGTGATGCCGACCGATTACAAGCATGCCCTGCAGCAGGCCGGAAAAGAGCAGCAAGCGGTATGATGCGGCGGCCGAAAAACCCGCACGCAGAAAAACGCAATACGATACGATAGAGGGGAACTGTGGGAAAGCCAACAGGATTCATGGATTATCCCCGGCAGCTGCCGGATAAACGTCCGGTTGACAAGCGGCTGAAGGATTTCCGCGAAATATACGCACCTTTCCCAAGGGAAAAGCTCCGACAGCAGGCAGCCCGCTGCATGGACTGCGGCGTGCCGACCTGTCACGCCGGATGCCCGCTTGGAAACCTGATTCCGGACTTCAATGACGATATATACCACGATCGCTGGAAAGAAGCCCTTGCGCAGTTGCTGCAAACCAACAATTTTCCAGAGTTCACCGGCCGTCTTTGTCCTGCACCCTGCGAGGAAGCCTGCGTGCTGTCGATCAATGAACCTGCGGTGACCATCGAACAAATCGAGAAAGAGATCATCGAATTCGCCTTCGAGCAGGGATGGGTGCGACCTGCTCCCCCCAGTCGGCGAAGCGGTAAAACCGTCGCAGTGATCGGTTCCGGTCCAGCCGGTCTGGCCTGTGCCCAGCAGTTGAATCGCGCCGGACATCTGGTCACTGTTTTAGAGCGTTCAGACAGGATTGGCGGGCTCCTGCGCTATGGAATTCCGGACTTTAAACTGGAAAAGTGGGTGCTGGATCGGCGCTTAGACCTGCTGGAGCAGGAGGGTATTCGCTTCGTCACGGCAGTAGAGGCCGGCCGTGATCTCAGTGCGGACGAGCTGCAGCGGTTCGACTCAGTGGTTCTTTGCATTGGTGCGACCGTTCCCCGGGACCTGCAGATCCCGGGACGCGACCTGGATGGAATCCACTTTGCCATGGACTATCTGGTTCCTCAAAACCGCCAGACAGCCGGCAGCGGCCTCGACGACGAGCCGTACACCTTCATCTCCGCAGCGGGCAAGAACGTGGTGGTGATCGGTGGCGGAGATACCGGAAGCGACTGCATCGGCACTTGCAACCGGCAGAAAGCCCGCTCGGTCGTCAACTTCGAACTGATGGCCAAGCCGCCGGAGCAGCGGCCGGAGGACCAACCCTGGCCTTTCTGGCCCATGAGACTTCGCACCTCTGCTTCCCATGAAGAAGGGGCGCAACGGTGCTGGGGGATTCTTACCAAGAAATTCGTCGGGGGCCGGGGAAAGCTGAAATCGGTGCACACGGTCGATGTGGTGATGGTCGACAACGGACAGGACGGTCTCCGGCTGCAGGAAGTCGAAGGCTCCCTGCGGGAATGGCCGGCAGATCTGGTGCTGCTGGCGCTGGGATTTACCGGACCGGAGCCGGATTCGATCGTCACCGCACTAGGGCTGTTTCTGGATGAACGCGGAAACATCGCCACAGATGAAAACTACATGACCACTGCAAAGGGCGTTTTTGCCGCCGGGGATGCCCGCCGCGGGCAATCACTGATTGTCTGGGCCATTTCCGAAGGTCGCGAAGCGGCCCGCTGTGTGGACGTCTACCTGTCCGGAGAGTCGCTGCTGCCCACAAAGGGCGGGGGGGATTTACCGCGGATCGGATGATCCGCCGGGTTCAGGCGTGTGGTTGTGTCTGTTGAAAAACGCAGGACAAGATGCGTCCTACGGCTTTTCCTTCAAGGATTCAACGGTTTGCGTGTCACAGATGTCGAACTCGCGGCCACATCCGCCACAGATCATCTCGCACTCTCTGGCGGTACGGGCCCTGCGTCGCTTCAGCGTTGCCCGGCACTCCGGGCATTTGAGATCTTCGCCGCCGCCTTTTGTTTGCGCTGCCATGTGATCGTTTCCCTCGTTGCTGGCAGTCAATGGCAACATCTGCCAATTGCCGGGCTTGCCGACAACCGGCCCGAAGGCGGTGATCGACCCCCCAGCTTTCGGGAACAGGGTCAAGCCCGAGGGTCCCGCCTAAGATGACCCTACCCCGCAATTCGGGCTCGACCCTGTCGCAGTTTGGCTTCCGCCTCTCACAGGCGCGGAAACCCTTTGAAGCAGGTGCTTTCAACCCGAATATGCTACATTGTGGCATCGTTGTCAACCGCAGGATTCATCGGCTTGTGCTTTTCGATGTACCAGAGAGTCGCACCAATGGGAGCATAGGATAAAAACAGGATGTTAAGCCCAGGGATCAGGAACACCAGGCCGAATCCAAGATGGAAGCCGATGTTGCGGGTCAGAAATGCAAACCGCGTGGAAAAACGATCCAGGCGTCTGGCCGGCACCAGGTCTGTGTTGTCCCAGGATAGAAAGACGATGGCTACTGCTGATGAAAGGACGGTGACAATCGGCCCTAAAGGCGTCGTCCATCCGATCACCATAACCGCCAGTGTCAGCAGCACCGGCAGCGTGTTGCGCGGAACCTCCTGGCGAACCAGGTAGAAAAACTGTTTCAGCAACGGAATCGGTTGGGAGGGTTGAACCGAAGAACTGATCATTTTTTCGGTGATTCGCGACATGGCGTCCATGATGATCACACTGAAAAGAACCTGAGCGATCAGAAAAGAGATGATGGCCGATATCCCCACCAGCAAAAGGGCCACCAGCCAGGAGACGACATGCCACATCCAGACCACCAAGGCACTTTGCGGTTTTGCCCACAGGAGCTCGGTGATCTGCTGATGGTAATACAGCGCGATGCCGGCCGAAGCGACAGTGATAAGGACAATGACCACAAATCGAAGCAAACCCAGCAACAGCAGCCGGGGAGACTGCATTGCCAGCCGAAGTCCTCGGAATTGATAGGAAATTCCCTCAAAAACACTCATGATGATTGAACTTTTACCACATGGGTGCTATGCTGTAAACAGATGCAAAGGGAGATGAGAGGTATGAAAGTTCGAATAGATTACGATCTGTGCATGGGCGACCGGAACTGCAACAAGGTCTGCCCGGAGGTTTTCGAATACGACCAGGATCAGTTTTTGTCCCGGGTGCTTGTCGATGAGGTCCCTGGGCATCTGGAAAATCAGGTCCGCAAAGCGGCACGGGAATGTGCGCCGGGGGCGATTATCATCGAAGAATAAAAGAATCCGATTGGCGATCAACCTGATTGCCGCAACCGGCCGGTGAAGGCGCGGCGCTGGGGCTCGCATTGGGTCCACTTCGGGCACTTGTTCCGAGTGCCGGCAGGAGAATCGAAAAACAACAGCTGGACGGCTTCTCATGACTACCGAAAGTGTCACAACCCTGGCTGAAGCAATGACCGAATATTTCAGCCAGTACGAGCTTGAGGAGCTGTGCGGCCAGTTCGAGATCCATCTCGTCTATTCCGGCACCAAGCCGGACCATCAGAAGCTCGCCAAAAACCTGATGTCGGATCTCGATTCGAAGAAAAACCGGCGATTCCTGCTCGCGCTGGTGGATGATCTATTGGCAAGATGCCAGCAGACCATCGAGAATCTGCCGATGGGCGACAATCTCTATCATCAGCAGATGGTCCCGCAACTGCAGAAGTTCAAACGCCTGCTCGTGCAGCGCAAATCCTCACCCAAAGATACCGGCCGCCAAACAAGCGTAAAGATCGGCAACGTGCGATCCGCCCTGGAGTCCTTTTTCGCGGGCGCACAGACCGAGGTTACCATCGTCGACACGCAACTGGGATCTGCGGCCCTCGAATTCATGGCCAGGGTGAAAAATCCCATTCGCCTTCTCACCCGCCAAACCCTCGAAAAATTTGAGCATGATTTCTTCCAATCACTGAAGCAGTTCCGCCAAAAAGGCCACAGCGTGGAGATTCGGCGGCATGCAGATATCCATGACCGTCTGATACTGTTCAACAAACGCTGCTGGGTGTCGGGCAAGTCCCTCAAAGATGCCGCCGGGGGCGATTTCGAACTGATCGAGATAATTGATTACAAAGCGGCCGTTGTCCGGACAGTCCAGGATCGGTGGGGCGAGGCCGAAAGCATCATTATCGGATAGGCCCTGAGACGGCCAGGGTTTTCCGGAAGCTGGCGCTGATAATCCGACAACGCTCACCGCAGGAGGTTTCTAAATTTCCCGCACCCGCAGCAGCCGCGCCATCTGCATTTCCCCCCCCCCGCGTTTTACGGCGGCAGCAGGAAGCTGAAAATCGAACACAGCGGTGATCTACGGCACCGTTTCGCAAAATGCATGCCGGGCCGTTATCGTTAGCCGGTTTCGCCGTCGATCCTATTCAGGCGCTTCAGCCGCTCGTCGAACATCCTTCGCGACAAATGTTTCCAGGGACTGACAGGGGCAAAGCGGAGAGTCGATTTTACGTCCGGAGAGAACACCTTTCCGGCTTGAATATCCGGCATTTCGAGAAGAAAGGTGAACTCTTCGCCCAGGTCGAGTAGAATATCGAGAGAGTCGGTGTCTTCCAGCAGGTCGACGACCAGCATATTGCGAACCAGGCAGGTTCCTTGCAGGTGCTTCCGACCCGCTCGACCGGTGGTGATGTGAATGGAGGGATTTTCCAGTGCCACGGCCGCGCCGGCATCTGTGATTAAATATGCCTGTTGAACCAAATAGTTGCCCTCTTCAAATGGTATCCAGTCCGTCATCGGTTTTCGTGGCACAGCTGTCTCCGCCCGAGGAGGTCGGGTCATGTTCACACTCGGGTATCTGGTTTTATAGGATGCAATGAATCATCCGGTATGCAGGGCGTAATTATTTGCCGAAGGATTAAAGGGTTCATGAAACCGATCGCTATGAAAACCGTACTTTGGCTCACCGCAGTCCTGCTGGCACTTGCGGTAGCATTTCTGCTGGCTTCCGGGCGCATCGGGCACGGGGTTCGCCCTACCGTGTCCGAAGAACCGAAATCACCTCCCAGCATCCGGCACAAGATACCGGACGCTGATAGACCGACGGAAACAGGCGATGGCGGCAAGAAAACCGGGCCAGCCGATCCAATCGGCGGTGTTACCCGAACCTATGTCAAACCATCCTACTCGGAGCCGACAGAGGCGGTTCGTCTCGAAGTGTCAGCCATTGAGCAAGACGGCGAGCTGCTGATTGTCGGAAAGCTGTTCGATGGCTCATCCTGCTATCGGATGCAGATCGACCTTGAACTGCAAGCCGATGACGGACGAATAGTTTTCCACACCCTTATGCTCAGCCCTACCGGCCAGAACCAAGAAAGACCGATTCGATCCAAACGGCGGCTTCCGCCCTCATCGACGAAAGCACCGGTTTCCTGGAGAGCGCACGTGGCAGCGCTCCGCTGCCTGGATCCGTAAACCCAGTCAGTCATGCAGACGGTCCTAACGCCTGAAGCCCTACCCTGGCATGATAAGGCAGCGGATCGTTCCGCGCTCGGCCATATTTCAGAGGATTGTTGCTGGGCCCTGCCCCAGTGCTTTGATACCGCTACGAGTACTAAGCGATTGGGCCACAATCGCTTCCGCTCATGCGGCTGCGACCTTCGGTGCCGGTATGCATCTTCTTGACCAGGTAATCAATCATCGCCCTATGGGCCTGTGCTTTCAACTTCGGGTCGGAAATCCCCAATAACCAGGACCTTCGCCGTTCGACGAGAATCCAGATCAGGCCTCCGGTCGCCACCCCCCCGACAAAGATGATTTGCAGGGCCATCTCCAGGGATACGAAACCGGTCAGTGCAACGGCCAGCAGAGCCGAAACTGCCGACCACATGTTCATGGTCAGGATTTGGCTGATCTGATCCTGTTTTCGAATGGTCCAGAGGAAAAAGTGCGCTGAGATCGGGCGGGTGTTGCCTGTCCGTCGGCCTTTTCTTGCCATTTCCCCCTCCTTGCCAATGGTTGCACGGTCGGTTTTTATATATGGCAGCAACCGGTTTCCAATGGTTTCCTTGCCACCCCTATCGATATCGTAACCACCGGCCCGAATGCTGTCAAACCCTTTGGTGTCGGGACCACGGCCGCTATTGAACCCACAGGAGGCTGAACCATGGGAAATAGGTGATCAGCCCTAAGGCGAGCAGCAGTATCAAAAGGTAGGGTATGGATGCGGCATAGAGTTGCAGCACCGGCCGGGAAAACCGTATGCTGGCGATAAACAGGTTGATTCCCAGCGGCGGCAGAGACGCGCCGATCTCCAGGTTGGTGAGAAAAATGATCCCCAGGTGGATGGGGTGGATTCCGAATGCTTCGGCCATGGGGGTCAGAAGCGGTACGACCACCACCAGTGCGGAGAAAATTCCCATGGTACATCCGGCTGCCAGCAGGAAAAGATTCAACACGAGTAAAAACAGATAGCGATTCTCGATGTGCTCCCGGAAAAAATCTAGCAGTCGCATGGGAATCATCTCGTCGATGAGATAATTCGTCAGGCTCATCGCAGCTCCGAAGATGATAAAAATAGTTCCAACCAGTACCATGCTTTTTTTCATAATCTCGGGTACATCGCGCCAGGGGATGTCTCCGTTGATCAGGGTTTCTACCATCAGGACGTATACGGCCGTGATGGCGGCCGCTTCGCTGACAGCAAAATAACCGCTGTAAATACCGCCCAAAACGATAAACGGCAGGGGCAGCTCCCATAACCCTTCACGGACGGCCTTCAACGCCTCCTTGACCTGAAACGGCTGTCGAGGGACATCTGCGCCGATAGCCCGGCAGACGCAGTAGACAGAAAGCATCACCACGAGCAGCATTCCGGGCACGATTCCGGCGATAAACAGCTGATCGATGCGCACACCACCGACGATGGCATAAATGATCAGTGGCAGACTGGGAGGAAACAGCAGCCCCAGCGTACCGGATGTGGTGAGCAGGCCCAAAGAAAATGGTTGCGGGTAGTTTCCCTTCAGCATGGCCGGCAGTAATAACCCGCCCAGGGCGATGATGGTCAAACCGGTTGCGCCGGTCAGTGCGGTGAACACCGCGCAGGTGAGCAGAGCAATGATGGCCAGCCCCCCGGGCAACCATCCCAGAAGGGCATTGGACAATCGGATCAGCCGGCGGGGAGCGCCGCTTTCCGACAGACAGTACCCCGCAAAGGTAAACAAAGGGATGGCGACGAGGATCGGTGTCGTCGCCATGCGGTGCATCTCGATGATGATGGCCGACAGATCGATTCCGCTGGCGGTATACAACAATACAGCCAGAGAGGCGATCACCACAAAAATCGGCGCACCCAGCAGCATCAGCAATAATGTGAGACCGATCAGCACCAGGCTCATGTATCACCGCGGCCGGGGTTCGTTGCTGGTGCCTTGCCGATCAAAACAGCGATGTCGCCGGCACTGTACATCGCATACCGAAGCGTCATCAAAGCAAAGGCGGCAGGCAAAACCAGTTGCAGCAACCACACCGGAATATCAAAAAACACCGTTCCTTTCAGCAGGCGTTCATTGCAGATAAAAGCCAGGGAGGCATATGCGAGGATTGCGCATATCAGGCAGGAGAAAAGATGGACCACCAGAAGGTTGACGGTCTTGCTGACACCCGGCAGCCACCGAGACAGGACATCGATGTTGATATGGCCACCCTCCCGGGTGGCCAGGGCGGCACCTATAAATCCCACCCACAAAACCAGGTAACGAACAAAGGAATCCCCCCAGGGCAAACCGGTGTAGAAGAAATTGCGGAGCACAATCTGAAGGAAAGCCACAATGATCATGGCCGCCAGCAATACGGACAGAAGCACTTTTTCGATATGGCCGATCAACCGGTCTATACGATTCCAACTATCCATTACGGTTTCTCTTTGCGAAAGACTTCCAGGTGGGCGGTGACCTGTATCAGGGTTTCTTGCGGGAAACTGGCGCTTCCGGGTTGTTGGATGGCCCTGTCGGTGATTTTCTTAAACTTTTCAATCTCTTCTTTCGACACTTCCAACAGTTGGATCCCGCTGCCGGTCATTACCTGCAGTGCGGACCGGTTTTCGGCCCTCACCGTTTTTTTCATCCGTTCCTGCTGCCGGTTGAAGGATGCCCGGACGATCGCCTGATCATCGGTCGGCAACTGGTCAAAAACATTTTTTTTAACGATGATGATGCCGGTGATGTACATCAGGGGAACATTGGTGATGTACTTTGTCTTGGTAAACCATTGCAGCGAGATGGCCCCGGCCGGGGGAGCGTAGACCACGTCCACCAGGCCGGTTTGCAGGCCAACGAGAACATCGGGCATGGACAGGGGAATGCCCGAAACGCCCATTTCTTTGAATATCGCCCGGGTCATGGGCGCTTGTGCCCACACCCAGACCTTGGCTTTGCGCAGGTCTTCTATGGTGACAACCGGAACGGTGGACATCAGTCGGATAAAGCCGCCCTCTGACCAGCCGAGCATGACATACCCGTTTTTGTCCATGCTATCGCGAAAATAGGCGTCCATCTTCGAAAGCAGATAATCGACCTCCTCGTAATTCTGAAACAAAAACGGGACCTGCAAGACGTCCATGTCCGGCAGTATCCTTGTTAGGCTCGAGGCAGTCACCACTGCGCCGTGGACCTGGCCGACGAACATCTTCCGCATTACGTCCTCTTCATCTCCCAACACACCGCCGGCATACACTCGAAACCGGACCCGGTTGTCCGTTTGCTGCATGATATCGGTGTTGATTTCGTCAAACAGGTTCATCCAGGCGCTGCCTTCAGGCGCCAGGGTGGCAATCTTCAGCACATGCTTGCCGGATGCTCCATGTGCCGCAGCAATGAAAAACAGCGCTGCCGCGACGGCGAAGCCTGCGGTATATAGAACTGCGGTCCTTTTCATATGCCGATCTTCCTTGATAGCCATCAGAAATAATCTTCGACATTGCGAAGCATTTCTTCGGCCTTGCGCCGGGCCACACTGTTGGTCAGTGTCAAATCCGGCTCGATATCTGTCGGTGTTTGGAGGACTTCCTGCAGTGTAGCAACAAAAAGGTCACGGTCGAATATCTTGCGAGCGTAAAGTTCCGCATAGTAAACTTTTGTCATTAAAAATTTGTCCTGCCCTAGTTCCATGGCTTTCTGGAAATGATATCGGGCCGTGTCGAGATTGCCTCCGGCAATTTTCGGTCTGGAGGCGTACCAGATTCCCATGAACAAATGCGGACCTCCGTAGTAGAAACTCTCATCGAGTTTCAGGGCCCGCTTGATCATCATCTCCACCCGGGGAAGCTGTGCCAGCGCTTCCATCGAGTTCAGGTTCAAACGAATCCAGCTCCCCCAGCACGCCGCCGACCAGAACAGGTAGGGCATTGACCTTTGATCCAGCTTTTGCAGATTTTGGTCAAATTCTTCGAAGGAGCAAGTGAGCGGCTGGTCAAATCCCTTCAGTTCGAGAGCTTTTAAGCTGTAGCGCTTTGCTTTGGCCAGAACGGCCGAAGCAGTGGACTTGTCGTCTTCCAGGAAGGTCGAAGCATAGGAAGCGTTGGCCTGCGCCGCCGCCAGCAGCAGCTGCGCATTGTCCGGCCAACCTTCGATCATTCCGTCCATGAGCATCAGGTACGCCGGCATTCCCTGTCGCACGATCTCCAGCTCCGATTGTCTGTAGCTGGACACGGCCACATCTTCCACCAGCGATGCGGTGGCCATAACGGTTATTTTTTTGCCAGGAGAGCAGGATGATACAACCAGCAAAAAGGACAGCAGCAAAACAGTCGGCGATTTAGACGGCAGGCCGGTCATGAAATTTGCCTCGAACGGAGCATGTTCAGTTGCGCAATACGCCAACAATATCAAACGGTTACGTTCGAAAGCAACACCATTGAAGGAGTGCGACACCTTGTTTTTCAACGCATCGGTATGGCAGGCTTTTTTTGCAGTATAGTGGGGCATCCTTCATCCGTCAAGGCTCAATGCCCACCGATCGGCATTGACGAACTCGAACCGGTACCCGGCTTGCAGTCCCTCGGTTGCGTTTGCCCTTCACAACTGGTATATCTTGACACGGGTGCAGTTGGGTGCAGCACGCAGCGGCTTCCCGCAAGCTCGGTCGCAAACCAGAAGGCTTTGTGCCGATGTGAAAAGCAGAAGAAGATCATACCGGCACATGATAAACCGCTTATGGGACGTATCCGGATACAGCTTCCGAAAAAGTTCACCTTCTATACGGACGTCGGAATTCGCATCTCCGATATCAATTACGGCAACCACCTGGGCAACGATGCCGTTCTGCGGCTGATCCATGAAGCCCGGGTTCGGTTTTTGCGGCAATACGGCTTTTCGGAGATGGATATCTGCGGTCTCGGGCTGATGATCGCCGACGCGGCAGTCGTCTACAAATCGCAGGGGTACTACGGCGACCAGCTGCGGATTGAAGTCACTACTGCCGAACCAGGCCGATATGGGTGCGACCTCTATTATCGTCTCACCAACAATACAACCGGCAAGGAGGTTGCCAGGGCAAAAACCCATATCGTCTTTTTCGACTACATCGGCAACAAAATGGCACGCCTGCCGGAGGATTTCAGACGGACCATTCCATCGGAGAATCTGTGAAAGGAGGTTCGACATGCCAGTAAAACTCACATGGTACGGACATGCCTGTTTTTTGTTTGAAACCGGCGGCAGTAAACTGCTGACCGATCCGTTTTTGACGGGCAATCCCCTGGCACCGATCGCAGCGGATGCAGTCGAGGCCGACTACATATTTGTTTCTCATGGCCACGGGGATCACGTGGGTGATACGCTCTCCATTGCCAAACGCACCGGGGCCACCGTGGTTTCCAACTTCGAGATCCAAAATTGGCTGGCCGGGCAGGGCGTGGAGCCGACCCACCCGCAGCACATTGGCGGTGGATACGATTATCCTTGGGGAAGAGTCAAGTTGACGATCGCCCACCATGGATCGGCTTTGCCGGACGGCAGCTATGGTGGCAACCCTTGCGGGTTTCTTTTCTACCTCGAGGGGCTGAAGATCTATCACGCTTGTGACACCGGGTTGTTTTACGACATGAAGCTGATCGGAGAGGAGAGAATCGATCTGGCGATCCTGCCGATCGGCGACAACTTCACCATGGGACCGGACGATGCATTACGGGCGGTGAAACTGATCCAGCCGGCCCGGGTGATCCCGATTCACTACAACACCTTCGATGTGATCCGTCAGGACCCGCAGGCCTGGGCCAAACGGGTCCGCAATGAAACTGCGGCCGAGGTAACCGTACTGCAGCCGGGCGATTTTCTGCAAATCTAGTCGGTGAATTTTTCAATTATTTCGCCGCCGACCCGAATGGGCCCCCGCCTGCCGATGGTGAAGGATCGAAGCAATCCTGGCTTGAACCAATTCCCGGCGAAATGGCGACCATATGCTGCAACCGGCGAGCATGTTGCCGAAGAAGGAGGTCTTATGACAAGAAGAGTTAAGAAAAAAATAGAGCCGGTCGGTAAGAAAATCAAGCGGGCCAGAATTGCGAAAAAGGTCAGTTATGAGCAGTTGGCCAACGAGACCGGATTTTCGGTGGAGTACCTCAAGCAGATTGAAGCCGGAAAGGAGATTCCGCCGGTAGGGGCGCTGTTGCAGGTATCCCGGGCCCTGGAGCTCGATTCGGGTTATCTGCTCCGGGAGCCGGAATCGAACCTCAAGAAGCGGGTGAAAGCCTTCACCAAGCGAACTGAAAATTACGCTTACACGACGCTGACTCCCGGCGCGGAAAACAAACACCTGAAAGCGTTTAAGGTGACAGTGGACCCGCTCAAGGATCACAAGGGGGTCGGCTATCAGCATGAAGGCGAAGAGTTTGTCTATGTTCTTTCCGGCCATATGGAGATCATTGTCGGCGACCATGTCAACCGTCTCAAAAGCGGCGACTCACTTCACTTTAATTCCGGAATTCGCCACATGATGCGCAATATCGGCAAGGAAAAGTCCGAAATGCTGGTAGTGATTTACGGCCCGTAGTCGAAACCGCCACCGGGCAAGTAGGGAGAAACGAATCGGAGAGGAGCCACCCATGTCGATCCAGTTGACTGACGAGCAGTTGATGATTCAATCGATGGTCAGGGAGTTCGCCCGGGAGGTTATCGCGCCTACAGCAGCCGAACGGGACAAAACCAAAGCGTTTCCGGCGGAAAACCTCCGACAGCTGGGCGAGCTCGGTTTTATGGGAATGATGGTTCCACCGGAGTACCAGGGATCAGGGGCGGACACGGTCAGCTACGTTCTGGCCCTGTCGGAAGTCGCCTATGCCTGTGCCGCAACAGCCGTGGTGATGTCCGTGCACAATTCCATCGTTTGCGAAAGTATTCTGCGATACGGGTCGGAAGAACAGAAGCGAAAGTATCTGACAAGGTTGGCCACCGGTGAGATCATTGGAGCGTTTGCCCTGACCGAGCCCCATGCCGGCTCGGATCCGGTTCGGCAGAGCACCAGGGCCGTGCGTGACGGCGACCACTATGTGCTCAATGGCACCAAACGCTTTATCACAAGCGCGAAAAATGCCGGCCTGATCGTGGTGACCGCCAAAACAGACGAAGCCGCACGGCACAAGGGAATCAGCGCTTTTATCGTGGAACAGGGAGCGCCGGGTCTCACCGTTGGCGCCCTGGAGGACAAGATGGGGCTGCGCGCTTCCGATACCGCCGATCTGATCTTCGAGGACTGCCGGGTTCCGGTGGAAAACCTCCTGGGCGAGGAGGGGCTCGGATTTAAGATCTCCATGACCGGCCTGGACGGCGGGCGCATCGGCATTGCCGCGCAATCATTGGGCGTTGCCAAAGCGGCGTTTGACGCAGCCGTGGGTTATACCAAGGAGCGAGAACAGTTCGGGCAATTGATATCCAAATTTCAGGGGTTGCGTTTCATCATCGCCGACATGGCCACGGAAATCGAAGCGGCCCGGCAGCTGATGTTCTCAGCCGCGGCCATGAAGGACAGGGGCGAAAACCACACGCTGCAGGCATCCATGGCCAAATTATTCGCCTCGGAAATGGTCAACCGCATCACCGCCCAGGCCCTCCAGTTGCATGGCGGCTATGGATTCATTCGCGAATATCCGGTGGAGCGTTTTTACAGGGACGCGCGGGTGTTTACCATCTACGAGGGCACATCGGAGATCCAGCGGGTGGTGATCTCCAATCACATTCTCAAGGATAAACGCAGTCCGTGATCCCGCCGTTATGAAATCAACCTAAAATCTGAACAAAAAGAGTGAAGCGGAATTCAAGAAACAGCTTCTTGCATTTCGCGGCTGGGGGTGGAGGGCTCCGGATGCAGCGGTTGGGATGCCCCGGCATGCTGCTGCCGGGGCGCTTTATCCGTTTGCGGTTCGGTAAGTCAAGGCGCCAAAGTAGGTGTCATCTGCAGCGGTCAGCTGCATCCATCTTTTCTGCAGTGCCAGGTCTGCAAATCCGATGTGCAGGTATTCACTCGCATATTTGCTGAACCGGTGCTGCCAGGCCGCTATCTGCTGATCCGGCAGCGGCGGGTCGACCAGCAGGCCGTCCAGCCCGGAAAGCGACGCTGCATCGCGGGCTGTGGGAAGACGATCGTGTTGCCACCAGTACACCTGCCGTTGCATGTCGCCTTGAAAACGGATTGATGCATTCCGAGAGACCAGGGTGAACAGCACGCTTCGGTTGCCCGGGGTGGCAAACAGGTAGCGCTGCTCATGATCGAGGAATTGGGGCCTTTGCAGGTGAACGGCCTCAAGCAGTGCGCCTGTTTCCGGGCGGCCGGCCGGTTCCAGGAAAACCAGTTCCAGCGCGGTAAATGGATTGGCCGTTGTCAGGAGGTTCAGCATCCGGGTGAGATATTGCCGGTTGTCGCTTACCTGAGGGCCGATGATGACCTGGTAGGGATGGGTCAATCGGCCGGCAATCCCGCTGAAATCAGAGAGCGGACGCAGCCCGGCCACAACCAGCTTGCTGATGTAGTGATCCGTACCGAGGCAAACCGTAACGTCCCGGCAGTGTTCCAGGGGAGCCTGATGAGCGCTGCGCCAGGCAGCGTTGAGATCCGGCAGCGGGTAGAGGTTGGTGTCGAGTCGCGATTCGGCATAATCAAAGGCCGCCAGCAACTCCTGCTCCGAGAATCTCGGGGTGGCAATCACCGGATAGGGGGGGTCGGGCTCGTAGCGCAGACCCAATGAGCGACTGTTGGCACGAAATTCGGTTCCCGGCAGAACCGCAAGCGGAAACACCTGCACGTCGTCGTGAAGGCCGCTGTCGACGACAAAATCCACCGATCGTTTGAAACCGTCCAGGGTATCTCCCGGAAGGCCCGCAATCAGGTCGATGCCGGGGGTAATCCCGCGCTGTTGCAGCAAACGCGCGCCGGTGCGAAACCGGGCCAGGTCGGCTCTCCGGTTCATGGCGGTCAGCGCCGCCGGGTTGGTGGACTGCAGCCCGATTTCGAACCAGCTGAAACCGGCTGCGGCGAACAGATCCGCCAGTTCCCCATCGAGGGATTCGGCCCGGATTTCGCTCAGCAGCGCAGTGGTGCGGCGGGCATTGACCGTGCTGATTTTTTTGAGCAGGCCTTTGAGCCCCGGCCGGCTGTTAATGCTCGGGTCCAGCAGATACAGCTCCCCTATGCCATTTTCGCAGGCCCATTGGGCTGCCTGCATCACCTGTGCTTCCGCTTTGACGCTGATGCGCTGCCGGGACTTGTTGTAGTAGCAATAAGCGCATCGATAGGGACAACCGCGCTGGGTTTCCATCAACATCAGGTCTTCCACCCAGGGTTCCAGCAGACCATCCGGGTAGGGACTGGGGCTAGCTTCAAAAACTTTCGCGGTATCGGCGGCAACCGGAAAGCGTTCCCATGACTGCGGGTTTTGCAGCAGGCGCCGAAATACGGCCTCCCCTTCCCCATGCACATAGGTGTCCACATGCTCCGAGTCGATCAGTTCATTGTCCGGTGTTATCTCGGGACCGCCGAATACGATGCGGGGGCGGTAGATCGACTTGACCATTTCAGCCAGATACAGGCTCCGGCGGACATTCCAGCTGTAAACGGTAAAGCCGATTATTTGCGGTCGACGTGCAGTGATTAAGCTAACCAGGGACGCATCGGCCAGGTAAGAGACGATGCTTTCCGGCAGGATTTCCACGGTTGCTTCCGGCAGATCGGCTACGGCTTGCTTCAAGCAGGCGGCTGCCAGGGGGATGTTGCCGGTCTGTCGACCGTAGTTGAGCTGGGGGATGGGTAGCTGGATGAGAAGTATCGTAGGCATGAGCAACCATCGAAGCAAAACGGGGCAGGGTGCAACCGAAGAGCGTGTGCAAACAGCTCTACGGCTGATCGGCCCCTACCGCGGCGGGATGATTCGACCGGATGAAGGCAGACGTTGTAATCCTTTTCTGCCGAATGCTTCCCCCGAACCGGGGGAAAATCAGATCGATCAGCCTCGGGGGGCGCAGCCCGCCTGACTCAACCCGCCCGCACCTGTGGATGTTTGCTTTGCGAGTGCGCATCCGGCCGACATGAGTTTTTCAACATCACCACACCTGCACTCCGGGCAGGCGGGAGCCGGTTCATCGGCTTTTAGTGCCAGGTGCTCGAAACAGTGGCAACAGCCACGACACTGGTATTCGTAAATGGGCATTGATATCACCTCTCTACTTCGAACCGCAAATGCCTTTGGCAATTATCGTCTGCGGATAAAGAGATCGGTTTTTAACAACGGTTACAGATTGAACGCGAGCCGGCCATTTCGGATTCGCAGCTGCCAATCACGATTTGTTCGCAGCTTTGATCAAATGATTACATACCGGCAACCACTTTCCAGGCCGGAGTTGACGGGTTTTTGTCAGCGCTGCCACCGGATCGGCATGGACATCCGCGACTCTTTCGGGGAATCGTCGCCGGCACGGCCCTGCTGCTCTTTTTTCGATCGCCAGCGAAAGAGCGTTTCCCACACCTGGTAATATGCATCTTTGCGCAGCGGGTCGTTATCTGGTATGATATTTTTCTTAACGGAAGGGTAGTCGATTTGCAGCGCACAGTCAGCCAGGTATTCCGACCAGACGGTCTTGGGAATCTTGATGCGGTATCGGTAATCAGCATCCTCGGCTTCGAAAATCAGTCCGTCATCGCAGTAGCCGATGATTCTTTTGGCCAGACGGCACAGGTCATCTTTGCAGTGGGCACGGATCATCACCTCGTCTCCGCGGCAGTATTTGTCCCAGACAGCTGAAAAGACCCCTTCCTTGGTGAAAACCCACATGTCTTCGATCCTTCCGGTTGATAAGGAGATGCTTGCGACTTACAGTAATCAGGAAACACGTTCAATACAATATTTCACAACCAATACCAGAATTCAAACAGAAAAGGAAACCCAACCTATGAAAGCTACCAGGCTGATATTGTTGCTCTTGCTCACCTGGGCGACCGCCGGCGTGAATCCGCTGCTTGCCGCAGACGCAGAAAAAAACGCCGAAGGGAAAGTGGCGACGGTCAACGGTATCGACATCTCCCGCAAGGATTACAACAGGGAGGTAAAACTGTACTCGGATCGCATGGCCCGCAGCGGGCAGCCCTTGAACGAACAGCAGACCAAGGTGATTGGCGATCAGATTCTGGACCGGATGATCGAAACCGAGTTGTTGTATCAAGAAAGCCGCAAGCAAGGAGTGCAAATCGAATCCACGGCGGTTGATGCTCAATTCAGTGAGATTAAACAACGATTTGCCAGCGAAGAGGAGTTTTCAAAGGCGGTTGACCAGATGGAGATGACCGAAGCCGGCATACGTGCACAGATTGAAAAAGGGCTGGCCATCAACGAGTTGGTAAAAATCCGCGTGGCCGACAATATCCAGATTACAGAGGAAGAAAGCCGTTCGTTTTACGATACCCATCCCGAGCTGTTCAAGCAGCCCGAGCAGGTGAAGGCTTCCCACATTTTGATAAAAGTCGAACCGGATGCCGACGCAGTGAAGAAAACCGCAGCCGGGGAAAAAATTGAAAAAATCCAGGCCAGACTCAAAAAGGGAGAAGACTTTGCAGCCCTGGCTCGCGAAAACTCCGAAGGGCCCAGCGCCTCCAAAGGCGGCGACCTGGGATACTTCAAGCGCGGTTCGATGGTCAAACCTTTCGAGGATGCGGCATTTGCGCTGGAGATCAACCAGGTCAGCGAGGTGGTTGAAACGGTGTTCGGCTACCACCTGATCAAGGTGTTTGACAAAAAGCCCGAACAGACACTGACGTACGCGGAAGTCAAGGGAGACTTGCAGGAGCATCTGAAACAGCAGAGGCTCAAGCTGGAAGTCGACACCTATCTGGACAGCTTGAAGGAAAAAGCCACGATAAAGAAATCGATCTAGCGGTTGCCGGCCAGGAGAAACTATGCGCACCATCATCGAGCCTTTCCGCATAAAGATGACCGAACCGATCAAGGTCACCACCCGTCAATACCGACAGCGGGCATTGACTGGAGCCCACTACAATGTCTTTTTGCTGGACGCGGAAGACTGCTGCATCGATCTGCTTACCGACAGCGGCACCGGTGCCATGTCCAGCAATCAGTGGGCGGCGTTGATGCTTGGTGACGAAAGCTATGCCGGCAGCAAATCGTGGAAGAAATTTGAATCCACCGTAAAAAAAATCACCGGCATGCGGCATGTGCTGCCCACCCACCAGGGGCGCGCAGCCGAAGGTATCCTGGCACAGGTGCTGGTGAAAAAGGGACAGGTAATTCCCAACAACAGCCATTTCGACACAACCCGTGCCAATATGGAATTTGCAGGTGCCCTGGCGGTGGATCTGCTCTGCGCCGAGGGGATGCAGCCGGCACGCATTGCACCATTCAAAGGCAATATGGATACCGATCGGCTCAAAGGGTGTATCCGCCAATACGGCCCCGAAAACATTCCCTTTTGCATGATCACAGTGACCAACAACACCGGCGGTGGCCAGCCTGTTTCGATGGCCAATATCCGGGAGGTGAAAACCATCCTTTCCGAGCACAACATTCCGCTGGTAATCGATGCCTGCCGTTTTGCCGAAAATGCGTATTTCATCCGCGAGCGGGAAGACGGATATGCGGACACGACCCTTCTGAAAATCGCCGGTGAAATGTTTTCCTATGCAGACGCTGCAACGATGAGCTGTAAAAAAGACGGATTGGCCAATATCGGCGGTTTTCTGGTTTGCAATGACGATCGCTGGGCGGAGCAGTTCAAAAATATGCTCATACTGCGGGAGGGCTTTCCAACTTATGGCGGCCTGGCCGGACGGGATCTGGAAGTGATCGCCGTGGGATTAATGGAAGCCCTCGATTATGACTATCAGGTCTATCGACACGCAACGGTTCAGTACCTTCGCAAAAAATTGTCTCCGCTCGGCGTCCCGATGGTCCGCCCGGTCGGCGGCCATGCTGTTTTTTTAGATGCCAGGGCCTTTGCGCCCCACGTTCCACCGCTGCAGTATCCCGGCATCGGCCTGGTGAACGCCATCTATCTGGAAGGAGGTATCCGCTGCGTGGAGCTCGGCAGCGTGATGTTCGGCAAGTTTGACGAACAGGGAAAGGAAGTCGCCGCACCCCTGGAACTGGTCCGATTGGCATTTCCGCGTCGGGTCTACACCCAGAGTCACTTCGACTACCTGGCCGAGGTCATTGAGAATGTCTGGAACCACCGGGATGCCATCAATGGATTCCGCCTCGTCTACCAGCCGAAGTTTTTACGGCATTTTACCGGCCGCTTCGAACCGGTCGAATGATTCGATGCCGGTCCACTGCCCCCCGATCACTTCCGGATCCAGGCACTGCCGTCGAATGGAACAAAAGGTCGATGGACAACACCGGTTTTAGTTTTCAGCCATCCTGGCAACAGCTGCTCAACGACGAGCCTGCGTTTCTCAAACATATCGGTGATGCGCTGCAGCGGTCGGCCGCCGATGCCGACCTGCCTGTCGGGCCATCGATCCGCTCCGTGCAGGCCTCTGCGGTGCTTTTTCTACTCGGATGCAGCTGCTCGCCGTCCGGACGGGCGACTGCCGAACCATGCCTGATTCTCAACAAGCGATCGGCAAAAGTCCGCCAGCCGGGTGATCTTTGCTGCCCCGGCGGCAGCATCGCACCCAGGCTGGACCCGCTGCTGGCCGTGCTGCTGCGGCTGCCCGGATCTCCCCTGCTGCGCTGGGAGCACTGGCCGGCGTTGCACAGGCGGCAACCCCTTCAGTCCCGGAAACTGGCGCTGCTTTTTGCCACGGGCCTGCGGGAGAGTGCAGAGGAGATGCGGTTGAACCCGCTGGGGGTAAAATTGTTGGGGCCGCTGCAGCCGGAAAACCTTGTCATGTTTCAGCGAACCATATATCCGCTGGTCTGCTGGGTTTCGAAACAGAAGAGGTTTTTCCCGAACTGGGAGGTGGAGCGGATCGTTTCCATCCCGATTCGGGAACTACTCGACCCTTCCCGTTACGTCCGGTTCCGGCTGCGGATCGACGTGCCCGCCGCATCGGCCCGCGTGAATGGCACCCGAAACTTTGCCTGCTTCCTGCACCACCGACGCGACGGCCGGACCGACCGCCTGTGGGGGGCTACCTTTCGCATTACAATGGAATTTCTCGACGTGGTGTTCGGCTTCCATCCGCCGCCGCTCGAATCGTTGCCCACGGTGGAAGGAAAGATCGATGAAAATTACATCAACCCAAACGCTTCAGTGATAGGGCGATAGCCGAGCATCCATGAATTTCAAAGCCACCAGGATCGACCGTGACGAAGGCAGTGACGCCCACGGGCAGTTCCAGACCGGAAAGGTTCTGGCGCTGTCGGTGTGTCATTTCATTCATGACATTTACTCCAGTTTCCTTTCGCCGCTTCTGCCTCTGTTGATTGAAAAGCTTTCGCTGAGTCTGACCCAGGCCGGATTCACTTCCACGGTACTGCAGCTCCCTTCACTGCTGAACCCGATGCTGGGCACCCTGGCCGATCGAATCAGCGTGCGGTACTTTATCATCCTGGCACCGATGATTACCGCGGTTTCCATGAGCCTGATCGGCGCGGCTCCGAGCTATGCTGTGTTGCTGATTCTGCTGACCATTGCAGGCGTGAGTGTTTCCATTTTCCACGTTCCGGCACCGGTGATGGTCGCCCGTCTTTCTGGTTCGCGCAAGGGACGCGGTATGAGTTTCTTTATGACCGGCGGGGAATTGGCCCGAGCCGTGGGACCGCTGGCAGCGGTCGGTGTGGTCGCCCTGGTGGGGCTGCAGCGATTTTATTCCGTAATGCTGGTGGGAATTTTCGCTTCCCTGTGGCTTTTTCTCCGATTTCGCGAAGTGCCGATCCGATCGGCGAGCGCTACGCCGACTTCCCTCACCGGTGTCTGGCGGGAAATGCGCCACATCATGGTGCCGCTGACCGGCATTCTGGTCTTCCGCGGATTCATGCATGCAGCCCTGGCGACGTTTCTGCCGACATTCATCAAGTTGGATACCGGCAACCTCTGGCTGGCCGGGGTAGGCCTGGCGGTATTCGAAACCGCCGGGGTTTTCGGGGTGATGGCGTCCGGATCGCTCAGCGATCGTTTCGGGCGCAGGCGTATTCTGATGATTTCCCTGCTGGGTGCTCCGTTCAGCCTGCTGCTGTTTACGGCCACCGGAGGCTGGATTCGTTTTGCAGCACTGCTGCTGGTGGGCTTTACCCTGCTGTCGACCACCCCGGTGATGCTCGCCTTGGTTCAAGAGAATGCCCGCAGCAGCCCATCGGCATCCAACGGTTTTTTCATGATGATGGCCTTTATCGCTCGTTCGGCGGTGGTGGTGGTGGTCGGCTTTGTGGCGGATCTCATCGGACTGCGAACGACTTATCTGATCAGTGCCCTGTTGGGATTGCTGGCGATACCGATTGTGCTGCGCCTGCCGCCGGACAAACCGGTGTCGTAACCTCCGCAATTTGTCCACTCAAGAGGACGGCAGCACCTGTTTGGAAAGCCGCAACGCCTTTACCGGCATTCCCGACAGATTACAAACCGTGTGCTGTAGGGGCACAAATCCAACCTTCTGATAAAACTGAGCGTTGTAGCCGGGAATGACAGTGTCAACGATCAGGGTGGAGACTGCTTTCCAGTGGGAAGACACCCACCGGTCGATGAATTCGATGCAGCCACTGCCGAGTCCCTGACCATGAAGGCGGGGATCGATGTAGATCAGGCAGAGTTCGGCAACCGCAGTTTCGATGCGCTTGAGGTAGAAAAACCCGGCCCGCCGACCCTTTTGCTCCACGATAAAAAGTGAGCCCTGCCCGGCCATGCGGGTGTAGTCTGCTGGTTGGTAAGCATTGACGGCTGCAGCCACGCCTTCGGGTTGCAACTCTTCTCGAAACAGGTCGATAAACGCTTGATTGCGCAGATGGAAGCAAAACTCGGCATCACCGGGCATAAAGCTTCGAAACCGCATGGCTATTTCACGATCTGAAGAATATTTTTAAACGGCTTCCCCTCGGCGACCTTGAGCAGCTCAAACAGCGCCATTTCCACGCTGGTGATCTTTACACCGGCGCCTTGAAGTTTTTGCAGGGCAAGCGCCTTGTTTTCCGCTTTCCTGGAAGACACCGCATCTGCGACGACCTCCACCTCGTAACCGGCGGCTGCCAGGTCCATCGCCGTCTGGTACACACATACATGGGCTTCAATACCGGCAACCAGAACCTGCCTGCGACCGGCTGCTGCGAGAGCGTCTGCAAACGCTTTGGTTTGCCAGCAGCTGAAACTGACTTTAGCGATCGGCTCCAGTCCATCCAGTTCCCCGGCAATTTCCGGGATGGTCGGCCCCAGCCCCCGGGGATTCTGCTCGGCCCAGAGAATGGGGATATCCAGAGCCCGGATGCCGCGGATGACCGACTTCAGGTTTGCAAACAGCGCCTGTTTTTCGTGCATCAGTTGGGCGAGTTGACCCTGAACATCCACCACCACCAAAATCGATTGGTTGCGATCCAGCATGCTATGTTTCCCTCCGGTGGTCCTTTTTGGTTTTCTTTTCCACATTGATGCCAGTGATCGACAGCTCGACATCCTCCAGCAGTTCTTGCACAGCGTCGGCCTGATCCGCCCGAACCATCAGGCGCACCGGGTCTGCCAGCGGACGCATGTACATGAAATGCTCACCTTTAAAAAAGTACTGTATCCCTTCGCCTTCCAGCAGCGATTTGATAAAGGCAACGTCCGCCGGATTGTAGGTGGCCAGCACCTCGGCATAGTCGACGAACTCCGGTCGGGGTTCGGCGGGCAGCGCGACGACCAGGGCCACATGGCAAACCGGGCAGCGGGTGATGCCTTCGATGAATTCCGATTTGCAGTCAGGACAAAACATCTGTTATCTTTCCGATTGGCAGTGGAAGCGGTTCATGTTTGATTCGAATCCAGAGCGTTCGGGGCTACGATTCCGGCTCGGTTGGTTGCCGGGGCGGCGTCCTGTGCGACCGGAAGCAGGCATAGGCAAGCATACCCAGGATAATCGCCACGCCTTCCATGGAAATGCCGAGATAGACCGCTCCGCTGCCAAATAAACCGGGGTTGCCGCTGGTTTTGCCTCCGGAGTCGGCCAATGCCGGAACGATGAGCAAAATGCCGCGAATGGCCGCGTATGAGGCCATCACGGCAAAAATCAATCCGAGAATCTTTCGCAAAGTTCGCATAACGGTAAAGACCCGCTATTTCTTGTCCGTAATCGTCCAACAGCCAGTTCCCCTGTGGCAGTCAATTCATTACGGTCTTGTCGCACCACCTGGCATCTGCCAGACCTTTGGCGGTTGTGGCAAGTGCCCTTCAACTCAACAGCGGGCTTGCCGCCGGCCTCCTGCGCCCAGTTTTCCGACATCATTTGCATGTCCCCGGAGTTTAACGCGCAGTAAAACGGGACTAGGGCTTGATACGACGAGGACAAGCTCCCCTGATTTTCCCTGCCGGTGATCGGTTCCTGAACAGGATCCATAATGCGGTATTCCCCCTTCAGTGAACGGCCGGCCTATTCGGCTGTTTGCCTTATTCGGGTAACACTCTGACCGGCGATCCCCCAGTTGTCGGTATCGACCTCATCGATGACCACCACTGTTGTCTTCGGGTTTTTGTCCAAAACATCGACAAGCAGTTGGGTGGCGCCCTGCATGAGTCGCTCCTTTTGCTCGGCAGTCACATCTTCCCTGGTGATTTTGATGTTTACATACGGCATAATCTTTTCCTCCATATTTCAGCGAAATGAGCCGCGTGGGGTGCAAGTTGGTCCCTGCCGACCAGAGATGTCAGGCCGGGGGATCCGATTTCGGCCTCAGCCCCGGGATGAACATCGGGGTCCGGTTGCGATATGCAATATAATCATTTCCGAAGCGCTTAACCAGCTCAGGCTCCTCAATCTGCTTCAGCTCCCACACATTGATTAATACGAACAGCGGCGTAAAGAAGAACAAAAGCGATACCGAATTGAACGCGAAGCCCAAACCGAACAGAAACAAAAACACTCCGGTGAGCATCGGATTTCTGACGAACCGGTAGGGCCCCGTTTCCACAATCTGAGGGGGCGGGTTGAAGGGAACAGGGGTTCCCTTCACCTTCAGAAAATGAAACGCAGACCACGCCGTTATTGCAGCCCCTGGAGCCATCACAGAAATTGAGATCGGAAGGATCCAGATCTTCGGCAACAGGCCCGGCAAATGCAGCAACCTGTCAACAAATACTGCGGCCAGAACGAACAATGCTGTGAACGTACCGAATACCGCCACTCCAATGGGTGTAAGCAGCGTGCGGGATGTCCGGGTACCCGTCGCTGCTCTATAAAGCAGGTTGATCCAATGATCGCGAAGGCGCATGTTTTACTATCTGTATCTTTTATGCGTTGGACATGACTGCCCGCCGTTCGGGAGAAGACGCCCGCATAGGTTATTTGTCACTGCTCCAGCGACAAGCCGGCTGATGTCGTTTTCAAACAGTCATATCATTGATGCAAGCCGAGGGCACGTTCGTATGTCTCTGCAGAGAAACCGAGAACCGGATTTCCGTTTATGACGGCAAACGGTACCCCACCAGTACCGCCGAGTACATACATTCTGGCAGCTGCATTCGGGTCTTTTTCGACGTCATACTGCTGAAATCCGATGCGCTTAGACCGTAAAAAAGCGACCGCTTTTTTACAATACCCTCACCAGCTAGTAGTAAATATTTCTACCTTATTGATGCGTTGTTTCCTGGGCTTCTTCTTGTTGGGGGTCTCATTCTGAATCGTCTTTTCAGGGGCGGGTTCTGCAAATATGTCAGGTTTCTGCCGGTCAGAACCAGGGGGTGGGGGTGGATATTCTG
>LJNK01000058.1 GCA_001303025.1 Deltaproteobacteria bacterium SG8_13
AACGTCGACATGCAGCGGATCGCCCGCGAAGAGCTCAATATCGGGCTGTTGGCTCTCGACAAGCGCCAGGGATACCGGGGCCCATTGCGCCACCTGCAGCCGGAGCAATTCGAAATCGTTGCCCGTGAACTCGAAGAAAAGCAGCAGGACCTTCCGCTGGAACCCGGCAGCATCGTTGAAGGCATCGTTGTCAAGGTCAACAACAAGGACCTGAACGTGTCGGTGCGCATGGGCGGCGCCCAGGGTGTGATCGCGCTGGAAGACATGGATTGGGCCCGTCAGCCGGATCCGGAGGTTCCCTATCGCGAACACATGCTCAATCGCCCCGGACAGGCCCTGCGTGTCGGTGACGTCATTTCGGTCCGACTGAAAAAGAAGCTGGAGAACTCGGACCTCTGGTCCCTGGCACTCGAACAACAACCGCTGGTGCAGGGAGCACTGCTGTGTATTGAAGCTGAAACCGGCCACGTCAAGGTCATGGTCGGGGGACGAGATTTCAAGGAGAGTCAATTCAACCGGGCCGTTCAATCCAGAAGGCAGCCCGGCTCGGCATTTAAACCCATCGTGTATGCCGCCGCACTGGACATGGGCTATACCCCGGCCACCGTGATCATCGACTCTCCCATCGTATTTCTGGATGAAGAGCAGGATTTGAAGTGGAAGCCGAAAAACTATGGAGAAAAGTTTTACGGCCCGACCCTGCTGCGCGTTGCACTGGGGAAATCGCGCAACGTCGTCACCATCAAGATATTGCAGGATATCGGCATCGACTACACTATCGACTACGCACACAAGCTGGGAATCACCTCTCATCTCGATCGGGATCTGTCCCTTGCTTTAGGTTCATCCGGCGTTTCGTTGCTGGAGCTGGTCAATGCATACGCGGTTTTTAACAACTACGGCTTTCTGGTCGAGCCCTCCTTTGTAACCAAGATCGTCGACCGCAACGGCAATGTCCTCGAAGAGTTCATCCCGGGGAAAGAGAAGGTGATTGAAAAGAGCACGGCCTTTCTGATGACCAGTCTGCTGGAGGGGGTTGTGCAAAACGGTACCGGTTGGCGGGCAAAGGCCCTCAAGCGACCGGTTGCGGGAAAAACCGGAACCACGAACGATCTCTATGATGCCTGGTTTTTAGGGTACACGCCGCGCCTCACAACCGGTGTCTGGGTCGGTTTCGATGAGGAAGCTTCATTAGGCCAGCACGAAACCGGATCACGCGCCGCCAGTCCCATATGGGTCGGTTTCATGAAGCGGGTGCTCGAGGGTACACCGGTTCGCGTGTTTCAGGTACCCGAAGGGGTGGTGTTTACGCAGATCGATGCCGAAACCGGATTGCTGCCCATACCGGAATCAAAAGAAACCATCTTCGAGTGTTTCAAGGAGGGCACCGTTCCGACCGAAACGACTCCTGCACCGGAGACGTTTACTGAACCGGAACAATTCTTTAAAATGGACATGTAGCAGCGGTCGCTCCCCCGGACAAGTCCATCTATTTCCTGGATGTAAACCACCGGTACAACGATTTCGTGCATCCCGGCCGCGCACTTACCGCAGATTTTTTATTCTCTTTGCGAACGGGTTTTGACGCGTACCCCAGAGACGGGCCCTTGCAGTTCTGCGATCCCCTTGGTCGATCAGACCACAGCCGTTACCCCGAGGGGGTCATGAAGGGCGGGGGTAATTGCGCCCATCGATACCCGTGCTTTCCTGCTATGACACCGCCATGTTTTCCAAAGCGGGCGGGTTGGATTAACGAGATGCATCGGTGGTTTTGGCCAGTAGTTGCGAAATTCTCGTTTCGATATAGCCCGCCATGTTTTCGGCCTGCTCTTTTGTCATCGGGTCCAACCCATCATAAAGATCTTTGATCTCCGATTTTTTCAGGCCCAGCGTTTTCTCGATGATGAAGGTTTCGACCTCTCCGCCTTCCGGAAGCCGCCCGCAACCGCCGGCGGTACCCAGAAACTCTCCGTTAACAAAGACCGGAACGGCGATTTTCACAAGTCCGGCATCACATTCACCGATTACGGGCTTTTTCGTGTGCTCGGCCTGAGCCATGAAATTCTGGTTTCCCGGTGCACAGATCGCTGAAAGAGCGTCCTGGTTTCCTTTTATTTTCGGGCACAAATGGTTGCACCAATGCGGCTTGCCGGTAACACCCACACCAGATGAGCTGTAAACCGTGCAGTTCATCTGGAATCGATCGAATAAATCCTTTTCCAATTGCATCCATTCTTCCAAAGTGGCAATGTCGGTAAGCTCCATTTACGACTCCTCCCCTGTATCCTCGATTTGTTGGCCACATGGCAGTCATTGTAAGCACGGTGTCGGCAAGCGGCGGTTTGCACACCAGCCGATTGCCAGCAGACCAGCCCTTCAGGTCCGCGATCATTCTTGCTTGATATGAGCAATATCCCGTAATCTCCATTAAAAACGAAATGCGATACCGATGTCAAGCAGTTTCACGAAATCTGATCGACAATCAAAACAGCGGGTTGAGCATCAGGGGGTCAAAAGGCGATTGACGATAATTGGCTGGAAGCCAAGCCAACGCGACAAACGGTCCACAAAAGGAAAATCGGGGTCAAGCGGTAATTCGAGCGATCAAAGCCCGCAAAACCGCTCTGCACGTCTCGGAAGGGAAACTGTCAGAAATGAAACCGGTTTGAAGGGGGTTGTATTCGGTTCGAGAGAAAGGTGCGGGCGGATAGTCCGGCACGGACAGCAGGATACACAGAACACTGGTAACAGGATAACCCGTCAAACCGGTCAGAAGGATTCGCGTTGCGGTTTGAAATCCGGGCATGGATGGAATCGGAAGCAGAACGCAGGCAAGCCTGTCGATTCGAAACGCAACCCGGCTATGAGGCCCGAGGCGGGTCTTTCTCCGTGGTATTAGTCTGAGGGCAGCGGGACAATCACGACCGGCACCTTGCTGTAGCGAACCACCCGCCGGGATGTACCGCCCATCAGGGCATCCTTCAGGGCGCTGTAGCCGTGGCTGCCCATGACCACCAGGTCGCAGCCCTTCTCCGCCAGTGTTTCCAGGATTTGTTCCGATGGATTGCCGCGCAGCACCAAAACTTCATCCGTATCAAAGCTGCAGCCTTTGCTCTGGGCCTGCTCGCAGAAGGTATCCAGAACATCTTTAATGGCCCTGCCGCTGCCTTTTTTTCCGATCAGCGCCTCCTGGGCTTCCTCGAAATGACGCTGTTTGATCATTTCCCAGGTGTCGGCACTGACATGTCCGATGATCCGCTCGTCCAAGTCCGGATCTTCGGCGATAACGTGCAGAATCGTCAGCCCGGCTCCGTACAGATTGGCCAGGCTGACGGCATAGGCAAATGCCCGGAGGGCATGCTCCGACAAATCGGTGGCGTACAGGATCTTTTTGACTTCAACAGCTGGAAGGTCCATGATCTGATCCTTTGCAGGGTTGCGTGTTTGCGATCAGCTGGCCGGTGCGGCACTTTTCTTAAACATTCTGCCAATCACCTGCACCCAATAGCCGCTCAGCAGATAGGCGTACAAATATGTGCCGATGAAGATCAACCCGAAGGCCTTTACGATATCCATGGGCGAACCGTCCAGGGAAAACCCCGGCACATACCCGAACAGGAAGGGCCCCATATAAAGGTACTTGGCAAATTTAAAGGACGCAAAGGCGGTGCGCCACATATTGGCCTTGGCGATGGTCGCCCCGGCAAAAGCGGCAATGCACACCGGCGGTGTGATATTGGAGTCCTGGGAGAGCCAGTAGACGATCATGTGGGCCGCGATCTCGTTGACCCCCAGGTGGGTCAGGGCCGGTACGGCAACAACGGCCGTGATCAGGTAGGCCGCGGTCACGGGAACCCCCATCCCCAATATCAGGGAAGCAAAAGCGATCAGGAAAATGGTCGCCACCAACCGGAAGTCGACGCCGCCAAACACCGCTCCGCTGGCCAGCTCGATCACGATGTCGGCAAAGGTCAGCACCAGTCCGCTGTAAGTCAGCGTGCCGATGATGATCCCGATCACGCCCACCGTGGCGCCGATCTTCAGGCTGTTTTCTGTTCCCTCCCGCGCCGCAACCACGAAGCGGGTCAGGGTTTTTTTGTTGTTTCCCTTGAAGCGCACATAGAGAAGGACCGCTATCAGAATGCCGGGAATGGCGGAATAGTAATCGGAGATGTGAGTGTCGAACACCATGTTGATCAGGTTGCCCAGAAATACCGTCGTCACCACCACCGCCATGGTCAGGTCCATTCTTTTTTCGGGATTGACCCAACTGATGAACAGGCAGGCCACCAGCCCGAGAATGGCCGAATAGGCCGGCGAAAATCCGGTCAGCATAAAGATGGTGATCACGACCAGCGGCAGGATGTAGTACCACTCGGACTTCAGAATTTCCATGGCGCTGTATTTGTACTTCTCACCGACCACGTTGTGAATCTTGGCCTCGTAATGCACCATGACGAAAACGCTGAAAAAATACATCAACGCCGGAAAGACGGCCACCAGCATGATCCTGGAGTAGGGAACGCCGGTCATCTCCGCCATGATAAACCCGCCGGCACCCATGATCGGCGGCATGAACATCCCACCGATGGAGGCCGCCGGCTCGATGGCACCGGCGATGTGAGGCCTGAAACCGGCCTTTTTCATCATCGGGATGGTAAAGGTGCCGGTGGAGACGGTGTTGGCAATGGCGCTGCCGGAAATCGAGCCGAACAGACCGGAGGCGATCACTGCCACTTTGGCCGGGCCACCGACTTTATGCCCGACCGCGGCCAGGGGGAAATTGATGAAAAACTTCTGGGCCCCGCATTTTTCTAAATAGGCGCCGAACAAAACAAACAAAATCACATAGGTGGCCAGCACATTGGCCATGATGCCGAAGACACCGTCGCTTTTGTAAAAAATGCTGGTGCACAGCTCGTTGAACGGAGCACCGGCATGGGCGACCAAATCGGGCATCTTGTATCCGAATACGCCGTACAAAAGCATCAATGCGCCCAGGATCACGAACACATTGCCCACCACCCTTCTGGCCAGTTCCACGCCGATCAGCACCCCGATCATCGCCACGAACATATCAAAGGGCGTTTCCGCCCCGGTGCGGTAGTTGATGGCCTCGAAGTTGACGATCCAGTATCCGATGGAAAAAATGGAGAGCAGTATCAGGATGTAGTCGCAGACCCGCAACAGGAAGTGCTTCGACTTATACAGCAAAAATACGAGCACGTAGGTGATGATGATGTAAATTCCTCGGTGGTACTGGGTGGAGGCCGGCCGGATAACGGCAGCGTAAGTGTAAAATACCACCAGAATGACCGCAAGGGCGTCGAACAGGATTTTTTCGAACTTGTTTAGTTTGTCATACACCTTGGCACCTGCCCTTTGAAGGATAACAAGTGGAGATATCTGCCGGGACGACGCTCCGATGTCATCCCGGCAGATCATGATGGGTTACATTATGCCCTTTTCCTTCCAGAACTTGGCCGCTCCGGGGTGCAGGGGGGTGACGATTCCCTTGATGCCGTCTGTAACTTGCATCTCTTTAAAGGTCTTTTTCTGGCCTACCATGTGCTTGAGGCCTTCGGGGCTGTAGATCGCCGAAAGCAGCTGGTATACGATCTCAGGATCAAGATCGGCAGTGGCCACCCACAGGGCGGAATCCTGAAAAGACGGGGCTTCGTAATCAACGCCTTTGTAGGTGCCGGCCGGAACAGACAGCTTGGCAAAATAGGGGTAATTTTTGAAAAACTGGGACTCTTCGGCATCTTTTCCCAGGTTGACCAGCTCGATATCATTGGTCTGGGCGGCCATGATCACCGCTCCGCTGGGGAAGGCCGTGAAAAGCCAGAAAGCATCCAGCTGGCGGTTGCCGAAGGCCTGGGCGGCATCGTTGTACCCCATGGCGTTGCGTTCGATCTTATCCCAGACGCCCATGTGGGTGAAGAACAACTCGCAGTTGGCAAACGCACCGGATCCGGCGTTGCCCACACCGACTTTCTTGCCCACCAGGTCCTTGGTGCTTTTGATCCCCGATCCCGCGCGGACCACCAGTTGCGCCGGCGCACCGTACAGGTAGGAAACGGCCATTACCTTGGTGTACTTCTTGGGGTCGTTTTTCATCTTGCCTTCCCGGCCGAGCCACACGTGACCGGAATAGACCACCCCCATGTGCATCCTGCCGGTTTCGATCTTGCGCAGGTTTTCCACCGAACCGGCCGAGGACTGGGCCCGTACGGTAAAATCCTTCATGGCTTTTACCGGGCCGTAAACCTGAACGCCGTTGGCCACTACCTGGAAAGTCCCGCCGGCCGGACCGCCGCCGAAAATGACCCTGGTCTTGGCAGACACGTCGACCGAGAAAATCAGGCCGACTGCCAGAATTGCACAAACTGCCACCGTTACTCTAAATAAACCTTTGTTCATCACGCTCCTCCTTTGAAATAATTTTGGCGGCAAGCGCGAGACGTCGTGCTTCTCGCCTCCGCCGCCCGGAATATGAATCCGGTAGAAAATATATCTCGCGCGTCGCCGGTCGGTCGGATTCTTTGGCAGTGCCTTTCGCAGACTCCGCCGCACGTAACCTGCTGCGCATCACTATTCCCTATCAGCGAGACTATTGGTTGTCAATTGGGCAATTTCTGATTCTAATGTAAGAATAATTCTGACAGGCCCAAGCGTGCTAGGGCTCGATCAGGCGGTTTTGGATGGCAAAGCGCGACAGTTCGGCATTGTTGCGCAAATTGAGTTTTTTGAGCAGCCGCGATCGGTAGGTGTCGACCGTTTTTACGCTGATGCCATAGGCCTCGGCAATTTCCCGGTTGGTATTTCCCATTGCCAGCCGCCGCAGCACCTGCATTTCCCGCATGGAAAGAGAGTCGAGAAGAGATTGGCCCTTGCCTCCTTTGGCCACCCGCAACGCCAGGGCTTCGGCGGCTTCGTCGGTAAGGTAGCGGCTGCCCTCCAGCACCTTTCGGATGGCGGTCACCAGCTGTTCCGGAGCGGACTGCTTGGTGACGTATCCCATGGCGCCGGCTTCCACCGCGCGTACCACGTACTGGCCCTCTTCGTGCATGGTCAAAACCAGAACCGGAAGATCCGGATAACGGCTGTTGAGGCGACTGATCACCTCCAGGCCGTCCAGTCCGGGCATCGATATGTCGATAACGGCCACGTCCGGCCGGCTCTCTTCGGCCTTCCGGATGGCCTCCCGACCGTCCGCGGCCTCGGCGACCACGACCATGTCACCGCTTTCCTCGACAATGCGTCCCAGGCCGGCCCGCACGATGCTGTGATCATCGGCCAGTAGCACCTTGATCATACGACAGCCTCTTTGGGCACAGCAACGGATACGGCTTCCAGTTTGACCTGAAATCGAATGCGCGTGCCCTTGCCGGTACCTGATTGGATATCCAACATACCCCCGGCCAGCATGGCGCGTTCGCGCATACCGGCCAGTCCCAGCCCTTCCGACTCACCAAGCTCTTCTGCATTAAAACCCCTGCCATCGTCGGTCACCACGAGCGTCAGGGATCGGTTTTCCCCAGCCAGTTGAACCTTGACGTGGCCCGCTTCGGCGTGCCTGGCCACGTTGGTTAACGCTTCCTGCGCGATTCGATAGGCGGCTGTGGCAATCGTGTCGTCGGTAGCCGGCACATCGCGGTGATCGAACAAACAGGTGATGCCGGTTCTTTTTTCAAAATCGGTCGCATACAGCTCCAGGGCATCCACCAGTCCCAGGTCATCGAGGACACCCGGTCGCAGTCGAAATGCCAGGCTCCGCACATTATCGATGGTCTTGTCAATTAAAAGGCACATCGCCCGGGCGCGATCGGCGCCCTTCGTGTCGATTTCCTTCAAACGATCCTGAAGCCAGACGGCCTCCATGCGAAGGGCCGTGAGGACCTGCCCAAGCTCGTCGTGCAGTTCGCGAGCGATGACCGACCGCTCTTTCTCCTGATTGGTCATGATATTCCCGGAAAGCCTGCGCAGCTGATCCTGGACTTTCTTCACCTGCGTGATGTCGGTGGCGATGCCGCAAACCCCGCGGGGATTCCCGGTCTCATCATAAACCGGAAATTTGACCGACAGATAGGTGTGAATACCGTCGCTTTGCGGGATAATTTCTTCGACCTGGTAAGACTGGTTTTTTTTCAGCACCTCCAGGTCCTGCGCCCGGAACCGGTCGGCAACGTCGTGGGGAAAAATATCAAAATCCGTTAATCCCCGAACCGTTTCGTTTTTTACTCCGAAAAGCTCCTCGTAACGCGAATTGACCAGCAAAAAGCGCCCATCTGCGTCCTTGATGGTGACCACAGCCGGAGTATACTTGAGGATGCTGGAGATCTCTCTGGTGCGAATCTCCACCTGCCGTTCGAGGTCTTTGGAGTATCGGCTTAACTCTTCTTTGGCGAGTCTCAACGCTTCCTCGGCGCGCTTGCGCTCGGTCACATCGATCGAAACCGCCAGGGTCCGCGTGATGCTGCCGTCCTGGTCACGATCGACAATGGCCGACAGCAAAACATCGATTTTTTCCCCGGATTTTTTCACAAACTGATATGGAATATCCTTGCACACACCCGTTTGGAAAAACTCCGGGAAAACAACGTTGCGGGCAAAGCGGCGGGATTCTTCCGAGAAAAAATCGAGCAGGTTTTTCCCAATAATTTCCCTGCGCTCGTAACCGAGGGCTTCGGCCCAGTAATCGCTGACGCTCAGCAACCGGCCGCTCGTATCGATGGAATGCAGCATGGCCGGCGTGTTGTGATACAGGGATCGGTATCGTTTTTCGCTTTCCGACAGGGCCTTCTCAAAGGCTTTGCGCCTCGATATTTCCCGGCTGGCTTTGCTGTATAAGAAAAACACCGACGTTCCCACAAGAACGCACAACACCAGGATCACCGGCCCGGCCATGCGGGCCAACGGGTTGGAAATGCTCTGAGAGATTGCCGTCAGGCTGCGGAGGTGCATCACCTCCCAGCCCGGGTAATGCTCGGGGTCGATGGGCTCTTGGTGAAACCGGTACAAGATTCCGTTGCGGTCCTGCATAAGGCGGCTGTCTTTTCTCCGCAGACCGATCCATTCCCAGGGACCGTTTCCAAATTGACGAGAATCGGCGATGGCCGCACGATCGGTGTCAGGAACATCCTGTACCAGCTGGTAAAGCCACTCTTTTACGCTGGATATGAACACCACGCCCCGGGGATCGGTTACCAGCACAATCTCGCCATTCAGCAGGGAAAGCTCATTCTCGATCCGCTCGATGGAGCCCTTGATCACCACCACCCCCAACGGCAGGTCTTCCCCCTTTTCGAAAATCGGGTAACTGTAATAAACCCCTCTTTTCCCGGAAGTGACACCCAGGGCCAGATAGGTGGACGGTGCCTTGTGGAAGGCTTCTTGAAAGTACGGTCGAAATTCAAAGTTCTTGCCCACGAAACTATCCGGTGCATTGCGGTTGCTCGAAGCGATCGTATTGCCCTTGTAATTCATCAAATAGCAAACGTCCGCCCCCAGTGACGCCTTGAAAAGATCCAGGACCGCGTTGGCCCTGCGCTGGGCCCGGGTGTCGGGGCGAACCAGCATCTCCAGCAATTCATCCATGCCGGCCAGCGCCCGGACCACGTCGATATACTCGCTCAGATAAAAAGAGATGGTTTTCGTGATGAGCCCCAACCGGGCAGCCGCCTGCCGCTCGGCTTCCTGTAAGGCGGATTTGCGCACGGTTGTGTAGTATAGATACCCTCCCGTGGAGGCCGAAATTACCGCCAGCAAGGACAATACCATCAATATGCGCCGCAGCCGCATGGAAACGCTCCTCGAACAAACCGCATGGTCATGGTTTCCCGGGATAGCGGGAAAAAGACCTATTGTGGAGGGCACCTGATTCTATCTCAAAAATAGTGGATAAGGGTCAGGTTACAGCACGGGGCGGTCTGCAAGTTGAAAACCAGGTGTGGAGGCGCCCACTTTCGCACGTAAGTGTTTCAATTTGTGGAACAATGCCGCCACGGCCCCCCAGACGCATTTGCGAGATTGATCCTAGATATCACATTGAAGATCCGCATATGTCAACATCTTGCCCGTCTGTGCAAGTCTGAGGGCGTCTACCGGCAGCTGCGGATCGGATCGGGTCTGCAGATCGCTGACGGCGAATTCTTTGCGCAGGCGCACCAGGTTTTCGTTGTGCAGCCCCCTCATCCGGGACTCGCTGCGCGGGTGGACGTCGAACGTTACGGTCGAAAAGTCGCCGTGGCTGCAGTCCACCAGCCGCCGGGCCATGTCGAAAAAAAGCTCGCAATGCACCAGGTGTCCGAAAGCCGGGTGGAAGGGGCCGGCCAAAATCCGATCCGCCAACCCTTGAGAATCGGTGACCTGCAGCCCCATTCGGGCAATGCGTACCCCCTGGCGGCTGAAAAACAGTACCAGCTGTTTGACCCGCTTTATGCCGTCCGGCAAGCTCAGGGGGGTATATTCCCCCGCCTTGTACCATGCGGCCATTTGGCTTCCTGCGAGGACCACGGCCGGATACAGCCGCACAATATCCGGCCGGAGCTCTGCGACCTTCCCTGCGGACTGAAAACATCCGGCCTCGCTTTCCCCGGGCAGCCCAATCATGAGCTGCAGTCCGATCTCATAGGGCCGCTGCTTGAGTCGTTGCACGGCCGTCACCGTATCCTGTGCCGAGTGCCCGCGAACGGAGCGTTTCAACACCTCATTCTGCATGGATTGAACACCGAGTTCGACGGTCCGTATACTAAACGGCTCGATCAGCTCCAGGCGCCTGGAATCGATGGTGTCCGGCCGGGTTGAAAATCGGATACCGTCCACTGCGCCGGACGTTACGAACCGTTCGGCCACCGACAGCAAAGACCGGATCACCACCGGATCCAACCCCAGAAAATTGCCGCCGAAAAAAGCGACCTGTGTGCAATTCCGCCGTTTACCGGAATACGCCAAGTAGGTTTCCACCATTTGCTGCAAGCGATTCGGTGAAGGCAGGACCGCATCGTGCCGGGTGATTGCCCGCTGGTTGCAGAAAGCACAATGATGGGGGCAGCCCAGATGCGGCAAAAAAACGGGGATGATCAGAGGCCTGTCAGAACCGGTATCCGCGGTCTGCGGGGCGAGCCGCCGGGTGACGGCCGTTGGCGGTCCGTTCGAAAAGTTGCTTCTTTGCCTGTCGCACGATAGCGTCATGAAATCGATGGGTGATTGCGTTGCCCTTACGGGTTTGTTTCTTCCGGATGATCACCGAGGATCTGCTGCAGCGCTTTGCTGGCGGCGTCCTGTTCGGCAAGTTTTTTGCTCTTGCCGGTTCCCTCCGCCGTTACGTCGCGCACGGTCAGTCGAACGGAAAAGGTCTTGTCATGGTCCGGCCCGCTTTCACCGATCACCTCGTATACCGGGACCGGGTGCCCGGAGACCTGCACCAGTTCCTGAAGCCGGCTTTTGTGATCCTGGTTTGCCGGCTGTAACCCCTGGGGCTGCAGCAACGGCTCGAGGTGGGTTGCCACCAGTTCGAAAGCGGCCTCAAAGCCACCATCGAGATACACTGCGGCAATGATCGCTTCGAAGGTGTTGGCCAGGATGGAGTTTTTTTCTGGCCCGTTGGTCTGCATCTCACCCCGGCCGAGTTTGACAAAAGCACCCAGGTCGATCCGGCGGGCCACTTCCGCCAACTGAGACTCGTTTACAAGGCCCGCTCGCATCCGGGAAAGCTCGCCCTCCCTGACATCCGGGTATTTGTGTATCAGGATGTGACCTACGGAAAGGTTGAGGACGGCATCTCCGAGGAACTCGAGCCGCTCGTTGTTCCTCAGGTTCCCGTCGGGCTGTTCGTTGACATAAGAGCTATGCCGCAGGGCTTCTTCCATCAGCTCGATGTTGTTGAACCGGTATTGGAGGCTGCGGGACAATTTTTCGGAATCCGTGCTCATCGGAATTTTCCTTGCTGAAGACGAGGCGAGAATTTCTGCCGCTTGTGCGCAACCCCTGCAAGCCGTTTCACCGCTGCAGAGATGACCACCGGCACTTCAAACGGGAGTGGCGGTCGTCCGGACGTTCAACCGTTCCAGCAGTTTTTCATAGAGCCGGTAGGGGACGTGAAAGTTTCCGGTGCCGATACCCATCTGAACCTGCGGTATGAGGCCGCCGTGGAAATCCGTGCCCCCCGTCATCAGCAGGTGATGTTTGTGGGCAAGACGTTCATATTGCGCAATGAATTCCACCGGATGTTCAGGATAGTAGACTTCGATTCCCTGCATTCCCATTTCACCAAGCTCCCGGACCAGCCCTTCCAGCCGGTCGTGGTCGGGAAGATCCAACAGGTAGGGGTGTGCCAGAACCGGCACTCCTCCGGCGCCGAGAATCATCTCAATCGCCTTGCGGCAGGAAATCCGGTATTTCTCCACATAGGCCGGTTTCCCGTGGCTCAGATAATGATCGAACGCGTCGTTGATGTTGCGGACATACCCCTTGTTCACCATTACCCGGGCAATGTGGGGCCGGCCTATCTGGCCATCCCCGACCACCTGTTGGACTTCTTCCAATGCAACGGGCAGGCCCAGTTGCCGCAGCCGGGCCAATATTCCCGGGTTCCGGTTTTTTCTGGCCTGCTGTAGAATGGCAAGCGTCTGATTTAGCTCTACATTGTCAAGATCAAGTCCGTAGCCCAGAATGTGCAGGCTGCTGGTGAAAGAAGTTGCCGAAGGAGGGGGGGAGGCGCTGATTTCGACGCCGGTGAGAAATCCCATGGAAGGGGGAATCCCGAGTTGCTGCGCTTCTTTGGAACCTTCCAGGGTATCGTGGTCTGTGATGGCGATCGCACCGAGCTTCAATTTTCGGGCCGTCGATATGACGTCAGCTGGAGAGAAAGTCCCGTCTGAGGCGTTGGTGTGGATGTGCAGGTCGATCTTTACACGGTCCTTACAATCCAAGAGCTTTCTCTAAAGCCTCCTCTTTCGATTTGCACTCAATACATTGCGAGGTGACCGGCCTGGCTTTCAGACGCTTTACGGTGATTTCCTCCCCGCAGGTTTCGCAAATTCCGAAAGTTCCGTTTTCGATACGCTCCAAGGCTTTCTTGATCTTTTTTATCAGCTTATGTTCACGGTCTCTGATGCGGAGCATAAAATTCCGGTCCGACTCCAACGCGGCCCGGTCGGTGGGATCCGGGAAGTTTTCGTTGGGGGTGGTCATACCGGATACCGTATCACCGGCCTGACTCAGCAGCTCTTCGAGTCTCTTTGACAGGAGTTTTTTGAAGTCGTCGATGTCTTTCTTTTTCATGGTGTTGCCCTTCAGTCGATGAAATCAAGATCCTCTATTGAAAAGACTAATTTTTACCACAGCATCTCATGGCTGTAAAGTGTAAATTTGAAAGGCGGGTGTTTGCCGCTTGGCTCTAACCGCCGGGCTTTTTCGGTTGTATTGACAATCGTCCAATGTAATACTGGCCGGTAAAGGCCGGCGGCCCCGCAACCCGGTGCTGTCGCGCCATGAGATCGGTATGGTCAGCAGGCAACAACGCGGGCAACTGAAATCAGCAAGGAGGGAGGGCAGATGGCGTACCAGCAGATACAGTTCGAAACGGAAGGGTCCATCGGCACGTTGACCTTGAACAATCCGTCCCGGATCAACGCGCTGTCGACGGTCATGATCAGCGAAATCACAGCCGTGCTCACATCGGTTGCGACCGACGAATCGATTGCGGTCATCATCGTAAAAGCAGCCGGGAAGCACTTCTGTGCCGGTCACGATCTGGCGGAAATGACTGGAAGAAGCGTTAAGGCCAACAAACACATCTTTGACCAGTGTACGAATATGATGCGCCTGCTGCACCAACTTCCCCAGCCGGTCATCACCCAGGTGCAGGGAATTGCAACGGCAGCCGGGTGCCAGCTGGTAGCCTGGAGCGATCTGGCTGTTGCCGAAGAAGGGGCGCGGTTTTCCACACCGGGCGTGCGAATCGGGCTGTTCTGCACCACTCCCGGCGCGGCTCTTTCTCGGGCCATCGGGCGCAAGGCCGCCCTGGAGATGCTGCTTACCGGTCGATACGTATCCGCCCGGGAAGCGCAGCAGTTGGGTTTGATCAACCGGGTGGTTCCCCTGCCAGATCTGGATGGGGAAGTGTACCGCCTGGCATCGGATATCGCCCAAGCCAGTCGATACGTTCTTGCCCTGGGCAAACAGGGATTCTATGCCCAGGTGGATCAAACCGACAGAGCCGCTTTCGATTACGCCACCAACATGATTGCCCTGAACCTGGGAGCCGAGGACGCCCAGATCGGTATCCGGTCCTTTCTGGAAAAGAAGGACCCGGCATGGGTGAATCGATAAACAACCCGGGGGAAGGGCTGCCGGTGAGAGGACCCGGGAAGGTCCAGCACAGACCCATACCCCGGCCATTGCTGCAAACGGCTACCCAACGGGTTTGTTGAACCCGGCGATGTATTGCTGCCACTCTATCGGCAGCAGCTGCTTTTTTTTATTGTTGCAGTCTTTGCAAGCCGGCACCACATTTCCCTTTGTGCTGCGCCCCCCTCGGGAAATGGGCACGATATGATCCATGGACAGCTGTCGCGGAGCGGTCTTTCGCCCGCAGTAGTGGCAGGTCCCCTTGGCCAGGCGTCGTTTCCACCACTGGGTCTCTCTTAGCTCACGGGCCTTGCGGCGCTCTTTTTCCTGGGAGGCATTGTCCAGGTCGTATGCAAACGGCTTGATCTCCGTCATAGAGCCCCCGTATCTTCTCGTTTCATGCTGTGTTGATGGCTCCCGGGAAAACAGTGCGGCAACCCGCGCTGCGATGCCGCTCAGTTTGCAATTTTGCGGCGGTGTCGCTCAATCGCCTTTATTGCAAATGGATAGAGATTTGCGGCAATGACCGCATATCCTTCCGCCGTGGGGTGTATCCCGTCTGCCTGGTTCAAGCGGGGGCTGCCGGCAACCCCTTCCAGAAAAAACGGGACCCGTATCACGTCATAGCCCCTAGCCGCTTCATCGTAAGCCTTCTCGAAAGCATCGGTATACTGCGGTCCGAGATTCGCCAGCATCTTCATGCCCGCCAGCACCACTACGACATCCCGGGCAGTTAGTTGCTGCAGCATCTCGGAGATGTTCTCGCGCATCAGCCGCGGATCGATGCCCCGCAAGCCGTCGTTGGCACCGGTTTCGAGAATGACGATGTCCGGCTCCAGTTTCAAAACCCACCGGAGTCGGCTGCGGGCCCCACTGCTCGTTTCACCGCTGATGCCGGCGTTGACCACCTTGTAGGCATATCCGCCGGAGCGCAACAATTTTTCCAGCCGCGCCGGATAGGCGTTCTCCTCCGAAACGCCCAGCCCTTCTGTCAGGCTGTCGCCCATAGCCACGATGACTCCCTCCGGAAGTTCCGCTTCCGCACCGACGAGCCCGCCCGGCTTGCCGGCCAGCATAGCGACGGCCAGACAAATCGCCGCAAATGCGATTCTTTGATTTTTCCGTTGAACTATCCGATTCAACACCACGGATCTCCCAATGGATAAATGCCCCCGACCCGGGGCTTGCTGCAGCCTCCGGGCGGCCTACTCCGCGTTTTGCTCCCGAAGAAAACGAACCGGTTTTTTCCGAAGGATCGGAAGCGACGGCAGCAAGCCGAAGCCGACGACCAGCAAGCCGGTCGCCAGCAACATCACCAGGCTTTCCCGCACAAACGGGCGATATGCGATATCCAAAACCCGCACCGTTATGATCCAGCTGGCTGTCTGTGACATTACCAGGGCCAGCAGTGCACTGACAAGGCCGAGAAACAGATTTTCCAAGACAAAGACATGAAAGATGAAACGGTTTTTCGCACCGAGGATTCGATAGTACACCGCCTCCCGGATACGGGCGAGCCGCGTTGCGAAAATCGAACTGATAAGGATCAGCAGTCCGGCCAAAATGCTGAAGGCCGTAAAAAACCGGATAACGGTTGTGAACTTGCGAAGGGTTTGGGCAAACACGGCAATGGTTTGGGTCAGGTCGATCACACTCACGTTGGGAAACTTCCCGACGATGGCGTTCTGCAGGGCCGCAACCCGGCTTTTGTCCACATTGACGGCCGTAAATGTTGTCTGCGGCGCATCTTTGAGAATCTTTTCCTGAAATACAAAATAGAAAAACGGCTTTAAGGATTCGCGCGTTCGGCTGCGGATGCTCGAAATACGCGCGACCAGCGGAACACCTTGAATGCGGAAGCTGATTCGGTCGCCGATTGTCAGCGCTCGCATTTCCAGCACCGTGTCGAGAATCGATACCTGGGGCTCCGTCCAATCGTCGTGGAAAAGGCTGCCGCCTTCCAGCAGCACCTCGTCTTCCAGCAATTCCTCTCGATAGGTCAGATTGAAGGTTCGGGCGAGATTATCCCGGCGCCTGCGGCGCTCTTGCTCGCGATCGATTGCCTCTCCGTTGATCGCGATCAGGCGTGCACGGATGATGGGATAATAGCGCGTGTCGATCTGCAACTGCCGCTTGAATTCCTCCAGCTGTTCGGGTTGAATGTCGAGGAAAAACAAGTTGGGGGCATCCGGCGGATAGGACCGCACAAAGGTCGCGTCCAGGTTCTGCTCCACCAGAAAGATCGAGAAAATCGCGGTCACCGCAGCCGTCAAGGTAATGATGACCGAACGCGTGGCGTTTCGCGGGCGAAACAGTCCTCTCAGCGCCTGCCGGGTGATCAGCGGATCGATTCGCATCCGTTTCAGAACCAGCATACACAGCTGCGCCGCCGCCGTGGTAACCAAAATGAAGGCCAGAACGCCTCCTGCGATATAGGCCCCGGTGCGCGGGTCTTCCATCGGCCAGATGATCATAACGGCAAAGAACACGATGATGGCCAGCACCGTCGCCACATACGGCAGACCGACCCGCAGGCGTGCCGAATCCTTTCGAAAGATGCTCGCCGGCTTGATATCCCTCAGCCGCAGCAAGGGCAGCAGGGCAAAAAAAGTCACTACCACAATACCCAGCAGCGAGCCTTCAAGGGCCCCGAACCATGAAATCCGCCACTGTGCGACACCGGGTATCATTTCGGACAGGAACAGCGCCAGCACATTCTGAACGACAACGCCCGCCACCAGACCGATCACCGTTCCGACCAGGCCGAGCAGCAGCAGCACCAGTGCGTAGTGAACGGCGATAAAGCGACCGGTGGCCCCGACGGTTTTCATAATGGCAATGGTTTTTTCCTTCTCTTTCAGATAGGAGGTAAGGGAACTGTATATGCCGATGCCGGCCAGCAGAAGGGTGAAAATCCCGTTGAACGTCAGGAAAAAAAGAAACCGATCGAAAAAACGCTGGATACCCGATTGGGCGGTGCGATACGTGTCGACCCTTTCAACGGCACTGTCGGCGTAACCTTTCAGCTCACCGGCAACGCGGTTGACCGCGTCCGGGTCGTGGACTTTCAGCAGCAGAACGTAGCGAATGCGGCTGCCTTTGCCGAGCAACTCCAGGCGCTCCAGGTCTTCTGCCGAAACCATCACCCGCGGACCGAAGGAAAATATGGTCACCGGCCGGTCCGGCTCCTTCAGCAGTGCATCGGCTACCGTAAGATCGGCCATGCCGATCCGGAGCCGGTCCCCGGGACGGATCTGCAGCCGGTCGAGCAGTGCCGGTTCAACGAGCACTCGTCCCTTGTCGAGCACATCGGCGAGCCGACGCCCCGATGCAAGCTCGGCATTTCCGTAGAACGGATATGCGCTTCCCACCACTTTGATCCGGCAAAGCAGCGACCGCTCGCCGCGCTCGGTGCGCACGACCGAGTAAAACTCATAATAACGGACGCTTTCCACCCGTCCCGCTTGCCGCAGCCTTTCGACGGCATCGAGCAGGGGCGCGGAAAAATCCTGCCGCGAACGGATGATGACGTCGCCGGCATGCAGGGCTTTGGCATCACGCAGCACCGCCTGGTTTACCGCGTCGGCAAAGCTGCCGATGGCCACCAACGATACCAGCGCCAGCACGACACAGCCAACGAAAATGGCTGCCTGGCTGCGGGTGGCGATGATGTCCCGCAGGATGAATCTAACGTGGAACATGGCGTTGATCTTTGTCTCTGACGCCGTTGATGCGACCGTCTTCCAACAGAACGATCCGGTCGGCGCGGGCGGCGATCTCCTGATTGTGAGTGACCAGGATCATGGTGCTGCCCTGTTCGCGATGAAATTCCGTCAGCAGCTCGAGAATGGCGCTTCCGTTTTGAGAATCGAGATTGCCGGTGGGCTCATCCGCAAAAATGATACGGGGATGATTAATCAAAGCCCGGCAGATCGCCACCCGCTGCATTTCACCTCCGGAGAGCTGATGGGGAAAATTTTCGACGCGGTGGGAAAGACCGACCCGCTGCAGCAAATCAAGCGCTTTTTGCTTCGCCTGCCGGTCGCGGCGGAGCTCGGCCGGAAACATCACGTTCTCCAGGGCGGACAGCGACGGGACGAGATGGAAGGACTGAAATACAAAGCCAAACAGCTGGTTTCGCATGGAAGCGAGATCATCTTCGGCAACGTCGGTAATGTCCTCCCCGTCAACGACGATCCTGCCTTCAGTCGGCTTGTCCAGTCCGGAAAGAAGACTGAGCAGGGTGGTCTTTCCGCTGCCGCTGCTCCCCTCGATGACCAGAAATTCCCCTAACCGGACTTTTAAGGAAATGTCGGCAAGTACCGGTATTTCTCGATCGCTGATACGGTAGGTTTTCGATAACCCCTTTGCCTCGACAATGTTCACTGAGATGCCCCACCTTCCGAATGACAGCTGCCGTTTTGATCGCCCGCGGCGGCAGCGCTAAAACCCACAGATGATAATAATCACATGGGATCATGTGAGCAACCTGGCTCTATGTTGGAGGCGAAAACCGGGTCGGGGAAAGGGTTCGCAGCAGCCGGGATCAGCCCGGCCGATTGGTGCCAGAACGTTTGCGATAAACGGAGGCCCGCGGGGCTTACTGTTTCTTTTTTTCTTTCAAGGCTGCCTGCAGCTTCTCGCCCAGTGAGCCGAGAGAGGCTTGGGAACCGCCGCTGTATTTCTGCCAGTCATCGGCGCTGCCGGCATCTCCCGGACTGAGCGTGATTTTTCGATCCGCCATATTGATTTCGTCAATCACCACCGGCAGCCGATCCCCCGCCTTGCATTTTTCGAGAGCGGAAGGAACTGCCGCCTGGCTGATTTTCGATCTCGGCATCAGCCCGGTGACTCCCGGGCGCAGGTTGACGAAATAACCAAATTTTTCCTTTTTCTCCAGCGTACCGTCCAGGCGCTGGCCCACGCGGTAATGAACGGGCACATCGATCCAGGGATCCCCTTCCGCATCGCGGATGCTCAGCGACACCCTGCGCTGCTCCAAATCGATCTCCTTGATCATCACCTCCACCGCGTCGCCCGGTTTTACAACATCCTCCGGCTTGACCACTCTTCGCAGGTAGCTCATCTCGCTGATATGCACCAGGCCTTCTACACCCGGGGTGATTTCAACAAATGCGCCGAATTTCGCACAACGGGTGACGTTGCCCCTCACCTTTTCGCCGGATGATAACCGATCGGCCAGATCCGTCCACGGATCCCCTTGGAGGGCTTTGGCGGAGAGGGCGATTTTGCGACCGGCCGGGGTTTCGCCTTCGGTAATGTCAATCACCTGCACCTGCAGCTTATCTCCGGCCCGGACCGCTTCTTCGGGCCGGTTCAGCCGTTTCCAGCTCAACTCGGAAATGTGCACCATTCCTTCGACCCCCGGAATCAGCTCCACGAAAACACCGTAGGGCATCAGCCGGGTGACGCTGCCCGACAGGTTGTCGCCGACGGACAGGTTGTCAAAGAAATCCCTTGCGGCTTCTTTTTGCTCCTTTTCAAGGATTCGCCGCCGGGACAAAACGATGTTTTTGCCTCCCCCTTCCAGCCGGGTGATCAGAAAATGGTGGGTTTTACCCACATATTCCTCTGTATTTTCAACATATTTGATGTCGATCTGGCTCACCGGGCAAAACGCCAGGCGCTGCAGCACCTGCACCCGGACTCCCCCCTTGCAGGTTTCAACCACCTTGCCCTCGATCGGCAACTGACTTTCATACGCCTCTTGGAGCAGATGCCTGCCCCCTGCCCCGCTGAGCGCCCGGGAAAGACGGATTTCGCCCTCGTCGGCCGCCACCACGAAAAGCTCCGTTCTCATCGAGTAGTTCTTTGAGGTCGACCACTCCGTCAATCTTCGTACCGGTGTCCACAAATAGTTCATCTTTGCCAATATCGATGACTTTTCCCTTGATTTTTTCGCCTATCCGAATATTCTCTCCGGATTGGACACTGTATCGATCAATGAGATCTGCAAAGTCCTCATCCGGAGTTGCGTTGCCGTCAGATTTTTCTTCCATGATATAGTTGTCCCTGGTAAAGGCTGTTTTCAGATCTACCTGATTGCCGATGACCGCCGACAGCAGTCCTGCCGATCTGATTCTCAGACTATTTCGAAAACTCGATATGTGAAGGTTCAAGGGGGTAGCTGCGCATGATTTCCTTTGAACCATCTCGAATCTCTGGCCATTGAACAAGACAATAAAGCACTTGGAGATAATAATGTCAAAAGAACTCAGTTATGCGAATTGGAAAAATGAATATCAATCAGTTTTGAGCTGTTTTTCGGATAAGACCATCATGCTTGCTTACTCCGGCGGTAAAGACTCTTCGGCGGCTTTGAACCTGATGAAGCAGGCCCAACAAGAATTTGGTTTCCACATGGAGGTTCACGGGGTCGTTTTCCCGAATCATGTCCTCACCGGAGATGAGCAAGGACGATTGAAGCAGTACTGGCGGAAAAAGGAAATTGAGATCCATTGGCATGAATCTTCGATCGTCGAACAAGAATTGGCAAACGCCGTTACCAACGGGGAAATCCCCTGTCGCGTCTGCAACAAAGCAAAGAAAAAGGTGTTGATCAATTACTTTAAGGAAACGCATTCAAATTTCGAGTCGATCGTACTCGTCATGAGCTATTCCCTGTGGGATCTGGTCAGTGCAACAATAGAACACATCCTGGGCTCCATTTATTCTGCCGATGGCCTCAACAATGCCGACACGCGGCTCCGCTTGAAAAACAGGTTCAATGAGACCTCCCAGCGGTTTTATTCTCTGCTCACCCTGAAGGATGGATTAACGATATTCAAACCGTTGATCAACTATAATGACCAGCACATTCTCGATTATCTCTCCACCCATCAAATTCCTATCGTCGCCAATTCATGCCAGTACAAAGAATATCGGCCGAAAAGATGGTTCGCAAACTACTATCATAATGCCGGTTTGCAATTCGATATCGAAAATGTCCGCACCTTCGCACGAAACGCCTTGGCGGTACCCGACATTTCTTTCTACGAAAATATTGAGGCCGGCAATTACTTTAGAAACATTATTTGATCTTTATTGCTTCGAGACGAGGCATACTTTCGAAAGGGCCACCATACTCCATGGATCAAAAGCGCTGCTGCTACATAATGGAAAGCGAAGACGAATCTATGCGCCTGGACCTGAAAACCGATCCAGCGACAATAAAAAGACTGGCGCGTTGGGCAGGTTTGAAGTCCGGTATGCGCGTAGCTGATTTGGGATGCGGTCCTGGTAAGACATCCTTCTATCTGAATGAAATTGCCCAGCCGAACGGTTCAACAGTCGGGGTCGATATTTCGAAACAGAGGGTGGATTATGCCACGTCTCACTACCAGTGCGATGGACTGAGATTTGTAGAGGGAGACATTCGAAAACCGTTGAATTCGCTGGGCACTTTCGATTTCATCTGGATTCGCTTTGTTCTCGAGCACTACAAATCCAGCTCCTTCGAAATCGTTGAGAACTCCATTTCTCTTCTAAGCTCTGGCGGAATCGCATGTCTCATCGATCTGGACCACAACTGCCTGAATCACTATGGGCTCCCGGCTCGTTTGGAGAAAGCTCTGTTTGGAATAATGAATGACCTACGAACACACTCGGATTTTGATCCGTATTCAGGACGGAAACTTTTCTCTTTCCTTCATGACCTGAATTTTGTCGACATAGACGTTACACTTGAGCCACATCATCTAATCTTCGGTGAACTTTCCGATGTTGATGCATATAACTGGGGTAAAAAATTGGAAATCGCGGGCAAACAATCAGGTTATTCTTTTGAAGAATACGAGGCTGGCTACGATGGTTTTTTGGCAGAG
>LJNK01000107.1 GCA_001303025.1 Deltaproteobacteria bacterium SG8_13
ATACGGTGGAAGAAGCCGGGGACCGATTGCTGAACCACCGTATTTCCAGTGCGCCGGTGTTCGATCAACGCCAACGATTGGTGGGAATCATCGCGATGTCCGATCTGCTGCGGGCATTGGTGTCGGTGAGCGGTGCGGCCCGCAGAGGCGTCCACATGGCCATCGAGGTAGAGGATCGCGCTGGAATCCTGAAGGAGTTGTCCGAAACCATCCACAGATATGGTGGCCGCATGGCCAGTCTGTTTACAACCAGCAAAGGGGCCGCTCGCGGCTGCCGGCGGGCCTATGTTCGGATATTCGACATCGATCGTTTCCGGCTTCTGTCACTGCTGGAAGAACTGAGAGAAACCAAGCAGCTGGTCTACGCGATCGATCGCAAGGAGATACACGTCGAAAGATGAGTGTACACAACCTGCAGAAAATATTTCACCCTGCTTCGGTGACGGTGGTCGGTGCCAGCGAGGACAAAGGCAAGATCGGCGGCGCCATTATGCGCAACCTGATCGAAGGCGGCTTCCAGGGAAAAATTATCCCCGTCAATCCGCACCACACAACCGTCCAGGGCCGACCGTGCACTCCTTGCCTGAAAGACCTGGCAGAACCGGTCGACCTGGCAGTGATTGCCGTCCCTATCGAAAAGACACCCGACCTTATCCGCCAGTGCGCAAGGCTGCAGATCGGCGGTGCGGTCCTGGTCTCAGCCGGTGGCAAAGAAACCGGCAGCAAGGGCCTTCATATCGAAGGAAAGATCCGCCAGGAGGCGCGCGAAAGCGGTCTGCGAATCATCGGTCCGAACACTTTCGGCATCATCAGCACACCGGCCAGATTAAATGTCACTTTTGCCACCAGGACGTCACTTCCCGGCAAAATGGCATTCGTTTCCCAGAGCGGTGCGATCAGCTCTATCGTTCTTGATATTGCCAACAAAGAGCGAATCGGGTTCAGTTACCTAGTGAACCTTGGCTCCATGATGGACGTGGATTTCGGCGACCTCATCGATTACTTCGGTGGTGACCCCGGTGTGAGCAGCATCGTGATGTACGTGGAAAACATCCCGCAGATCAGGAATTTTATGAGTGCCGCACGGTCGGTCTCCCGGATCAAGCCGATCGTGGCTCTCAAAGCCGGACGCACACCGCCCGGCGTCCGGGCGGCCGCATCGCACACAGGAGCACTGGCCGGCGAAGACAGCATCTATGAAGCCGCCTTCAAGCGGGCCGGCATCGTGCGGGTGAAAACTTTCGAAGAGCTTTTCGACTGCGCCGAACTGCTGGCCAAACCGCCCAGGCCGACCGGGCCCGGAGTGGCTGTTGTCACCAACGCCGGAGGGCCCGGAGTGATGGCAGCCGATGCGCTTTTCGAATACGGCCTGGAGCCGGCCCGCTTGACCGCGGCAACCATCGCCAAGCTGGACCGGGTGCTCTCCTCCTACTGGAGTCGGGCCAATCCGATCGACATGATCGGCGATGCCACCGCTAAGGAATATCAAATGGTTGTGGATATCTGCATGCGGGCACCGGAAATCCACAGCCTGCTGATTCTGATGGCACCTGTGGCAATGATCGATTCGGCCGAAGTCGCACGGGAGCTGATCGAGGTTCTGCAAAACAGGCCCTATCCGATTATCACCTGCTGGATGGGCGCTGCGAGCGTCGCCGAAAGCCGGGAAGCTTTCAACCAAAACGGCATACCGACCTTCGACACCCCGGAAAGAGCCGTGAGGGCATTTGCCGATCTCTACCGCCACCGGTGTTATCTCGGCCAGCTCCAGGAAGTGCCAGCGAGAACAAACCGCAAGCTTACCTTCGATCACAGCGCAGCGGAAGATTTGATCCGAACCGGCTTAGTGCAGCAGCCTGCGCTGCTTACCGAGGTAGAATCGAAAGCCTTGTTGCAGGCATATGGAATTCCGGTCAACCCGACAGAAATTGCTTGCACGGCACAAGAGGCGGTCAGTAAGGCCGAGTCGTTCGGGTTTCCGGTGGTCATGAAAATCATGTCGCGACAGATCAGCCACAAATCCGATGTCGGCGGGGTGGCGCTGAACCTGCAAAATGCGTTCGATGTGCAGCGCGCCTTTGCGAAAATCACGGAACGCATGCGCGCGGATTTTCCGGCTGCCGACATTTCCGGAGTCAGCATTCAACCGATGCTGACCGACAGAGACCACGAGATTCTGCTGGGACTGAAGCAGGACCGGCATTTCGGACCGGTGATTTTGTTCGGAGCGGGCGGCACTGCCGCTGAACTGCTGAAAGATCGAACGGTCGGCTTCCCTCCCCTGAATCGCATATTGGCCCGCAGATTGATGGAGGAGACAAAGATTTATCAGCTGCTGCATGGATTCCGCGATCGGCCGCCGGCCAATATTGAACTGCTGGAAGAGATGCTGATCCGCCTGTCGCAACTGGCGATCGATTTTCCCGAAATCGCCGAACTCGATATCAACCCGCTGGTGGTAAGCGGCAGCGACTTGTGCGCGGTGGATTCCCGCGTTCTGCTGGCCCATCCACACCGAACGGCCCCCCATCACCTGATCATCAGCCCCTACCCGGCAAGATTCGAAAGTCGCGCCGTGACCACCGGGTTGGTGGATATTTTTATCCGTCCGATCCGGCCGGAAGATGCAGAGCTGGTAAAACAACTGTTCCACACCCTCTCTTCCCGTAGCATTTACTACCGATTTTTCTCCCCACTGAAAGAGTTGCCTCCGGACATGCTGGCGCGGCTGACGCAGATCGACTACGATCGCGAAATTGCCCTTGTGGCGGTAACCGAGGCGGAGGCCGAAGAAAGAATGCTCGGAGCCGCCCGGGTGATTACGGACTGGAGCCAGAAAGGTGGCGAGTTTTCCGTTCTGGTGGCCGATCCGTGGCAGGGCAAAGGCATCGGGTCCGAATTACTGAAACGCTGCCTTTTCATCGCCGGGCAGAGAGGACTGGAAACGGTCCACGGGGTGGTGCTTTCCGAAAACACCCAGATGCTGAGATTGGCGAAGAAATTGGGCTTTACGATACATCGCGTGCCGGAGACCAACGAGTTTGACCTGGTCATCGACTTGCAGCGCCTTGATCCGCAAGAATTGTGGAAAAAAATGGAGATGGAGGCTGCCTGACCGCAAATTACTTCTAATCGAACAGACGTTAAGACCTCATTGCGCTTTTATTAGGTGCAATGCAGATCAAAGGAGAATAGCATGGCCGCCAAAGTGAGAAAAACAGACTATCTGCCGGGGTATTACCCCGGAAGGTATACGGATGCAGTCCTGATGGCAGAAGAGTATGTTCGCAGGTGGGAGAAAAGTGTCATCGCTAAAAATTCCAGCCCGGCGAGCTCTTTCGAGCTGCCACCGACCATCTGTTTTTCAAGAAAAATCGGGAGCGGTGCGCTGGAGATCGCTGAGATCCTGGGTCAAAGAATTCTGCACCGGGTGGCCGATCGAATGATCATCGAGCAGATCGCCAACACCGCCGACCTGAGTAAAAAAACCGTGCGGCATTTCGACGAGCGCTATCCCGGCAAACTTTTCGAAGCCGGCACCTATCTCTTCGCAGAAAAGTCTTTCGTCATGAGCGCCTATGTCAAGCAGCTCTTCAGCACCGTCTATGCCCTGGCAGAAGCGGAGCCAACCATCTTTGTCGGCAGAGGGGCCCACCTCATTCTCCCCAGAGGCTCTGTGCTTGCCATCCGGATCATCTGCTCGAACGATCGCCGTGTGGCGAGGCTGGCCGACATTTTAAAGATTTCAAAAAAGGAAGCCGCAACAAAGCTGGACGAAATCGACAGGGAACAGCGGGATTTCTTCAAAAAGACATTTGCGAAAAAGGATGCGGCCAGCGATGAATTCGACCTGGTGATCAACTGTGACCATATCCGCAAACCCCGCTGGGCCGCGTCGATCGTGGAGAAGGCATTTGCCGAAAAGTTCACCGCCGCAGTCAAACAGGCCGCACCCGCGCCTCTTAGCGGTATATGAGGAAAAGCTGCGGATAATCTACATGTGAGAGGATACGTCATGAACATTGTTGTCGGGTATGATGGATCACGGGTTTCCGCAGACGTCATTCGGGTCGCCAAATTGCACGCCCGGGTCTTCGATGCGAAGATCTACCTGATCCATTCCCTCAAAGGCGGCCCGGAATATACCCGGGAAGAGTTTGAAAGCGCTGAGCGTGAACTGGAAAGGGCACTTCGCGTTTTCTCGAACGACAGTATCTCCAGCGAGTCCAAGCTGCTGGTTCGCGGTCTGGATCCCGGCGAAGACTTGGTCAAATTCGCCGAGGATCACAAATCGATTGAAATCGTTATCGGTGTGCGCCGCCGATCGCGGGTCGGCAAAGCCCTGTTTGGCTCCACCGCCCAGCATGTCATCTTGAATGCTCCCTGCCCGGTTGTCACGGTACGGTGAACGAGCAGCCGCAGTCTGGCAGCATCTGCAAGCAGTGAGCTGGGGGACGACGGCTGCCTGGAAACAGCCGGATACGCCCGGAAACGGACAGACGATCCATATTTGCAGACAGCGCGTCATATTCTTGAAAATAGAGCTTGTGAATCGAAAGCGGGCGATTCATCAGTTCACCATAAGTAGCCGCTGCAGAAACCAAAACAGGAAAAAGGAGGTCCGATTATGCAACTCACCAAATGGGATCCCTTCCGGGAAATGGAGGACATGTTCGATCGCTACAGCAGAGCGCTCAGTTTTCCACGCAGGGGAAGCCAGGAAGTCATGGCTACCGGAGACTGGGCACCTCGAGTCGATATCGCCGAAACAGACAGGGAGTTTACCATCAAAGCGGAGATTCCCGATGTCAGGAAAGAGGATGTCAAGGTCACTGTCGACAACGGGATTTTGACCATCAAGGGTGAAAGGAAGCAGGAAAAAGAGGAAAAGAACAAAAAGTACCACCGGGTGGAGCGCTGGTACGGCAGTTTCACGAGAAGCTTCACGCTTCCCGACAATGTGGACGAATCAAAAATAACGGCCGCATTCAAGGACGGCATGCTCAATCTGACGATCCCCAAAACCGAAGCAAGCAAGCCCAAGGCCATCGAGGTACAGGTCAAATAAGCATTCGGCCCGGGACACTTCAGCGGAAAGCGGGGGCGGGCTGACAACGATCGGCTGCGGCTCCATCAGAATCCGTTTTTTGCTGCGACCCTTTTTTCTACGGTGTCCCGGCTCCGGCAACTTGCTGAAGCAGTTTCACCGCTTTAACTGGAAAGGAGTCTGCGGTGTATATTGCAGCAACGATTTTTACTTCGCAGTACCGCCGCGATTTCAGAAACCGTTGCTGCAAACTCCCATGCAACACCATCGAAAGGAGGTAAAACAGCATCCCGGATTTCATAGCGGAAATTAAGTCGAACCGAATTCCCTTTTCTAAAAACAGCCGGTGTCAACAAGTCTAACTGCTTAGGAGGCAGTGTATATGGAAGAAAAAATGAAACGTACGAGGCCCCCGGTACTTCAAAGTGAAGACTGGTGGGCCTGTTTTCTGGGCTGGTTCATCCTTGTGGCGGCCATCGTCGGGCTGCGGGAGCTGGAGGCCGGCAAGTGGGCGGTGAGTTTTCTGCCCCATGGTCCCAAACTGGCCAAGGGCTGGACCTCGCTGGCAGCGGCCCTGCCCCAGGGAACAGCGGGCTGGGGAGCCACCCTGGCGATATTTTTGTTCATGCTGATTTTGACCATGGTCGGTGGGGCGGTGATGAAGTTCGACCTGAAGCGCTACGTGCCGGGATTTCTGGTGATCTTCATCCTCTCGCTGGTGTCGATGATGCTGTCCCGGCAGGTGTTCTTCAACAAGTGGGGTATCGAGTACGTAATTTTTGCCCTGGCCTTCGGGCTGATTATCAGCAACATATTCACGGTACCCGATTTTCTCAAAGCGGCCGGCAAGACCGAGTTTTTCATCAAGATCGGCCTGGTGTGCATGGGGGCGGACATCTTTTTCTCCGACGTTCTGCGGGGCGGTTTTATGGGCCTGGTGCAGGCGGTGCTGGTCGCCACTGCAGTTTGGTTTATGACTTACTGGATCTGCCGCAAATTCCAGGTCAACGAGCGTTTCAGCGCCATCATTGCATCGGCGAATGCCATCTGCGGCGTGTCGGCCACCATCGCCG
>LJNK01000088.1 GCA_001303025.1 Deltaproteobacteria bacterium SG8_13
GTATCAGAAGTTCTACACCAAACGTCAGATGCTGCGTGTTTTGAATAAAGGATATCGAAGCGGCATCGGAAGCGTCTTTTCTCGGTTTATCATAAATACACCGAATATCGCCTACGCCCTTGGAGTTCGATCGGTGAAATCGAATTCGAAAAGAAGGCTCGCCCCGCTTTGTCATTCGACGGAAATCCCCTCAAAGACCTTACCAACCTGACCAAGGTAAAACCCGTAATTAAAGGCGGTGTGATTATCAAGGAATGATGCTTCTCAAAAGTAGTGTTATCTCCAACGTATATGCAAAATATTCGACCCATAAAAATTGCATATATTGTAAACTTATTGCGACTCAGCATGTTGTCAGATGAAGTTGAATCTTAAATTTTAAATATGAAAGATTGAATCCTGATCATTGCACTATCTTATAACTGATCGAAATCCCGGCACTACTGGTTGTGTCGATGGTAGTCTTAAAATCGGGCAATCTTTTCACGTAGTCAAGAAATTCTCTGATACCCTCGATTCCGGTATATGATGCATTGTGGGCCGTAAAGCAGCCGCCAACTTCAAGTTTCGGTGCAAGCGCTATGAAATAATTCATGTACCAGTCTTTATCTGCATCTGAAAAGACAAAATCAAAGGGACCTTTGAGTTTTTTCACAAGGTCATGGGCATCGGCAAGCCGTGCATCGATAAATTCCGAAAGTCCGGCCTCTTTGAAATTGGCTAGCGCCTTCTTATAGCGCCCTTCATCAATTTCGATGGTTATGAGCTTACCCCCTGTTTTACTAAGCGCCCATGCAATCCAGATCGCTGAAAGCCCAGTGGAAGTTCCGATTTCGATTGCTTTCTTGTATTTGTTTTTAAGCACGAGATCATACAGGATCTTACCGTCAGAGTAAGGGATGTTCCAATCATGCCATGTGCCTTTGCGGTTCTGCAGGAACATTCTAACTTTCTCATCAAGAGCCTTGTTATTTTGGAGTTCTTCACACGAGGCGGTACGAATAGAAAAATTCAAACATAGGATGAAGGTAATCAAAAAAAATAGGGTAAAATTGTTTTTCGAAAAACTGGTTATGTTCTCCATGATATTAACTTCGCCTCCAATGATATTCATCTACAAACTTTCCTAAAATTAAAACCAGCACGAACCCGCTCATTCTCCACTTTCTGAGAAGCGTCGTCATCCTTGGGCACATTTTTGCCCACATAAATCAACACCAATGTTTTCAATAATTCGCGACCATAATCATTTACCAATGTTTTCAATAATTCGCGACCATAATCATTTAAACGTGGCGTGGTGCAGTTCTAATTGACTGGAACCGGTTGCGGCTGCTTGGTGCTTCGATTCGCAGCTACTGTGACGTATTTTGCGCGATCAATTAAATAAAATTACTCACTCAGCACTTAGTCCTGAGTGGGTAAATTCGTCATTGAATTTACGAATCGATGGATTTCGCCTAAACCTCGCGCAACTTTCTCCGCAAGTACTTTCCGGTCAGCGTCTTGGGGACTTCATCGATGATTTCGACCATCCGGGGATATTTATAGGCTGCCATTCGCTCTTTGCAGAAGCGAATCAACTCGTTCGGCGTGACGGTGCCCTTGAACTCGTTGGTCAGCGCGACAAATGCTTTGACCGTCTCGCCGCGGTAAGCATCCGGTACCCCGACCACGGCTGCTTCTCTGACACCGGGATGTTTGTTGAGCACATCTTCCACTTCACGCGGCCACACCTTGAACCCCGAGGCGTTGATAAGATCTTTCTTACGGTCGACGATGTAACACCAGCCGTGTTCGTCGAACTTGGCGACATCTCCGGTATGCAGGCGGCCGTTTCGAATGGCATTGGCCGTTTCTTCAGGCTTTTCCCAGTACCCGTCGGTGATAGCGGGTCCCCTGAACAGCAGCTCGCCTTCTTCACCCGGGGGCACGTCGGTTACGGGATCCTCCAGGTCGACAATCCAGGCTTCATGACCTGGAATTACAAGGCCTACCGACAGCGCCCCCGATTGCGCATCGACCGGTCCTTCCATCCCCAGCGGAGTGATGGTTGCCGGCGAGCAGCTTTCCGTCAACCCATAGACGTTATAAATGCTGATGCCCATCGCCTCCCGAAACTTATCGACCGTACCGGGCGCCACCGGCGCACCACCGCTGTATGCTTTGCGAAAACTGGTAAGGTCGAACTCTTTCAGGTCGGGGTGGTTCAACAGAGCGATGTAAACGGTGATGGCCGCAACAGTAAAGGTCACCCGATGTCGTTCAATGAGCCGCAGAGTGTCGCCGGCATCGAACCGGCCGAAGACGACGGCCGGGATACCGAGATGAAAGGCGATCGCCAGATGTGCTACGATGCCTGTGATGTGAAACAAAGGGGCCACAGCCAGCACGACGTCGTTGCGATCTAGGCGGCAGGCCGCTTCATACACCAAAGCATTGTGAACCACATGGCGATGTCGGATAATGGCACCCTTGGCCGGCCCGGTGGTGCCGGAAGTATAGACCAGGTAGGCTAAATCCCGGGGCTCGCAGTTCAGCACCTCCGTTTCCGTTTCGGTGGCGCCGTCGATCAGCTCCATGAAATCATGGGTTTCTTTCAGCGACAACTTTTTTAGGTTCTCGAACTGTCCGGGGCGTGGACTGTCCGGCGGCAGCAGATCCAGCGCCGAGGTGGTAATGACCTTAACGTCGCTGCGATCCGCGATGGCCGTTTGCACCCGCTGTGGGTAGAGGTCATCTTGGCAGATGACCAGGCGTGCGCCGCTGTCCGCCAGATAGTGCTTCAGATCATGGCCGGTGTACATTGGATTGAGCGGCACCACTACAGCCCGCCGCATCCAGACTCCCACAAAGGCCACCACCGCCTGGGGAATATTCTGCATGACGACAATCACCCGGTCTCCCGCTGCAATGCCCATCTTCGCCAGCGCTGCGGCTAGTCCCAGCGCCATCCGATGAATATCGAGGTAACTGAAGGTCCGCTCAAAATAGTGCAGACACGGATCATTCGGATAGGCTGCGGCTGACTGTAAAAATTCGTCCAACAGGCTGACCGCCGGTACCGACAGTTTCTCCGGCAGCCAATCGGGATAGGTTTGCAGCCATGGCTTGTGGTTGTAGTAAGAATTCATTACGAATCCTTTTTTGCTTTTTTACGCTGGGGAATCCCCGCCAAGGCCTTAGCCAGCTTGATTTTCTCGGCCAGCTTACCCTCGCGAAAAATCATGATGCGCTGGGCCTGGGGTGATCCTGCCCCGTGCATCGACTCCACCATGGCGGTGCCACCGGTCATAGCCTCGATCAGCCGACCGATTTTGATGCGGTCCTCGACCGGGATTTCGGACACCCCCATAAAATACTTTTTGACCAGATGTCCGACGTCTTCGCTTTTCAGGTCGTATTGGCTTGGCATGGTGGCAATGAACCCTCCGGCGATGTCGGTGGCCAGCCGTGCCACCTCGAAGTGGAAGCGGGTCACGTTCTGCTTGCAGACATTGGCCAGCATTGTGTCCACCATGTATGCCCCCGAGGGTGTCGGCACGCCTTCGGCCGAGCAGGCGACCGATGAGCTGTAGAGCGTCTCGCTCAGGTGGATCATTTCAGTCACCTTGTCCCGGATGTGAGAGCCTTTGGCCGCCCCTTGGATTTGCGCCAGGTAGCTGACCGCCCCGGTCAGGACATCCATCAGGCCAGTTTTGCAGGCCCCGTAATTGGCGCGGTGGTGGGCTGCAAAGCGGTAGACCAGCATGCCGGTAAAGTCGGTCTCGCCGTTCATGAAAATCCGTTCATTGGGAACAAATACGTCTTCGAATGCGATCACGGCCTCGCCGCCCACAATGCCGAAGCGCGGCTTGCCGGAATCGATCCACTCCTGTTTGTCCCGCCGGTCGTCACCGGCCTGGCGACCGAAGATCATTGTGATTCCGGGAGCATCAATCGGTACCGCACAGACGATGGCATAGTCTGTTGAGTTTTCGTCCAGCGCGGTCGTGGGCATGACGAGAATATCGTGAGAGTTGACCGCGCCGGTCATGTGCAGCTTGGCGCCTCGGATGACCACGCCGTCGGATCGTCGTTCGACCACGTGCAAATACTGATCCGGATCCGGCTGCTGAGCCGGGCCTTTGGAGCGGTCGCCTTTGGGATCGGTCATGGCGCCGACCACCATACGGTTTTCATCCTGGATTTCAATCAGCCACGATGTGAAGCGCTTCAGGTAATCGGTGCCGTATTTTTGGTCGATCTCGTAGGCCACCGAATACACGGCGTTGATGCCGTCGAATCCGACACAGCGCTGAAAACAGGTACCGGTTTTCTGACCGAGCACCCGCAGCAACTTGATCTTTTTGATCAGATCCTCGATGTTTTGATGCACGTGCGTAAAGCGGCTAATGGTGCGGCCCGTCAAATGGGAAGTGGCCGTGGCCAGATCCCGGTACTCCGGCTTGCCGGCCAGCGCATACGTCATGGCAGCCGCCCGCACATGGGGCGCTGTGGCCGGGTGACGCGTGACATCCTCGATGCGATTTCCTTTGTAGTAGATTTTGGGCTTCAGCCGGCGCAAGCTTTTCATATATTCAGCCCCGTTTTTTATTTTCATAGTGTCTCCTTTCTACCATATCGTCCAACCACCATCGACGTAGATGGTTTGTCCGGTAATGAAATCCGAGGCCGGGGAGGCCAAAAATATCACGGCACCTTCCAGCTCGGGTAAGTATCCCCAGCGACCCATGGGTGTGCGGTCGTTGATGAATTTAAAGCGCTCCGGATCGTTACGGATCTGGGTGACAAGTTCGGTCTCGAAATAGGTGGGAGCGATGGCGTTGACGCGCACACCCTGTTTGGCCCATTCGAGAGCCATGACTTTGGTCATCTGGTCGACACCGCCCTTGGAAGACGCATAGGCCACTTGGTGCGGCAGGCCGACCGCTCCCAGAATGGAGCTCATGTTGATTACCTTACCATACCCGTTTTGCAGCATCTGGGGTACGGCAGCCTGGGCCACCAAAAAATAGCCCTTGAGATTGGTGTTGATCACCCGATCCCATTCTTCTTCCGGAAATTCCAGCACCGGAACCCGGAAGTTGACACCGGCGTTGTTTACCAGAATGTCGATCCGGCCGAAGGTCTCCAGGATACGATCGACCGCCTCTGAAACGCTTGGTTTGGAGATGACGTCGATGAAAAATCCCTCGGACTTTCGACCCAATTTGCGGATCTCGTCGGTCACCCGCTTCAGGTCGTCGGTGCTGCGCCCGCACACGGCGATATCGGCCCCGGCGCCAGCCAGCGCCCTGGCACTGACCTCGCCTAGACCGCGCGTAGCGCCGGTTACCATGGCAATTTTGTCTTTAAGTTCAAATATTTCGAGTCCCATTCGGATTCCTTTCTGAACAAAGAAGAAATTCATCACGAAAGCACGAAAGAGAGAAAACATGAAAATGAAAAAGAGTAAATTTCGTGCTTTTTATGTTTCGTGTTTTCGTGATTAAAAAATTAATTCATTAGGAGACTATCTCATTTGCGGTGTTTACAGCGCCAGATATTTTCCAATCACGGTATCATCCGCCATGATGGCTTCCATGGTGTCCGCATGCACCATGCGACCCTTTTCCAGAATGTAGCCACGCTTGCAGACCCGGCGGCAGAATTTCAGGTTCTGATCCGCCATCAGAATGGTCATACCCTTGTCCCGGATTTCCTCGATGACCCGGGCCAGGCTGGCCACAATCATGGGTGCCAGACCTTCTGAGGGCTCGTCCAGCAAAACCATTTCCGGATTGGCCATCAGCGCCCGTCCCATGCCGAGCATCTTCTTTTCGCCGCCGGACAGGTTGATGCCCATCTGCCTGCGGCGCTCGCCCAGGACGGGAAACAGTTCTTCAACCCGCTTTTTGCTCCAATAACCGGTGCGTTTAGACAGTCGGCGGGCGATTTCAAGGTTTTCCTCGCAGGTCAGATCCGGAAATATACGCAGGTCATCGGGCATGTAAGCGATACCGGCTTTGGCCATGAAATGGGCCGGCTTGCCGCGGATCTCTTTATCCTTGAATCGAATCGAGCCCGCCCGCGGTGTGCTTAAGCCCATCACGGAACGCAGCGTCGTCGTCTTGCCGACGCCGTTGCGGCCCAGCAGTGCCACCGCTTCTCCCGAGGCAACATCGAAGGACACATCCTGCAGAATATGAGATTTCCCGTAATAGGTATTGATTGATTCCACCTGCAGTTTCATGCCGCTACCTCTTCTCCCAGGTACACCTCGCGTACCCGGGAATTGCTTTTAACCTCTGCGGTGGTGCCATCGCCGATGACCTCGCCGTAATGCAGCACGATCACCCGTTGTGAAAGCGAAAAAACAATGTCCATGTCGTGCTCCACGATGACGAAGGTTGTCCGGCCCTGTTCGGACAAACGGCGGATGTTTTTCAGAACGCGCTCCCGTTCCAGCGGATTCATGCCGGCGGTAGGTTCGTCCAAAAACAGCAGTTTCGGTCGGGCGGCCATTGCAATGCCGACCTCCAGAACCCGCTCGTCGCCGTGGGAAAGGGCGCTGGCAGTGGTCCCGGCTTCTGCGGACAGGCCGATCAGTTCTAAAATTTCATTGACCTCCCGGTGGACCGCTGTTTCGTTTGCGAGGGAGCCGAACAGACGCCGCGAACGGTTCCTGACGGCCAGAGCCGGCAGTTGAATGTTGTCAAACACGGTCATTTCCGGAAAGACGTTGACAACCTGAAACGATCGGCTCAGCCCCAGCCGGACCCGGCGATGGATCGGCATGTTGGTAATATCCATTCCCTGGAAAACGATGCGCCCCGAGTCGGCCGGCAGCGAACCCGACAGCATATTGATGAGGGTGGACTTGCCGGCACCGTTGGGTCCGATAACCGACGTTAAAACACCTTCCTCGAGGGTCAGATTAATGTTAACGGCGGCCTGCACCCGGCCGAAGGACTTATTCAGGTTTTCAATTTGTAATAAGGTTGAAGCCATAGCGTTTTATCACCGGGCGGCAGCGCACCTTCCCGGCTATTTTTTGAATCCTGACAGGGCCCCGACAATTCCGCCCCGGAACCCCATGATAATGACCAGCAATATCAGGCCGAACCAGAGCATCCAGTTGTGGGTGAAGCGTTCGATAATTTCGCGCAATACGATAAACACGGCACTGCCGACAAGCGGGCCGGCGAATGTCTGGATGCCTCCGATCAGGCTGACCAGCACCGGTGCGGCGGAGTGGCTCCAGTGGGCCGAAAACGGAGTCGTATTGCTTTCCAGCAAGGTGCCCAGGGCACCTGCCAAGCCGGCAATAATTTTTCAAAGAAATCCCGGCGAACTCGCCCCGCCGGTCATTTTCGCGGATGCCGGCCAGCACGAGACCAAAGGGTGAACGTCGAATGCGGAAAATCAAAAACACCGATAGTGCGAGAAAGAAAAGTACCAAAAAATAGTAAATCTTGGGCTTTATGATGGGGATACTGACAACACCGAGCGATATCGGGGCGCGCATGATCCCCACCAGTCCGTCATCGCCGCCGGTGACCCCGCGCATATTCCAGATAAGAGAAAATATCATCATGCCGAATGCCAGCGTCAGCATGGCAAAATAGATCTCGGTCTGACGTACGCAGAAAAAACCGATAACAGCGGCCAGCACGCAGGCGCAGGCCACGCCCACCAGTATTCCGATCAAGGGGTGCGGGGACACATGCAGCGAAAACAGCCCCAGGCCGTAGGCGCCGGCCGCATAAAACGCGGCGTGACCGAAAGACAACAGGCCGGTGAGACCAAAAAGGATATTGTAGCCCAGGGCGAAGATGGACAGGATCATGACCCGCGACGTCAGATACACGGTAAAGCGGCCGGCAAACAGCCCAATCAGGATCAAAACCGTCAATACCAAAACCGATATGATAATATTCCAAGATCGGTACATTTAGACCGCTTCCCCGAAAAATCCCTGGGGCCGCCACAGGAGAACTGCGGCCATCAAGATGAAGGTTAAAAACATGTCAAAGGTTGGGATAAAGCGCGTACCGAAGGAGGACAGCAGGCCGATGATCAGGGCCCCCAAAAAGGCCCCCTTCAGACTGCCCAGGCCGCCGATCACGGCCACCACGAAGGCATCGATGATAATGGCCTCGCCCATCCCGGGTGTCAGCAGACCGACGTAGGGCACCGCCAGACCACCGCCCATGGCCCCCAACCAGGCCCCGAACATGAACACGGCGGTAAACAGCACGGGCACATTGACGCCGATGGCCGAGGCCATTTCCCGATCGGAGGACGCTGCCCGGATAATCCGGCCGTACCACGTTTTTTCAATCAAGATCCATAGCCCCAGGGCGACCAAAGGGCCGACGGCAATAATGAACAGGCTGTAAGTGGGAAAGTTGCGCCCCAGGATAGGCACGGAACCGGCCAGCCCCGGCACACTGGGAGAGCCCAGCGATCCGGCGCCCCAGATAATCTTCACCAGATCATCGAAAAGCAGCACAAAGGCAAAGGTCAGCAACAACTGGTAGGGCAGTTCGATCCGGTAAACGTAGCGCAGGAAAAACCTCTCGATGACGTACCCGACAACGCACACGCACAGTGGTCCGATCAGCAGACCGAGCCAAAAATTGTCTCCCAGCCGGCTCAAGACGGTGAAACAGCAGTAGGCGCCCAGCATGTAAAAGCTGCCGTGGGCAAAATTCAGCACCCCGAGCACCCCGAGCACCCCGAAGATCAGCGTCAGACCGCTGGCCACCAGCCAGATAAACATGCCGGTGGACAGGCCCGCCAGGCACACGTGCACGATGGATTTCAGGTCCAATGATTTCTCCCCGACGATACGGTTGCGGGCGGGCTACCTAGCGCAACCCACCTTTGGTCTGCCATGTAAAAGCGTTAATTGTTATTGGTTATTCGTTATTTGATACGGATGCTGAGATCTTTATCCTGATTATCTGATGGAAAGATATCCAAACAGCTTTTGTTCCCCCAATTAATGATGGAACGAGAACTCATCTTATCGATTTGTTGGGTTTCGCCCTTGAAATCATATTCCGTGATCGCTTGGCTTTCGTAGGTTGGGTCGAGGCACGAAACCCAACATTACAGATCGGGCTCAACCCAACCTGCCAAAAGCTGGATTTTCCTTTCGGGCGCTAATTATGATAACCAATAACAAGTGACGAATAACTTCCAATCAGTTTTAACTCAATTGGTAAAAGGCGGCTTGGTGTTGGGCCCTTCAAAGGGCGGCCGGTTGAAGCACTCTTTGGCCGGAATCACCACCTGTTTGCCCATGACTTTAAACGGATACTTGGGATTGGAAACGGTCAGGCCCCACGGCACTTCGTACATGGCCTGATGGTCTTCCTTTCTGAATACGCGGTCACCGGCCGGGGAACCCAGGTCCATTCCTTCCAGGGCCTGGACGACGGCGCTGGTCTCTTTGGAACCGGCTGCTTCAACCGCTTTTTTGAAAGCAAACATGGCGGAATAACCGGTTTCGGATACGTAAGCGGGGTAGTGATTCCAGCGCTTACGGAAGTTGGCGACCCATCCATTGTTGCGGGCATCGTTGGGATACATGAAGAAATAACGACCGGAAATCCACACGTTGTCCGGCATTTCACCTCCCAGCCCTTCCAGCACGTCCATGGCGGCACCGACCGGAAACATAACGTGTTTGATCTTATCAAACATGCCCGCCTGATTTGCCTGCTTAACGAATGCAATCAGTTCGCCGGCCCATTCGACGGAATACAGGCCTTCGGGGGCGGCATCCATGATGGTGTTGATGTGCGAACGAAAGTCGGTGGTGCCGAACGGCGCCCAGGAATCGGCAATAAAGGATACATCCGGCTTCAGCTTGCCCAGCGTGTCTTGAAACATGGCCCAGCAGGTGTAGCCGTATTCGTACTTGGGACTCACCGTGGCCCAGGTCTTGGCCGGGAGGTCCTTGGCCACAAAGGCGGCCGCATTGCCGTCCTGGTAAGTGGGCGTGCAGATGCGAAAGATCTGCTTGATGCCGTTTTTAAAAACCTGCTGTTCGGTCAGCTTCTCCGTAGCGGCATGGGTGACCATGAGCACCCGGTCCA
>LJNK01000014.1 GCA_001303025.1 Deltaproteobacteria bacterium SG8_13
TCAAGGAGGTTTTTCCGTGGTCGATGTGACCCGCCGTTCCCAGAATGATCTGCTTCAATTCACGGTTCCTCAAAGCCAATGCGATTCACGCTGATTCGTGATCCCATGGCAGTCTTTTGGTTGCAGCGGCCTATCGGCGTTTTCGATGCCGTAAATACTCTGAAAAGTAGGCCAGTCCCAGCAAAATGACCGCCACCCCTGCGATGATCAGTGGCGCCAGCCGGCCGTAGAACATCCGGGTGGCGATCACGGCAAACACAATTGCCAGAATCGCTCTGATGACGAATATGTGTAATCCACTCAATGGTTTATGCCTTTCTGTCCTTCAGTGATGGAAACTCATCTATAGCGGCAGAACCACCCATCGTCAACACCCAGTTTGCCGTCAGTATGGTGGGGTCGATTTTATGCTTGATATGGATCTTTCGATTTGTTAGTTATCCAGGGTTGTCATATGGTGGGTGTAGCTCAGTTGGTAGAGCCCCAGGTTGTGGCCCTGGTTGTCGTGGGTTCAAGTCCCATCACTCACCCCATTTGCACGAATCGAAGACCATTGCAGCCGCAAACCGCTGCAATGGTCTTTCCGATTATTGCATGATCTGCGCGCCCGTAGCTCAGCTGGATAGAGCGCCGGACTTCGAATCCGTAGGCCGCAGGTTCGAATCCTGCCGGGCGTACCAGTAAGTTTCAAGGGGGTTATGGCTTTATGACATAACCCCCTTGATGTTTGAGTCGTCCACATCACCATTGCCTATATTGGACAACCGTCCAATGGCCGCTGCCCTTGACAGCCCCTAGATTTATTACCACAGTGTAGTACTAAAATCGTTCACCCCAACCAGCGGTTTTGTATCCGCATCTTTACAACTCCGAAGCAAAGAGGCTGTCATGGTTAGCCATAGTTTCTGGAAGGTACTCCGGGACCCACTGTTCCATTTTTTGGTCTTGGGTGCAGGGCTTTTCTTCGTTTACTCGGCACTTAATGGTTCCGGCGACACAGCGGCACAGCGGATTGTTGTCGATCAAAATCAGGCGTTGCGGCTGGCAGAGCAGTTTCAACGCACCTGGATGCGACCGCCGACCCAACAGGAACTCGAGAGTCTGGCCGAAGAGTTCGTGAAGGAAGAGATCCTGTACCGCGAGGCCCTGGCGTTGGGCCTCGATCAAGATGATCTCGTCATTCGCCGCCGATTGCGTCAGAAAATGGAATTCATCAACGCGGATCTCGTCGAGCCGCAGGACCCGTCAGAGGCTGAGCTTCAGGCTTATTTTAACGCCAACCATGACAGGTTTCGCCAACCCGATCGTTTCAGCTTTCAACAAGTTTATTTGAATCCCCAAAATGCCCCAGGCGACGTAAAACGGAAAGCAGAACAACTTCTTGCGCGACTGAACAGCAAATCTCTGCCTTCCGCCGATCCGGAATCAATCGGCGATATCAGCCTGCTGCCATACCAGCTCGATGCGCTGACAGCACCAGAGGTTTCCAATACCTTCGGGAACGGGTTCGCCAAATTTATCAAAACCGCGCCTACAGGGAGGTGGTCGGGACCCTATGAATCAAGTTTCGGGATTCACCTGGTTCGCATACTGGCGCGAGAGCCAGGCTACCTTCCGGCCATGGCCGATATACGTCCAGTTGTCGAGCGAGAGTGGTACACCGAACGCCGCAAAGAGACGAAAGACCTCTATTACCAAGAGATGCGTTCACGTTACGACGTGGACATCCGCTTGCCGGACGGAGCAACCGCTAAAACACTTGCTGTGCGTTGACAATGAAAACATATCTATCAGCAGCCATCTGGCTGGCACTGGCCGTGTTTGCGATAGGCAGTGCACAGGCCCATGAAGTGAGACCGGGATTCCTTCAGCTGAAACAGATCGACGACCGGAGCTACGATCTGCTGTGGAAGATTCCGGCTAAGGGTGATCGCCGGTTGGCGATGTATGTCCGTCTTCCCGGGCAATGTCAAAGCAGTCAGACAATGTCGCGCTTGGCAGATAACGCCTATATCGAACGCCGGCAGGTGTCTTGCGAGGGCGGGCTGACTGGCGGCACCGTTACCATAGATGGCCTTCGGGCAACGCGCACCGACGTATTGGCCCGTGTCGAGCACGAAAACGGTTACACCCAGACGATCCGCCTGACGCCGTCACAACCGGCATTTACGGTTTTGGGAGCCCCTCACCCGACTGACGTCGTACGAACGTATTTCAAGTTGGGTGTAGAGCACATAGCGCTGGGTTTCGACCACCTTCTGTTTGTCCTGGCCCTGTTGTTTCTTGTCGAGGGTTGGCGGCGCTTGGTGGGAACCATCACCGCATTTACCATTGCGCACAGTCTGACTCTGGCAGCGGCGACGTTTGGCTGGGTGCAGGTGCCCCAGGCACCAGTGGAAGCGGTTATTGCCCTGAGCATCATGTTTGTAGCCGTTGAAATCTTATACCGACAACAGGGGAGAACGGGAATAGCATCGCGCCGACCATGGGTCGTGGCCTTTGTGTTCGGATTACTGCACGGTTTGGGATTTGCCGGTGCCTTGCGGGAAATCGGTCTGCCAGACCAAGCCATTCCCATGGCCCTGGTGTTTTTCAACCTGGGCGTAGAGGCCGGGCAACTGCTCTTTGTGGTCGTCGTGTTCTCGCTTTTCCGGCTGGTCAATCAATTAGTGGGCAGCGGTGCGGCCGCAAACCATCGATCTGTGTGGTTTAACCCTGCCGCCTTGCCCACACCGGCATCTTACGCAATCGGCATTATCGCCGGTTTTTGGTTTATGGAACGCTCTTTTGGATTATTTGTTTGATGGATGTAACCGCTTTAAAAAAAACAACGAAGCCAATGGTTACCTTTGTTGGTAAATGAAAGGCCAAGATCATGCAACTGAAAATGAAATCCACCAATCGATTACTACTTTTTGCGTGCAGTTTGTGCGCTATGTTTGTCCTCGGAATGGCTTTTACGGCCTTTGCGGGCGATACCGTGGGCCTGCCGGCCCCGACCTTGGACGCCGAAGGCGCCTTTCCTTCACAGAAGCATTTCTCGCCCTATGCGGGTCGCAGCTTCCCAACCCAGGTTTATTGGGGTGACACCCACCTTCACACCGGCATGTCGATGGATGCGGGTGCATTCGGAGCGCGGCTTCTACCGGAAGACGCCTATCGCTTTGCACGCGGCGAAGAACTCACCTCTTCGACAGGTCTCAAAGTCAAACTCGATCGGCCGCTTGATTTTCTGGTGGTAGCCGACCACTCCGACAACATGGGATTTTTCCCGCGTCTGTACGAGGGTGATCCAGAGTATCTTGCCGATTCGACCGGTAAGCGGTGGTACGAGATGATCCAGGCCGGGGGACAGGAAGGCGTCAAGGCCGCTGCTGAGATCATTGTGGCTTTCTCCCAGGGCACCTTCCCGGAAAAGCTTCAATCGCTTCCCGGCAGTGCAGCCTACCGTTCTGCCTGGGAAGAGACCATCGAAGCGGCCGAAAAATACAACGATCCGGGCCACTTTACCGCTTTCATCGGCTACGAGTGGACCTCCAACACGGGCGGCAACAACCTGCACCGGGTCGTAATATACCGTGACGGCGGCGAAAAGGCCGGCCGCTTGGAACCCTACACAACTCTCAAGCCCTTGGGCAGCGACAACCCGCGCGATCTCTGGAAATGGTTGCAAGGATACCAGGACAAAACCGGCGGCCAGGTGCTCGCCATTGGCCACAACGGCAACCTGAGCAACGGGATCATGTTTCCTGTTGTCGAGTCGTTCACCGGCAAGCAGGTCGATCTCGAGTATGCCCGGACGCGGTCAAAGTGGGAGCCGCTGTACGAGGTCACACAGATCAAAGGCGACGGCGAGGCTCATCCGTTCCTGTCTCCGAACGACGAATTTGCCGACTACGAGACCTGGGATCAGGGGAATCTGGACCTGAGCGTTCCGAAGAAAAACGACATGCTGCGCTACGAGTATGCCCGCAGCGCGTTGCAAACCGGCCTGGAGCTCGAAAAAAGGCTCGGCATCAACCCTTACAAGTTCGGGATGATCGGCTCCACCGACAGCCACACGGCCCTGGCAACTGCCGGTGAGGACAATTTTTTCGGCAAACACTCGGGCGCCGAGCCGGGGCCGAAACGCTGGGAGCACCCCATGGCCCAGGTGGGTGACGCAAAATATGAGGGTTGGTCCATGGTCTCATCCGGATATGCCGCTGTTTGGGCAAAGGAGAACACCCGTGCTGCGATCTTCGATGCGATGAAACGCAAGGAGACCTATGCCACCACCGGACCGCGCATGATCGTCCGTTTTTTCGGCGGCTGGGACTTCACCGACAAGGATGCACAGAATCGGCTTCCGGCTTATGCCGGCTACTCGAAGGGTGTCCCCATGGGCAGCGACTTGCCCCCGAATTCGGATGGCAAACAACCGACGTTCCTTGTTGCGGCCCTAAAAGATCCGCTCAGCGGCAACCTCGATCGAATCCAGATCGTCAAGGGCTGGCTGGGTGCCGACGGCAAGCCCCGCGAGAGGATTTTCAACGTCGCCTGGTCCGACGGTCGCAAGGCGGATGCGAAGGGCAAACTGCCGCCGGTGGGCAACACGGTGGACGTTGCCAACGCCACTTGGACCAACACGATCGGGGCAACCGAGTTGATTACCGTTTGGAAGGACCCGGATTTCGATCCATCGCTACGGGCCTTCTATTACGCCCGCGTGATCGAGATTCCGACGCCGCGATGGACTGCCTACGAGGCGAAGCGCTATGGCATAAAAATGCCCTCGGAGGTGCCCATGGTTACCCAGGAGCGGGCCTACACCTCGCCGATCTGGCATACACCGAAAAAATAGTGTCGAATTTCGAACCCTACACATCGGAGCTTACTGCGGACGGTTGCCGGGTTACGATCACTGTACCCGAATTGTGCCCGTCAAGGTCAAAATTTCCGAACGGTTCCAAACAAAACCGACCGTCGGACGCAAAAGTTGAATAGATTTAACTATTTGTAGTTACTAAATTTCTGAATTCTAAGATACCTGCTCTTCGTATCCGCAGGCCGCAGGTTCGAATCCTGCCGGCCGTACCCGTAAATGTAAAGGCTTATCGATATGATCGGTAAGCCTTTTTTCTTTTGGAAAGCGAAGTGATCAACAGAGGAAGCGCTGTCTATCGTTTTGCCAGAGTTGGTGTTTTCGGATCACGCTGCATCGCGCATGGCGCAAGTTGTCAGCCGTACCGGCCGGGATGTATGTTTACATTATCAATATTTGTCGAATGATTCCGGCCGCAGACCCGGCGGGAACCAGATAGTGGATCGGCAGGTGAAATTTTTGAAGCAGCACGAGCGATACGACCGTAGATGCCAATGTGAATGAATCGAGCACGCCGCTGGGCAAAATCACCTTATGCCCGAACCAGACCGCCAGATTGAGAACAACGCCCACCACGGCTGCGGTGATGCCGGTAAGTGCAGCCTGCAGCCGCTGGTTGCCGGCCATGGCTTCGACAAACGGAGCTCCGGCAAATATGAAAAAAAAGCAGGGCAGGAACGTCACGTAGGTGGTGATAGCAGCACCGAAAATGGCGGCTGTTAACGGATTCATCCCTCCCGGCAGATTCCAGGCCGCCAGAAAACCGGCATACTGGGTCACCATGATCAACGGGCCGGGGGTCGATTCGGCCAGGCCAAGGCCGACCAGCATCTGCTGGGTGGAAAGCCATCCACTGGAAACTGCAAAGTCCGTTATGTAGCTCAGCACCGCATAGGCGCCGCCAAAGGTGACAAAGGCAGCCTTGGTGAAGAACAAGCCAATTTGCGTCAGCGTATCGCCATAGCCCAAACCGATCCATAGGAGACCGACCGGAATTGCCCATAAGACGAGGCAGACGCCAAAGATCTTCAAGACATGCGCAACCGAAGGTTGAACATCATTCTTTGCGGCCGATTGATCCGACTCGATCTGACATTCACGGGTTTGCGGGTCAAAATCGCCGATGCAAAAAACATGCGGCAACCAGCGCTGTAAAAACAATCCACTCATCGCTGCTGTGGCGATGATGACGGGAAAAGGGACTTTGAAAAAATAGATGGTTACAAACGCAAGAGCCGCGAAGGCATACAGGATGTGATGTTTGAGCGCCTTCTTCCCGATGCGCAGCACCGCTTCGATAACCACGGCCACCACCACCGGCTGGATGCCGTAAAAGGCAGCCGCCACCGCAGGTACATCAATATGGGCCACGGCCAGGTAGCTGAGCAGCAACATGATAAAGACCGACGGTATCACGAACAGGCTGCCGGCAGCGATGCCGCCGACGGTGCCATGGAGCCGCCAGCCGATGTAGGTTGCCAGCTGCTGGGCTTCGGGGCCGGGCAGCAACATGCAAAAGTTTAGCGCCCTGAGAAACTGGTTTTCACCGATCCACTTCCGACGTTCGACCACCTCCTGGTGCATGATGGCAATCTGACCGGCCGGTCCGCCGAAGCTGATAAATCCCAGCTTGGTCCAGAATTTCAGCGCATCTGTGAAAGTTGTTTCCTGCATGGATTTCTTCCTTATGATTAAACGGTAGAGACGTCCCGGCCAAATATCCAGAACCCCATGGTGCCGATGACGCCGAAAACGAATGCGGTTACCAGGTTCGTTTCCGGGCTGATTTGCCAGAGAAACGCACCGCCAAGCGCGGCAACGGAGACAAACACGTCGCGGATCAGGTAGTAAAGCCCGAACATGCCTGCTTTGCAGCTATCCGGGGAAAGGTCCATGATCAGCGCCTTGCGGGTGGGTTCGCCAAACTCTTTGAGCCCCCGCAGGATGAACGCCAAGATCAACCATTGAAGCGACTGGCTGAAAAGCAGCACCAGGGGAAACAAAGAGAAAAAGAAAAAGGTGACCACGACAAACGGCTTTTTGGTGCTGCGATCCGCCAGGTACGCCACCGGGATATAGACCAGCACCGCCGTGGTCATCTCTATTGTGGTCAGTGCACCAAATTGCAGCGCGGTTACCGGCTCGGCGATGGTTTTCATGCACCAGATTACCACGAAAGCGTAGGGGATCTGCTCGCAGAACCGGACGAGAATGTCGGTTACCAGCAGACCCTTCATCGACGGGTTCATCAACTTGAACAGTTTCAGGGGGTTTTTTTCCGGTGCCGGCTTTTCGGGGTTTGCGGGATTTGCCACCGGCGCCGTGTCGGCTTCAATCATCCGCTGCTGCATGAATAGCGCGACGGTTGCCATAAAAAGGGCCGCCGCGAAAGCCAGCCTGACCCCATCGCGCTCTCCCCATATACCGATGAAGACCCCACCGACCACAGGGCCGAGGGCCATGGGAATACGGCGAACCAGCGAGTGCATGCTGACTCCCATGGTGCGCTTGTTTTGGGGCAGCACCTTGTATATCAGGCTCATGGTGGCCGGCAGGGAGATGGCCGACCAGGAGATAAAGAGCACGGCTCCGACCAGCACCGCCTGCCAGGTGGGAACGATGATCACGAGGGCAAAGCCGCACATGGCCACCAGGTTGAACAGGATGAGCGATTTTTTCGTGCCGATTTTATCCGACAGGTACCCTCCCGGAAATGAATAGAGGGCCGAAAGAAAGTTGTCCATGGCCTGCAGCAGACCGATGGCCAGGGCTCCGCCTCCCAGAGCCAGCATGTAAATGGGCAGAAAGCGCTCGGCCATCCGTTCTCCCATGCCCACCAGCACCACCATGGCCAGCACACCGGAGGTGCTTCGCCGCAGCCCAAGAAAACCGGTTAACCGCGAAGCATGGGATTTTACGGATTTTAAGGTGTCCACGGGGCATTCCTTTACGCTTCGATTTTCACACTTGCCAGCCGACACCGTGTATAGGGGACGTCGCAGACTTCGAACCGACTTTCGATATGCTCCAAATCGTCCGGATAGCGAAACATGCAGCCGACGGCGGTGGCCTCCAAACCGGATGCCGGCGGCTATGCATCCAGGTTGCCCGTGTCTGCCGCGTTGGTCACGCTGGTCATTGCCGGCAGGCCGTACCCGTTAGCTTTTCATCTTCTACCGTCGGCTCAAAGATACATCGATTGTCGCGGTGTTGCCGGCCGGACCCCACCGGCTGCCATCTCCGCCAAATTTTTATCCTGAGGGCATTGGATTCGGGGAGACCCGGTGAATCGGCTCCAGCCAGCTCTTACGGGTGTTTGCTGTTATTTATTTCTCAATGAAGTTGTCGCACCCATATTGTATCAACCGTTTCATTATAGCAATGCTGTCTTTGTCCCCTTATTGTCCGGCGGTTTACCAGCCTCGACAGTGCCATGTTGAGACCAGGGAAAGCGTGCTGTAGCTTATGGATAATAATTATATTCTGAGAAACAATATTCATGTGTATGCGGAAATGGAAAAACAGCCCGATTCGGTTACCGCCCGGCAGCGACAGAACCAGATGCTTTCATAGCCCAGAGACCCTGGTTTCCGGATCACACCCCAACGGCTGGCGGTGTTGAAAGTGCTGGCGGTCAGGGAAGACAACGTCCGGTAAGTTGAAAAGCCGGCGGAACCTGTTATAAATGCCTCGGCGATTCCTCCCGCCCACTGTTACTTTGTAAAGAGAAAAAAATTTCCTGGCGCGTCAGCCGGTGTATGCAAGCGTTTCCGAAACAGCCGCAGGATGGTTTGCGTTTTCCCTTGACACGTTCAACTCTGTTGAATATAGTTTGTGTATGGTTTTCATTCTATGAAACACCTTTCAAATCCATGAAATCTACATCGACCCACCAATCGCTCAAGCGAGGACTGCAGATCGTCGAAACTGTGGCCGTCATGTCCGAACCGCCGACGTTGTCGGCGATTGCCCGCAAGACCAACTTGAACCGCAGTACGACCCACCACATCCTGAAGGCGCTGGTAGAGTTCGGGTACCTGGTTCAGGCTCCCGAAACGCTGACCTACTCCCTGTCATCGAAGCTCTACCGGATCACCAAGCGGACCTGGACAACAGAGCAACTGGCAGAGATTGCCGCCTCTTATCTCGAGGAGCTGGGGAAAGTGACCGGTGAAGGCACGAGCCTGGCGGTTTTCCGGGATGGGCAGGTGATTGTCGCGGCCAAGCGGGAGCAGGAAGGCCCGTTGCGGGTGGTGCAGCGGATTGGCGAATCGAGGCCGGTTCACTGCACCGCGGTTGGCAAAGTGCTGGCGGCTGGGTTGACGGACCAGGAGTTGGAGGAGCTCATCGCACGAACCGACTTTACAAGAAAGACGCCAAAAACGATAACCTCACCGGCCGTCTTTCGCAAGGAGATGTCCAGGGTCAGAGAGAAGGGCATTGCCTACGATTACGAAGAGCATATCAAAGGCGTTCGCTGTCTTGCCGCGCCTGTCAGAGATTATTCAGGGCAGACACGGGCAGCCCTTTGTGTGCTAGGCCCCAAAGACAACCTGTCGGCGAAACGCCTCAGCAAACTGCAACACGACCTGATCAGCTCAGCAGCCGCGCTGTCGGCGCGGCTGGGATACAAGCCTCGGTAAGTTTTGGGGTATTGTTCGAAACACAGGAAGTCCTGCAACAGTTTAGATGTACGGTAAATCGCCGGCCCGGAAAGGAGGGTTGGAGCCGGCGCAATGACTGGATGAACCACTCGGAAGCGGTGCAGCAGCGGCCAGAGCCGTGTGACCGATCGCCGGTCACTGTCAACGGCTGCAACTGCCGAGGCGACTCGCGGGTGCGAAAGTCTCGAGAAGGTCACGGCGGGGGACAAGAGGCGGCCGTAGGCTGCCGGAACGGTTCGGTTACACCCAGCGCAGGCGGTGGCGCCCGGGGCGGAAGGTCGGTGTACAACAAACTTACATCATTTCGATGCGTGGAGAAGGAGGCTTTTATCATGAAGAATACCAGAAGAGTAATCGTGTTGGCCACAGTGGTGGCCCTGGCGTTGCTGCTTGTCTGCTCACCGGCAATGGCCAAAGCAAAATATACCTTGAAGTTTAACCATGTACTGTCGCCGAAGGACCCGTTCCACGCTGGTTTCAAAAAGTGGGCCGAGGCCGTCGAGAAGAGGACCAACGGCGATCTGGAAGTTCAGGTTTTCCACAGCGCCCAGCTGGGGGTGGAAGAAGACATCATCGAGCAGATTCGTGCCGGTGCGAACCTGGGCCAAAATACCGACTCGGCCAGAATGGGCAACTATGTGCCCGAAATTGCCGTCATGAACGGTCCCTATTTCGTCAGCGACTATAACGACGTGTTCAAGCTGGGCAACCTGCCGACAGTCAAAGCCTGGAAAGCCAGACTGGAAAATGAGTTCGGTATCAAAATTCTATCATTTTACTGGGTCCAGGGTTTCCGCCACATGGTCACCAGCAAACCGATCCGCAAGCCCGAGGACCTGAACGGCATGCGCATCCGGACACCCGGTGCCCCGATCTGGCAGGAGTCGATCCGTTCGATCGGCGCCACTCCGGTGGCCATGGCCTTCGGCGAGATCTATCCGGCCATGCAGCAAAAGGTGATCGACGGCTGTGACAATGTTTACAACGCCACTTATGCCGGCAAACTCTACGAGGTCGCCACGCACTTCAGCGAAACGGCCCACATCCTGCTGATCAATTTTGAGATTGTCAGCGCCAAATGGTTCAACAGCCTGCCGCCCGCATACCAGAAAATTCTGGAAGAGGAAATGGAGAAGGCGGCCATCGAGACTTCCCGGCTGGTAATGGACGTCAAGTCGGCTGAATCAAAGGAGAATTTGAAGAAGAAGGGGATGGTTATCGTAGAAGACGTCGACCTGGATGCCTTCCGGAAAGCCGGAATGAAAGCCTACGAGGTACTGGGCATCTCCGACGCTCTCAAGCAGGTTCACAAGGAACTGGGGAAGTAGTCCGCTGCCGAAAAAGGAGAGTTTTATTTCGACGGAAGTCGGATGCCGCAAATCCATGTCTTCGCCGGGTGGCAGTCTACGGTGTCGACTGCGGCCGAACGGTAGACGGGCTGCACAGGTGATCTGATGAAAAAGCTTTATGAGTATCTATGTCTCGGGGAATTGTTCCTGGTGAAAGTGGCGTTTGTTTCCCTGGTGTTCCTGGTTTTTATCGCCGCTTTTACCCGCTACATCGGGTATCCGATCAACTGGTCGGTGGACATGGCCCAGTGTCTGTTTGCCTGGTGCACCTTTATCGCCGCCGATATCGCCATGCGAAGCAACAAACTCATGAGGGTCGATTTTTTCGTCGCCAAATTGCCCGAGCGATACAGAAACCAGATCGAACTGGTGAACCTGATCATCATTCTGGCGTTTCTGCTGGCGCTGATCGGCTATGGTTCCCATCTCAGCTACACGACGCGGTTCAGAACCTTTCAGGGTATTCCCGGTTTCAGCTACACCTGGGTGACGCTCAGCGTACCGGTGGGCGGGTTGTTGATGTCCATTACCACTGCGCTGAACATCAGGGCGATTTTTCGTAAAATCCGGGAAGTGAGCTCGGCGTAAGACCGCCCGATAATACCGGAAGGCCTGAACAAAAGAGGGGGAACAGTGCTGCTGGTGGTTATATTGTTCATTGTTTTTCTGATAATGGGTATGCCGATTGCCTTTGCCATCGGAATATCCGGCGCCACTTTCTTTCTACAGTATACGGACTCGCTGCCGTTTACGATGACGGTCCAGTTGGCCATTTCCCAGACCCAGAACTTTCCGCTTCTGGCGATTCCGCTGTTTATCTTTTCGGCCAACCTGATGAACGAGACCGGTCTGACCCAGCGGCTCATCAATCTGGCATCGGTGCTCACGGGCCACATGCGCGGCGGCCTGGCGCAGGTCAGCGTGGTTCTCAGTGCCATGATGGGCGGAGTGTCCGGATCGGCCATCGCCGATGCGGCCATGGAAGCTAGAATCCTGGGACCGGAGATGGTCAACGACGGATATTCCAAAGGATATGCTGCCTCGGTTCTGACCATTCCGTCCAACATCACCGCCATCATTCCGCCGAGCATCGGTCTCATCCTTTATGGTACCATCGGTGAGGTGTCCATCGGACGGCTGTTTGCGGCCGGTTTGCCGGTAGGCGTGCTGATGGTGTTCGCCCTGATGGGTGCCGTATCGATCACATCCAAAAAGAAGGGCTATCTGGCCAAAAGAAAACGGGCCTCGATCAAAGAGGTCGTCACCGCCTTTATCGACAGCATATGGGCTTTTTTGTTCCCCGTGCTTCTGATCGGCGGCATCCGGTTCGGCTTTTTCACCCCGGCCGAGGCCGGTGCGTTTGCGGCCGTGTATGCTATCGGCATCGGGGTGTTTTTCTACAGGGAGCTGACGTGGGAAAAGTTCAAAAACACCCTGGTCTTCACCATTCTTGATATCGGCGCGATCATGTTCATTATCGCCATGTCCGGTATTTTCGGCTATGGCCTGGCTTACGAGCAGATGGGCGACCTGTTCGCCGAAGCGATGCTCGGCATATCCGAAAACCCGCATGTGGTGCTGCTGCTGATCCTTTCCGCCCTGCTGGTTTTGGGCATGTTTATCGAGAGCGTGGTGATCATCCTGCTGTTTACTTCCGTGTTGCTGCCGATGGTCGACCAGGTCGGGGTCGATCCGGTCCATTTCGGTTTGATCATGATGCTCATGGTCACCCTCGGGCTGGTAACCCCGCCGGTCGGGGTGTCGATGTACACGGTCTGTAGCATATTGGAATGCCCGCTGGAGAAGTATATCCGGGCGAGCATTCCGTTCATCGTCACCATCATTCTGGTGGATATACTGATCATCTTTGTTCCGGAGATCGCCCTTTTCCTGCCGAATCTGATATTCGGCAAGTGACCGATGTCCGGACGAAACCATCCGGCCGGCGCATTTGTTCGGAGGCAGCTTCAACGGGAGGGGAGGAATCTTTCCCGTTTAAAATGATATGGCCGGAAAGCGGATTCGGGTGGTGTTATGAGCGAATCAAAACAAATTATCCGGGTCGGGTTGGTCGGCAGCCGTTTTGCAGCCGAAATCCATTATGCAGCCTATCAACGCATTGCCGGAAATGGCGTCGAAGTGGTGGGGGTCACATCCAATACCGAGGAGCATCGACGCACGTTCGCTGAAAAAAGGGGAATCGTCGCTTTTGAGTCCCTTGAGCAGATGTTGCCGGAAGTGGATGCAATCGACAACTGCACCCCTGGTTGGGCCCACGAGCCTGTGACAGTAGCGGCCCTGCAAGCCGGCAAGCACGTAATTGTCGAAAAACCCTTTACAGGATACTACGGCCCTGCGGAAAGAACGGGGTTCAAAGGCAATCGCTTCCCCAAAAGCGAAATGCTGGAAGGCGCCATGGGCAGCGCCCGACGCATCATCGACGCTGCTGCAAAGAGCCATACAAAGCTCTGCTACGCAGAGAACTGGGTGTATGCCCCGGCCGTCCAGAAAGAGGCAGAGATCATCTTCAAGACCAAAGCACAAATCATGTGGGCCCTGGCCGGCCACTCCCATTCCGGCAGCCCCTCTCCGGCCTACGGCACGTGGCGGCTGTCGGGCGGAGGATCGGTCGTAGGCAAGTCCTGTCATCCGCTGACCGCCATACTGTATCTAAAGCAGGTCGAGGGACTGGCTCACAGCGGCAAACCGATACGACCCAAAACGGTCAGCGCCCGAACCCATGAACTGACCCGCAATCCCGGGTTCATCGACAAGGGCTTTATCCGGACTCAATACGACGACATCGAGGATTACTGCCAGTTGCATGTTGTTTTCGACGACGGCATGGTGGCCGACGTCTTTGCATCGGAAATCGTGATGGGAGGAGTGCACAACTGGATCGAGTTGGTGGCCAACAACCATCGGGTCAGGTGCAACCTGAGTCCGGTTGATGCCATGCAGTTTTACAATCCCCTGGAGGAGCAATTGGATGACGTCTACATCATGGAGAGGGTCGGCACCAAGCAGGGATGGTTAAACCCGGCTCCGGATGAAAGCTTTATGTTCGGCTACCCCCAGGAGCTTCAGGACTTTATCGAAGCGATCGTCGAGGATCGCCCACCGAAGTCGGGCCCGCTGCTGGCATCCGATACCGTAAGCGTCCTGTATTCAGCCTATGTATCGGCTGAAGAAAAAGGACGCGAAGTCGAAATTCCCATCGATCGGAAATTATAACCGCATAACCGCATATACCTGTCGACGTGCAGTGCCATCGGGTGTTTCTCTCCGCTGATGGTTTCGAGTCTGCCGCCCGGCGGCGAACAGCTCGCAGCGCAGTAAAAAACAGGAAGGGTTGAGAAAAGCAATGGAATTTGAAAATCGAGTCGTGCTGGTCACCGGTGCCGCCAGGGGAATCGGCCGCGCAATTGCCGCTGCTTTTGCCCTGGAAGGAGCCCGGGTGGTCGTTAATGATATCTGTTCGGAAAAATCGCTTGCCGCCATGCTCCACACCCCCCCTTTCGACAACGGGCGAACCCGGACGATGCGGGTTGATATCGGAGATTTGGCCGAGGTCGAGCGGATGTTCGGGGAGGTCGAGTCAGTCGAAAACCGCTTGGACATACTGGTGAACAACGCCGGTATTATCCGCCGGGGCAGCGTGGAAACCGTTACCGAACAGGAATGGGACGACGTCATCCGCGTCAACCTGAAGGGAACGTTCAACTGTTTAACGGTGGCGGCCCGGATGATGATCCGGCAGGGCCACGGAAAAATGATCAACATTTCCTCTGTAGCAGCCAAACTGGGAGATATCACTTCCGCTCCGGGCTACGGTCCCTCTAAAGCGGCCATCGATGCGTTGACCAAGACATTTGCGCGGCAGCTGGCCAGCCACGGAATCACCGTCAACGGGGTTGCACCGCATGCCATCGAAACCGAGATGAGCGCCGAATGGCCGGAGGAAAAACGCCGGGCCATCGTCGACGCGATCCCTCTCAAACGGCTGGGGCGTCCCGAGGAAGTCGCGGGGGCCGCCCTTTTCTTGGCCTCGGACAAGGCGGATTTCATTACCGGAGAGATCATCGATGTCAACGGCGGTTTTCTGATGGATTGAATTTTCACTTCTTCGACATCGACGACCGGAAGTGGCGAACCGACAGGTTGTCCTACCACCGGCCTTGCATGCTGACCAGCCCGGCCGGACTCGGTGTTTCCGGATGTAAGGCCGCATTTGAGTGCAGCAGGCATTCGATATTTCCGTTTCCCTTTACGGCACCTCCCGTACCCTATCCCCATCACGATTTTCTTCTGGTTTGCCGCCCTGTGACATAGCCCCCATGAGCTTTGCCCACCAAGGGTTTTCCGGCTCCGGCGGGTTGCCGTGCCCAGCCTGACATATTCACTGTAGCTCCGATAAAATGGTTGACACCACGGCGATGGTCACTTATATAAATAATGAGCATATACTCATAACATAACGGGTTCGTTGGCGCCTCGGAAAGTACCGGTGCATTGCCGGCAGCAAGATCTTGGATGCTTGCAGCCGCTTTTCAGCAGGAGGCGGTACGGTGGTTGAAACGTTCACGTGAAAGGGGGGACCCCATGTCTGATCAAGTCGTTTCGCTCGGCGGTAAAAAACGGTCGACCTTTATCGACAAGGTAAAAGAACTCCTTCCGGAAGGCGGCAATTTAAGTCTATGCCTGACCTGCGGCGCCTGCTCTTCCGGATGCCCGGCAACGGGTCTGGATGGCATGGATCCGCGCAAGTTTCTGCGCATGGCCGCGCTGGGCATGGATGAGGAAATCGAAAAGTCGGACTGGCCCTGGATGTGCACGATGTGCCAGCGCTGCATTTATGTTTGCCCCATGAAGATCGATATCCCCCAGCTGGTCTTCAATGCGCGGGCGCTCAGACCAAGGGAGCAGCGGCCCAAGGGGATATTGGGATCCTGTGATCTGGCGCTGAAAAATCCGAGCACCAGCGCTATGGGGGCAACACCGGAAGACTTTGCCTTCGTGGTGGAAGATGTCCTGGAAGAATACCGGGAAGCGCAGCCCGAATTTGCCGACATGCAGGCGCCCATCGACAAACAGGGGGCCGAGTTTTTTGTGAACCAGAATTCGCGGGAGCCGGTGACCGAGCCCGATGAACTGGTTCCGCTGTGGAAAGTTCTGCATCTTGCCGGGGTGGACTGGACGTACGGCAGTCACGGCTGGGCCGGGGAGAACTACTGCATGTTCCTGGCAGACAACGACGCCTGGGAGCACATCACCCGCACCACCGCCAATCAGGCCGATAAGCTGGGCTGTAAAATCTTTCTCAACACCGAGTGAGGGCATGTGACCTTTTCGGTCCGGGCCGGACTGAAAAAATTCAACATCGACTATAATTTTGAAGTCAAAAACATTTACGAATATTACGCCAAATGGATCCGTGAAGGTAAACTGAAGGTCAATTCCGACTGGAACAAGGACCTTCAAATCAAGTTTACCGTCCAGGATCCCTGCCAGATCGTGCGCAAAAGTTATGGGGATCCCATCGCCGAAGACCTCCGGTTTGTGGTCAAGACGATGGTGGGGGAAGAAAATTTTATCGAGATGCATCCCAACCGCTCCAACAACTATTGCTGCGGCGGCGGAGGTGGCTTCCTGCAATCCGGGTACAAGGAACAGCGACTCGAATTCGGGAAACTGAAGGACCAGCAGATTCAAAAGACCGGGGCGGCCTATTGCATCGCCGGCTGCCACAACTGCCACGCCCAGATTCACGAGCTCAGCGATCATTACGGGGCAGGCTACCACGTGGTGCACCTGTGGACCATTCTCTGTCTGGCCATGGGCGTGCTCGGACCCAACGAACGCGAGTACCTGGGAGACGATCTCAAGGAAGTGAACGTCTTTCATCCGGAGACGGCCATGTAGTCTGTTTACCATCGAGCAAGTGCATCACCGCCGCCGGCCGGGTCCTTGGCAATGTGCGTGCAGGGGCACCCTTTGCGGGAAAAATCGCAACAAGGTGACTGCCCGCTGCAGCAATACCTGCCATCTGAAAACATTGGGGCGATCCGATGGATGACAGAATGACGGTTGAGGAATTGGAGCAGCGCTGGAAAAATGCGTTGGCCACGACCCAGTCCGCTGTTACCCGGCATCCAGGCGAATACCGTGAACTGAAGTCCCTGGCCGCCGAAATTGTCGCCAGGCCACTGGATATCGGTGATTACCTGCCTGCCACGAAGAAGCTCGTTGCGCTGCTCCAGAAGATGGACCCCGGCGGAAAAGGTACGATTTTTTACTTTTTCAACAAGCGCTTCGCACCGTCGAGCATCTGGGATGTCTGCTGGCTGCGGCTGGAGTGCAGGGACCTGTTGGCCCATCTGGCGGTATTCGACAAGTGGCATATGAATACCTGCCGGCTGAAGGTCGTTAAATAAAAATACCCCGATCCGAATGCGGGTGTTCTCGTGACACCTTTCGTTGTATGGCCGACCTTGCGCATGTCCTGCTGTTACTACCATTTTTGATATCATTTCCGTAAGTTCTGAATCTCCAGGTTTTTCCCTCATTTTGACGATGGTGCTTGACAAACATATTATGAGAATATACTCATAATAATAGTGTCGGAGTTGAACGGGACGAATCCGGCAACCTCCCGTGCTGATGTTGAACCGATCGCGCGGATTTTCAAACAATATCGCCATTTCACACCCCATCCAGATCAGTCGGATCGAGATAAAACGATTTTAGCCCCGGATTCCGCAGGAAAGACAGGCAACCATCCGACAACGAAATGAACCAAATCGGGCACTGAAAGGAGGTCCTAAATGAAAAGAAGAAGGGTACGGTTGTCAGCGCTGCTGCTGGCATTGGTAGCGATGCTTGCCGTCGAGCCGGCCACGGCGGCGGCCGATCAGTATCTGTTCAAGTACGCCAATACCCAATCGGAAAACCATCCCCGCAGCAAGTCGATGGTCTTTTTCAAAAACACACTCGAGAAAGCGTCCCAGGGGAAAATAAAAGTGGAGCTCTATTTTTCGGGGGTACTGGGAAAAGAGGCCGAAGTGCTGGACATGGTAAAAATGGGAACCGTGCAGGGTTGCCGCGGCGGGCTTTTCGAGAGGGCTAACAAGAAATACCTAATGTACACGCTGCCCTTTATGTTCGAAGATGCAGACACGGTGGTGGCGGTCATGCGCAGTGATCTCGGCAAGCGGATCAACAAGGGTGCCATGGCCAACGGGTTTTATATTCCTGCCACGGGAGTGGCCGGCGGGATGCGCAACATTACCTGCAGCAAGCGGCCGGTTCGGACGGTGGCGGATTTAAAAGGCTTGAAAATGAGGACGCCGCCGATCGATGTGACCATCCGAACCTTCAAGGCCCTGGGGGCCAATCCTCAACAGGTGGCTTACACCGAAACGTACATGGCGTTGAAAACCGGTGTGGTGGACGGTCAGGAGAACCCATTTTCCAATGCGGTCGATATGAAATTTTACGAAGCCCAAAAATATCTTTCCGTGGTGAACTGGCAGGTTCATCCGGATCCGCTGTATGTCAATCCGGCATGGTACAACCGCCTGCCGAACGATCTGAAGGCCGTTTTCGATGCGGTGGCAGAAGCGACCATGATTTACAGCGATACGATCTGGTTGAATTCCGAACAGAATTATTTCAATACCCTCAAAGAGAAACTCGAGGTAAACCACTGCGATCCAAGTGCACGGAAGGATTTTGTCAAAGGAGTCAAGAGCGTCTGGCAGTATTATGTCGACGAAGGCTATTTCACCTGGGATGAAATCAACGAGGCGCTGACGATCGCCGCAAAGCAGTAGCGGATGTGTAATTTGACCGGTGCGCCGAATTCACGGCGAATTTGGCGCACAATTTGTCGATGAGGCAGAACCGGCATGCAAGACCTGATGAAGATCGAACAATTTGCCAATCGGATTCTGGAATTCCTGGTGACCGCACTCTTTTTCGCCATTCTCGTTCTGACCATTATCCTCGTAATCCTGCGATACGGTTTCAATGCCGCCATCATCGGGGGCAATGAAGCCATGGAATACATGTTCATCTATACCACAGCCATCGGAGCGGCGGTCTCGCTGGGCAAAGGAGAGCACATAAAAATTTCCTTCCTCCTGGATCGATGGAAGCGACCGCTTCGGAATGCAATCAACATTGTCAATTACGTGTTGATCGCCTTCATCAACACCGTAATGATCAAATACAGTTTCGGTTGGATCCGCTCGGCCGGCGGTTTCGAATCCCCGGTTTTGCGCATACCCAACTGGATCGTACAGGTCAGTGTGCCGATCGGCTGCGGGTTGGCCGTTTTGTACTGCCTCAACCACGTTTGCATTGAAATCCGCAACTGCAGGTCGTCCGCTAAGGATTAGCCATGTTCATTCTGCTCGCAAGCCTGGCGGTCTGCCTGGCCCTGGGGATTCCCATCGCTTACTCACTCGGCTTGTCCGGGTTTGTGTACTTTGCGGTAGTGCATCCGGATATCCTTTCCATCCTGCCCCAGCGCTTTCTCGCCGGCATGGACTCCTATGCAATGATCGCATTGCCGTTGTTTGTACTGATGGGTCTGCTGATGAATGCCGGTGGAATAACCAGCCGCCTGATCGATTTCAGCCTTCTTTTCGTCGGTCGCCTGCGCGGCGGATTGGGTGCGGTGAATGTGTTTGCCAGCATGGTATTCGGAGGCATTTCCGGTTCATCGGTATCCGATACGGCTTCGATCGGCGCGGTACTGATTCCCGAAATGAAGAAAAAGGGCTACACGGCGGAATTCGCCAGTGGGATCACCGTGGCTTCCTCGACGATGGGGATGATTATACCGCCGAGCGTTCCGATGATCATTTACGCTCTCGTTTCCGAAGAGTCGGTCGGTAAGCTCTTTCTCGGAAGCCTGATCCCGGGTGTGGTGATCGGCGTGCTGATGCTCGGAATCACCATAATGGTTTCATACTATAAAAAATATCCGCGCGAAGAAATCACTCTGACCCGCAAGCAGAAGATCGATCGTACGCGTCAGTCGATACTCGCATTGATCATGCCGGTGTTTGTCGTAGGGGCTGTGGTTTTTGGGATTGCCACTGCTACCGAATCGGCTGGCGTCGGGGTGTTGTACGCTTTTCTTATCGGAACGTTTGTTCTCCGCCAACTGAAATTCAGGGCAATCCCTCCGCTGATGCGGGACTCCATCATGACCAGTGCCAACGTCATGATCATCATCGCCCTGTCCAAGCTTTACATCTGGATACTCGCACTGGAAAGGGTCCCCCAGGCTGTTGCCCTGTTTATCTCCGGGCTCGAACTGCCGACTTTCGTCATTTTGTTGTCTATCGACCTGATCATTTTGATCACCGGTACTTTCGTAGACGTCAGTCCGGCCATATTGCTTCTTACACCGGTATTTCTTCCCAGCATGGCCGTCCTCGGCGTATCCAGAGTTCAATTCGGAGTGATCCTGATCACAGGCCTTGCCGTCGGGCTGGTGACACCGCCGGTGGGCATGTGTCTGAACGTGGCATCGGCCATATCAAAGCTGGGTATCGGCACGATATTCCGAGCGGCGATTCCCTTTCTGCTGGCAAACATCATCACGCTGATTTTAATTACGTACGTTCCGCAGCTGAGCGGCTGGCTGCCGTCACTATTTTTTGAGTAACGAGACCTCAGAACCCTGGTAGTATCTTCAAGTGTTTTTCAGTATGCAAAAGCACCTGATTTCACTGCTTCGACGAGTACATCGCAACATCTCGCATCCGGGGTGTGCGTTGGTTGACAAGCAAATAATTGGTTTGTATTTTTGAATATACCCGATTTCCTGTGCAGCGGGTTCTCTGCCGAGAAGTCTCCTGCCACTCATTATGCTTCTTGCACCTGTTTTCGTTATCCGGTTGTCCGCAAACCAGCCTACTTTGTATCTTCATACCTCGCAGGGATATCCGGCGGGCAAGCTGTCTGAAAACCGTCAAGCGAAAGGAGAGCGGAATGTATGAAAAAATCTTGGTTCCATTGGACGGATCGGACCTGGCCGAATGCGTTCTGCCGCATGTGGAAAAATTTGTTGCGAGCGGACTGGTTCGTACGGTTGTATTCGTTCGGGTCGTAGAACCGGCACCCACCCGGTTCGATGACACGGCGGCACTGAGCAGCAAGAGTCGCGACCAGATCATCGCAGGTGCCAGGATCATAGAGGAAAACAGGAAAACCCGTGCGGCCGAATATCTGGATTCGACGTTGAGCCGACTAAAGCGCGACAGCGTGGAGCTGAAGACCGAGGTCCTTTTCGGCAGTGTGGCCGACAGCCTTGCGGATTATACCGAAACCAATGCCATCAATCTGATTATTATCGCAACGCACGGGCGTTCCGGAATCAGCCGCTGGGTGCGCGGCAGTGTGGCCGACAGGGTTCTGCGGTTTTCGCGGGTTCCGGTATTGATGGTGCAGGCCGACAGAGCCGGGCAGCGAAAAGACGTGTAAACCGATCGGGTTGCGCCGGAATTGAATCCGCGACATCCGTCCGGTTGCACCGGTACGCTCTGCTAAAGGGGATGGCGCTCCCCGGATTTTATTATCCACCTTTCTAGATTCTCTCCGATCACCTCTTGACAGAAATGTTCTGAGACGATTAACTCGACTACCACACCTTTTTCGGTCGTTGTTTTCATCGAAAATAGGTGTTACAAGGCGATTGGGCGGATTTGCGTCAAGTGCCCGTTTTCTTTACCCTGAACAATAACGTCCGTAACCGCATCCGTTTTTCATCACCTGCAGCCATAAATCGAATTCCCGGGCGAGTTGTTTCAGGTCGAAATGTTCGCCATACCATCCCACTCAGCCCCGAGCGATAGTCGACGACCGTTCGGCAAGGAGGCGGGGTTTTTCGCAAGCGGATACCCTGATCCTGTCCGCCGTTTATCTGTTGAACTGAAATGAGGAAGGAGTCGCGTGGCAATGGAAAATGTTTGTAAAGGCCGGGTGATTATCAACGCGGAGGATTTCCGCGATATCAACCCCGGTGATCGAATATTGATGGGACCCGGTCCCAGCGATGTTCACGCAAGAACGCTGCAGGCGATGGCAGCCCCGTGTATCGGGCATCTTGATCCTTACTTTCTGGCGATCATGAATGAGGCGCAGCAACTGCTGCGGCACCTGTTTCAAACCGAAAATCAGCTGACGATTCCGGTGTCGGGTACCGGCAGTGCCGGCATGGAAACCTGTTTCGTAAATCTGGTGGAGCCCGGCGACGAAGTGGCGGTATGCGTCAACGGTGTTTTCGGCACGCGCATGGCCGATATCGTTCAGCGGATCGGCGGCAAACTGATCCGTATCGATGCCGAGTGGGGAACGGCGATAGACCCCCAGGCACTGAAGCACGCCATAAAAGACCGGGATCCGAAAGTGATCGCCGTTGTGCATGCCGAAACTTCCACCGGGGTCTGCCAGCCTTTGGAGGAACTGGCCCGGATCACCCACGATGCCGGGGCGCTTTTCCTGGTGGACTGCGTGACCTCTCTGGCCGGCATGCCCGTGGCGATTGATGAGATGAAAATCGATGCGGCCTACAGCGGCACGCAGAAATGCATCAGCGGACCTCCCGGTCTTTCACCGCTGACTTTCAGTCCGGCGGCTGTCAAAGCCCTCGAAGAGCGCAAAACCCCTGTTTTCAGCTGGTATTTAGACATGAGCATGGTTCGAGACTACTGGGGCAGTGAACGAAAATATCATCACACCGCTCCCATCAACATGATTTACGGTCTGCGGGAGGCGCTTCGCCTGATTGCCGAAGAAGGACTGGAGGAGCGGTTTGCTCGACACCGCTTGAATCATCGTGCGCTGGTAGCCGGTATCGAGGCCATGGGGCTTTCCATGCTTGTTCCGGAGTCTATCCGGCTGCCGATGCTAAACGCGGTGCAAATACCGCAAGGTGTCGATGACCTCAAGGTGCGGAAAACGCTCCTGGCCCACTATGGCATCGAGATCGGGGGCGGCCTGGGGCAATTCGCCGGAAAAGTCTGGAGGATCGGATTAATGGGACAGTCCTGCCGTCGTAAAAACGTGTTTCTCCTGCTGGCGGCCCTCGAAACCGTTCTTCGCGCCGAAGGTTATCAGGCCAAACCGGGGGCACTCGCGGCAGCCACTGCTTTGTACGACCAGACATGCTGAGCCGGCAGATGTTCTAAACGAAACGGGAAGAGACAGAGGGCCAGTAGATGATAACCGATAGCTTCATTCGCGATTTACGCCGTATTGTCGGTGACACCCATGTGTCGGTGAACCGGGCGGCAGCCGAACTGTATTCCTATGATGCCTCACTGGCCAGAGGCCAGCCGGGTGTTGTGGCATTTCCAGCCGACACCGGCGAAGCAGCCAAGATCGTCCGCACGGCATATCAGGCCGGTGTCCCGTTCGTCCCTCGCGGTTTCGGAACGAATCTTTCAGGCGGAACGGTGCTGCCTTCCGGCGGCCTGGTGGTCTGCCTGTCCCGTTTCAACCGCATCCTCGGCATTTTTCCGCAAAGCCGCTATGCCGTAGTTCAACCCGGTGTCACCAATCTCGAACTTCAAAACGCGTTGGCTCCGCTCGGTTTTTTCTATGCCCCGGATCCCGCCAGTCAAAAAGTGGCCACCCTCGGCGGCAACGTGGGTGAAAATTCCGGGGGGCCCCGCTGTCTGAAATACGGCGTGACCACCAACCACGTGCTGGGAGTGGAACTGATACTGCCGGATGGAGAACTCGTTCGCATCGGCGGTCCGGCTCTCGACCCGCCGGGCTATGATCTGCGCGGTGCGATCGTCGGCAGCGAGGGGACCTTTGGTGTGGTTACCGAAGTTACGGTTCGCATTCTCCCCTCTCCGGCAGATATCATTACCATGCTCGCCATATACAACGATATCGGCGATGCCGCCCGCAGCGTATCGGACATCATTGCGGCCGGGATGGTGCCGACCACCCTGGAGATGATGGATGCACCTATCATCAAGGCGGTGGAGGACAGCTATGCCTGCGGTTATCCCCGGGACGCTGCAGCGGTATTGATCATCGAGGTGGAGGGCGCGCATACCGGACTGAGAGAGCAGGCTCGGCAGATCGATGAAATCTGCATGCGCAACCGCTGTCGCAGCATACGGGAAGCCAAGGACAATGCCGAGCGGAATCGACTCTGGGAAGGCAGGCGCGGTGCGTTTGGAGCAGTGGCCCGGTTGGCGCCGAATTATCTGGTAAACGACTGTACAGTGCCGCGAAATAAACTGCCGCAGGCGCTGGCCACGGTAGCGGACATCACCAAGAAATACCGCTTCGAACATGGAAACGTGTTTCACGCGGGGGACGGAAATCTGCATCCGCTGATATTCTTCGATTCCCGGGATCCGGATCAGCTCGAACGTGTGAAAAAGGCCGGCTGGGAAATCATGGTCGCCTGTGTCGATCTGGGTGGAACCATCTCCGGAGAGCACGGTATCGGCCTGGAAAAAATGGATGCCATGGGCCTGGTGTTTACCGAAGAAGATTTTGAGGCGCAGCGAAGTCTCAAGCGTGCCTTTGACCCCGACAACCGGCTCAACCCCGGCAAAGTGATACCCGCACCGGCGACCCCTGCCGGATCGGATCCGCATCAGGCTGCAACGGCGGGTTTTTCGCCACCGCAGCCCGGTGCGGTAACGGCGGCCGAACAGGAGCTGCTGGAGAAAATACGGGAAGCCATTTCAGCCCGACAGCCGGTGCTGCCGCTCGGATGCGGAACATATCCGGATTTCGGAAATCTTACGGATCACCGGACCCTGCCGCTGCCTGCCAGCGGATTGAGCGAAATCATCGACTATGACCCACCCAACCAGGTTGTAACGGTCGGCGCCGGTGTTCCCCTGGCGGCACTGCAGAACGAGCTGCGGGCCAATGACCAGTGGCTGCCGCTGCGTCCTCCGGTGTCGCTGCAGCAACATTCGATCGGCGGATTGGTTGCCCTGGCAGCCTGCGGTCCGGAGCGCATGGTCTATGGCGCTCCCCGGGATCTTTTGTTGGGGCTGCGGTTTATCAGTGGCAAAGGGAGTGTTATTTCGGCCGGCGGCAAAGTGGTGAAAAATGTGGCCGGCTACGATATGACGCGATTGATTACCGGTTCGGCGGGGACCCTCGGGTGTATCGTCCGGGCAACCCTGCGAGTGGCGACGATCCCTGAGTGTTGCATGGCGGTGACGGTCGCCGGCGATTTGGATACCTGCGCAGCTGTGGCCACCACCATCATCACTTCGAGCCATCTGCCGGCATTTACCGTCGCGACGCCTCCCGACAACGGCAGTGATTCCGCCACACACGGAAAGCCGGACTGGCATCTTCACATAGGCTTCGAGGGGTTTGGCGATACGGTTCGGGATCAAGCCGACCGGGTTGCCGAGCTGTGTGAGGCGGAGGGGCTGCGAAAGGTCGGCCTGGAGGAATACGATGTGTATGACGGCAAATTCAGCCGATTTTTCCGCCGCATCGACCGGCAGGCTTATATTCTTAGAGCGGATTTACCGCTTGCCCATATTGCGGATTTTATCCGGTCCGGGAACGGTCGGCTTCCCCGTTCGGGCGTGATGCTCGATTTGGGATGCGGTCGGGTTCTGGGTGGATTGGATCAACTCAGCGATACCGACTGGACGCAATTGTGCGGCCGTGCGAAACAGTGCGGCGGACACCTGCTGCTGGAAAAGGCGCCTGTCGAATTTAAACGGCGCCATGACGTCTTCGGTCCCAAACGTTCCGCCTGGCAGGTCATGCACAAAGTCAAGGGCGAACTCGATCCCCAACGACTGTTCGCCCCCGGCAGGCTCCCCGGCAAAGTATGATCCTGCGACGCGCAAGGTCAGGCGATGCAGGAATGTTGCAGGGCAAGGCGATGATCGACCGTTCCCGCCACCGGGAGAGACGCACGGGTTACACCAACCATTTGCACATGGGTATTGGATCGGTGTCCAATGGAAATTACTGCCTTTTACGATGAAATAGCACATTGCAATAAATGCGGGTTTTGCCAGGTAGCATGCCCGATCTTTCGATCCACCGGGCACGAGTCCGGAGTCGCGCGCGGCCGTCTGGCGCTGCTGCGCGGGATCATCGAGGGGCGGTTGGACTGGACCGACAACCTCCAGGGGCCGCTCTTCGACTGCCTGCTCTGCGGCGCCTGCACAGCCAACTGCTTTCCAGCCATTCCCACTTCCGACCTGGTCATACGGGCGCGAGCCCAGTACCTGGAGCGGGTGGGTCGCAAACCGGTTCACCGGCTGCTCTTCGAGCAGTTGCTGCCCCATCCGAGCCGGCTCCACATGGCTGCGCGGGCCGTCGCCCTGACGAAAAAAACCGGACTTTCGAGCCTGGCGCGTGCGTTGGGATTGTTGCGCATCTTCGGACGCGATTTCGCCAGTGCGGAGGGTATTGTCGAGACGTTTCCGCTGAAAGAACTGCGCGATAAAATCCGCCCCGGCATTTATGAAGGCAGCGGAAAAGATCATACCGTCGGTTACTTCATCGGCTGCGGCGTCGATATCGTTCAGCAGGAAACCGGCGCTGCCACCCTGCAGTTGCTTCGAAAAACAGCTCGACAGGTGCACGTATTAGACAACTGCTGCTGCGGTCTGCCGGCCTGGTCTTACGGGGATTTGCAGATCGCACGGAAACTGGCACAAAAAAACCTCCAAGCACTCGCTTCCGACCGGCTGGATGTCATCGTCACCGATTGTTCGAGCTGCGCATCCTTTTTGAAAAAGTATCCGGTGCTGTTTGCGGAAGATGACCGGCAGGAGGCAGCGGCAAAAACTTTTTCCGCCAAAATTCGCGACATGGTTGAATGGCTCGACGACGTTGCGGACCCGCTGCCGGCGTCTGAAGCCCCCATCCGGGTAACCTATCACGATCCCTGCCACGCCGTCCGGGGGCAGGGTATTGTAAAGCAGCCCAGAGAAATGTTGAAAAAACTTCCGGGTATCGATTATGTCGAGTTGCCCGAAGCAGACTGGTGCTGCGGAGGTGCCGGCGCTTATGCACTGTCCCAGTATGATTTGTACCGCCAGGTGTTGGACCGTAAAATCGCCAACCTGAAGAAGACCGGAGCCGATGTGATCGCCACTTCCTGTCCGGCCTGCATTATTCACCTTTCCTATGGCGTTCGAAAGCACGGTCTGACAACGCGTGTCTGTCACCTGTCGGAAATTATCAACCGATAGGATGAAAATCCCACTTTAACCAAACGGAGGGCAATTATGGAGGCCACCATAAAAGTCAACGGCATTGAAGTTTTTGGCCCTGTTTCGCCGTCATTTCAACAGATTCTAACTCTCGAGGCACTTCAGTTCGTCGGGGAGCTGGCCAGAGAGTTCGAATCCCGTAGAAAAGAACTGCTGCAGCGCCGCAAAGAGGTTCAAAAGGCGATCGACGGCGGGTCGTTTCCCGATTTTCTGCCCGAAACCCAGCACATCCGCGACGGTGACTGGAAAATAGCACCGGTCCCCGCGGATCTTCAGGACCGTCGGGTGGAAATTACCGGGCCGGTGGAACGCAAAATGGTGATCAATGCACTCAATTCCGGTGCTTCGACCTATATGGCCGACTTCGAAGATTCGCACTCGCCGACCTGGGAGGCCACGATTCAAGGCCAGATCAATCTCGTCGATGCGGTCAATGGAACCATCGAATTCGCCAGCCCGGAAGGCAAGCAGTATCGCCTGGGCGACAAAACCGCGACCCTGATCGTGCGCCCCCGGGGATGGCACCTGGTGGAAAAGAACGTGCATGTGGACGGTGAGCCGATTTCGGCAAGCCTGTTCGATTTTGGCCTGTTCTTCTTTCACAATGCGAAGACCTTGATCAGCAAAGGAACCGGGCCGTACTTTTACCTGCCCAAACTGGAAAGTCACCTGGAAGCCCGCCTGTGGAATGACGTCTTCGTTCGCGCCCAGCAGCAGATGAACATCCCGGTGGGCACCATCAAAGCCACGGTGCTGATCGAAACCATCCTGGCGGCTTTTGAGATCGATGAAATCCTGTACGAGTTGCGCGATCACATGGCCGGCCTGAACTGCGGCCGGTGGGATTATATCTTCAGCTTTATCAAAAAGTTTAAAAACGTGCCGGACTATATCTTCCCGGACCGGGCGCAAATCACCATGACGCGCCATTGCATGCACGCGTATTCCCTGTTGGTGATCCAAACCTGCCATCGTCGCGGTGCTCACGCTATTGGCGGCATGGCGGCTCAAATTCCGATTAAGGGCGACCCGCAGCAAAACGAGGCCGCATTGCGCAAGGTGCGGGAGGATAAAACCCGCGAGGCCACCGATGGCCACGACGGAACCTGGGTCGCTCACCCCGGCCTGGTACACATCGCCCGTGAGGAGTTCGACAAAGCCATGCCGACCCCCAACCAGGTTTCCAAACTGCGCGAAGACGTCGTGGTCACGGCCAAGGATCTGCTCAAACTGCCCAAAGGCACCATTACCGAAGAAGGATTGCGCACCAACATCAGTGTCGGAGTTCAGTACATGGCTTCCTGGCTGAACAACAACGGTTGCGTGCCGCTCTACAACCTGATGGAAGATGCCGCCACAGCGGAGATTTCGCGCACCCAGGTCTGGCAATGGGTTCATCATCCCAAAGGGATCCTTGAAGATGGGCGCAACGTTACGCTGGAGCTGTTCCGCCAGGTGATGGCCGAAGAAATGGACAAGATCAAGCAGTCGGTCGGAGAGGATCGTTTTGTCGGCGAGAAGTACGCCTTGGCGGCGCAACTGTTCGATGAGATTATTGCCGGCGATACGCTGGAAGAGTTTTTGACCTTGCGGGCGTACGACCATCTGGATTGATGAATCGGCGCCTGATGTTGTTGCGCCTATCCCCGGCCGATAAACGGCATCTTGGTCGCCATGATGGTCATAAACAGCACGTTCGCCTCCAGCGGCAGGCTTGCCATCTGCACGATGGCGCGCGCCACGTGATCCAGCTCCAGGCTCGGTTCGACGGCAACCGAGCCGTCTGCCTGGGCGGCGCCCTTACCGTCCTGCATGATGGCCTTGATCAGATCGGTGGCCGCGTTGCCGATGTCTATCTGGCAGCAGGCGATGTCGTACTTGCGCCCGTCCAGAGACAACGATTTGGTCAGACCGGTGATGGCATGTTTGGTGGTGGTGTAGGCTGCAGAATTGGGCCGGGGTGAATGCGCCGAAATGGAGCCGTTGTTGATGATCCGCCCTCCCATCGGTTTCTGGGCCTTCATGATTCGGAAAGCCTCCCGGGCACAAAGAAACGCCCCGGTAACGTTGATGTCCACCACCGCTTTCCACTCTTCGTAGGGGATGTCTTCAAAAAGAACCGACGGTCCGAAAATCCCCGCGTTGTTGAACAGAACATCGATCCGCCCGAAAAAGCCTTTTGTCCGGGAGAACAGATCGCGAACCGCTTGTCGATCGGCCACGTCGGTGGGGACCACCAGCGACTTTGATCCGCTCGCTGCGGCCTCCGTCGCGGTTTTTTCCAACGGTGCCTTGCGGCGTCCGGCCAGGGCAACCGAATAACCGGCTTCGAGAAAGGCCAGCGCCGTTTGTTTGCCGATCCCGGATCCGGCTCCGGTGACAACCGCGACTTTAGGGTTCGAACTCATTTCCAACTCCTTTTCCCGCAGCGTGTGGGAGCTGTTCGCTTCCTTAGTCCGACATGGCTGCCATGGTGCCGTCCCAGGTGTCGACCGCTTTGCCTGCCTGCGCATCCTCTGAAAACCAGGTGCTGGTGACACACTTGGTCTCGGTAAAAAAGGCGAATCCGTCCCGTCCCATCACATGCAGGTCACCGAAAAAGGATTGCTTGTGTCCGGTAAAACCGAAGATGCCCACGGGTACGGGAATGCCGACGTTGATCCCCACCATCCCGGCATCGGTGCGTTTGGCGAACTCTCTGGCGTAATAGCCGCTTTGGGTGTAGATGGTCGAGCCGTTGGCAAACCGGCTGGCATTCATGATCGCAAGGCCCTCTTCGAAATCGTCGACGCGCTTGATGCACAGCACCGGTCCAAAAATTTCTTCCCTTCCCACCGACATTTCCTCGGTAACATGGTCAAAGATGGTGGGTCCGATGTAAAAACCGCCCTCATAACCGGGGACCGTTGGATTGCGTCCGTCCAGAATCAGCTTGGCTCCCTCGTCCACGCCGGTTTGAATCCAATCGGTCACGAATTTCAAATGACCGGCATTGACCACCGGGCCCATGTCCGTGTCTTTTTCATAAGCGGGACCGAGTTTCATCTGGGAGGCGAGCTTTACCAGCAGTTCGGCCAGCTGGTCGGCAATGGCGTTTTCCACCACGATGGTCGGCAGCGCCATGCAGCGCTCTCCGGCGCAGCCGCAGAAAGCGTTAATGATACCTGAAGCGGTTCGCTCCAGTTTGCTGTCCCTCAGCACCAGCGCATGGTTCTTGGCTTCACACAAGGCCTGAACGCGTTTTCCGTTGGCCGCCGCCGTAGCGTAAATGTGCCGCCCCACCGAGGTGGAACCCACAAAGGAGACCCCCTTTACGGCCGGATGATTGAGCAGGATTTCCGCCTGCTGGCGCCCGGCGGTGATCACGTTCAGCACGCCGCCGGGCAGACCGGCTTGCTGCCACAGTTCCATCAACCGCAGGGAGCTCTGGGGCACAAAGCTGGCCGCTTTCAAAACCATCGTATTTCCGGTTGCCAGACAAATGGGCGTCATCCAGCCATGGGGGATCATGGCCGGAAAGTTCCAGGGTGCGATTCCCGCAAAAACGCCGACGGGGTGATGATACAGGGTCGTATCATAGTCTGTGGAGGCGTCCATCAAAGACTCACCTTTCATCAGATGGGGTGCTCCGCAGGCGAATTCGATCACCTCATTGACCTTGAGAACGTCGCCCATGGCTTCGTCCCACTTTTTTCCGTGCTCCTGTGCCAGCAGATAGGTCAACTCATCCAGGTGCTTTTCCACCAGGGCCTTCATACGGTAAAGGACCTGCACCCGTTTGATGACCGGTGTGTTCGACCAGCCGGCAAAGGCTTGCTGGGCGGCGCTGATGGCCGATTCCACTTCATCGGCCGTGCACTGGGGAGCCCGTGCGATCACTTCCCCCGTGGACGGGTTGAAGCAGTCCATGTATGCGTCGGTTTTGGATTCGTGCCATTGGCCCCCGACGCAATATTTCAGTTTTTTCGCTTCGGTCGTCATTTCAAGCCCCCTTTGCAGATGAGTCGGTGCGCTGTCGAACGATGGTTCTGGTTTTTGACAGAATTTAATTCAATATCCGATCAAATCGATTATGGCAATATAAATATTATAATATTTCGATATTTTAATATTTATTGACAATCGATTTGGGCCTTGATAGAAGCAAAAAATAAAATAATATTATTAGTAGGTTATTTGAAATAATGTTCACGCCGATCGCCAGCCGTAAAGCTCCCCAGCTGATTATCAACCAGATCCGGGGCGCAATTTTGCAGGGGAAAATTGCGCCGGGGCAGAAACTGCCTTCTTCCGCTGAGCTGACGGAACGATTCGGCGTCAGCAAGGCCACCTTGAGGGAAGCCCTGCGGGCTTTGGAGTTTCTGGGGCTGATCGACATCAGAAAGGGCGCCAAAGGGGGCATATATGCCAGCGAGGTGGACATTCGGGTTTCCCGGGACAGTCTGATCAATTTCTTCCACTTTCAAAATGTATCGGTACAGAACCTGTCCGAGGTCCGCAAGGTCCTGGAACCCTATGCGGCAAAGGTCGCCGCGCAAAGGATTATGGACGATGATATTGAAGTGCTGAAGAAAATTAACCAGGACTGCGAACTGGCGCTGGCGAACGATCAACACGATAGGATCAGCAAGGAGATGGTCAATTTCCATCGGGTGATTGCACGATGCACGGCAAACCCGGTTTTGATATTCATTCTGACGTTCGTCGAGGACCTGCTGCAGGACACCAAGGACCTGTTGAGACCGGACAGACGATTTTTCCAGACGGTCGTCGAGGCGCACAAGCGCATCGTTAGCGCCTTGGTGAAACGCGACGCTGAAAAGGCATCTGTAGAAATGTATAAAGATGTTTCCAAAGTGGAAGAATATCTGATATCGATGAAAAACGATTCCCGGTTTGCACGACCGAAAAAGAGACACGTGAAAGCAAAATAGAAATCGAAGTTTTGCAAAACGATTCTGTGCATCGGGTTTTCGCTTTGATTTGACTGGGGACGGGCAACATTCTATACCGGCAGTAAATGGACGGGAATTGGAATGGCTTGCTGTTTTGGATTCATTAACCATTAATGCTCAGTGAGGAGGATTCGGTTATGAAGAAGGAAAAAGCAAAAAAGACCGTCGACAAAAAAGAGAATGTGAAAATTGGTCGCCGCAAATTTCTGAAGAAGGCGGCAGTGGCAGGCGCCGCCGGTGCGGCCACCATCGGTTTCCCGATGGTCTCGCGGGCCCAGACCACCGTCTTGAAGATGCAGGGAGCCTGGGGCGCGAAGGACATTTTCAACGATTACGCCACAGACTACGTCAAACGCGTCAATGAGATGGCCGGTGGTCGGCTGAAAATCCAGTATCTGATCTCCGGCGCCGTGGTCAAGGCCTTTCGCGTGCAGGACGCCGTTCACAAGGGCGTGCTCGACGCCGGGCACCAGGTAACCGTTTACTGGTACGGCAAGAGCAAGGTGGCCTCGCTGTTCGGCTCGGGACCCGTCTTCGGCCAGAATGCCCACCAGGGCCTGGCCTGGATCTATTACGGCGGCGGACAGGAGCTCTATGACGAGCTCATCCAAAAACTGGGAATCAATACCGTCGGGTTCTTCTGCATGCCGATGCCGACCCAGCCGCTCGGGTGGTTCAAAAAACCGGTGAATAACGCCGATGATCTGGTGGGCCTCAAATACCGCACGGTGGGTCTGGCGGCCGACTTGATGCAGGAGATGGGGGTTAAGGTGACCCAGCTTCCCGGTGGTGAGATTGTACCGGCCCTGGAACGCGGCGTGATCGAGGCCTTCGAGTTTAACAACCCGACTTCCGACAGAAGCTTCGGGGCCCAGGACGTGAGCAAGGTCTACATGCTGGGCAGCTACCATCAGGCGGCGGAGTACTTCGAGATCATTTTCAACAAGGACAAATTCAACGCCCTGGAGAAGGAACACCAGGCCATCCTGAAGTACGCGGCCGAGGCTGCCTCTTCGAACAACTACTGGAGGGGGCTGGATCAGTACTCCAAAGACCTGCAGTGGCTGAAAGGCAGTGCCGGCGTGAAGGTTTACCGCACGCCGACGTCGGTTATGGAGGCCCAGTTGAAGGCATGGGACAAGCTCCTGGTAGAACTGGACAAGGACCCGTATTTCAAAAAGGTCGTAGCATCGCAGAAGGCATTCGCGCGCCGCTGTGCATATTACGATATCCTCAACTCTTGCGACTACAAACTGGCCTACGATCACCACTTCCCGGGCGAACTGGGATTCTAATGCGACGGTTCGTCCCGTATCGCATTGGTTTACTATAAATCAGGCGCGGCGCTTACGAGCGCCGCGCCGCCTTCTATATTCGGTAAGTCGCTGAAATCCCATTAAAGGATGATAAAATGAATCAGTTTCTTTTTTTCATCGATCGCTTGAGCGCGTGGGTGGGAAAGGCTTTTGCCTGGTGCATCCTGATTCTGGCCTTTGCTACCACCTACGAGGTGTTTGTCCGCTACGTTCTGAGGGCTCCCACCTCGTGGGCTTTCGACATCAGCTACATCATGTACGGGACGTTGTTTATGATGGCAGGCGGCTATGCCCTTTCCCGCAACGCGCATGTGCGCGGGGACTTCGTTTATCGGCTCTGGCCCCCTCGTGTTCAGGCAGCGGTCGAGTTTGTGCTCTACTTCGTCTTTTTCTTTCCCGGGATGATAGCCCTGATCTATGCTGGAATCGATTATGCCGCCGAGTCATGGTCGTTTAGACCCTATGGTCCCGAAGGACCCTTCGGTGAGATCAGCATCAACAGCCCAGCCGGGGTACCGGTGTTTCCTCTGAAAACCATCCTTCCCATCGCCGCGTTCATTCTGCTGCTGCAGGGGATTGCAGAAACCATCCGCTGTGTGCAGTGCCTGAAAACCGGTAAGTGGCCGACGCGGCTGCACGATGTGGAGGAATTGGAAAAAGAACTGGTCGAAAAGAAGCGTCGGGAAGAGGCCGAGATGGCCGCCCGGGAGGGTGGCGAGGGAAAGGAGGATGCGATATGACCGATCCTCAAGTTGCAATGCTGATGATGGGGTCCTTTATTTTCTGTATTCTCCTGGGTTTTCCCATCTGCTTCACGCTGATCGCCATGGGTACGGGTTTTGGCTATTATGCATACGCCACGTCCGACCAGCTCAGCCACATTTTTCTAAACAACATCTTCGACCTGCTGGTCAACCAGACCTACTCTGTCATGATCAACGACGTTCTGGTGGCGGTGCCGCTGTTTCTGTTCATGGGCTATATCGTCGAGCGCGCCAATATCGTCGAGCGGCTGTTTTACAGTCTGAACATCGCCGCCCGCATGGTGCCCGGCGCTATGGCCGTCGCGGCGTTGATGACCTGTGCGATCTTTGCCACGGCGGTGGGCATTGTCGGTGCCGTGGTGACCCTGATGGGGTTGCTGGCCTTCCCGGCCCTGCTGAAAGCGGGCTATGACGAGAAGTTGTCCGCCGGTGTCGTCTGCGCCGGAGGGTGCCTCGGTATTCTGATCCCGCCGAGCATCATGCTGATCGTCTACGGAGCGGTGTCCGGCGTTTCCGTGGTCAGGCTTTATGCCGGGGCGTTGATCCCCGGGTTCGTGCTGGCCGGCCTCTATATCATCTACGTGATCGGGCGAGCCTACCTGAACCCCAAATTGGCACCGAAGCCGCCCAAAGAGCAGTGGGATATTCCGAAAAAAGAGCTGTTCTTGATGCTGTTGACCTCCTTCGTTCCGCTGGCCGTCCTGATTCTGGCCGTGCTGGGGGCCATTTTGTTCGGGCTGGCAACACCGTCGGAGGCGGCCTCTGTGGGCGCGTTCGGCAGCCTGGCCCTGGCTGCGGCCTATCGCGAGCTGACCTGGGACCGCCTGAAGCAATCGGTCTACCTGACGGTGCGCACATCGGCCATGGTGTGCTGGCTGTTCGTCGGCTCCTGGACGTTCTCGTCGGTGTTTTCGTACCTCGGCGGCCACATGGTAATCGAGGAGTTTGTGATCGGCCTCAACCTCTCCCCCATCTTCTTTCTGATCCTGGCCCAGATCATCATCTTCCTTCTGGGATGGCCGCTGGAGTGGAGCGAGATCATCATCATATTCGTGCCGATCTTTCTGCCGCTGCTGGACGCCTTTAACATCGATCCGCTCTTTTTTGGGATCCTGGTGGCGCTCAATTTGCAGACCTCTTTTCTGACGCCGCCGATGGCGATGTCGTGCTACTACCTCAAGGGGATTGCGCCGCCGCATATTCAGCTCACGACGATCTTCAAGGGGGCGTTGCCGTTTTTAGCAATGGTGCTGATTGCCATGGTCATTTTGTATAACTTCCCGGTGATCACGACCTGGCTGCCCGGCTTAGTGTACGGCTCCCACTAACGGGGGCAAAGGCCTCTTTGCGGCCTGCCTGGAGCAAGATATGCAGTTACACCTGATGAGTGCCACTGAAGCGGCAGCGGCGATGCGCGCCGGCGAGATTACATCCGCAGAGCTGGTGCGCGCTTGCCTCGATCACATCGCAGCGCTTGAGGAACAAGTCGGCGCCTGGGAATTTTTAGACCCCGAGCATGCCCTCAAACAGGCGAGTGAAGCAGACAAGGCCATGCGGGAGGGCAGGGGCTTGGGGCCGCTGAACGGCATCCCGGTGGGCGTAAAAGATATCTTCGACACCAGGGACATGCCCACCGAGGATGGTACGGTTTTGCACGCCGGTCGCCAGCCGGCCGAGGATGCCACCGCCGTCTCGCGGCTGCGTGCGGCCGGTGCGGTCGTTCTGGGCAAAACCGTCACCACCGAGCTGGCAGTCTACTCACCGGGCAAGACCCGCAATCCGCACGATCTGCAGTGCACTCCCGGCGGCTCTTCGAGCGGTTCTGCCGCTGCCGTTGCGGCGGCTATGGTGCCCCTGGCCCTTGGCACCCAGACCAACGGGTCGGTAATCCGTCCGGCCTCTTACTGCGGGGTCTATGGATACAAGCCGACCTACGGTCTGATCCCCCGGCATCGTGTGCTGCAGCAGTCGCGACCGTTGGATCAGATCGGTGTGTTTGCCCGCACTATCGAGGACGCGGCCTTGATTGCCGAACAGATCATGGCATACGACGACCGTGATCCCGACACGGTTCTGCGGGCACGGCCGGCCCTGGTTGAGATGCTGGCCGAGGAGCCTCCGGTCCAGCCGCGCCTGGCTTTTGTCAAATCGCCGGTGTGGGATCAGGCAGAAACAGATACGAAAGAAGCCTTTGCGGAGTTGGTTGCGCATCTGGGCGAAAACATTGTCGAGGTCGAACTGCCGGAAATATTCACTGACGCCGTCGAACAGCACCGCAGGATCATGGAGGCAGACCTCGCCAGAAGTTTCGCGCGCGAATATGCGCGCGGCAAAGACAAGCTGAGCTCCATTTTGCGGGAAATGATCGAACGCGGGCAGAAGGTTCTGGCCGTAGATTACAACAGTGCGGTGAGCCGAATACCGATTTTCAACCGTGCGCTGGACAAATTGTTTGAATGGCATGACGCCATTTTAACCCCCGCCACTACCGGCGAGGCCCCCGTCGGCCTGGAATCGACGGGAAGCCCGATTTTTTGTACCCTGTGGACCCTGTGCGGTATGCCCGCGATCACCCTTCCGATCCTGCAGGGCGCGCGCGGCATGCCGCTGGGGGTGCAACTGGTGGGACCCAGATTTGACGACGCGCGACTGCTGCAAACCGCGCGCTGGCTTCAGCATGTCGCCGCTCGATAACATTTTTTGCGGCAGTAGAAGCGGCTGGGAAAAAATATTGAAAGGAGTTTGGTGACGGTATGAGCAACATAATCACTGGATCGATCGCAGTATTGATGGCCACGGTGTTCTTGCTTTTTTACGCCATACGGCTGCAATCTGTTGTGCTTTGGATCATTATCGTCGGAAACCTTGTACTGCTGGTATACGACCTTTACAAGGGGATTAAAGAAGGCGAGGATCCAATTTATTAAGGCGGAAACAGGTCGCACATTTTCCCGGAGAATAAAACCATGAAGCCCGTCGTTCTCGTTACCCGCAAACTGCCGGATGCCGTAGAAGACCGTCTCAGGCGGGAATACGAACCGATTTTAAATCCTGACGACACACTGTACACCAGCGATCAGATCATCGAGCGTGCCAAGGGCGCCGATGCCATTTTGCCCTGTCACACAGAGAAGTTTACCGCCGAAGTGATTGCCCGATTGCCGGAAAGCGTGCGGGTCATTGCGAACTATTCCGTCGGCTACGACCACGTGGACACCGAAGCGGCCACAGCCAGGGGGTTGATTGTCACCAACACGCCCGAAGTGCTGTCCGACGCCACGGCCGAATTGACCATCATGCTGATGCTGGGTGCAGCGCGGCGTGCCAGCGAAGGCGAGCAACTGGTCCGCTCCCGGCAGTGGAAGGATTGGAGCCCCAGTTTTATGGTGGGTACCCAGATGACGGGCAAGCGGCTGGGTATCATCGGATTCGGCCGTGTCGGGCGGGTGGTTGCCAGGCGAGCCCGCGGATTCGACATGCAGATCCACTACCACAACCGCAAACGCGTGCCGACCGAGTTCGAGGAGGGTGCCGTATATCACGAAACCTGCGAGCAGCTGATGCCCCACTGTGATTTTCTGACGATCCACTGCGTGGCGTCGCCGGAGACCACCAAGCTGCTGAACGCCGAGCGCATCGCCCTGCTGCCGGATGGCGCCATCGTCGTCAATGCCGCCCGCGGTGTCGTGATCGACGACGAAGCCCTGATTGCGGCTCTGAAATCGGGCAAGCTGGCTGCCGCGGGTCTGGACGTTTACAATGACGAGCCCGACATCCATCCGCAATACCGCAAGTTGCCCAACGTCTTTTTGATGCCGCATATCGGCAGCGCCACGAAGGAAACGAGAGATGCCATGGGCTTCCGGGCGCTCGATAACCTGGATGCGTTTTTTGCAGGGCGCGAACCCCGCGACCGCGTGGCCTGAAGCTGCCTTTTTTTCGTTTCGCGCTTTTCACGAATATCGCGGGCAGTCCGCCAGAAGATGCCCCCCACCGATCATCATTGACCGCCCGCAGGATTTTTTTCTAACATCGTGCTGCGGACGCCATTTCGATAAAACGATCGCGCTATCAACTGTCCGTCTGCGCTCCATTCCATCGCTACGCCGTGGGGCACCCCGTTGGAATAGTCGACATAGCGTTTTAGCTCTCCACTTTCATACCACTGCGTCCAGGCCCCTTCAGGAATGTACCGTCCTTCGGCGTTGGGCTGCACCTGTGTGATGCTGTGCGGCATCCCGGACCGGTATCTTTTGAGGGAGATTTTCGGGGGATGAATCGTTTGGATTTCCGGCCCGAGTCGTTTCCGCACTAAAGAAAGCAGCGCTTCGGTCTCATCGTTCTGGGGATTCAACCGCTGGGCCTCCAGCAGGTTCGAATATGCCGCCGCAAATCGATTCCGCTGGGCCATGATACGACCCAGCAGTTGATGTGGCAGGTCCCGGTGGCTTTCCGACCAAAAAACACTGGCAAACAGGATGTGGGAAGCGGCTGTCTCGAGTTCCCGCCGCCGGTTTTTCAGAATCTGCAACCCGAGCTGGAAGTGCACGTCCGGGTTGTCCGGTTTGGCATTCAGGGCGATTCGGAAATACTTTTTTTCCTGTTCGACATCGCCCTGCTGGGCATAATAGATGGCCAGAATATTCGCCGACTCAACGATGACGGCCGGATTATTGCTTCCGGAAGCGATTGCCTGGTGGGCGAGCCGGCTGGCATCCTCGAACTTGCCGGCCCAAGCCAGCACTTTGGCCAGGTTCGACATTGCCTTCGATCGCAGCTCGACGTCCACCCGACCCTCGACTTGCGATGCGACGGCAGCGATCGCTTCGTCGTTCCAGGTGGGGGCGGGATGCACGATACCGCGCGCGATCATTGTCTCCACCAGCTGCAGGGCCAGTATGCGGTTGCCTTCGATCGTCGGGTGAACGTGGTCAAGGAAGTACTCCTCGCCAAGAATGGGATGGCCTTTTTCGGCCCGGAGGCGCTGTTCGAGATGATCGATAAAGTCAACCAGCGCGGCGTCTGATTGCTGTGCGACCTCCGCAAGGGTTGCGCGCATCGGTGACAAGGCGCGCAAGGGACACACGTCCTCATCCCGGGCCCTTACAAAGGCTGCCTTAGCCTCCGGGTAGCGGCCCAGCTCGAACAGGCCCTTTCCGCGACGGTAATGGATTTCTGCGTAGCGAGGATCGACGGTGACCGCTCGGTCTAAGATGTCCAGGGCTTCGGATGTTTTGTCTTCCCGCATCCGTGCCAGTGCATCTGACAGCATCTGGTTTACGCGGGATTGATCCGCTTGGCTCAGCCCTTCCGTGTGTTCGCTTTTAAACGGAGAGCTGTCTTTGAGATTCGAGGCCGGCGTGACGAAGATGATATCCGCACCTGCCGATCGTGCGATCTCGACCATGCGCTCGAGGCTGATCTGGTAGTGAAGCAGAACTTGATCGCGCAGCGGATCGTTGCGCTGATAGATGTCGGGCCCAAACCGCCGGAGCATGGTGTCCGCCTCTGCGCTGAGCTGGGCGCGCTCTTTCGGGTCCATACGCGAGGATGCGCCCATTCGGGCCAGCAGGTTTTTCATCGCTGCCCATGTTCGAGTGCGGGCGAGCACCGCCGCCGTCGATTTGACTGGAGCCGGAATGTCCCGCAGTGCGCCGTAACTTCGCTCTTCCAGAAACTCGTTGTGCCCCGAGTATACGATAAACAGGTCCGGCTGATACCGGACCAGCTCCTCCATCAAATGAGCCACACGGTAGCTGGCATAGCTGATGCCGCCGGCATTGATGACCTCCCAGCGGAGTCGCGGGTCGGCGACGGGCAGCAGTTCCCGCAGCCAGCCGCTAAAAGAGGTTGTGTCTTCGTAAGGGCGCCCATAAGTGGTCGATCCGCCCACGCAGAAGATGCGGTAGGTAGCGGGCTGCTTATCCATGGAAAACTGTTGGCGGTTGAACAGGTTCTTGTTCTCGCTGGTTACCAGGATCTGCCGGCCGTCAGGCCCCGTATTTTTGACGAACAGGGGGACATTGGCAGCGAATCCCACGAAGGGGTCTTCCCGGCGCAGTGTCGGCTGCACGCCAGCTAGGGCCAGCAGCGCCTCCAGCAGTCCAAAAAACAGGCCGACTGCCGCAGCCGACAAGACGATCCCTTTCCACAAGGGAAGTGCGCGCGGCGCCGGCTGTTTTCCAGCCGCAGTTTTTTCGGTCGGTGTCTTCGATGGCATATCCATTGGCTCCTGATGACCGCGAATATAGGGGGGTTTGTCATTCGTGTCAATCAGCGGGATCCAGATCCACCATACGACCGGCGAGCTACCGCAGCCGGGACGGTTATCGATAAAGGGAAACGGTGAATGAACCCCGGACAAAACGGCTGATTCGATAAAGGTGAAAAAACCGGCGTCAGAAATTGAATCTATGCTGAAAGTGGTTATAGAGTTAATTCAGGTATGAGAATCATTGCATCGGTTTTCCGGGGAACAACAGTATGAACCTTCTTGGCATATCGGCATTTTATCACGACAGCGCTGCCTGCCTGCTCACAGACGGCAAAATCGTTTCTGCCGCCCAGGAAGAGCGTTTTACGCGAAAAAAGCATGACGCTTCATTTCCGTCGAATGCAATCGCTTACTGCCTGGAGAGCGGCGGCATCAGCGGTTGCGATCTGGATCTGGTTGCTTTTTACGACAAGCCCTTTCTCAAATTTGAACGCATTTTAGAAACCTATTTATCGTATTCACCGTTCGGCATTCGATCGTTTCTGAAAGCCATACCCCTCTGGATCAAGAAAAAGCTCTGGATCAAAGACCTGATCAAAAGCGAAATTGATTATCCCGGCACGATCCTCTTCCCCCAGCATCACGAATCTCACGCCGCCTCGGCTTTTTTCCCTTCACCTTTTCAGCAAGCCGCCTTTGTCACAATGGACGGCGTGGGAGAGTGGGCGACCACCAGTTTTGGGTTTGGGGAAAATAACCGGATTGAATTGATGGCAGACATCCGATTCCCGCATTCCCTGGGGCTGCTCTATTCTGCATTTACCTATTATGCCGGCTTCAAGGTAAATTCCGGCGAGTACAAGCTGATGGGCCTGGCTCCCTATGGCCAACCTGCCTACAAGGATTTGATTTACCGGCACCTGATCGATGTGAAAGACGATGGTTCTTTCAAATTGAATATGGACTACTTTGATTACGGTGTCGGCCTGACCATGACGAGTTCAGCGTTTCACCGGCTTTTTGATGGTCCACCCCGGAAACCGGAATCCAGGCTTACCCAAAAAGAAATGGACATCGCTGCATCCATCCAGAAAGTAACCGAAGAAATTGTACTCAAAATTGCACGGCATGTAAAAAAAGAAACCGGAATGAAACATTTATGTCTGGCAGGCGGCGTTGCCTTGAACTGCGTTGCCAACGGGAAACTCCTGCGCGAGGAGCTCTTCGACGATATCTGGATTCAACCCGCTGCCGGTGACGCCGGCGGCGCTGTTGGGGCCGCGTTGTTGAGCTGGTATCAGTATCTGGGCAACGAGCGAAAGACCGACGGGCGCACCGATTTTGTCAACGGCGCATATTTGGGTCCCGAATTCAGCGATGCAAGCATTGAGCATTTTCTGTCAAATAACGGATACCCGTTTTTAAAGATGGAAGATGCAGCACTGTTTGAAAAAGTGGCCGATTTAATCGCCGATGAAAAAGTGATCGGCTGGTTTCGCGGCCGAATGGAATTCGGCCCACGGGCCCTTGGCGCGCGCTCGATTATCGGTGATGCCCGCTCCCCGGTAATGCAGGAAAAAATGAACCGCAAAATAAAATTTCGGGAAAGCTTCCGGCCGTTTGCCCCCTCGGTCATGAAAGAGTACGTCTCGGATTATTTTGACATCGATCGCGAGAGCCCTTACATGCTGCTGGTTGCAAAGGTCAAAGAAGACAAGCGGGTAAAGGTGACCGACCTGCAAAAAGGTCCTTTCGGACTTGAAAGGCTCAATGTTGTGCGATCCGTGCTGCCCGCCATCACGCATGTAGATTATTCGGCTAGAATTCAATCCGTCGATGAAAAAACAAATCCCGCCTATCACCAGCTGATTTCCACATTTCATGAAAGACACGGCTGCCCGGTTATTGTCAATACATCTTTCAACGTGCGCGGGGAGCCGATTGTCTGCAGCCCTGAAGATGCCTATCTGTGTTTCATGCGTACGGATATGGATTATCTGGTTATGGGCAATTATTTATTGGACAAAACAAGACAAAAACCGTTAGGGTCCGATGTGAATTGGCGCAGCACGTTTGAATTGGATTGACCGGTGCTAGAGGAATTAAAAAACATCCAGGACTCCAGGAAAAACCTGCGGAATTTCGGGCTGTCCGTCGGATCGGTCTGCATGGCAGTCGGCGGCTTTCTTTTCTGGAAAGAGATGGGTGCATACCCTTACTTGCTTGCCATCGGCCTGATGCTGGCATGTTGCGGCAGCATATGGCCGCTTATCCTTAAGCCCGTATATCTGGCTTGGATGGGGCTTGCCGTTGTCCTTGGCTCGATTATGACCCGGCTGATTCTGGGTCTGCTTTTTTATCTGATCATAACGCCGATTGCCCTGGTTTCGAAACTAACAGGCAACCGCTTCATCGATTTGCGGTGGGGTTTCAGGCAACCCACCTACTGGAACGATCTCAAATCGAAGCGGCCGACGCGCGAAAGGTACGAAAAGCAATTCTAAATGTCCAAACTCGCAATTATTGTCGAATTCTGGGATTTTTTGAAACATCGAAAAAAATGGTGGCTGGCGCCCATCATTTTGGTGTTACTCATCTTTGGCGCTCTGATCATTCTGACAGAAGGATCGGCCATCGCCCCGTTTATTTATACACTGTTTTAGCGAGCGAACCCTCCGCAGCGTGAAGCGGCGGGCGGAGCCAAATGGCTCCCGCAACATGCTTGAGGGTCGAATTTGTTTTTCCGGCGACCCATCGGGTCGGTGATCCCGAAAGACGATTCGGCAGTCATAACGTGGCGAACCGACAAATGGGGAAGCGGATTTACCGCATATAAAATGCGTCGCAGCTCTCTTCGAGCAAGGGGCTGCACGCAACGGCCATTTCGTGCCATTGCAGGTTATGGCAGCCCACCATTCGCCAGCTGGCCGTTGGCCTGCGCACAGACCCGTCAGAGGAAAGCGCCTTTCCGAACATCGATTGCGACAGTGGGGTGTGACAATGCCGCAGGAGCCAGGTTACGCTATCGTTTTGTTTGCCGATATCGCTCGCAGCACGCAAATGTATGAGCAACTCGGCGACCGGTTGGCCCAGAAGGTGGTGGACGACTGCCTTACCAGGCTGTCGGAGACGACCCGCAAACACCGGGGAGATGTGATCAAGACCATCGGCGACGAAATCCTGTGCACCTTCAAAGAGGCCGACGATGCGATCCAGGCAGCCGTTGAGATGAATCGGGGTTTCGATCAGAAGCAGGGAAAAGAGAATGCGGATTCGCCGTCCCCTCAGGTCGCCATCGGAATGCACTGCGGTCCGTTGATCCAGACACGCAGAGATGTTTTCGGCGACACGGTTAACGTGGCGGCCCGGATCGTCAAGCTGGCCAAGCCACGGCAGATTCTTCTCACCGAGCCGGTGGCCCAATCCGTTCAGCCCTCCTTGCGAGGCAAGATCCGTTATGTCGATACGCAAACCCTCAGAGGTAAAAGCGGACGGATGAGCATACAGGAGTATCTCTGGGAACCGGGGGATGCCACGGTGCTGCTGAAACGATCGGCATTGCCGAAAAATGCGCAGTCCGGGCTGGTGCTGACATGGGCAGAGAACACCATCCGGTTGGACCCCGACCGACCGGCGGTTTCCCTGGGCCGCCAGGATCACAACGATCTGATCCTAAATTACGAGCGGGTTTCCAGATTCCATGCGCGGATTGAGTATCGTCGCGGGAAATTTCACCTTATCGACCACAGCTCCAACGGCACTTACCTGCAGCGTCCCGGAACAGATGCCGTCTTCATCAAAAGAGATGAAACCCTGCTGTCGGGCAGCGGCATCATCAGTCTCGGCAGGCTCGCAACCCCGGGATCGCCCGGTGCCGTCCACTTTGCCGTAGAAGCGTAAACACCGCCTGCATGCCTTCAGTGCGATCTGGGCATCTTCAAAGCTGCACGCTCAGGCATTCGACCTCATGGGATCCAACGACTTTCGTGACATGACCCCGTCCGCGGGTGTCTTCCAGCACAACGGCTTCTCCCGGACCGAAGCGGCGCGACTGGCCGCCGTCGACGGTCATTTCGAACTGTCCGGACAAACAGACGATTAGCTGGCGCACCGGCGTAGGGTGCCAGCTGCCGTCCCAGCCGACCGGAAGGCGCAGGATACCCCATCGACTTGCCGGATGAAATTCGGAAACCTGCAGTGGTGCCGCCGGCGGGGCAAAATCCTTGCGTTCCATTTCCACATCCGTTTCCGCAAATCGGGAGCGCTCTTCATCATCGATGACAATGCGTACAATCTTCAAAACGATTCTCCTGTTCGATAAATAAGGCGGCGTTGCGAATTTGGTGAGGCCGGGACATTACCAACGGCTGCTGGCGTCCCCAAGAGGATTTGAACCTCTGTCTTCCCGCTGAGAACGGGATATCCTGGGCCTGGCTAGACGATGGGGACGCGTAAAGATAAATCGGTTTTAGTCGGGTCGCAAGATCCGCTTGTCCGGTTGATGAAAATAGAGGTAGCGAAAGGGGGCTTCTTCCGCGTGGCAGTTTACACAAACGGTTTTGTAGCTTGCCGTCCGCAAAAATTTACTGGCCCCCGACCCTTGCAGGATTTTCACAGGGCGTGCGGCATTTCCGAGAAAACCCCACCGGTGGCTGTCGTGACAGGACGGGCAAGAGATATTTCCGATATCGACCCTGTGGCCATTGCCGTCAAACAGGGGCGTATAAAAACCACGGCGTTTGTCAAACAGGGCCGTATTGATAATCAACCGGTCCGTCGGGTGGGAAGCGATGCGGGGGATCTTTTTTTCTGCGATATTTCCCCTGGAATGACAGCTGGTGCACAGCGAATCGACAACGCTGTCGGATCTGTCGGCCGGGCCGGCGCGTCTCACCCAGAGCCGGATCCGACCGGGGCTGTTGTGAACGACGTGACACGCGCCGCACGGACCAGATTGTCGTACCGTCTGATTCCGCAAATTTTTTTCCAACGGAGCGGTGACGTTCAGATCGTGGGCGGTGCCGATGATCTGCGCCTGATCCCTATGACAGCTGTTGCAAAGTGCGGACGAAGGCGCGTTCGCCATCCGAAGGAAGCTGTCGGCAGGGCTTCCCTCCACATTCTCAAACGAATAAGAGCCGCCGGCGTTCGTCGTTTTCGGATCCCAGCGATGGGGCTCGTGGCAGGTCAGACAGGCGATTTTTTCATCCGCCTTACGGTTTCCGTCACTGTCGTACAAGGGAAGATCACCGGTCGTTGGATCCGTGGATACGGTTATGGCCTGCAGGTCGGGCTTTACTTCGATCGGGTGATCACTGCCGCCGACAATTTTTAACTTGGCCGCACCGCCTCGATTGTGACAGCCGGTGCACATTTGCATCGCAAAACTGCTGCCGGCGGAGCGATCTTTGGCCCAGAGTCTGGTGCCGACGGCATGGTGGGGGAGGTGACACGCGCTGCAGGGACCGGATACGTTCGGGGTGAGACCGGAAACATTTTTTTCATCCGGTGCCGTCACACTCAGGTTGTGATCGGAGGCCAGCACCGGCTTGTTGTCGCGGTGACAGGTCACACAAAGGGTGGATATACCGCTGTTGGATATCCGTAAAAAGCTGTTGTTCGCATCGCCGGCAACATCTCTGTCGGCGAAATAAACGGGTTTTTCCGGCGCCCACTGATGAACATCATGGCAGGTGAAACACTGCATCCTGCCCGCCGGATTTCGGGTTGCATCATCGGCAAACAACGGCAAGTCGGTGGGGATCGAGCTGTTTGAAAGGGGCTCGACGTTGACGGGGTGAGAATAAACCCCCACTTGCCTGATGTTGCCGTTGCTTGGGTGATCGTGGCACACCAGGCACATCTGCGATGGATTGTTGACGATAGCAAAGGGTCTGGCCCATAGTTTTTTATTGGCCGCATGATGCGGAACATGGCACGCACCGCAGGGGCCGGATTCAGCCGGCAGCTGCTGCTTGAGGTTCTTTGATTCGGACATCGTCAATCGCAGGTCGTGCTTTGAATGTAATACCTGCTTTTGCTTCCGATGGCATTCGGTGCACAACTCGGAGCTGTAGTTTTCGATGGCGACGATCTTTTTGCCTTTTGCGCCGTGCACCTTGTGGCACGTCTGACAGACGATGTTGGGATTGTCTGCCGCTTCGCTGCCCTGCAGATTCAGCGATGCGGTCGATATGCGACCGCGGGGCACTTGCAGGGGGTGACCGTTGGTGAGGGTAAAACGCGCTTCGTTTCGGTGGCACATCGCACAGAGGCTCGAATCTACGTTTTTTTCCCGGAAAAACGATGTGATCCCCTCCACGCCGCCTTTGGGGGCCGATCCGGCACCATGAGGAGAATGGCAGGTTCCGCAGTAAAGTTCATCCTTGTTGCTTAGCGGAAGAGATTTCGGCACGTTCACTTTTCGAGAAGGTTTTACAAATGTTTTGTGGCTGTTGTGTTTCCACACCAGATGCCGGGAGTCCTGGACATAGCCGTCATGGCAGCTGTAGCAGATATCCTCGGAGCTCACTACTCCCTGCGTGTCCTTCATGAGCACATTGCCGGGCTGCCAGTCGATCAGGGTTTCTTTGTCGGTGCGAAAATCATCCAGCCACATGACGTGGCAGATGGCGCAGTCCCTTTTGGAAGACATTTCAAATGCCGGCGCAGCCGAAGGAAGCATCAGAAGTGCCATTATGGCAAACAGGAGCATGGTGGGCGTTGATTTGACCATTTGCTGTACCGCAATGAAGTCGACCGTCCAGTGTCTGTCAGGGGTCGTGCAAATCCCGTCGGGCCGGGATCGATTCTTTTTTCGATTGTTTCAGGTACCGGTGGATTTCATGGAAACACCTGCGGCATCAATCAGCTATCGACAATACACTGATCTTGTTCGCACGCATTTCCACCACATACAGCCGTCGGTGCCGGCTGTCGAATGCAATTCCGACAGGAGTCGTAAATTGTTTTTTGCCGCTGTTTTCACAAACAACACCGAGGAATCGTCCCGGGGCAGTAAACACCTGGATGAGGCCCATGTAACTGTCACTGACAAATATGCGGTCGTTTTCATCGATGGTCACGCCTTTGGGCCTGAAGAGATTTCCAGGGAGCACACCCCATGAACCGATTTCGCTCAGAAAATTTCCGTGGGGATCAAAGACCTGGACGCGTGTATTGAGAACATCGACGACAAAAACCTGGTTGTACTGGTTAACCGCCAGCATGCCCGGGTACCTGAATTCACCAGGCCCCTCACCGAATTTGCCCCATTCGAATTCAAACCGGCCATCTTGCGAAAAAACCCGTATTTTGTGATTGTCGTTATCGGATACGTACAAGTAGCTGTTAAAATCCGATACGAGCACATCGACCGGATCGGCCGGCTTTTCGCCCGGTTTTGTTTCCACCCGAAACTGGTATAAAAACTTCCCCGTCAGATCGAACGCCTGAATGCGATGATTGCCCGTATCGGCGATAAACACCTTGCCGTCTGCGGATATGTCGATCCCCAGCGGGCGTGCGAATTCACCGTTCCCACTGCCGTCTTTGCCGAAAGAAAAATGCCGACTGCCGTTGCTGCCGATCACCAGGATTCGGCTGTTGACGCCGTCGACCAGGTACAGATCGCCGTTGGGCCCGATCGCGATATCGCTGGGCTGGTCGGAATCCGGTTGTATATCGAAAAGCAATCGGCCGGTGGTGCATTCCACGGCATCGGATAGACCCGGCAGGATCAGGATAGAAAGGCTGACGATCAGATATTGTAAGATGCGGTAGGGCCGATACAAATCTTCACCTGCACCATCATCTGGATTGCCCGGGTGTCCGGATGGTTGATTTTCATGCGACATTCAGGCAGCCGTGTTCGCGGGCCCGGTTATTTACTTGAACAGGGCCGGCAAGTGAAATTCCTTATATTTGGTGATCATGCCCTTGATGTTCATCTGCTGTAAATCGACCGCCCGGTTGGCCTCGAATCCGAGCGCTTCAAAATCGAGCACGCCGGTTTTCGAATGGCAAACTTCGCATTCATATCCTTTGGGCTTGATGTTTTCATGAAATTTCATCTTGAAAACATCCCGCTGTTCGGGGGAAAGTGAATCTCTGACCTTGACGAAATCCCTGGCCAGGGGGGCATCCTGCGCCTGAATGGCCGAAACCAGCTTATCCTCTTTTTTAAAGTAGGGGGCAATCTTGGACAGAAGATCGGTCCCGGTTGCAAGGGCTCCCGTTTCGGGGTCATAGCGGGTGCCGAAAAACGGCCCGGTCGGATTTTCGTCGCCGGGATTGTACCATTTGTAAACGACGGTCTTCTCTTCGCTTTCCTTGATGTGACAGGTTTCACACACAAAGTATTGGGTGTGCATGTTGAGCAGAGAGCGTATTTTTTTGTTTTTTACGTGCGGGTAGTCGGAATGACAGATGTAACAGGCGGGACGCTGGCCTTCAGCGAGCTGCGGGAAGTCGACGATATTGTGAAAATGCCGGTGGATTTCCAGCTCCTGAAGCCGCTTGGCTTCTTCCAAAACGGCCGATTTGTGTTCGGTGAAGTATTTTTCGACCACCGGTTTCAACAGCTCGGGACCGTGCGGAGATACGGCCAGGTGGTGCAACACACCAATGAACACCAGAAAGGTGACCGTTAGCACCACAAATCCGATGAGGTAGGCAATTTTCGGATGATCCGTTCTCTTATCGGTTGTTTGGCTCAATTTGAGAGTCCCCCTATGACGGTTGACATGCAGTGGTGTTGCTGTCCGGTTTAGTGAATACGGGACAAATCGGCAATCGATACGCTTGCCGGTTTGGAAAATCCCTTCTCCTTTAGCAGGTTTTTCATATACTCTTTTTCCTCGGGGATTTCCTCGAGATTGCGAATATACTCCAGAAAGTGCTCTTCGATCTGATGTTCCCGTGTGATCTTTCCGGTCAAAAACGCCCATTGAAATGGAAAACGACCCGGGACGAAGTGAACGTTCAGCAAATGCCAGAATGATATCACCAGCAGCGCCATCACCGCTTCATCGGCGTGCATGAGCCTTGCGAGCTCCTGAAAAAAAGCCGGGAAGGATCCCGCGCTTTTACCGGCTGCCGGCAGCAACCGTGCCAATGTTTCGGGAAATATTTTGGCCATCAAATCGGGGAAAAGCAAGGCCGCTCCGGCGGTGATCAGCACGGTATTTCCCCAGATGATGGCCAGATAATGCAGCTTTTGTTTGTACATGAATTTTTCCATTTTCGGCCGATAAGGGGCCAGGCCGAAAAAATACTTCATGTCGTGAATCAGATCGAACAGATCTTTCGGCACGGGGATTTGCGTTCTTTTGTAATCGAACTGGTTTTTCAGCAGTTTTCGAGCGGTCCCGCCGACAATGGTAATGACATGGTACAGGCAGGTAAATATCATCAAAAATGCCGCTACCCGGTGAACGATTCGGGCCGTGTCGGCGCCGCCGAACATCGATATCAAGTGAGGGGCCCAGAACAGGTCGCTGTAATACAGCGGCAGCCCTGTGAGCACCAATACCAAAAAAGTGACGACCACCAGAAAGTGCTGGATCACGATGTGCACAGAATACCTGGGCAGATCCCCCAAAGGGTCCGAGGTCACGTATTTGTAAATGTCCCTGGGGATGTTGCCCACACCTTCCACGTGGGTGTAGTATTCTTCAGCGTCCGCCCGCTGGTCCGGCACGGCCATTGCTTCCGATGGATTCGACATGGTACATCTCCCGGGTAGTTATCGGTTTTTGGGGTTTCCCCGCCATGCGGTTCCGCGGCGCAGCAGAAACTTGACACCGTCTTTCCTCCTGCCGTAGGTTTCAACGGCCATCAGTCCGACCATGCTGAACAGCGAACCATAGAGCGCCAGTCGGAAAAAAATGCTCGCGAAATAGACAATCGGATTTTTCTCCCGTTCAATGCGCGGATGGACGGCTATTTTAATAAACCAGCTGTTTGTTTGCTCATGGCATTGTCTGCAGGTGGTCATCAGGTTGTCTTTGTGAATCGTGGCCTTCACATTGTCTTTTTTGTAAATATCATGCAGTGCGTTGGAGGCGTGACAGCTAATACAATCCGCTGTCATTTCAGATCCCAGCGCGATCGATTTACCGTGGATCGATCGGTTGTAGGTTTCCACCGCCAGCAGGGCTTCCTCGGAAACGTTTATCTTTTTCATCATTTCCCTGTCGTCGTGGCACTTGCTGCACAGCTGCACGATTTGCTGGGGGGAGCGGGAGGTCTTTTTGCGCAGCCGGTGGGTTACGTGCATGTACGCCACTGTAACCCCCTTTTGCTCATGACAATTCAGGCAGCGCTGCAAGGTCTTTTCGTAGTCGATCAGTTTTTCTTCGACCCGTGTGTACAACGGGTTGAGATGACAGAACTTGCAATTCGGCTTGGCGGCTTTTACCTCGGGAGGATCTTCCGGTCTAACCGCATGCGCGCTTTGACTGTAGATATCGATGATCTTCGTGTGGGAGAATTTCTCCTGTGAATGGGGCGGTTTGAGATGACATGCGTTGGCGCAGTTTACGTCCTCGGTAACCGGATCGTGCGGTATCTTCTTGATGGAAGCGTGGCATTCGCGGCAGGCAATATTTCGGTGAACACTGCCGGCGAAGAAATGCTCATCCACATTGTAGTTGAACTGTTTGCCGTTTTCGTCGATCCGACCCAGATAGCGATATTTATGGCACATCAAACAGTTTTCTTTGTCTTGCGCCTCAGCCGGAAGGCCGATAATTAGTGTGATCCAAACGGCAGTAAAAACAAGGCAGAAATTTAGGAAGAACCTGGTTGGTCTCAATTTTCTTCTCCATGAAGTTTCGAAAAAGGGTGAGCCAAACAAACCGCACAACCAAAAACAAGGTGGCAAAACAATGAGCGAAAAACGGAGCCGGCGGCAAAGAACAGGTTTCGATGTGCAGGGTCAAACCGCCCCTCGGGCGCTGTGGGGTCATTGCCGGCAACTTATTCTACCCGGGAGTGCTCCTGTTGTTGCGCTACCACTTTGTGGTTTTCCTGTCAAGCAGCAGATTCTATCCAATCTGCTTTCGGACACACGGTTTTCGATTGACGATGGAAACGATACCCGGCGAACCGTGCGTGTTCTCAGAGCTGCCTCATCGGATGACACTTCAGGCACATGTTTCCGGTCAGCCGGTGACGGTGAGCCTCTCCGGCGCCGGCCGCCCCTGCCCGTTTGTCCGGGATTAATCCTTTTTGATGCGGGTTGTGGCAGGTCACGCACGTGACCCTGCCTTCCTGGTCGAGCGGCAAAACGATGTTGAACCGTATCTGCATCTGGGTGATCTGCGCCAGCACATCATCGGACGGTTTGCGCAGGTGTCTCTGATGCAGTGGCTGTTTGGCGGCGGTGTTGTGACATCCGATGCAAATCGCCCCGTAATTGCCGATGAGCTTCACATCCTCGGCCCCGGTCTTTTTCTCGTCTGGCACCTCCGAATGGCAGTACAAACATTTTTCTTTAACGATTTCCCCGTTTGCATTTAGTTGCTGATGGGGGTTGTACTTCGGGTACTTGTTTTTATCGTGGCATCGGAAGCAGATGTCGATTTGGTTGCCGTACGGCGCTCCCCGCAAAATTCCCTGCTTCAATATTTTGTCCGAGGGGCTGTCCTGGCACTGCTGAACGATATCGTGGCAGGTGATGCAGGTCATCTTTTTGTCTTGAAGCGGAAACCCGGTGGCGATTTTTACATCGCCGGACGGCGGATAGTCAACCGGGTGCGGGTGCATTTTCCCGCTGTTATAATGACAGCTGCACAGGTATTGCGTGTTTCCGTCGTATTTCAAGTACGGTTCCGATTTTGCGATGGGCAGTTTTTCATGACACTCCAGGCAATATCTGCTGTCAAAGTGAATATTGGTCGTGTCGGGTATGCTGCGTTGAACGATGACCGCTTCCTGTGAACCGGCTTGGGGGGCAGCGCCGACTTTTCGAGAAAATATGGAATCTTTCTGGTTGTACTGGCAACCGTAAACACCCCAGATCAGCACCACGGGAGTCAACAGCGCGAGGCACCATTTGAACCGCGGCCGGTTATCGTTTTGCCGGGAAGTGAAAGTACTCATATTTGAATAATGCCTCCGGACCGTGACAGTCCATGCAGATCGTGTTGTAACTCCTGTTTCGCAAAAAGCTGCTCGCGACGCTGCCAGCCGGCTTGACGGAGCCCCTGTTTTGCATTTCCCCCAAACTCCAGCGGTGCACATTATGACACGACGGGCAGGAAAGGGGGCCGTTGCCAACCTGTTTGCCGGATGCGGGGTCGAAAAGCGGAAAATAGATGCTTTCGTCTTTGATGTTTCGGCCGGTGTTGTGAATGGCGATGTCCTCCGGGTGGTAGCTGATCGCGGGAATCTTGCCCGGTGCGGATCCACGCTTGGAATGGCAACCGGTGCACATTTTTTCCATTATACTGCTTCCGGGCCCAAACCGCTGGCCCCATCGCAGCAGTTGGTTCTTGCTGTTGTGCGGCAGATGACAAACACCGCACGGTCCTGACTCGACAGGAGTTTGGCCGGACGTGTTTTTCGCCTGCGGAGCAGCTGCAAGCAGGTTGTGATCGGTCGGCTCGATCAGGGCCTGGCTGCCGTGGCAGTCGCCGCAAAGTTGTGAGGACGGGGAAGCCGGCAGCCGCAGGAAGCTGCTGCGGGCATCTCCCTCTGTTTCGGTACCGGACATGGTTTTACTATCGGCGGGCTGCCAGCGGTGTGGATCATGGCAGGTGTAACAGGACATTCGACCGTCCGCAGACGGGCGAACGGACGGGTCAAATACCGGCAGACGGGTCCTCATACCCATATCCCGCGGAGAAACCTGTAGCGGATGAGAATGGTCGTGAAGCTGCTTTTTGGTTGCCGGGCCGTCTTTGACATGACAACTGAAGCACACCGGCCGCTGCTTGTTATCCTCGACCGGGGGCTGCTGTTTGGCCCACAGAAAAACCCGCCCGCCACCGTGCACCAGGTGACAGTTGTCGCACAGACCGGCTTCCGATGCTCTGCGGCCCAGCAAATTGGTTTCGGTCGGGGCACTGCGGCGCAGGTTGTGTCGGGTATCGGCGACAAGGAACTTGGCGTCGTGGCATTGCCGGCAGATCTCCGGAGACGGTTTGCGTAAATACTGATTTTGGTTTTTGGTGCGGGGTCTTTCCCCGGTCGGTTCGGTGGCCGTATCCAGCGGAAGCCGGTGCGGATCGTGACAGGTGGCGCAGGTGATACCCCCGCCTTGGGATCGAACGCCAAAGGCAGTAAAAAGGGGAAGGATCATCTGATCCGGATCGGCCTGAGCCGATGTCAGCAGAAGTTCGTCGTCTTTTTTTTCGAAAGGATTGACGGCAAGGGGGTGGTTGTTTCCGAGCAGTTTCTCTCGGACCGCAAAAGTGCCTTCGCCGTGGCAGCTCATGCACATTTGGGTCGTGAAATCAGCGCTGCCGCTGTGTTCCCGGGCCGGTTTGTGTGGCAGGTGGCAGGCCGAACAGACGCCGGCTTCGGCAACGCTTTGTCCCTGGAGGTTTTTCGACTGCGGGGCCGATTTGTCCAGATTGTGTCCGGTCTCGGCCACTGTCTGCTTGTCGGCATGGCAGCTCAGACACAGGGTGGATTGGTTGTCATCGACCATCAGCAGCAAATGGCTGTCGGTTGGGCTGCCGTGTGTCTTGTGGCAGGTGGTGCAGATGATTTCGCCACCTGCACCCGTGCGGGCCCCCTTTTCCATGAAAGATGCAGGAATCGAAGCGGTTGTCGGTCGGACGTTGACTACATGGCCGGGATTTCGTCGGCCGTCCGGGGTGATCAGCCCTTTATCATGGTGGCAGGCCAGGCAAAGACTCGAGTTTCGGGAGCTCTGGATCAGATAGGCTTCATGCGTCGATCCATGGGCCGTGTGACAGGTCTCGCATGCGATGCGGCTCGGTTTCTGGCCGGCTGCCGTGCTCAATTCAAGCATGTTGTCCGGGATCCGGGTTTTCACGGGACCGACGGTGTGGTTGCGGGCCGATTTGCCGCCGTTTTTCCCGGGATGGCACATCCAGCACATGGCAGAGTCTTTGTTGGATATGCGCATGAAAATGGTGGTGTCTTCCCCGACTCCGCTCGGAACGCCGTGGGCCGTGTGGCACGTGGCGCATTGCACCATGCCGTTGTCATCCAGCGGGAAGACGGCCGGGATGTTCATCCCTTCCGGCGGGCGGGTATTGGTCTTATGTCCGGCTCCGATCGTCATGCGTGCTCGGGAATCCATAACGCTTCCGTCATGACAGGAGATGCACATATCAGGGGTGGCGACCACTTTTTCCGATTGATACGGCACCAGATCCGATCCTGTGCCTTCGACGAAAAAGGTGTCGACCCAGCGGTAGTGACAGATTGCGCAGCCCTTGGCCGATTTGGGGTTCTGGGGTGCAGCGGTGATCGCCCCGGCCTCAGACAGCGGCAAAAAGCCGATCGAAATGATCAGGAAAATCAGCGTTCGCATCGAATGCGGTTCGTTTCGTATGTTATGCCTGGTTGCCGGTGCGGTCACGCGCGATTGTCACCATCACTTCGATTCGCCGTTGATGCGGTAGACACTCACCTTGTTGGCGAGCATCTCCACGACATATAATCGACGGTTGTGATCGATAAACAAACCGACCGGCGTTCTGAATTTTTTTACGGCACGATTCGAAGGCTCCCCCGCGACAGCGTGAAATTCGCCCATGGGGTTGAAAATCTGAATGACCCCCATATAGCTGTCGGATATGAAAACCCTGCCGGCTGGATCGATCGCAATCCCCTTGGGCCGGAAAAACTCTCCCGGTTCGACTCCCCAGTCGCCAATGGTGCCGGCGTATGTTCCTCCGGGTTTGAGCACCTGAACCCTCGTGTTGGTGACATCCACCACGTAGAGTCGTTTTTGTTTGTCCAGGGTGATCAGAAACGGATATTTGAATTCCAGTTTCGCGGTGCCCGGTTTCCCGTAGACGTCGATCAACTGTAGGTCCGACAGCCGATAGTCGAGAACGCGATGGTTGTCGTTATCGACCACGTAGCACCGGTTTCCGGCCTCATCCACAACCACGTCGGTCGGGTCCGCCGCGTGCTTGGCAGTGCCGGTGATGTTGATTTGGGCGATGAAATCACCGTCGGGTCCGAGGATTTGCACCCGATGATTTCCTGAATCGGCGATGAAGACCCTGCCGGAAGTGTCGATGTCGATTCCGAGCGGTTGACGAAATTCTCCGCTGCCGGAGCCCTCGCGGCCGAAAGAAGAGATGAACCCTCCGCTGTAGTTGAAAATTTTGATCTGGTTGTTGACACCGTCGACGACGTAAATGCGGTCGGTTGTCGATACCGCCACATCGCTGGGGGCATTGAACCGATAGGCAACATCAAACAGGTGATCGACATAGGTCAGACGGATTGCTTGCACCGGCGACGCGAACAACCAGAAGACGGCCAGCGCCGGAATGAGAAGGCTGCTAGCGCAAGATCGCCCGGGTTTGCCGCGGGGTTCTTTCCGGTGAAAAACCGCCTTATTGGTTTCTGAGCGGTGTTGCATCCGATCGGGTTACCCTTTCAGCTTAGTTTTCAAACAGCTTGGGAAAGTAAAACGTTTTGTATTTGGTCACCAATCCCTTGATGTTCAGATTGACAAGGTTGTTCGTTGTTTTTTCATCGAAGCCGAGTTTTTGAAAATCAAGGATGCTGCTGGCCGAATGGCATTCATCGCAGGCGACGCTGATCTCTTTTCTGTTGATGTTTCGGTGAAAGAATTCCAGGCGTTTTTCTTTTTCAGCCGGCATTAAGCTGGTTACCGACCGAACAAAGTCCTTCGCTTCGACGGAGTCCTGGGTGTTGACCAATGATTTTTTCTGTCCGCCGACCGGCAGAAAGACGGAGATCCTGGAGATAAAATGTTTTGATTTGCGGGCTTTTTTTAAATTGGGATTGTAGAAAGTGCCGTAAGGCTCACCGCTGAACTCGGCAATTTCGGCTCCATTCCAGTCAAAGTAGGCCCCCGGGAATTTGGCCTTGTTCAAATGGCAGACCTCGCAGACCATAAACCCGGTATGCAGGTTCAGCAGGCCGCGAACCATGTTGTTTTCACTGTGGGGGTAGAGCTCATGACAGATCCTGCAGGAGGAGGGGTCCTGCAAAGTGGTGATCGCGGACTGTTCTTTGCGGTGAAACCGGCTCAACGGATGTTTGGCGACCAGGCGCTTTTCCTTGTCGGTAAGGTGGCATTCGGTGGTGCAGTCCACCTGCAGCTGCCCGGTGTGCGGAATCTTTTCGATGGTTGTATGGCATTTCCGGCAGGCAAATTTTCCGTGTGACGATGCGGTGTACCTGGATTCATCGATGTGCAAAATGCTAAGCGTTTTGTCCTCTTTCACCGTGGCCAGCCCCGGATACTGGTGGCATGTCAAACATCCTTCCGGGTCCATGGCGAGGCTGCTGCCGGTAAAACCCAGCCATATCCAGACGGCGGCTGTCAGCAGGATCGGCATGCAGTGGGGTTTCATCTCATCCACATCCATGGTCCGTATTTTCTTCTGAATGTCGTGCGTGGTGGGTTTTTTCACGCGATAGCTTCTCTTGCCTTTTTATACCGGATTCAAGCCTCCATCCCCGGATAAGGCAAATACCATACCAGATTTTGTTCCGCTTCTCTTTATGACGGCGCCCGCCACATTCTGCTCAAAAACAGTCCCATTTTTGAGCCCACACCGGCCGGGAACCTGGGCCGCCCTTCGATCGGATGCGGGGCATACTGACCTCTGCCAACCGGCAAACCTGGTGAAATGCCCAACCGCTGGTGGGGATATCACCAGATAGATGTGGTCCTTTCGTCGGTTTTCCGTGCAGATCGCTGACAAATACTCTGGAAAGTGTACAGTGAACAAAGTGTTATCGTATGATTTTCTGCAAATTGCCATTTGGCATATTCATTGCAGAATGTATTACATCCTGTATGCACACGCTTCAAGTGTTTTTTGATTCCGTTCAAGGAGAAATCCATTGCGGCTGAGCGCATTTATGATTGGCACAATTTTATTGGTCACGGCCTTTTGGCTGGTGGCGGGCTCCGGCACCGCCATGTCCGCCACCGAGGCCCTGCCGGACACGGAAAACTGTTTGTTCTGCCACCGATACCCCGGCATGGGCCGGTTCGACGAATCCGGCGCCAAACGAATTTTTTATGTAAACGACCAGCTCTTCGCCCGTTCGAACCACGGCAAACTCAAATGCACCAACTGTCACGTGGGATTGGACAAGATTCCGCACACCGACGTCAAGAAGGTCGACTGCACCACCCAATGCCACCTGACCGAGCCCTCCACCGACCGAGAGTTTTCCCACAGCAACATGGTAAACAAATATATGGCGAGCGTGCACGGTGCGGGCGATGCCGACAATCCAAAACCTTTTCCAGAAGATTTGCCCACCTGCAAGTACTGTCACCAAAACAAGGTTCAGATGCCGATGGCAGGCTTGTGGGGAAAAAGCGAAGCGCTGGCCAATGAAACGCTGTCGCGCTGTGTCGGCTGCCACACCAAGCATCCGTGGGCCCAGAATTTTTACCTGCATTTTACCCATCGCATGCGGCGTGTCCGCAGCCAGCAGGAGATCGTCGCGCTTTGCACCAGCTGCCATGAAGACAGCGAAAAAATGGCCCGTCACGGCCTGGAAAGCATCGCGACGTTCAAGGACACTTTTCATTGGAACCTGGTCAAATACGGCGTCAAGGATGCTCCCGACTGTATCAGCTGCCACGTGCCGGTCGGCTACACGACCCACGATATCCGCCCGAAAACCGATCCGGCATCGTCCATCAACACCTTCAACCGGATCAGCACCTGCAGCAACCAGGGCGGTATCCAGTCCTGCCACCCCGGAGCGACGGCCGGCTTTGCCACCGGCCGGGTGCATGCGTACGGCACGAAAGTGCAGGTGGCCGCCGGCAAAACGAACGCCGTCGTTGAGGGTGTCGACAACACGCTGTTGATCGAGCGGGCCGGCAAAGAAATGACCGAGGAGGAAATCTTCCGGCACACGGTGCTGTCCTACATTCGACTCTTCTACAAAGTGTTTATCCCCCTCGTTGTCGGATTTATGTTCTACCACCAGTGGATGGATTTTCTGGCAGCGCTGCGCAGAAGAAGAAAATCCCGAAAAGCGAAATGATTGGTTGCATGCAAAAATGGAAGAAGCCGCCGTTGCAGAAAAAATAGACGAACCCCGCGAAGAAACCCTTCCCGCGGAGCAGCAGAAATTGCTGTTCGTGCGGTTGAACAAGCCTGAAAGATGGCAGCATACGGTTTTCATGGGGTGTTTTATCGTGCTGGCTGTTACCGGATTTATGCTGAAGATTCCGGAAGACATTGTCCAAAAACTCGGAGGGTTTGGCGAAACCGTCTTTTTTATTCGAAGTCTTTTGCACCGAATTGCCGGCACCGTCATGATTCTCACCGCAATTTATCATCTGTTCTACCTCGTTTTCCATCCAGCCGGCCGCCGGTGGCTCTTCGATATGCTGCCGCGTCCCAAAGATCTCTTCGACCTGGTTCACAACATGCTCTATTTCATCAATGTGAAAAAAGAGCCCCCGGAATTTGACCGCTTCTCGTACAAGCACAAGATGGAATACGGCGCACTGATCCTTGGAACCACCCTGATGTCTGTAACCGGGCTGCTTTTGTGGAGCGAGTGGAGGTGGAGCAAATTTATTCTGGATATCTCCGCCCTGGTGCATGGGATGGAAGCTGTGCTGGCGTGCCTGGCCATCATCGTGTGGCACATGTACGATATCCACTTCAAATTCCACAAATCACCTGTGGATGATGTGTGGATTACCGGAGTCATCGACGAAGAGGAGATGAAAGAGGAGCATTTGCTGCACTACAGAAAGATCATGGCAGATCCACGCCTGCAGGAGATCTACATTAAAAGAGAGAATCAATGAAGAAAGACATCATCAAACGGGTTATCGGCAGATCGGGTCCGGGCGGGCAAAAGGATAGAAAACCGCCTTCGAAAACGGCGAAGCTGGTAATCAAAACAGCGTTCGTATTGCCGATCATTCTTTTTGCCCTGTGGCTGCTCAAGCTGGTCTACTTTCCCCATGCCGAAGCCCGCAAACATGAGTCGGTCGCCAAGCCAGCGGCAGAGCAGGGCATTTTTACGCAAATACTGCGTGACGACGGGCCGATTCCGAAAGAGCATTTTCATATCATAGACGAACACATTTCGCAGGCCGAACCCTACCACCCGATATGCCTGGAGTGTCACGGATCCTATCCCCACAGCAAGGAGAAAAAAGTTCGGGCCATCCTCAATTTTCACAACGGATTTCTCGCCTGCATGGTCTGTCATGTCCGCAAAAAACCTGACGATAAAAGTTTTTCTTTCGTGTGGGTCGACCGGCAGACCGGTGCGACTTCGATGAGAGTCGAGGGCGGATTCGGCAAGTATCCGGCCAAAATCTTTCCCATCAGGGAAACTGCCGGAAGACGCCTGGAGATCATCCACCCCGTCGATGAGAAGGCCGCCGCCGAGTTCATGAGGCTGAAAAATCAATTCTCCGCCGACCAGATGGCCAAAGCGAAGATCAAGCTGCATGAAAACATTTCCAAGAAACCGGTGTTCTGCAACGAATGCCACAAAAAAGACGGATATTTCGATTTTGCCAAACTCGGGTTTCCGGGCAACCGTGTCGATCATCTGACCTCGACGGAAATTACCGGTATGATCGAGAAATACGAAACCTTTTACATGCCGGAGACCATCGACTTTGGCTCCAAGTAAGGCTTCCCCCGGGAGCTCGTCGCCAGCATCCGAAGCTCGACAAACCATTAAACCGTTGGTAAAAGATGTGACGCTGTGGTAGAGAGGCATGAGGGGGTGATCGCCCATCGGGGCCACCCCGAATCCTAAAAAAATGAACACCAACCGACCTTCCCATGAAAAAGCGTATTGCCATCGTTCTAAGTGTCTGTATTTTGCTTTTTATTGCCGGCGGCATTTACATCGTCGTCACCATCAGTTCCAGCACCGCTAAGCTCGACCACCTCATTATGCTCCACCAGGTCGAAATCCTGAGAGAGCATCTCCTGTTGCAGATTCGCAAGGTCCAATCCGATCTGATGCTCAAAGACAGTGCCTTTGCCAGCAGCGACGAAACGATTGCGGCCAACGTGCGCGCCATGCAGATGATATCCACCACCTGCAAGGACTGTCACCACCGGCAGTCCGTGCAGAAACGGCTCGATGTGCTGATCAACGATGTCGCCGACTACAAGATGTCTCAACAGATGTTCATGGATTCCCGGAATCCGTCGAAACGCTCAGAACTTCAATCCGTAGCCTTCCGTAAAACCGAAAAACTGGAATCGATGGTCAACGGCATGATCCACATTGCCAACAGCAAGCTCGCCGACAGCACCCAGGCATCGCTTGCCGATATCGCGCGATCAAAGACCATCCTGTACGTGCTGGTCGCCATCACCCCGCTGATTGCCGGCGGGCTGGGTTTTTTTTTCATACGCGATCTGGCCAAACCGGTCGGTGTTCTGTTGAATGCCACCCGCCGGCTGAAAAGCGGTGATCTGGACTATCGGGTAGAGGGGCTTTCCAAAGAGTTCGCTGAAGTGGCTACATCCTTTAACCAGATGTCCGAAGCACTGAAGCAACAATTGCTGCAGCTGCAGGAGAGCGAAAAGCGCTACCGGATGCTGTTCGAAAGTGCCGGGGATGCGATCTTCATCCTCGAGGCAGAAGGTGCGAATCGGGGCAGGATCGTGGCTGCCAACCGGGCTGCCGCAACCATGCACGGGTACACCGTGGAAGAAATGCTGAAGATGTCGATTCAGGACCTGGATGCCCCTGCCGCTGCCGAACAGGCCTCTAGAAGAATTCAGCAGATCCTTTCCGGAAAATGGATTACGGCCGAGATCGAACACATCCGACGGGACGGATCGGTTTTTCCGGTTGAAATCAGTGCGGGCCTGCTGGAACTGGAAGGCCGGAAGTATGTCCTGGCTTTTGACCGAGACATCACCGAGCGCAAGCAGATGGAGGACATGCTCCGACAGACCAAGCAGGAATGGGAAGACACCTTTGACACCATTACCGACATGATCTCCATCCACGATCGAGAATTTAACATCGTCAGGGCCAACAAGGCCGCCCAAGAGATTCTCGGCTTGCCCCTGCTGGACCACACCCGGGCCAAGTGCTACGAATACTATCACGGTAAAAACGCTCCGCCGGAGGGCTGTATCAGCTGCGAGTGTTTCAGAACCGGAGAGCCGGCCTCCTTCGAGGTGTTCGAGCCGCATCTGGACCGGCTGTTCGAGGTCCGGGCCATGCCGCGTTTCGACTCCGACCGCCGCCTGACTGCCGTGATCCATGTGCTGCGGGACATCACCGAACGCAAACGGATCGAAGAGACGCTCCAGCGGGCCGAACAGATGAAGCTGGTCGGCGAGTGGGCCACTGCCCTGGCCCATGAAATCAAAAATCCGCTGGCCGGCATCAAGGTGTCGGTGGAAGTGCTGTCCGAGGAGCTGGAGCTGAAGGAAGACAAACAAGTGGTGAAACGGGCGGTGGAAGAAATCAAGCGAATCGAGAATCTGCTCAAGAGCCTGCTCAACTTTGCCAAACCGCCCAAACCACAGTTGAGCCAGACCGATCTAAACGACCTGCTGGACAAAACCGCGGCCTTTTCCCTAAAACAGCCGACCGTGTCAAAAAATACAGAGGGTATCATCCACATCGTCAAGGAATTCACGCCCGGCTTGCCCCACATTCTAGCGGACCCGATGCAGCTGCAGCAAATCTTTCTCAACCTGCTGCTTAACAGCATCGAGGCCATGCCCGACGGCGGCACCTTGCTGCTAAAAACCGATCTCGATCCGGCCGCCAAGGCCGCCCGGATCGAGATCGCCGACACCGGCAAGGGGATCGAACTGCAGGTGCAGGAGAAGATTTTCGAACCGTTCTTCACCACCAAAAAGAAAGGCAGCGGACTGGGGCTGGCGGTTACCAAGCGCTTGATCGAACAGCACAGGGGCGACATTCACCTGACCAGCGAACCCGGCAAGGGGACGGTGTTTACCATCACCTTTCCCATTGAAGTCGACAGGGAGGAACAGGCCGCATGAAAGAGATGCGCAAGGTGTTCTTGCTCGACGACGACGACCTGATTATCTCCATGCTCAGCAGGGCCTTGCAAAAGGCCGGTTTCGAGGTTCAGACGGAAACCGAATCCGGCGGTGCATTGCAGAAAATCAGATCCTTCAGCCCGGATGTCGTTATGCTCGACATCAAGATGCCGAAACCCGATGGAATGGACATCTTACGGGAAATTCAGGATCTACGGATCGATACCCAGGTCGTGATGCTGACCTCCGACGACACCGCCGAAACAGCGGTCAAGGCGATGAAACTCGGTGCGGCCGATTACCTCACCAAGCCGTTTCACACCGATGAGGTCAAGATCGTCATCAACAACGTGATCGAAAAAGAGCGCCTGAAGCAGGAGGTGCGCTTTCTGCGCAAGGCCTACTCCGATTTTGTCGAAAAGGACATCATCGGCAGCTCCGGAGCCATTGAGAGCCTGTTGGAGAAGGTGGATCGCATCGCCAAGGCCCGGGTCAACAACATCCTGATTACCGGGGAGAGCGGAACGGGCAAGGAAGTCGTGGCCCGGCACATTCACAACCTGATGTTCGAGCAGAGCGGCAGCGGGCATGCGCCGTTTATCTCCGTCAACTGTGCAGCAATGCCCGAATCACTGTTGGAAAGTGAGTTGTTCGGTTACATCAAGGGCTCTTTTACCGATGCGAAGTCCGACAAGAAAGGCCTGTTCGAACTGGCCTCCGGCGGTTCGATCCTGCTGGACGAGATCGGTGAGATGAAAATGGATTTGCAGAGCAAACTGCTGCGGGTGCTGGAAGATCGAACCATCCGAAGAATCGGTGGAAAAAGCGAGATGCCCATCGATGCCACGGTGATTGCCACCACCAACAAAAACCTTTCCGATGCGGTGAGCAATGGAGAGTTTCGTAAAGACCTGTTTTTCCGCCTCAGCACGTTTTACCTGCATATCGTCCCCCTGCGGGAGCGAAGGGAGGACATTGCGCCGCTGGCCGATCACTTCCTGAAAATTTTTACGACCAAATACAACAACCGTTGTATTAAGGGCTTTACCCCGGAGGCCGGGCGGGTGCTCCGGTCCGCCAGCTGGCCCGGGAATGTGCGCGAGTTGAAAAACCTGATCGAACGGATCGTTGTGCTGGAAAACACGGAAATGATCGGTCCCGAACACATACCCGGCTGGATCACCGGTGGGACCATGTACAACGGACCCAAACCCAGCAACGGGTTTCAGCTTCCGGATTCGGGCATCGACTTGGAAAACCTGGAGAAAAACCTGATTCAGCAGGCCCTGAAAAAGGCGGAAAACAACAAGGCCCTTGCCGCCAAGCTGCTGAACATCAGCTACGACAGCCTTCGCTACCAGGTAAAAAAATTCGGCCTGGAAGGCGGTTAAGCCGGGTTCACTTTACGGAAGGGATACTCCCCAACTTTATCGTTCCAGGGTGGCCACCGCCCCGTTTACCATGGCCGCGGCCAGGCCATGGGCCGTGCGGATGGTCCCCCAGTCGAAAACAACCACCCCGTCGTCTCCGTCCCGGCAACTGCTGGCAGCCCATGCGGACTCTCGGGTCTGATGCTCGATAAGCGATGCCGAGAAACAGACTTTGGCCGGTCCTCCGGCTCCCTGGTAATCCTCGTAGTCGAATACCCGCCCTGAGAGAATCAGATCGACGTTCATACGGCTGAACAATGCGGTGGCATCGGCCAGCGACAGACCGTCTTGCATCACGATTCGGAAATTCAGCAGTGTCTGCCGCACCTGGCCCGGTTCCACGGGCTGCATATTGGCAAGCCCCTTCAGCGCGGCCGTGAAATGGTGCGTCATCATCTGCCCGGCGTGCCTGCGAGTGCTCAGATTCAAAAAGGGCAGCACCACAACGCTGTAAGTTCTGTTCGGCAGCAGCAGACGGCTGTTGAACACGATTTGGGGTTCGAAGGTACGCCGGGTTTCCGCCGCTGTCGCATGTTGACCGGACAGATGGCCCACCAGTGATGTCGTCAGTTGAAATATCGCGCGGCGCAGCAGTATGTCGGGGTCTTCCACCAGGGAGAGTTCCAGGAAACCGGGTGCATCGTCACCGGCTGCACCCACCCCGTCCATCCACAGAATCCGCGGCCGGTCTCCGGCGGTCACCAGCCTTGCAGAAAGGGCAATTTTTGGAGGGGGCTGGCCATTGTAATATTCCAGTGCGGTGAACAGGACCGCATCTGCACCGATCTCCTCTTTGAGCAGCCGGGCCGTTTCGTTGTCCATTCCGCCGGTATAGCGAAGGCGGTGCCGGACGATAAAGCCCTCGATTTGATCATCTGGAACGACGCTCACCGCGCTTTTTTCCAGGTGAAATACGATTTCGCTGCGGATGCCGATCAGCGGAGCCGCGATACCGCTCAGATTGTCGATGGGCATGACGGCAATGACCGGCGAATCCTGAACTTTCTCAACGGTGGTCGCAGGGCCGCTGGTCGAACACCCGGCTATGCAGAGAAGCAGGCAGCATCCCGCCAGCGTGATTTTAGTAAAGGAGTTTGTTGATGAGATCATTGACTGCTGCCTGGGTGACATCGTTCATGGGCCTCCCGCCGCCTCCGAGCAGACGGTCTGCCATAGAGATCCCACCGCGCGTGGCGGATGCCGTCCACACCACCCGCTGGGTGCTGGATTCAAACATCTGCAATCCAACGGAAACGACGTTGGCGGACGTGGCCCCGGAACGGACTTCGCCGTATTCTCGAACGACACCGGTAATCAGGGCGTCGGCCTGGACGATGGCGGCGATTTTGGTGACGTCGTCCTTCGAGGGCGATGACGGATTGGTAATGCCGGCCCTGGCGATGCCCCGGGCAACCTCTCCGGGGGGCACCACGTACAATGCGCCGGTTGACATGAGGCTGTTGATAAAGGTGTCGCGCACGCGGTCGGCGGCCTGTTGATCCCGCGAAAGATTGGCAAGCGGCATCACGGCAATGCTGCGCAGGGCCGAAAAATCGATGTCGGGGTCGTGAAAGCTCTCGGGTACGGACTTCGCGCCGCAGCCCGTCAGCAGCAAAGCCGCTGCCATCCAAATACAGCATATCCATCGCATGAGGGGAGACGTTGGGTTCATCCGAAGTTCCTTTACGCTGTCAGCGCCGGTCATCCCGGAGCAGGTTTGTTTTCCGGTCTTCCTATTTTTATCCCAATCCGCACCCGGGGTCAACACCAACGGAAACCTCATACGGCAGGTTTCGCCGTTCACCAGGTAAAGATCAGTTCCGAGCGAAAGGTGCGCGAGTCAATATTCTGCAGCGGATCCTCCGAGTCTGTCAATGTGTACTGGGACTCCAACAGCAGATGGCGACTGATGTTCCAGGCCAGAAACGGTCCATAGTTGCGGTCCCGGCGACCTTCCTCCAGCCGCAGAATTTCAGCGTACGTGAGAGAAAACTGGATCGCACCGTCCGGAAACGGCGACCAGCTTACCGAGTAGTTCTGCACGGTGGTGGTTTCATCATCCCGATCCCGGATCGTGACCTTGCCGAACAAAGACAGGGCCGGGTAGGGAGTGAAGAACATCTGGAGGTTGTAGGCGTTGTCGGTGTAATCTCCTCCCTGGTCTTCGAGGTTTTCCACCAGCCGCAGCGTCGCATCCAGGTTGAATGTAAGGGTTCGGTGCGGTACCAGGTTGGTTCCGAGTCGGACGGTCGCCGTGTCCTGCCGGCCGATCGCCAAAAGGTCTTCCCGGCTGTAGCCGAGATCCAGATATGCGCTCCAGTCGCGGTACAAAATGGCGTTGCTGCGCAAAAAAACCGAATCGGTGGTGCCGGTGCCTTCGTCGAGTTCCGTGCGTGTGCCGCTGAAGGTCAGGATTTGATTGAAAGTTCTCAGATAGTCGGCCCGCAATGATAAACCGTAGGTGTAGTCGATTACCGTATCATCGTTTACCGTTGTGTCCGTGCGCAGCAGGCGGGCGTTGGTGGAAAAAACCGGGTTGAAGATGTGGCGCAAAAACAGCCCGTTGGCGAGCTCGGACCGCTCGTCGGTAACGGCCGAAAAGGCAAATTCCTGTTTCCGGGTCCGCCAGTTGAGATCGTACCCGGTCGACGTTCGCGGCGAGATGCGACCGGTGAGGGTGAGGTTGACATTATGATCGACCGTTTCCTGCTCGGCGGTGACGGGCAGCCCCGATAGGGTCAGGAAGGGCTCCATTTCGGTGACGAAGATGTTGGGAAAGCTGGCTGCGCCGGGAACGAGCGGCGATAGAGGGCGTACAACCACCTTGAGGTAGCGGGTCGTCACCGTCGGGAAGGTGATGTCGAATCGGAATTCGAAGGTGTCGAACAGGGCCGGGAACACGGTGGCCACCTGGGTCCAGGTGCTGGTGTCGAGATTGTCGGGACTGGTGTACACCGCCCAGGAGAACGAATTGGACACTGCGGCGGTCAGTCTTTGATCGACCCACACCCGTATCTTGTTGATGTCGGTGGGCAATCCGAGGTCGAGGCCGATGTTGGTCAGGGTGGTTTCGTCACCGCCCAGGCCGATGTCCAGACCGGCGGAGATGGAAACATTGCCGTCGATCAGCGCGGGATTGCCGGCCAGGGCCGGTCCGTCGTCGGGTGTGTCGTCGATGGACGAAAGCCCCTGCGATGGTGTGATATCCGTGTCCACCTCTCCGCGGGCCGGCAGCTCGAGTTTTGTGTAGTTGAGCTGGTAGCCGGTGTTCAGCGCAAGGCGGTTTTCCAGGAACCGGCGGCCATAATTGATGCGTCCGGTGTGGCGATCGTTCAATACGAGGGTGTTGCGGACATTGTCCTCGTCCTCGTCTCTTTGGAAATAATAGTAAAAACGCCAGTTGTCGCCGGGATTGAAAACGCTTTCCAGGGTATAGGTCTTTTCCAGGGTATCGCGCGTGTCCTGCCCGTCGGTTGTGTGGACCTGGTTATAGCGAACCGTGAACTCCGGAAGCCCTGCAGGCAGCCACCCGAGATACACGTCGAATTCGTCCCGCAGGTCTTCCGTGCCGATACCTCCGGTGACATCTGTTTCGACATTTGTATGTCGGAATTCCGCTCCGGCGCGGTAGATTGGATTGTCGAGACCGATGCGCACGAACGGTCGCAGAAAGGTTTCACCGGATTCGGATTGGAGGTCGTTGGCGGCAGATTCCAGATCGGTCATCTGGTACAGGACACCGCCCAGAAGATTCAGGTAGGGATAGACGGTTTTGGAAAAATCGAGGTTGTATTGCTGTAGCCACCGTGTGGATGCCGTGTCGATTCTGTCGCCGCTGAGCTTGTTGGTGATTTCAGAATCCGTTGACGTATAATCCCAGTCTCCCCGAAACCGCAGGTAGTCGGCCCTGGCATCGGCGGCCAGCACGCAGAGAACGCTCCACAGGGCCGCAGAGATCAAGCAGTTCCGGCAAACTAGACTACCGCTCACCCACCACCGCCACCGCATAGGCACCCTTTTCCACTTCGATTTCGGAGAGGATCCGTTTGCTGGTCAAATCGAGCTTTTGCAGCACTTTTTCCTCCGGTCGGATCGCAAACAGGCTATTTTCTTCCCGGTCGATGGTCAGATGCTTTACCGGACCGGCAGCCGAGATGGAATCGACAAACATCAGTGACGCAGGATCGAACACCTGAATGTCACCGGTGTCGTTGCCCACATAGACCAGACGGGTTTGCGGGTCGGCCACGATGGCGAGGGCACCGGCACCGGCAAATACCCTGTCGGCAACTACCAGCGGATCGAACCCGATGACGGAAAGGTTGGGAGAATCTCGATTGATGACAAGCAATCTTCCGCCGGCCGGCTCCAGGGCTGCCTGCAGGGGAGTGGTTTCCACATCGATTGCGGCCACCGGCGCCAACCGCCGCAGATCGAGCACGGTGACCGAGTTCGACAGGGAGTTGACCGCAAATGCATAGGTGCCGGTCTCATCCACCACCACCGCCGTTGGGCGTCGACCGACACTGAACCGGGTGATCTCCACCCGCGAGCGCAGTTCGATTAGGCTGACGGTGTTGGAGCCGAAGTTGGCCGAAAGCAGGGACCGGCCGTCCGGGGTGACGGCCAGGTCCATCGGACCGTCACCGACGCGCAGCTCGATTCGGTTTTTGACCGCGTTATCGACGATATCGATTTCCTCGATGCGATCGTCGTCGGAGCAGGCCACATAGAGGCGCCGCTGGAGGCTGTCGATCGCCATGCCGGAGGGCTTTCGACCGGTGGCGATTACATTCGTTACCTGCATGGTCTTTTTGTTGAAAACCGTCAGTCGATTGGCAGTTGCATTGCTGATGTAGCCGTTCAGACTGAACAGCTGACGGCCGGCGACGGTCAGGTTAAAACCAGGCCGAAAGACGACCGCGCCGGCCCCCAATCCGGTAGAGGTAAGGCTGAGAAACAAGGCCGCGGCTTCGCCGCGAATTACCTCGAACGGGCGGATGATGCGTATTGGATTCTCAGCCACCAGCAGCGCCGCTTCGCCTTCTTCGCCCATGATAAAGGCACCACGGATGGTAATTTCGACGCCGGAATAGCTGCCTTGCGGCAAATTGCCGGATGCCAGCTGCCTTTGACGACCGGTCAGTGACGCGCCATCCAGATCGCTGAAGGCCAGCTTTAGGGGGATGCGGTTTTCGTCCGGCCCGAACGCCATGACGTCATCGAGGGTGAAGCGGACGTGCTGGGCAGACTGGGGTAGCGCCTGCAGGTAGATGACCACCTGGCCCCCGGTGTCGCCGGCGGGCGGTTCGGCGATTTGCGGTACGCTGCAGCCGCTCGACCAAAACAGCAATGCGACAAGCAACAGGCGGTAGCTGGATTTCATCGGTGAACCCCTTCGGATGGTTTCGCCGCACGGACGGGCCGATGCTCGCAAACGCATAACACACATCGGTTCGCAGTGCAATTTTATGGCCGACACCACTGCAGGGTGCAAAAAAGGCCGGCGACATCGCCGCCGGCCCTTTTTTTAGATTTCCACCCGAACGAAGAGCATTAATCCTTCAGATGGCACTTGTTGCAAAGGCTGCGCTGATACTCGTTGAAGGCCGTTTCGATGGTGCGGCCATAGTAGGAGTTGTTTTTGAGCGTTGCTGCATCGGATCGGGTGACCGTGTCTCCCGTATCCGGATGCGAGTCGACCAGCAGCTCGGTGCTGGTATCCCAGCGAGTGCCGTACTCGAATGCCGACGCATGTGCACGGTGACAGGACAAACAGGTCACACTGCTCTGTCCGTCCACCGCACCTTCGGTATTGTCGGTGTCGAGCGCCGAGTTGTCGCTGATTCCCCTTTCAATGGGCACAAGCGCCGAATAGGCGGTGGAAAAGTTTCCGCCGGTGTCGCCGGTGGACCGATA
>LJNK01000108.1 GCA_001303025.1 Deltaproteobacteria bacterium SG8_13
CCCCGGAATGGTACAGCGAAAAAGCCATCGCCATCGGCCAGTACTTCGTGGCCTCCGGGGTGTTCACCGTGTTCGGGGTCACCTTTCCGATCATGAAGGAAACCAAGTTTCACCGGCTGTTGTTCGACCAGCTGGAGGAGCAGCAGTTGGGCAAATGGGGATTTACCGCGGATCCGTACGAGATGGCCCGGATGATGATCGCCCACATCGACAAGAAACGCGCCGCCCTGGGCATCGACAAGGCCCGGGATCGAATCCTGGTGGACATGGCTGCCCGCAGAGAGATGGAAAGCGCCTGACGCGCCAGAGCGGAGCAAATAGATGGTGGGGTCAACCGAAAGGATTCACCAGTCAACATCCGCGGTTTGACCCCATTTTCATCAACGGATCACCGTTGGGTCCCCTGCCGTCAAGCCGGCGAGGTGCAAACCGTTACCGATCTTTTTTCGCGTCGAAGATTTCCCGCAGGGTGTGCTGCCCCTCGGCAGAAAGGCCCAGAAGGCCCAGCTGGGCATTAAACTCTTCTACGGTTCCGTTACCGCCCAGATAGCCGTTTACCCGCGCGGCGGCCGTCGAGCGGACAAAATCGGGATCCGCTGGATAGATCTGCTCAAACTCCCGCATCAGGTCCCGTTCCTTTCGCAGGTAGTATTTCTGGTGGTAATCTTCGGCAATGGTAAAGCCGGTGAACGGCAGAATTGCCGAGCGGATCTTTGCCTTCCTTTGAAACGCTTCACGGTCCTTGCTCTCTATGGCCAGCAGTTTCTGTTCGTCGTTGTGATAAAACACTGCGGCCTTGTACTGGTTTGACCAGGAGCGTGTGGTCGGGTTGTGGTTTTCCCAGAAGACCTCCAGCAGCCTCTGGTAGGAAATCTGCGTGGGATCGTATTCGACCTGAAACGTTTCCGTGTGATCACCGATGCGGCGGTAGGTGGGAGCGGTCGTTGTCCCGCCGGCATAACCTACGCGGGTTCTCACCACCCCCTTGAGACTCCCGAACCGGGAATCCGGCCCCCAGAATCAGCCGGTGGCAAAGGTGGCGGTTTCCAGCCGATTCGGTTCGGCCTCGTCAACAGGGGGTATGGCTATCACCGCTTTGGCAGCGGTCTGTGCCTGGATCATGGTTGGGGCTCCTTTGGACTGGTGGCTTTGCTGTGGTGTTCTTTTGGAAACCGCATCACACCCGGCGAGCCAGACGATCGAAAGGGCAAGGATCAGGCCGTATCGTATCGGTGAGGGTGCGCCGGTTTTCGTCATTTTCATTTTGTTGGCTCCTCGATGCCGGTTTGGTTTTCGACAACCGGCACATCGAATCTAGGGTCGCCGCCGGCCCGCTGTCAACCCGATTTTTTCTTTGCATTTCGCCAGCGATGATTATGTTCTCGAGGTGCTGCTGATGCAGATCGATGCAGCCGGATTTCGATCAACGTCAAAGCGGTGGCGCATGGAATTGTTGTACATTTCACCGGAGTTTCCTCCCAACTACGCCAATTTCATCCTCCAGCTCAACCGGCTGGGCGTTCGCGTCTGGGCTGTGGGAGAGGCCGATTTTTACGAAATGGCTCCGGATCTGCGATCGGCCCTGCAGTGGTATGTCCGCACGGACCTGCGATCACCGGCAGCAGTGGATGGGGCCATTGGCGAGCTGTTTTCGGTACAATCGGAACGGGGGCTGGCGCCGCACTTCGACCTGGTGGAGTCTCACAACGAGCAGTGGCTGCGCCTGGAAGCGCATATCAATCAGACACGCGGCATCGACGGCCTCCGGCCGGCGGACATGGACCGGTTGAAGAAAAAGTCGGCGATGAAACAGCTTTTTCGGGACAGCGGCCTGCTGTTTGCACCCGGCGAGCCGGTCCGCAGTGAAGTCCAGGCAACCGAACTGGCGGGCCGGCTGGGATATCCGGTGATCCTGAAACCGGACGAAGGGGTCGGATCCGCCGGCATCCACCGGATCGAAGACCAGGAGCAGCTGCTGCGAACCGTGGCGCAGCTAAATGGGGAGTACCTGCTGGAAAAGTTTGTCGATGCCCCCATTGTCACCTATGACGGCCTGGTGAATTACAGCGGTGAACCGGTTTTCGAAAATTCACTGGTTTATGCAGACGGGGTGCTCGACTGCGTGCTGGGTAAGGAAACGTTTTTCTACGTCAACCGTCAGATGCCGGCCCGGCTGGCCGAAATCGGGCGCCGGCTGGTCAGAAGTCTCGATATTCGACGAAAATTCTTTCACTTCGAGTTTTTTCGCATCGGCGACGATTACATGCCCATCGAGATCAATTGCCGGCCTCCGGGAGGGGCCATCGTCGACATGATGAACTACAGCACCGACGGAGACCTGTATGCCGCCTACGCCCGGATGATTTCCGGAGCCAACGCCGGGCTCTGCGGAGCGAAGAAGTACTACTGCGCTTACATCGGCCGCCGCAACCGCCCGTATGCCCTCACACATGCCGACGTGCTCGCACGCTTCGAGAAAATGCTGGTGGAGCACGGGAGCAACCCGGCCATCTATTGGGATGCGATGGGACGCTACCGCTACATTTTTCGATCGGCCTCGGAGGCCGAACTGCTGCAAACCGCCGCAGAGATACTGAAAACCGGGATATAGAGATCCGCGCCCGGCGCTTGCATTATAAAAGGACACGACCGTGAACATCGTTTACCTATCACCCCATTTTCCGCTGCACTATCACCGCTTCTGCCGGGAACTGAAGCGAGCCGGCGCCAATGTATTGGGCATCGGGGATGTCGACTACGGGCTGCTGCCGTCGGAGGTGGTCGACTCCCTGACCGAATATTACCGCGTGCAGGACATGCACGACATCGACGCGATCATTCGCGCCTGTGGCTACTACACCCACAAGTACGGCAAGCTCGACCGGTTCGAATCCCTCAACGAGTACTGGCTAGACACCGAAGCGCGCATCCGCGATGACTTCAACATCACCGGTGTGCGCTCCCGGCAGATCGACGATTACCGCCGCAAATCCCGTATGAAATCAAAATTCCGCCAGGCCAATGTCCCCACGGCAACAGGACGCGTGGTGCGCTCCCTGGAAGATGCCCGGACGCTGGTTGCCAAAACCGGTTATCCGGTGGTGGCCAAACCCGATGCCGGCGTGGGAGCGCTGGGGACCTACCGTCTGGACAGCGAACAGGAGCTGGTCCGTTTTTTCCGCAGCCGGCCGTTGGTCGACTATATCCTGGAAGAGTTCATCTCCGGCACCATCTTTTCCTATGACGGCCTGGCCGACCGGACCGGCGAGCCGCTGTTCGCCACTGCCCACACCTTCAGCCAGGGTATCATGGAAACCGTCAACGAGGACCGCCACATCTCCTATCATTCCCTCAAAGACATCCCCCCGGCCCTGGAGATCCACGGCCGGCGGTGCCTGCGGTCCTTCAACGTTCGAGAACGGTTTTTCCACATCGAGTTTTTCCAGATCGCCGACGGCAGCTTCGTCGGGCTGGAGGTGAACATGCGCCCGCCGGGCGGTTTTACGACCGACATGTTCAACTACGCTTGCGACATCGACATATACCGCACGTGGGCCCAGCTGCTGGTCAACGGCCGCGCGGAACTGGACTATGCGCGCAGGTACCACTGCTGTTACGCCAGCCGCAAAAATCACCTGGACTACCGCCACTCGCACGAGGAGATTCTCAACCGCTACAAGGAATTTATCGTTGAGGTGGCGTCTGTTCCCGGCGTGTTCAGCAGTGCGCTGGGGGATATCGGCTACATTTTCAGATCCCCTCACATGGAAGACATCGACCGGATCACCGCCGACATCCACGCAATCGACTACCGTCAGGAGCTACCATGCACACCGAGGAGCATCGCTGGCACAGCGCGCACCTGAACCGGGAGATGGCGCTGAAAGTCTACGGCCACTGGGGCAAACCGTATATCGTGTTCCCCTGCTCCCGGGGGCGCTACTTCGATTATGAGGGCATGGGCATGATCGCGGCCATCGCGAATTTTATCGACGACGGGCGGATCAAGCTGTTTTGTGTCGACAGTATCGATGCCGAGTCGTGGTACGACTTCAGCATCCCTGCGGGCCGGCGCAATGACCGTCACGAAGCGTACGTTCGCTACATCACCACTGAAGTGATTCCGTTCATTCGAAGCCACTGCCACCAGGATACCGCCCGGGTGATGGCCAACGGTTGCAGCATGGGTGCCTTTCATGCGGTGAATTTTTTCCTCAAACATCCGGACCTGTTCGAAGGCACCATCGCTCTGAGCGGTCTGTACCGTCTCGACCGCAGCGAATTCGGCCTTACCGGCCACGACATCGGCGCGGTCTATTTCAACTCTCCGATCCACTACCTGCCGGACCTCAGCGACCCGTGGTACCTGGAGCAATACCGTTGCAGCAACATCATCGTGTGTGTGGGCCAGGGCAGCTGGGAGCAAGAGGCCGAGGCCGACACGCGCCACCTGCAATCGGTGCTGGCGGAAAAATCGATTCCGGCCTGGATCGATATCTGGGGCTTCGATGTCAACCACGACTGGCCCTGGTGGTTTCGCCAGATGAATCACTTCCTCGCCAACCTGCACGGTTGAGCGTTTTCACCTGCTGCATACTTGGCCCGTGCATTGTCCGATTGACAATTTTCCCAGTTTTGATAGGTTCCGCTTCTAGCGACTGCGCATCAACGAGCGATTCCCAACAAAAATGTGGGAGCCCATGTCTGCCGATAAACAAACCGAAGAACGCCTGCGAAGTCTTCAGGAGCATCTGCACAAAGAAATCCCGCTGCTGGACGGCATCATAGCCGATTTCAAAACCCTCGATCGCATCACCCGCCGCGTCGGTTTTTTCGACAAAGAGCAATCCCACACCTTCCGCATGCCCTGGTGGCCTTTGATATCGGTTCTCGGCACGTATTCTTCCGGCAAATCGGCTTTCATCAACTATCTGCTCGACTACCGCCTGCAGGCAACCGGCAACCAGGCCGTCGACGACAAGTTCACCGTGGTCTGCTACACCAACGACAAGAACGTGCGGGTGCTTCCCGGGTTGTCGCTGGATGCCGATCCGCGCTTTCCGCTTTACAAGATCAGCCAGGCCATCGATACGGTTGCCGCCGGAGAAGGCCGCCACATCGACAATTACCTTCAACTCAAAACCTGCCCCAGCGAGGCGCTGCGCGGTCGGATTCTGATCGACTCTCCGGGCTTTGACGCCGATGCCCAGCGTGCATCCACATTGCAGATCACCGACCACATCATCGACCTGTCCGACCTGGTGCTGGTTTTCTTCGACGCCCGGCATCCGGAAGCCGGCTCGATGACCCGAACCCTCGAGCATCTGGTGCGCAACACGATCAGCCGCGGGGACGCCAGCAAGTTTCTCTTCGTGCTAAACCAGATGGACAACACCGCCCGGGAAGACAACCCGGAGGAAGTATTTGCCGCCTGGCAGCGGGCGCTCTCCCAGCACGGCCTGACGGCCGGCTGCTGCTTCGGCATTTACAACCCCGACCTGGCGGTTCCCATCGAAGACGAAGCCGTGCGCGCGCACCTGGAAAGAAGGCGGGAGGAAGGCTACCGGACAATCACCGGACGCATGGACCAGGTGGGGGTCGAGCGGGCCTACCGCATCGTGGGGATGCTGCGTGACAGCGCCGTCACCCTGGAGCAGGAAATCGTGCCGGAGCTGGAGCGTTTCGCCCTGCAGTGGCGAAAGGCCACACTGGTGCTCGACGCTCTGGTGTTCGGTTCGCTGCTGCTGCTGCTGGCCGCTTTGACCGTCTGGCCCGGATACCTGGACGGCCAGGCGGTGAACGGCTCCATCAAGAAGTTGTTCGACCAGAACCGGTATGTGCTCATCGCCGTGGTGGGTGTTGTGGTGTTGGCCGCCGGCTACCTTCACCACCGGCTCCGGCGCCGGGCCGCCGCCTGGGTGATGCGCAGGCGCCTTGCCCGGATCACCGACCCCATTGCCAAAGCCAACTACACCAGGGCCTATCACAAGAACAGCTGCTGGTACCGCAGCATCTTTTTCCGCCGCCCCACCGGGTGGAGCCGCCGAAACCGCCGCCG
>LJNK01000059.1 GCA_001303025.1 Deltaproteobacteria bacterium SG8_13
ATCGAGCAGGTTGCCGGTCAGCTGCACCTTGCCGCCGACCCGGCCTTTGACTTGATAGGGATTCGCTCGAAAGGCCAGCGGCATTCGATCCAAAGATGCCCGCAGCGATCCGTTCCATTTCTCCGGCGGTTCGCCGAACCGGCCTTCCACGTCACCGACGATGTCCACCGGACCGGATATGGACAGGGGCATTGACCCATGGTCGGTGGATGGTGCCAGCTGCCGCATCAGTCCGGCTGCATCGAGGCGGCCTCCGGTCAGCAGCAGGCGGAAAGGGTAGGCAGGGCCGGCCTGCAGCCGGGCGCTTCCAGAAAGATTCAGCAGGTTTTCGCAATCCAGGGACCAGCGAGAAACCTCCAGCTGCGCATTGGGCAGCTGATAGGACGCATCTGCCTGCAAGGATGCCACAAACTCGTTAGGTCTGATTTCCTTTGCGCGGAACCCGGTTGCCATCCGGGCCCGCAACGACAGTCCTGCAAGATCGATTTTCTTCAGATTTCGATCATAGCGGATCGCGGCGTTACCGGTCAGTCCGGCCGCGGCGACCCGCCCACCGTCGATGCGCCCGTCGCTCAGCTGGATACGCCCGCTAACGCTTCGGGTAGTCGTCAGCCCGGGGGGGGCGATGTCCACCTGCACTTCGGGCAGCTCCATGAGTTGTCGTCCGTCGTCGCTTTCGAGCCGGGCATCTGCATCGAGCCGCACGCCACCGTCCGGGTCCGACAGGATGCTCGCGATTGTCATCCTCGCCTGTTGGTGGGCGGTGGTAAATACCAGCTCTCCGTTGAGCGCCTCGACCCGCTGAACTGCCAGGTCGGAGAAAAGCAAAAGCTGCACCAGGCGCTGGAGCAGCCGGCCGGGCAATGACGGCTTCCGGCCGGCGGGTCGAGTCGGCAGTTTCATCTGCGGGGTGAAGCGGCCGGTGTAGTTTTCCAGGCGCAGCAGATCGATGGAAAGGGTTCGCCCGCCGAAGGAACCGGAAAGGTTTGCGCGAACGGTGAGCGCGGCGGCGTATAAATGAAAACCGTCGGTGGCCCCACCCGGAGAAACGGAAATGCCCTGTGCATCCAGCCGCAGGGGATCGGTTCCCAGGTTAAGGCGTTCGATGCGCACGGAGGCTCCGGTTTGTACGGAAAGCGTCTTTTCGACAAGCGGCTTGACAGCGGACGGATTGCGGGCCAGGTAGACGACGCCGATGGTCAGGGCTGCAACTGCGGCCAGCAGCACACCGGCCAGAACCAAAAACAGGCGCCGGATTTTGCCGGGCGGTTTGCGATGGGGGGATTTTCCGGTCATGGATGATCCGATACCCTGAGATCGATACGTTTGAGCGGCTGCTTATCGGTGACGATAGTATAGACGGGCGCTGTTGTCCAACTGACATTTGGCGCAGGGGATTTAAGGGGTTGCCAGAGGGAAAAAATCGGTTACTATAGGCCAATAGCTTTTTATTCCACCTGCCGCCCTCCGGCGGTTCGATTGTCTGAGGGGGCGGCCGAACCGAAAACAGAAAGGAATCCTCATGCCGATCGACCTGGAGACATTCAAGCCCGCCTACGAAAAATGGGTGGAGGAAAGCATGCCGGATTTTCAGGCCGGCAAAATGGCAGAAATCGTAAAGCGATACCCCTTTGTCATGCCCGACGATATTCCGTGGACGCCCTACACCGGGAATGCGTCGGAGCAGACGTTCGCGCTGATCACCAGCGGAGGGCTGTATCTGAAGGACAGCCAGCCGGCCTTCGACACGGTATCGATTCACGGGGATCCGTCCATCCGCGAAATCCCCAAAAGCGTCCGCCAGGAACAGATCGGCATTGCCCATGCGCAGTACGATCACAGTCTGGCCGAACAGGACATCAACATCATCTTTCCCATCCACCGCCTCATCGAACTGGAACAAGAGGGCGTGATCGGAAAGCTGATCGACACGCACTACTCTTACAGCTACGTAAACGACGTGGTGCCCCTGGTCACCGAAACGGTCCCCCAAATGATATCCCGGATCAAGGCCGACGGCGTCGATGCCGCCCTGCTGGTGCCGGTCTGACCCAAGTGCCATCAGACCGTTGGTCTGATTCAGCGAATGCTCGAAGAAGAGGGGATCCCCACCATCTCGATGGGCAACGAACCGGACCGGATGGCGCGCATCAAGCCGCCCCGGGCCCTGGTGGTCAAATTCGCGCGGGGCAGCATGTTCGGAGAGCCGGGCAATGTGGGTCGTCAGCGGCGGATTCTGCTCGATGCCCTGGACGCGCTGCGGACCATGAGCGAACCGGGTGAAATCCGCAAGCTGCCCTATCAGTGGAAGCGTCCGGACCCGGACTGAACATAACGGATCTTGGGATCGGTCATCCCGGCCTGCGACCGGCGGGCAGGCCTGAAGTCGTTGCAGGTCATCGGACACGCTTCCGGGCAGCCTGCATCCGTTTCTGGAGCAGATCGGCCGGGTTTTTAAAACGGGCGAGCAGGATCATTGCCGCGATGATGTAGGGCTTGTAGCTGGCCTGCCGGTAAAGCGGGTCCCGGTAGCGGTCGAACACCGAGGCCGTCACCTCGCCGGCAGCGCAGCTGACGCCGGTAATGTCCGCCGGCAGGCAATGCAGGTAAAGTGCCTTTCCCTGAAGGGTTCGCTTCATCAGCTCTTCGGTGCACTCCCACTGCTTGAACCCGGCGTTTTGAGCAAGCAGCTCTTTTTCCAGGGCTTTGATTCCTTCCATATCACCCTGGCCGAACAGATCGGTGCGCTTTTCCATCGCGGCAAAGGGCGCCCAGCTCTTGGGATAGACGATATCCGCGTCGGTGAAGGCCTCCTGCATGCTGTGGGTCCTGGTAAACGAGCCGCCGGAAGCTTTTGCCTGTTTGGCCGCCTCGGCCTCCACTTCCGGCATGATTTCGTATCCGGGCGGGTGGGCCAGCACCACATTCATCCCGAAGCGGGTCATCAATCCGGCAACACCCTGGGGGACGGAGAGGGGTTTTCCATAGGAGGGCGAGTAGGCCCAGGACATGGCGATCTTCTTGTCCCGCAGGTTTTCCACGCCGCCGAAGGTGTGAATCAGGTGCTGCATGTCGGACATGGACTGGGTGGGATGGTCGATGTCGCACTGCAGGTTCACCAGGGTCGGCCGCTGCTCCAGGATGCCGGCGTCATAGCCCTGCTGCACGGCGGCAGCAACTTCCCGCATGTAGGTGTTGCCCCGGCCGATGTACATGTCGTCGCGGATGCCGATCGCATCCGCCATAAACGACACCATGTTGGCGGTTTCGCGTACGGTTTCGCCGTGGGCGATCTGGGTTTTGCCCTCGTCGAGATCGGCAAGGGTCAGCCCCAGCAGGTTGGCCGCACTGGCAAAGCTGAAACGGGTCCGGGTGGATTGGTCCCGAAACAGGGAAATGGCCAGGCCGCTGTCGAAAACCCGCGCAGAGATGTTGCTGCGGCGCATGCCCTGCAGGATGTCCGCCACGGCAAAAACGGCGGCAATCTCGTCGGCGGATTTTTCCCAGGTCAGCAGAAAATCGGTCAGGTGCATCCTTTCGAAATGCAGTTGCGGCAGTTGTTTGATTTTCGCTTCAATGGCGTTGGGCTCCATTTTTCACGTCCTTTCTTTCCGAGCTGCACACCCTGCAGCACAAGCGTCAGCGAGGGCGAAGGTTCTTGCTTACAACAATCCGACCCGATCGTTGAAGTCTTCGATCAGCTCCTCAATTTTCTCCACCTGGTTGAAGGTGCCCTGCCAGTAGCGGTCATGGTCGTACCACTGGTCGTTTAGTTCCTGCACGTCGCGCCCCTGCTGCTCGATCCAGGTAAAGTATTTGAGGTTGTGTATCTTCTTGCGGTCGTAGTAGGCGAGCTCTTTCACGTAGTCGATGGAAAGCGACCCTGCCAGCTGCAGATCCCGCTGGGCGTCGGCCTCGGTGTAAGCTCCGCGCTCTGCGGTGAGCTCTTGCAGGCGGGAGCCGTACAACTGCATGGAGTCGGTGGCAATGGTTACCACCAGGTCCTGGTCGGTCAGTTCATTGTACTTGGCGAATTTGATTGAGGCGACCAGGTTTCCGATGCCGGAAATTCCCAGAAAATCGAGTTCGGAGACCAGTTCCTGCGGCACGCCCTCTGCCACCAGCGCCCTTCGACCCTGCACTTCGTTGAACAGTCGCAGCAGGCGTATCGGGATTTCGTCATCCACCGCGACGACAAAATCGGTCTCCTTGCAGTCGTGGACCCAGGGCACATGCTTATCGCCGATTCCTTCGATACGGTGGTCGCCGAAGCCGTTTTGCAGCAGGGTGGGGCACTGCAGCGCTTCGCCCACCACCAGCTTGGCTTTCGGAAACTGCTGCTTCAGATAATATCCGGCGCCCAGAGTGCCCGCCGAGCCGGAAGCGGCGACGAATCCGGCCAGGCGTTGCCCCCGGGCCAGGTAAGGCTGCAGGATTTCCTCCACCGTGCTGCCGGTTACCGCGTAATGCCAGAGCGGGTTTCCCAACTCGTCGAACTGGTTGAAGATCTGCAGGTCTTCGCCGGATTTGCGCAGCTCCCAGCACTTGTCGAAGATCTCTTTTACGTTTGATTCGCTGCCCGGGGTTGCGATCACCTCGCCGGCGATGCGCTGGAGCCACTCGAAACGCTCTTTCGACATCCCTTCCGGTAAAATGGCGATGGCCCGGCAGGCCAGCAGCGCGGATATGTAAGCGCCGCCCCGGCAGTAGTTGCCGGTGGAAGGCCACACGGCCTTGGTTTGCCGGGGGTCGAACTGGCCGGTCACCAACCGCGGGATCAGGCAGCCGAAGGTGGCGCCCACCTTGTGCGCACCGGTGGGAAACCATCGACCGACAACCACCACGATGGGCGCCCGGCATCCGGTCAGCGAGGAAGGCAGCAGGCGGTAATTGATGCCGCCGAACAGACCGCCCGCGTCCTGCGGCTCGTTTTTCCAGGTGATGCGGTAGAGGTTGGCGGGATGGACATCCCAGAGCCCGATCTGCTTCAGGCGATCCTTGATTTTGCCGGGAACCTTCTGCGGGTCCTGCATCATGGCAAACGTGGGCAGGGTAATGCCTTTTTCCCTGCAGTAGGCGACCGTTTTGTCGCGGGTTTTGGGATCTACGGTCAAATCAATCACGTTTCTTTCCTTTTTCTTCAAGGGTTGGTCGGAGACGGGCACCGGACGCAATAGACGCCGGAGGATGCCGGTTCTCCGCAGCAGGAGTGCTCAGGTGATGTCATCCAGCGATCGGATGACGCGTTCCGGGACCTGCACGCCGCGGGTGGCGGCCGCGCTGTCCTTCAGGCCGTTTCCGGTGGCCAGGATCACGACTGCCGCATCGTCGGGCAGGTCGGAACGGAGTTTCATAAAGCCCGCAAAGGCTGCGGCGCTGGCCGGCTCGGTGAAAAGGCCGGCGGTGCGCGAAAGCCGGGCCTGGGCGGCGAGAATCATCTCGTCGGAAACGGTGATCACCCTTCCGCCGAATTTTTTCAGCTGCGTCAGGGCGTGAACCCCGTTGCGGGGAACCTCCACGCAGATGGAGTCTGCCACCGTATGCGCGGGCTTGCTTTCGAACCGGCCGGTGTGAAAGGCCCGGTGCAAGGCATCCGAATTTTCGGCCTGCACCGAAACGACCGTCGGGATGCGATCGATAAAGCCCAGCTGTTTCAGGTCGCGAAATCCCTTGTATACGCCGCCCGTGATGCAGCCGTCTCCGGTGCCGACAAACAAGATGTCCGGGGCCTTTTTGAGCTGCTGGAACAGCTCCAGGGAGACGGTCTTTTTGCCTTCGATGGTCATCGGGTTGTAGGCCGTGTTGCGGCTCATGCCCCCGCTTTTTGTCGAATAGGCCAGCGACAGGTCGTAGGCCAGGTCGTAGGATCCGTCCACCCGGTAGACGATCGCGCCGTACTGCAGGGCCTGCACCAGTTTGGCCGCCGGTGCGGTTTTGGGTAAGAAAAGAACCACCTTCTGTCCGGCCGCCGCCCCGACACCGGCCATGGAAGAACCCGCATTGCCGGTGGAGGCGACCACGATCTCGCCGATTCCGTGCTTCGCGGCAAAGGCGGACACCAGATACGAGGCCCGATCCTTCAGGGAACTGGTGGGGTTGGCCCCGTCGTCCTTGATGTAAAGCGACAGCATGCCGAACTCCCGACGCAGGGCCTGTGGTTGCCACAAGGGGGTGTTGCCCACCGGAATGGGCGGAAAGTATCGCTTTTCCACGGGCAGAAGTGCAGCCGGGTCGATAACCCGGCCGGCGGCAGGGTGCAGCTCGACTTCCAGCACGCCGGCCAGGGGCTGATCGGCGACCTGCCTGCGGCTGCAGTCAGGGCAGACGGTCAGGAGGGGTTCGATTTCGAACCGCCGGCCGCACTCACTGCAGATGTAGTTGAATTTCATCGCAAATCCATCCGGTCCGATTCGATCCGGCGCTCAACGGCGCAGTGCAGCCGGCCGGTGTCGACAGCCGGCTGCACAATCGCGGTTGGCCCAAGAGGTTATTGGGCGGCTTTGACGGCTTCCAGAAAGGCGTTGAGCATGTCTTCACCCTCGGAGCCGAATTTTTCGACGATCAGCGCCTTGACCTTCGGCATGGCCATCTGCTGAAACTGAGCCTTCTGCTCGGCCGACAAGGCGTTTACCTTCATGCGCTTCGACAGCGCCGGCAGGCCGCGTTCGGATGCTTCTATAACGCGACCCATTCCGCGGCCGGCAACAATGGCCGACTTGGCCGCCCAGGTGACCACTTCCTGTTCGGCCGGTGTCAGGCTGTCCCAGAACTTCTGGTTCATCACCCAGACGTAGGGGGCAAACAGGTGACCGGTTAGGGTCAGGTATCCCTGCACCTCGTCGAACTTGGCAAAGGCGATGATCGGGATCGGGTTCATCTGCCCGTCGGCGACGCCGGTCTGCAGGGCGGTGTATACTTCCGACCAGGCGATCGCGGCCGGTTGCCCGCCCAGCGAGCTGATGATCGTTTTGTGGGTGTCCAGGCCCATGGTGCGGATTTTCAACCCCTGCATGTCCGCCGGGGTTTGGATGGGGCGCTTGGAGTTGGTCATTTGGAAAAATCCGCCGGAATCGCCGAATCCCAGCACGTGCATGCCGGTTTTCTTTTCGATGTCGGCCGACAGCTTTTTGCCGAAGGAACCGTCAAACACCGGATAGGTCGCGCTGATGTTGGGAAAGGCGAACGGGATGTCCAGCACACCGATGAGCGGATAGCCGGAAGCAAATCCGCCGACCGAATGAATGCCCGACTGGATCACGCCGGCTTTTACCTGCTGCAGCACTTCGGCGTCCTTGCCCAGCTGTCCATTGGGGAAGGTCTGCACCATGACCGAACCGTTGGTCCCGGCTTCCACCAGGCTTTTGAAAACCGTGGCCATGGCCCCGGTGGGGTTGTCGAAGGGATCGTCCTTGTTTAAGTGATGCAGCTTGATGGTTTTGGCCGCTGCGGCCACACCGGCTGCACCGATGATGGTAAAAATCGACAGTGTGAGTACCACGCATACTTTTGACATCAATTTCATGTTCATTCGTTCCTCCTTCTTGTTTCGGCAACCTGGTTGCCATCCATTGAACGGTTTCGCTTCAGAGGCGACAAGCGCGTTTGGTGATACCAGACACGCGACATTATGTCGGGTACCGGTTGTATGGATCTTCCTTCGTATGGAGTGCATAGGCTCCTTCACGGAGTTACATTCCCAGCAAAATGCGGGGAATCCAAAGGGTCATTTTGTCCCAGTAGGCCACCAATATCAGCACCAGCACCTCGACAATCAAAAACGGTATGAGGGAGACGCTGATCCGCTCGATCCGCTCCCCGGTGATCGACGACAGCACGAACAGGCAGGCGCCCACCGGCGGCGTCATCAGCGAGATGTTCAGTGCCAGGACGATCATGATGCCGGCGTGCACGGGGTCCATGCCGATGGTGGCCGTAAGCGGAGCCAGCACCGGTGCCAGGATGATCAGTGCCGCGTTGATGTCCATGAACATGCCGATGGCCAGCAGCAGCCCCAGGATCAAGGCGATGATCACACGCGGGTCGCTGGACAGGAAAAGGAAAAATTCCGCTATTTTCTGGGGGATCTGCATGAAGGTCATCCACCAGCTCAAGATGGAAGCGCTGGCGATGATCAAAAAAACGATGCCGGTAATCCGGGCGGTTCTTACGAGCATCTCCAGGATATCGGCAAAGGTCAGCGCCCGATAGACCAGGGTGCTGATCAGCAGTGCATAAAAAACGGCGATGGCCGCCGCCTCGGTGGGGGTGACGATACCGCCCAGGATGCCGCCCAGGATGATGCCCGGCATCAACAGGGCCAGGAAACTGGTTTTAAATGCCCACAGGATGCGCAGCAGGCTGAAGCGCTCCTTGCTTTTGGGCAGGTTCAGCCGCCTCCCCAGGGCTGCGATGACCGCCATGCACAGCAGGCAGATCAGCAGCCCCGGCAAAATACCGGCGGCGAACAGGCCGGCAATGGAAACCCCCATCAACGAGCCGTAAATCACCATCAGGTTGGAAGGCGGAATGGTGGGCCCGATGATCGAACCGGCCACGGTCACCGCGCAGGAAAAGGGGCGCGAGTAGCCTTCCTTGACCATTGCCGGCACCAGGGTGTTGCCGAAGGCGGCCGAATCGGCCACGGCAGCGCCGGTCATACCGGCGAACAGAACCGAAGCGATCATGTTGGAGTGGGCCAGGCCCCCGCGGGTGTAACCGATCAGCGCATCGGCAAAGGCGGCCAGCTTTTGCGTGATACCGGAACGGTTCATGATCTCTCCGGCCAGGATAAAAAACGGCATCGCCATGAAGGTGAACAGGTCCAGACCCTCGAAAAACCGCTTGGGGGCCATGGTCAGAAAATTTTCGCCGCCGATTTGAAGCAGGCCGGCAACCCCGGCCACACCCAGGGTGACGCCGATGGGCAGGCCGATGAGGATGAAAAAGAAAAATATGGCGATCACAGCAAACATGGCAGCTCCCCTTTACTCATTTGCCGGGTCCGCAGCTGCGGTCGGGATCCGAAACATGGCGGCAAATATCTGTACGGCCGTCAAGGCCGAAGACACCGGCACCGCAGCAAACGGCACCACCATGGTCATTCCGAAAATGGTGGCGAATTGGCCGGCTCCGGAGACGGTCATTCCAATGCCGTAGTAAAAGAGAAAAGAGAAAAAGGCGATCCCGATTACATCCAGGGAGACGACCAGGGTGCGCAGGACTTTGGGCGGCAAAAACCGGTTGAACAGCTCCAGGCCGATGTGCTCCCGGTAATAAGCCCCGCAGGAGACGGCCAGCAGGGCCGCCCAGATCATCACATAGCGGGAAAATTCTTCCGTCCAGGTGATGCCCAGTTCCAGAAAATAGCGCTCGAGAACGCCGAACCAGATCACCGCCACCATGACGCCCACCAGCAGGGCGCAGATCCGCTCCACGACCCAGTTCAGCCGGTAGGCAAAACGGTTCAGCTTCTCCACATTCATCTAAGCCCCCAGCTCCTGCGAATATGTATTCTCGTTGCAGTGACGATTTCAGGTGCAAGCCAGCCGGACAGCATTTCGGTCTGCCGCCGCTCGACTGTGCGGGCCGGTTCAGCGCACGATGCGTGTGCCGCTGCGATGTGCGATCGCCCGGCGCAGGTTTTCCGGGTTGGTGATGACGGCCTCGCGGCCGCCGCGTTCCACGAAACCTGCGGCGGCAAGGATTTTCGGCTGCATGCTGCCGGCAGCGAAATGCCCCTGGTTCACTAGTTCACGGGCCTCGGCAGCCGTGATTCGATCGATACCCGACTGATCGGGTTTCCCGTAGTTGCGGTAGACCCGGTCGACAGCGGTAGAGATCACCAGCATATCCGCTCCCAAACCTGTTGCCAGCAGGCTCGATGTCATATCCTTGTCGACCACCGCATCGACTCCCTGCAGGTTGCCGTCGGTGTCGGCCACCACCGGGATGCCGCCCCCGCCGGCGGCGATCACGCAAAACCGGTCGGCCACCAGCGCCCGGATGGCATCCAGCTCAACGATGCGCATGGGCGCCGGGGAGGGAACCACGCGGCGATATCCGCGCAACGCGTCTTCGACCATGGTCCATTCCGGGTGCTGACGCAGCAGCTCTGCCGCCTTTTCCGCGCTGTAATAAGCGCCGATGGGCTTGGTTGGAACTGCAAAGGACGTATCGTCGGCGTCCACTTCCACCAGGGTGACCACGCTCACCGCCGACTTGGGTATCCCCCTTTTGCGCAGTGCGTTGCACAGCGATTCCTGGATCTGGTAGCCGATGGCGCCCTGGGTGTCGGCCACACAGTTTTTCAGCGGCACGAAATGCAGCTCCCCGCATGCAAAGGCGATTTCCGATCGCCGCAGGATGAATCCGACCTGCGGTCCGTTACCGTGGCTGATCACCACCTCCCAGCCGTCGGCGATGACCTCCACGATGCAATCGACCGTTTCGCGCACCGCCTCCAGCTGGGCGTCCACATCCTGACGCTTGCTGTCCTTTATCAACGAATTGCCGCCAATGGCAATAACGGCAAGTTTTCCCATAATGCTTAGGCCGCCTTTTATCGTCCGGCGTGATGCTGCACGTAAATCGAAGGGATTACGGCGTACATGGCAGCCGCCTTGACCAGCTCGCTTTTCCAGGTGCGCTCGTCGGGCGCATGGGCCTGGTCCTCGTGTCCCGGTCCGAAGCCGACGCACGGGATCTGGTAGCGCCCCATGATCGCGACGCCGTTGGTGGAAAATGTCCACTTGTCCACGACCGGCGGCTGTTCGAACAGGCGCTCATAGGCGTCCACCAGGGTTTGGCAGGCCGCATGGTCCTCTTCGATCGTCCATGCAGGAAAATAGCACTGGGTGGGGTAGACCAGCCCGGTGTAGGCCGGTCGACGATAATCATACATGGACACCTCGGCGCCGACGCGGCGCACGGCGGGCAATGCACGGATTTCTTCAATGGCAGATTCCCATGTTTCGCCGGTTGTCAGGCGCCGGTCCACGGAAATCGTACAGCTGTCGGCTACGGCGCAGCGCGAAGGGGACGTGAAAAAGATTTCGGAAACCGTCAAAGACCCTTTGCCCAGAAAGGGGTCGCTTGCCAGCCTTTCGTGCAGCTGTTGCAGCTCATTGAGGATGGGGGCCATTTTGAAGATGGCGTTGTCGCCCCTCTCCGGGGCGGATCCGTGCGCGCTGACACCGGAAACCGTCACCTTTATCTCCATGCGCCCCCGCTGCCCGCGGTGAATCCGGCAGGCAGTCGGCTCGGTGGAGACCACGAATTCGGGGCGGATGTTGCTCTCCTCGATGATGTACTGCCAGCACAATCCATCACAGTCTTCTTCCTGCACCGTTCCGGTCATCAGAAGGGTATAGTCTCCCTGCAGGTTCAGGTCCTTGATGATCTTGCCGGCGTAGACCATGGCGGCCATACCGCCTTCCTGGTCGCTGGTGCCGCGGCCGACGATAATCTCGTCGTCCTCGTGCCCCTGGTAGGGGTCGTGGTTCCAGTTTTCGAGGTTGCCGACACCGACCGTGTCGATGTGCGCGTCCAGGGCGACCAGGTGGCTGCCGCTGCCGATATAACCCAGCACGTTTCCCATGGGATCGATCTCCACCCGGTCGAAGCCGGCCGATTCCATCTCCTGGCGGATGCGTTGGACAACTTTTTCCTCACCGCAGCTTTCGCTGGGTATCGCAACCATGTCGCGCAGAAACCGGGAGATCTCTGGCTTGTATGTTTCTGCCAGGGACAGGACCTTTTTAAAATCGATGCTCATATACCACCTCACATGCAGTCGCCGCCGGGGTGCCGGCCGGCCGTTCCGGTTGCGGCTGGGTTGGTCCGCAGTCGCGTCAGGCTGGAAGTCCAATTGGCCCGAATGCGCACCATCGCCTGCTCGGCGTCATTGGCCTCCAGTGCCTCGAGTACTTTTTGATGTTCGCGGACCGAATCGGAAGCGCAGGTCGTTCCTTCGAAGTAAATGACTTCCAGCCGGCGGTGCTTGATCTTCAGATCCCCCAGGATGTCTATCAGGTAAGGATTTTGCGATGCTTGAATGAACACGTCGTGAAAACGGGCATCGGCCTTCGAAGCGTTTACCGGCTCGTGGTTTTTCAGTGCCTCGGCCAGATCCGCATTGGCTCGCTTCATCTGTGCGAGTTTGGGCCCCGTCAGCCGGGGCATGGCCGTAAATACGGCCAGCTCTTCCAGTGACCAGATGACAGGGTAGATCAGCTCGGCCGCATCGATGGTGATTTTTGTCACCCGTGTCCAGCGATTGGCGGCAGCCTCCACTAGGGCCTTGTCTTCCAGGCGCTTGAGCGCCTCTCTGACCGGGGTGCGGCTGACTCCCAGATATTCGGCCAGCTCCGAGTCCAGCAGTTTTTCTCCGGGCCGCAGCTCCCCTTCCATGATCCACTGCAGAAGGGTGCTGTAAACCTCGTCTCGCATCAGGGAGCGGTTCAACTGTTTGGTGCGCAACGGTATCGGCATCGTTTGGGTCGCCGGCAAAAAGTAGAGGGTGAAAAGGTTGATGGTGGAAACCGCAGATCGGGGAGACCGCTTCACCGTCTGACAGGGGGGCAGGGCGGCCAATCCGAACACGTGGATGCGATATATTGCATACCGGTATGGGCTTGTCAACAAGCAAAGTGGACAGGTCACGGCCACAAAAAAAGCCCGCGTTGATTTTGCGACCACCAATCTTATGTTGGACTATCTGCAACCCAAATATCTCTAAAAGAAAGGATTCGAGATGAAGGACGTCGATTACCTGTCCGTGGCCGAAGAAGCCATCGGCAAAATCAAAAAAGGCGCTTTTCTGACGGTCAAAGCCGGCGACCGGCTCAATACGATGACCATCGGCTGGGCCACTGTCGGGGTGTGCTGGAGAAAACCGGTTTTCATGGTTGCCGTGCGCGACTCCCGCCACACCTTCACCATCATCGAGGAGGCGGACGATTTCACCGTGTCGATACCTTCCGGGGACATGCACAAAGAGATCATGTACTGCGGCACCAAGTCCGGCCGCGACAAAGACAAGTACAAAGAGTGCGGCCTTTCGGTGGCCGACGGCAAAACTGTGGCCTCTCCGGTCATCGACGTGCCCGGGCTGCACTTCGAGTGCCGGATCGTCTACAAGTCCGCCATGGATCCGGCCGACATGACCCCGGACTTCGAGCCGCTCTACGCGGAGAAAGACTATCACACGCTGTATTTCGGGGAGATAACGGCCTGCTACGAGACCGGATAGCAAACCGGGCGCCTCGATGCGCTGCTCCGGTGAAATTGTTTAGACGGCGGGCCGGCAACATGGCGACAGGTGCAAACGACTCTCGGCGCGGGGGCGAAACTAATCAGTTGACACGAAGGGCAATCGCCCGTATAGTAGGTGCCAGTTGACATTTGTCACGAATTTACCGCTTTAATCAAAAATCCGGCAACTTTTACGAAAGCCCACGGGGTTTTGAATTAAATCCCGTGGGCTTTTTTTAGGGCTTCGCTCAGCCCGCAAACACGACAGGAGGCAGTGAAAAAAGAAACCAGAACCGGCAAGACGACAACAACCGAAAACACATTAACAAAAGACCCTTTGCACAGCAGTGTGAAGGGTGAACAGGAAAACAAGAAAGAAAACCAATTCATGAAATTTGAAACACTACATTTAGATCCCAGGCTGAGCGCCGCAGTAGAAGCGCTCGGCTACACTTCGCCCACGCCGATACAGGCAAAATCGATTCCCCTGATTCTCAAAGGCAGGGACCTCACGGGAATTGCCCAGACGGGCACGGGCAAAACTGCAGCATTCGCACTGCCGATACTCCAGCGCCTACTGAAGGGTCCGCGGGGAACGGTCCGGGCCCTGATCATCGCGCCGACCCGCGAGTTGACCGAACAGACCCACGAGGCTTTCGGGCAGCTGGGCCGCCAGACGGGGCTCAAAAGCGCCAGCATTTACGGTGGGGTGAGCATTCATTCGCAGATCACCGCGATGCGCAAGGGCGTGGAGATCGTCTCGGCCTGCCCCGGCCGGCTGTTGGATCACATGCAGCGCGGCACCATCGACCTTTCCCGGGTCGAGGTGCTGGTGCTCGACGAAGCGGACCGGATGTTCGACATGGGCTTTTTGCCGGACATTCGAAAAATCGTGCGGCACCTGCCCACCGCACGTCAGACACTGCTCTTTTCCGCCACCATGCCAGACGATGTCAGGGATCTGACAAAACAGATCCAGAAAGATCCGGTACGGGTGCAAATCGGGGCCACCGCTCCGGCGGACACCGTCTCGCACACCTTTTATCCGGTCGAATCGAATTTAAAGAATGCGCTGCTGGAGACAATTCTCGATCGCATCGAAACCGGAGCGGTGCTGGTGTTCACCCGCACAAAGCATCGCTCCAAAAGCCTCGCCCGGCGGCTCGAAAAAGCCGGATACGGCGCCACGGCACTGCACGGCAACCTGTCGCAGAACAAGCGGCAGAGCGCACTGGAGGGGTTCCGCAGCGGCCGTTACCGGATCCTGGTGGCCACCGATGTGGCTGCCCGGGGAATCGATGTGCGCGGGATTTCCCACGTGATCAACTACGACATCCCGGACACGGTTGATGCCTACACCCACCGCACCGGCCGAACGGGTCGGGCCAGTGAAACCGGTGACGCCTTTACCTTTGTCAGCAGTCAGGACAAAGACCCGCTGCGTTCCATCGCAAAGGTTCTCGGCAACAAGGTCACCTACGCAGCCGCGCAGAAACAGGGCCACGCTGCACAGCTGCGGGAGAAACAAGCGCTCCGGCGGCCAGGCGGAAGCCGGCACAGCGAGCAGGGCGTCGCTTCGGCACCTGCAAACCCAAAGCGGTCCGGGCCGAAAAAAAGTTGGATACGGTCAAAGGCCGCGGGAACAAAAGGACGGCGTTCGTCAGCGGGCAAAGGCGCGCTGGGGTCCGACCTTCTCATGAGCCTGGCCGGACACCCGCGATCAGCGTAAAAGCGCATCTTTCAGGCGGAATGCCAAATACCGGCCTGCCGGCTTCGGCCGGACAGCCGAACCAATGACAGTCTGGCGGTCGTAACATCGCCCAACGCTTTTTCTTGAGCCGAGGGTGATGTTACAGCAGCAGGATCTGGTTGCGCATCGATCGCGACTCGCCGGCGGCAATGGTGCGGATGGCCGGAAGACCCCTGACCGGGCATTTGTTTTCGCAGATGCCGCACCCCACACATCTTTTCAAGTCTACATAGGGCAGCTGCACCTGCAGTTTTTTACCTTCGGGCCCTGAAACCAACTCATCGATCAGGTAGATGGCCTTCGGGGAGGTGGGGCAATGCTCCTGGCAGACGATGCAGGGTGCGTTGCCGGACCACGGCAGGCAGCGGCCGCGGTCCACGTAAGCCGAACCGATCTTCACCGGCCGTTCGACCTTCTCCCTGGCGCTGATCCGGGCGATGGCGCCGGTGGGGCATACGCTGCCGCACAGGGTGCAGGTATACTCGCAGTAACCCTGGACCATGACCAGGTGAGGGGACCAGAACCCGGCCATACCGGCTTCGGCCAGCGTCGGCTGGATGGCATTGGTCGGGCAAACCTTCATACACTGGCCGCAGCGCTGGCACAGCTGCAAAAATTCGCTTTCGGGCAGCGATCCGGGCGGACGGATCAGGCGCGGGTCGCCGGTTTTGTCCACCAGGCCGTCGAGACGTCCCAGGAGGGGCAGCGAAACGCCCCCCAGCAGCCCCCCGATTACGGCGCGCCTTCCGATGTCGGGCTTTTCGGTCATTACGGGCGTGAACCTGAACGTGAAGGTCAGGGCGTCTTCGGGGCAGACGTCAAAACAGTTGAAGCAGGTCACGCATTCGGCGGTCTGCCAGCTCTCTCCGGGCTGCGGGCAGGCCGCTCCCTGGCAGCTGCGCGTGCACAGGTTGCACTGGGTGCACTTGTCCGGGTATTTTTCCAGGCGCAGCAGGCTGAACCGGGAGCACAGGCCCAGCAGGGCGCCCAGCGGGCACAGGAACCGGCACCAGAAGCGGGGCCGGATGCGGTTGAGAAACAAAATCGTCAGAAACAGCGCCCCGATCAGCCAGGCGGTCTGATAGGCCTTGGGCTCGTAACCGAAAACCGGTGCCACCAGGATCTCGGCGCCGTAGCTGAGCAGCTTTACGATTCGAATGTCGCTGGTCGCCATGGCTTCGAACACGGCGCGAAGACCGTTGCCGACCGCCGGAAGCACGGCCAGGGCCAGGGATCGAAACAGCAGGGCGATGGGATCGAGCCAGCCGGCCACGTTCAGCCCCAAAACCGCAGCGGCCAGCAGCAGGATCAGCAGGAAGTATTTGACCCGCTGACCGCCGCTTTTACGGTTGGCGCGCACCATCCGGTCGCCCTTCAAAGACGGCTTGAACCAGCTGACAGCATGGTGGGTGCTGCCGAAAGGGCAGACGAATCCGCAAAAGACCCGACCGAGCAGCAGTGTGAGCACGAGGACCGCCGCCCCCCAGAAAAACCCGCTGATCAGCACTCCTGCAGACAGAAGCGAGGTAAGCCCCACCAGGGGGTCGAGCTGGAAAAAGAAGGTCACCGGCCACCACAGCCGCAGGTCTTCATCGGAAAGAAAGGCCAGCGAATAGTCCTGGTAGACGTCCAGGGGCAGCCGGCTTTCGACGAGCAGCAGCAGAAAAAATGCCAGAAAGAGGGCCTGGCAGGAGCGCCGGAGCCAAACCAGCCTGCGGGCGGTCACACGGCCACCTTTCGGTAATCGAGTTGCTGAAAATCGGCCGTTCCCAGACCCTGTTTCTGCCCGAGGCGGATGAATCCGATCTCCTCCGGTCGGCTGCCGAACAGCATGGCCGCACCCGCGTCGGCGGCCACCGGATCGTCGCTGAGGATCAGGGTGTTCTTTACCGCCACGTCGGCGGTGCTGCCACCGGAGGGACCGTTGCGGGTCATGATGCGAACGGCATCGATCAGGGTGACGGTCGGCTCGAAAAAATGGGCCAGGTCCACGATGGTCTGGTTGATGTCCTGGTGCAGCGACCACCGGCTGCCGTCGACGCCGCCGATCCAGTTTTTCATGCCCAGTGTCAGGCGACTGAGGGAGTGATGCTTGGCCACCGGCAGGTTGATCAGCTTGTCGGCCTCCACCAGGGGGGTGAACACCGGCCAGACCTCCAGGCGGCTGCCGCGCAGGTTCATGTCGCGCATCAGCGAAGAGCGGGGGTAGATCAGGTCTGCACCGGTCTGTTTGGCCACCTGACCGGCACCGGTGATGGCGAAACAGCGCCGGGCGTCATGGATGGTGTTGTCGGCAATTCGCACCTTTTTTGCACCGGCTTCCTGGCAGAGCTCTATGACGGATTGCAGCACCTCCGGGTGGGTGGTTGCCGCCAGTTCCGGGCGCCGGGCCCAGGAGAGGTTGGGCTTGATCACCACCACATCGCCTCTGGAGACGAAGCGCTGCATGCCCCCGGCAGCCTCGAAGGTTTTACGGGTCAGGGTCTTGACGTCAGTCCCTTCGAAACGGGCTGCCACCTCGATATAAAAACGCCTTCTTTGAGCGGCACTGCGGGCGGCCGTCGGCCAGAAGCCGGCGCCGGCCAGGGTCGCGGTGCCGGTGAGCTTCAACAACGTGTGCAGAGTCTCTCTGCGGGTCATCCGGTGATCGAACTCCATGGTGGTTCCTCCATTGTCAAATCAGGATCTGCTCGCCCCATCCCAGCCGCAGCAGTTCGATGCGATCCGCATTGCTGTTGCCTAGGCCGAAGCGGGTGTCGGCAGCGGCGATGTGCAGCGGAGGGGGACTGATGGGGCGCTGGTCGTCAAAAAACGCTTTTCTTTTGGCCTCGATGATCCGGGCCCCGGTGGCATCGGCCGCCACCGGGTCGGTGCTGACGATCAGCCCGGCGTAAGGCCAGACGTAGCGGCGGCTGAAGTGGTGGGGCCCGATGCCGTGAAACAGCGGGGTGAGCATGACCAGTATGTTGAGGCGGGTTTTGCCCGCCACTTGCGGCTTTTGCCAGATGGCACCCAGCCTTTCACAGGCATTGCCGTGATAGCTCCACGGTGCCGATACGAACATGATGTAGTTTTTCAGCAGCGTGCCCAGGCCCGACCAGTGATGCGTCCGCATGGGCCGCACGTTGATCAGCGCCGTGGATCGCATGAAAACGGGGTTGTCGCGAATGCCCCGATCGTCCACGGCGATGCTGCCGGATTTGACCCCCGCCTGACCGAGACGAAAAACAAGGGCGGTTTCCAGGGCTTCCGGGGTGGGCAGCCGGAACCAGGCGTTGGTCTTGATGCCGACCACATCGTCCGGACCGAACAGTCGCCGCCAGGCAGATGCGGCATCGGGCGCATCGAGCATGGCGACCACGGCCTGATCCAGCATCGATTCCAGCACCGGTCCGTTGACCCGGCCGTTTTCATCGACCGCGCTCCGGTCGCGTATCAGAACCACGCGGCTTTTGGCGGCAGTCTGCGCAGATGCCCGGTGCAGCAACGGCAGCCCCACCAGGCTGCCGGCGGCGAAATAGCTGCCGGTTTTCAAAAAGTCCCGCCGGGTGATCACCGGTTTGCTCGATTTGTTTGGCATCGATCCTACTCCCCGGAGGCGTTTCGTTCGGCCTCCATCAACAGGTTTTCGGCAAACCGACGGCTGTCGGCTTCCAGCACGATCGTCAACATGCGATCCCGCTGCCGCGCGGCCGACCACTTGCCGTTTTCCAGGCGGGCAAAACCGCTGCTGCCGGCATCGGGCAGATAATGCCTGCGGAAGCCTGCCAGGGCTTCCCGTGCCGTCCGGGCCTGCGGATATGAGATCAACAGCAGCCGGGCCTGCTCGCCACCGCGACGGTAAGATGCAAGGGCTGCGTCGGTCCGGGGGGACAGCAGCAGAATGTTCTGGTCGAACAGGTAATAGTGGTAGTTGAGCACGATCGGGTGGTGCAGAAAGCGGATAGCGCCCGCCTCCAGTCCCGCTGCCGGCAGCAGTCCCAATATCGACGGCCGCTTGCCGGGTTTGCCGGCTGCGGCTGCCACCTGTTTTCCCAGCTCTTTTACCGCCAGCTCGGCCGCCGCACTTTCCTCGTCAAGGTATATGGAAACAAAGAAGCGGTTTTGCCAGAAACTGAGCCAACCGGGCCGATAGCGGGCGTCCTGGCCGATATCGACCCGTTCGCCGTCGGTGTCGTGGGTAAACACACCGAAGGCATCTTCGGGGCTTCCCATGTCGAAAACATCCAGGGTGATGTCGGTCTGGCCGTCCTTGGCAAAGCGGCGCGACAGGCAGGCCCGCATATTGTAGGCCCGGTAGACTTCGCCGGCACCGTCGATGTAGCCAAATATCGTCCGATCGTCGAAGGTGCGGTCTTCGCCCTCGGCCTGCCAGCCACTGACGCGGGTCGGCAGTTTGGGTTGCAGGTCGGCAACGGAAGCAGCATGCGTCATTGCAGTCATCGCTATCATCAAAGCACCGGCCAGCAGGCCGAACAGTTGGGGTGCCGGGGTGCGGTGCCTGCCGTACGGATTCATCTGCTGTGCGGTCATAGCCCCTCGATGGGAGATGCGGGTGCCGCGTGTGGTTTGAAAATCAAGATTGGATCGACGCAAAAGCCGGTTGCAGGGATTAGATTGACGCAAACCGGGCAGTCGTGTCAAGGCCCTATAGCCGGTGGCCGCCGATGAAACTTGCCGACGGATTCGATGCTGCGGATCAAATGGGCGCGGGGGTGTTCCAAAGCCGAATGGCTTCCTC
>LJNK01000109.1 GCA_001303025.1 Deltaproteobacteria bacterium SG8_13
GTGCTGGATGTGGAGCGCACGACACTCGGCCGGGTGGTAATTGTCGATGTGCGCGACAAAATCGCCAAGGCCCAGATTCTGGACGAAACATTCACGGGTGCCATCCAATTCGGACAGCGCGTTAAAAGCGTCAGCCCCCTGCCCTCACCGGCGACCACGCATCTTACCGCACCGGGTGTTGCCGAAACCGGTTCCCAGCCGGACCGCAACGCACCGGCCGGCGTGGGAATTTCCGTCCAGGAAGTCGTGACCCTGCTGCGCTCTCCCATTCCGGTTCAGAAGACCAAGGGCGCCCGTCTGGTTGTCCGGTTCTATCCGAAACACGCGCAACTGCTTGCGGTGGTGGAAGATGAACTGTTAAAAGGATACAAGGCAAAAACCGGGGATAAGCGTTACGTGGAAGCCATGGGCTGGTTGTGCAATGCCCTGGGCAGGTCCGGCCAGGCGCAGTACAAAGACACCCTCGAGGAAGTCGCCAAAAATGCCAAACACCGCAAAATCCGTGGATATGCCGGCAAAAACTTCAAACGACTTCGCTGACCACATCGATTTGAATCCATGAGCAACGCCGCAACCCCCTCGCCGGCACTTCCGGCCGCATCCCGCATGCAACCCGAAATCGTCACTGCCGGATGGAAATAGGGAAACCCGTGCTATACCCGAATACATCTATCCACAGAGGGCAGCTGCCATGAGCCGCAGTCAGCCGGTCTGGCTCACCGAAGCGGTCACCGTCACCGCTCTCGGCGACAGCCTGCAGCAATTGTGGGACCGTCTCATGGCCGGCCGAAGCGGCATCCGGGAGGTGGAGCACTTTCCGGTGGATCAATACGCATCCCGCTGGGCGGCCGCCGTACCGGGGCTTACGCCGAGCGGCGGACGAACCGGCCGCTCCCGGCTGCATCCCCTGCTGGAGAGACTGTTTGATTCAATGCCTGCCGCAGATGCCGACACCGTATTGTTTACAGCGACCACCAAAGCAGGCATCGACAGCCTCGAACCCTTATGTCGGGGACAGGCAGCCGATACGACCGGCATGGTGCCCTCCGACGTGCCCCGTCTGATCTCCCGGCGTCTCGGTTTGACTGCGGAGGGGGTAAACATCAACGCGGCCTGCGCCTCTTCGACGATTGCAGTGGCCAAAGCGGCATCGCTGATACGCACCGGCAGGGCGAGCAGCGTCCTGGTCTGCTGCATGGATGTGATCACGGACTTTGTTTTTTCCGGCTTTTCTGCCCTGCAGGCGCTTTCCCGGCAGCCGTGCCGCCCCTTTGACCGAGATCGCAGCGGCCTGACGCTGGGGGAAGGCGCCGCGGCGCTGCAGTTTATGAGTGCCGAACGGGCCGCTGGAAGAAACCGCAAACCGCTCGCTGCTGTAGTCGGGTGGGGCATGTCCAACGACGCCACGCACATCACCGCACCGGCACGTGACGGTTGCGGCCTCATCCGGGCAATCGAAAAAGCCCTGCACCTGTCGCAGCTGGATCCCGGACAGATTGGAGCCGTGAGCGCCCACGGCACCGGTACGGTCTATAACGACGCCATGGAACTGACCGCTATCCGCCACGTGTTCGGCGACCGATCCCTCCCGGTCTATTCGGTGAAAGGCGCCATCGGACATACCCTGGGTGCGGCCGGCGGCATCGAAGTCGCCCTGGCCGCCAAGGCCCTTGCCGAAGGTATGGTGCCGCCCACCGTCGGGCTGCTGCATCCGGAGCCGGAAGCCGAATCTCTGGTCTCCACCCGGGCCCAGAACCTGTCCGGCAGCACCCTTTTGACCACCAACTCGGGATTCGGGGGCATCAATGCCGCCATCGTCCTGAAATCCGGGAGCCTGCCGTGAGTGCATTGATCAGCGGACTGGGCTGGGTTACGGCCGCCGGTATGGGAGGTGGAAAGAGCCTTTGCCCGTTCGCCATGACCACCGACCGCCTGCCGCCGATCGACCGCAAAGCCGTTTTCGATCAACCCTACAAGAATTTCGGGCGCATGGATGAATACTCACGGCTGGGACTGGCCGCCATCGCCTTTGCCCTGCGCGATGCCGGCCTGGAGCAGTCCGCCGCGCAGCGGGATATCGGTCTGGTGGCCCAAACCGAGTACGGTTGCCTGTGGACCGATATCGATTACTACAACAGTGCCCTGCCGGACCGTGGGACCATGGCCAGTCCGAACCTGTTTGCCTACACCCTGCCGAACTGTTTTATGGGGGAGGCCGCCATCCGCTTCGGGCTTACCGGGGACAGTTACATTGTCAACGAACCGTCTGCATCCGGCATGGCTGCACTGGGACTCGCCGTTGAGGAGATCGCTGCCGGCGAAGCCCAAACCATGATCTGCGGCCGGTGTGATCTGGGCCGCCCCCCTTTGCTGGGATCCTCCGGGCAGGTCGCCGCCGGAGCGCTGTTCTTTGTCCTGGAAAACGCCCCGGTGGCGCAGCGAAGCTATTACGGGACACTCGAACGCGCAGCGCACGGACAGATCCTGTTTGAAGACGAAAGAATATCGGACCTGACGGCCCTGGCCCGCCGATGCCTCCAAATAAAGCGATGAAACATCGACCCCTATGAAAACCGTGAACAGTAACAGGCTTACCCAACCAGCCGCTGCAAACCGGGCCGCCATCCTGGCGGTTGTCTTCACCGGCCCAACGGTTGAAAGCCTTCAGCGGGCAGCCGCCTTCATGCACACCGCGCACAACCAGGTGGCGCTGATCGTCGAGGGCACGGCGGAAAACATGCCTGCCGATGTCAGGGACCTGCCGGCAGCGATCATCCGGGTCGAGAAGGATTCAGGCCGCGGTCGAGCAGTAAAAACCGCTGCACGCCAAGCCCGCCGCATGGGCATGACCCACATCGTCACCCTGGATGCGGACCGGTTGCCCGCCGTTGACCAGATGGCGGTGTTGGCCTCTGCGGTAGCCGCAAACAGCGACTCCATCGTGATCGGTCGGCAAGACCGCCTCATGGAGTCTGCCGCAAACCGGGCTTCGGATCGGTCCACCGTGCGAAGACGGCTGAAAAACTTTTTCTTCCGCCTGCAAACCGGCATCCACCTGAAAGACGCGCAAAGCCGGCTGCGGTCCTATCCGCTGGTGGTGCTCGAGCAGCTCAGGCTGCATGCAAACCGGGATGCTTTTGACACGGAGGTGTTGACAAAAGCCGCCTGGGCCGGCGTGAAGATCAAGGAGGTGGGCATCCGCCTGTCCGGTCGCTCGACGCCTCGATCCGCTTCTTTTTGGCGCTCCCTGCGAAACGGGCTGGGGGTGCTGGTGATGATCGTGCACCTGACCATGCGGTCCATCACGCCCCTGCCGCATCGCAAGATCGTATCTTCGGGCGACCGGACAGGGGAGACCATCAGCGTATTCCGGCCCCTGAGATCGATCCGGACCCTGCTGACCGAAAATGTGACCCCGGTGCAGCTGGCCGCGGCCGGCGCCATGGGGGTGTTTCTCGGTGCGCTGCCGCTGATTGCCCTGCACACCGTGGTTATATTGTTCGTGTCGAGTTATTTCCGGCTCAACAAGGTGGCCACCCTGGCGGCCAGCCAGCTGTGCATGCCGCCGATCGTTCCGGCACTGTGCATCGAGGTCGGCTATTTCATTCGCCACGGGGAGTTTCTTACGGAAATATCCTTCGAAACCCTCGGCTACCAGGCACTGGAAAGACTCTGGGAATGGTTGCTGGGATCAATGGTGGTTGCGCCGGTGATGGCCGCCCTTGTGGGGGGGCTTGTCTATGTGGCAGCCAGTTTGATAAACAGGGGAATGCGTGTCGGCAGGCCACGGTAGGCTGACCGCAGCGAGCTGCGGTTCCAGCAAACTGCCGCCACCCGACCAGCTCCGCAGCGTTCGCCAGACGGAATTTGACGCGGAAATGAGCATGTGTCGCTCATCCGCCCTTATAAAGGCCACCACAGCACGGCGGCTATCGATATCCAATCATGCGCATCGCACTGGTACATCCGACCGGCTCCAACTGGATCCCCGGCAAAAGAGACATCACGAGCACGGCCAACCGAATGGCCCCGCTGGGGCTGCTCTCCATGGCCGCCTATCTGGAGAAACAAGGCCATCGTGTTCTGGTTCACGACTGTCTGGGGCCGCAGGCAGCCGCCGACAACCACATCCATGTGGATCGCATTCTCGCGTTTCAGCCGGAGCTGGTGGGCTTTTCCGCCACCACCTCCGGTTTCCTGGACGGATACGCCCTCGCCGGCCGCATAAAGGAATCCGCCCCGCAAACCAAAATCGTATTCGGTGGGGTTCACGTGTCCGCCCTGGGTGCCGTTCTTCTCGAACAATACACTCACATCGATTATCTGTGCATGGGCGAGGGCGAGGCCACCCTGGCGGAGCTGGCCGACGGCAGCGATCCGGCCGGCGTCACCGGCTTGATTTTCAGGCAAAACGGCCGACCGCAAACCAACCCCTCGCGTAAGCGCATACCGGATCTGGACAGTCTGCCCTTTCCGGCCTACGAGAAGCTGACCGGGTTTCCGCAAGGGTACAATCTGCCGCTGTTCAGCTACATCCTGCGACCCGGTGCCACCATGGTCACCAGCCGGGGGTGCCCGTTTCAGTGCTCTTACTGCGACCGTTCGGTGTTCAAACGCGGCTTCCGTTATAACTCAGCCGAGTATATCTTCGAACACATGCGCTACCTGCGAAGGCGCTTCAACGTTCGTCATATCAACATCTACGACGACCTGTTCACCGCCGACCGCCGCCGCATCGTCGCACTGTGCGAACGCCTCGCCTCCCACTCCCCGGGCGTTCAGTTCAACTGTGCCGTCCGGGTCGGTCACGCCGACGACGAGCTGCTGGGGATGCTCAAGGATGCCGGCTGCCTGCAGGTGTCGCTGGGAATCGAAACCGCAGATACCGGTCTGCTGCACGAGCACAAGCCCGGTGTACACCTGGAAGAAGTGAGGGAAACCGTGCAGCGCATCCAGGCATCGGGGCTGCGGGCCAAGGGGCTCTTCATGATGGGGCTTCCCGGGGAGACCGAAGGGTCGATCCGCAAAACCAGCGACTTTGCGCTCGAGCTGGGGCTGGACGACATGAACATGTCCAAGTTCACCCCGTTTCCCGGTGCACCCATATGGTCCACCGTGACCCGGGAAGGGTTCCTCGACGCTGACTGGCGCAAGATGAACTGCCTGAATTTCGTCTACGTGCCGAAGGGCATCGAAAGCCGTGAGGCGCTCGACCGGCTTTACAACCGGCATGTGAAGCGTTTTTACACCGACCCGGCCTGGCGCAGAAAGTTCCGGCGCCGCTGGTGGCAGCATCGCTGGAGCCTCTGGCACATGGCCAAACACCTACCGACTTTTGTGGCCGCCAGGCGCAGCTTCGAGCCCGAAGATGCTTGACGCTTTTGCCGGTTGCAAGTATGACCAATGATCACCAATACGGATCCGAAGATTGAATGAAAAAATGAAAAAACCGAACATCATCTTGACCGGATTTATGGCCACCGGCAAAACCACCGTGGGCAAACTGCTGGCCGAAGAGCTCGGGTATGCGTTCGTCGACACGGACGAACAGATCGAAACGCGCAGCGGCCAGAGCGTCGCTGAAATTTTTCGGGAAAAAGGCGAAGCGGTGTTTCGTGACATGGAGGCTGATCTGGCCCGGGAGCTGGCTGACAAACAAGGGATGGTTATCTCCACCGGCGGCCGGATGATGCTTGATCCGGACAATGCGGCCGCCCTTTCCAAAAGCGGTCGGGTGTTTTGCCTGGTCGCCACCCCCGAGGAAATCATGCAGCGGGTGGAACAGGATACTGACCATCGCCGTCCGCTGCTGGAAGTGCCGAATCCCATCGAGCGCGTCGTGGAGCTGCTGCAGCAGCGAAAAGAGGGCTACGGCCGCTTCCCGCAGATGGAGACTTCGGACCGAATTCCGGAAGAAGTGACGAAAATTCTGACCGGGCTTTACCAGGCAAATCCGGACCTGCGGGTGCCGATCACCTCATCGGCCGCCCGCTACGAATTCATCGTCGGCGGCGGCATCCTGCCGTTCGTCACCCA
>LJNK01000089.1 GCA_001303025.1 Deltaproteobacteria bacterium SG8_13
TCGTCGATAACATAACGACCTCCAGGTGTCTTTGGACACCTGGAGGTTTTTATTAACCAAGTTAGGTTATGGGTATAGGTAAGGGGCCATGGGAAGCCCTTGGTGTCGACATCAGATCAGCCGATGTCCACTGAGAAGGTTAGCCCGGTCGTTAAAACGACTCTGGCTTTAGAAGACAATAAAGCGAATATCGAATATTGAATAATGAATATTGAATTTCGAATGCCGAAGGAAGGAATGCTATCCATTTTAAAATGATAGAGCGAAGCGATTCAACACTTCGAAATTCGTTATTCGATATTCTGCGGTACTACGGTTCGCGTTTTCCTGATTCTGCGGTTCGATTTTTGATCTTGTTAAGTCCTAAATGATGAAACCTATTGCCCATTACCTATCACCCATAACCTACCATTGAACCTGCACGGAGGGAAAGCATGACAGAAGAAAAAACAGCCCCTGCTAGTGGAAGCATTTTAGTCGTTGGCGGTGGGATCAGTGGCTTGACCACGGCTCTGGAGGCCGCCGAAGTGGGGTATGAGGTTTTCTTGGTTGAAAAAAATCCTTATCTGGGCGGACGGGTAGCTCAACTCAATCAATATTTCCCCAAGCTATGCCCTCCGACCTGCGGCCTTGAAATCAACTTCAGGCGCATCAAGGACAACCCAAGAGTAAAAGTCTTAACCCTGTCGGAAGTTGAGAAGGTTGACGGAAGCCCCGGCAACTACGATGTGACCATCAAAGTCAATCCCCGCTATGTCAACGAGAACTGCACCTGTTGCGGCGACTGCGCCGCAGCCAGCCAGTCCGAAATCGGCAGCGAATACGACTTCGGCATGAAGAAAAACAAAGGCGCCTATCTGCCCTTTGAGATGGCGTTCCCGTCGCGGTTCGTCGTGTCGCCGGAAGTTATCGGCACCGATGATGCCACGCGTATCCAAGCGGCCTGTAAATACGACGCCGTCGACCTGAACATGGAAGCCAAAACCCTGAATTTAAACGTCGGGTCCATTGTCTGGGCCACCGGCTGGCAACCTTACGATGCCGCTAAAATCGACAACCTCGGTTTCGGCCAATACCCCAATATCATCACCAACATGATGATGGAACGGCTGGCGGCGCCCAACGGGCCGACCAAGGGCAAAATTATCCGTCCGTCGGATGACAAAGCGCCTGAAAGCATTGCATTCGTCCAGTGCGCCGGGTCCAGGGACGAAAATCATCTGCCCTACTGCTCCTACATTTGCTGTATGGCGTCTTTGAAGCAGGCCACTTATGTGCGTGAGCGCTACCCGGAAGCCAAAATCTATGTGTTTTACATTGACCTGCGAACCCCGGGAAACCGCTATGAAAAATTCTATGAAAAAATCAAAGAGGATGAAAACATCTTTTTGATCAAAGGCAAGGTGGCTGAAGTCAGTGAAGACCCGGCCAGCAAGAATGTTACCGTGGTTGCCGAAAATGCCGTAACCGGCGAAAAAATCCACCAGACCGTGGAGATGGTTGTTCTGGCTACCGGTATGCAGCCCACAACCGCAACCGCCAAACTTCCGGCCGATTTAACTTACAACGATGACGGTTTTATCGTCAACAATTTCGAAAACGGCGGAATGTTTGCAACCGGATGTGCCAATAAGCCGGCTGACGTGGTTTCATCCAATCAGAATGCAACCGGTATGGCTTTAAAGGCCATCCAAACTCTGGTGAATAGGTAGGAGGTTATCCATGGATAAGAAATATGGCGTGTATATTTGCGAAGGTTGCGGGCTCGGAGACTCCCTTGATATCGAAAAGCTTTGCGAGGTATCCAAGGAAGAGGGCCTGGCCGCCAAGACCTGCCCGGTTCTGTGCAGCCCGGAAGGCGTTGCGCTTCTCAAAAAAGACATCTCCGATGAAGGCGTCAACACCCTGGTGATTGCGGCCTGTTCGCGCCGGGTGCTTTATGATGTGTTTCGATTCGACGGCTGCATCGTGGATCGGGTCAACCTGAGAGAGCAGGTGGTGTGGTGGTCGCATCCCAGGGACAAATTCCCGGCCCCCACCGAAGAGCAAAAAGATGACGAGAATTTTGTCGATCATGTTCAATTGCTGGCTGAGGATTACCTGAAGATGGGCATGGCCCGGGTTAAGAAAATCGATATGCCCGAAGCCTATCAGCTGGATAATTTCAGCCGCAAGATCCTGGTCATTGGCGGTGGCATCACGGGGATTTCGGCGGCCATCGATGCCGCCAAAACCGGCTACGAGGTGACCATCGCAGAAAAGGAGGCCACCCTGGGGGGCCATGCCCTAAACTGGCGCAAGCAATTGCCCGGGGCTTATCCTTATGACGGCCTGATTGAACCCGTGATAGGTGCCAAAATCAAAGAACTGGAAGACCATGCCAACATCACGGTTAAAACCGAAACCGAAGTTGCACGAATCGCCGGGGCACCGGGAGACTTTACGATCACCTTTAAAAAACCCGGAGAGAAGACCGAGTTTGATGTTCCCTTTCCCCTGCCCGAAGAGATGAAGCTCGATGAAAAGGGCAACGAGCTGACGGCCGAGCAAATCCATGAAAAATTCATGGAATACAACAAGGGCAAACAGGATATTCTGACCGTTGATCCCGACGGTGAAAAGTTCGGCGCGGTTATTCTGGCAGCCGGCTGGCGGCCGTATGAGCCCAAAGAGGGTGAATTTGCCCATCTGGGCTTCGGGGTGCTGCCCGATGTGGTCACCAATCATCAGTTCGAACAAATGGCGGCCGACGGCGCCATTATCTGTCCTTCCGACGGACGCGAGGCCAAGTCGGTGGTGTTTGTCCAGAGCCCCGGTCAGGGCAATGACAAAGACTTTGATTATTGCGGTGCGGTTACCAGCCTGGTGACCCTCAAGCAGGCCAAGTACGTGCGTGAGGATCATACTGACGGCAAGGCCTATGTGTTTTACCAGCACATGCGCACCGTGGGCCTGACGGAGAATTTTTACAAAAGCATCCAACAGGATCCGGGTATCTTTTTGTCCAAGGGCGAGGTTACCTCCGTCTCCAAGAACGGCAGCGGCCTGATTGTCCAGGCGGACAACACCCTTCTGGGTGAAAAAGTTCAGGTCAAGGCCGACCTGGTGGTGCTGGCAACGGGCATGGTCCCGGTCACCCACGATGATCCGGTGGTCAACCTGGCCTATCGTCAGGGACCGGCATTTCGCGATAACGACCTTTTTGACGATTATGCGGATTCCAATTTCATCTGTTTTCCCTATGAAACCCAGCGAACCGGTATTTATGCCGCCGGCGGTATCCGGCGCAGCATGACGGTGGAAGAATCTATCGAGGATGCCTCCGGTGCGGCACTAAAAGCCATCCAGTGCCTGGAGTCGACCAATCGCGGGATTTCGGTCCATCCGCGGTCCGGGGACATGAGCTTCCCGGATTTCTTTTTCCAGCGCTGCACCCAGTGCAAACGCTGCACCCAGGAATGCCCGTTCGGGGCCATCGATGACGATGCCAAAGGAACCCCCAAACCCAATCCGACGCGCTGCCGGCGTTGTGGCACCTGCATGGGATGCTGCCCGGAGCGGATCATCAACTTTGTCGATTACAGCATTGACAGCGTCGGCTCCATGGTAAAAGCCATCGGCGTGCCTTCAGAAGACGATTACGATGATCCGCCGTTGAGAATCCTGGCGCTGGTGTGTGAAAACGATGCCTATCCGGCCTTGGATATTGTCGGGCTCAACCGGCTGTCCTATTCAGCCGACGTCCGCGTAATTCCGGTCCGGTGTCTGGGCTCGGTCAATGTGATCTGGATCAAAGACGCCCTGGCCCAGGGCATGGACGGGGTTTTTCTGCTGGGCTGCAAGCACGGTGACGACTACCAGTGTCACTTTGTCAAAGGCAGCGAGCTGGCGGAAATCCGAATGAAGAAGATCGGCGACGCCCTCCAGAGCCTGGCCCTTGAAGAAGAGCGGGTTGCCCAGTTCCAGGTGGCCATTGACGAATACGATAAACTGCCCCGGATGATCAACGAGTTTGTGGCAATGGTTGAAGAACTCGGCCCGAATCCGTTTAAAGGCTTTTAACGAATGTCGAATTTCGAATGTCGAATGTCGAATTAAAGCCAATCGCATTCATTCCTTCGACATTCGTCAATCGTCATTCTTCATTTGTACAGGAGGTAGTAATATGGCGGAAACATATGTTATTGAGCCTGATTTAGATTTTATCAAGGAAGTGGGTGCCCTGGGCGGCGAAGATTTGAAAAAATGCTACCAGTGCGCCACCTGTTCGGTGGCCTGTCCGATTTCCCCGGATACCCGGCCGTTTCCCCGCAAGGATGATAGCCGCGTCATGGGGCCTGAAGGACAAGCTGGTGGGCAACGCCGACATCTGGCTGTGCCATAATTGCGGCGATTGCTCCACCCGTTGCCCACGGGAGGCCAAACCGGCGGATGTCATTGCCGCCGTGCGCTCTTACACCATCGAGGAGTATGCCCAACCCAAGGTGCTGGCCCGGGCCATGAAAGATCCCAAGAAATTGCCGATTCTACTGGCTGTTCCCGCTGTTTTGTTTCTGGTGGTGGGACTGATCACCGGGCTGCTGGATTTCACGCCGGATATGAGCGAAGGCATCAAGCACTGGAAATTTTTCTCCACCTGGCTGGTGGACATGTGCATGCTCCCGGCGGCCATATTTGCCGCAGCGGTTTTTGCCCTGAGCCTGAAACGCTTTTTGGCCGATATCCATCAGAATGCGCTGGCGGAAGGCAAGACCACCAAGGACACGATCGAGCCGGTCGGTTTTGTCATGGCGTTTATTCGTATTATCCCGACCATCCTGCTGCACCGCAAGTTTTCCGAGTGTACTGAAAACAAAGATCGCGAAACCGCCCACCTGTTAACGCTGTATGGCTTTATCGGGCTGTTTATCGTCACCACCATCTTTTTTTTCGTGATGTACGGATCTTATTTGCTGCCCAGCGGCCCGCTGCACGGACCGTGGTCCCAGCTCAATCCGGTTAAATGGCTGGCCAACATCAGCGGAGTGGCCCTGATCGTCGGCACTGCCCTGATGATCAAAAATCGCAGTTCCAAGAAAGATCAAAAGTCCACTTATTTTGACTGGTACCTGATTTATATGGCCTTCGGGATAGGGGTTACCGGCATGGGCGCCCAGCTGACCCGGCTGGTGGGGCTGGCAGGGGTATCCTTTGCGGTATATTACATTCACCTGGTTTTGGTGTGGGCCTTGTTTGCATATCTGCCGTTTTCCAAGCTGGCCCATCTGGTATACCGGACGGTGGCCATGACCTACAATGAGTATGCCGGGCGCAATTTTTAAGAAGGAGATTGGAAAATGACGACAAACGACGCAAGCCGAAGAAAACCGCTATGGTTATCAATCGAAGAAAATATCCTCGGGCTCGATTCGCAGGATCTCTCAGCGGCCAACCTGGAAGCATCGATTCAGCGGGTTGCAGGCGAACTCGACAATGCGGGGTACAATGTTTCGAATCATGGGGGCAATTTGCTTCAGCTAAGATGGGTAATGAGTGAAACCAGCAAAGTCGGAAGACCCCTGATGAAGGATGTCAACACCGCGATTGCAGCCCTCAAACTCGAGGACGTCGCCGACGCCTACGGCGCGACCGACAGACTCATCAACGACATCGGCAAGACCTGGCCAAAACTCAAAAGATCGGAGCGCCGTGCGGATGTGATCAAGATGGTGGAGCAGACCAGGCTCGATCTGCTCGTTGCCAAGGCCAAAGAGCTGCCCGGCGATGAAGGCATCCGGCTGCTCATCGGGGAGAAGGTGGCCTCCAGCGTGATCACCAGTAGGTTGGAGATTACCGAAGATAAGCTGAAGCAGGTCAACGCCGAGATCGAAAAAGAACGCGCCGAGAGGGCCAGAGTAGCGAAGCTGCTCGAGGCGGTCGAGGGCAAGCCCGACGAGGAAAAGGTGAAGCACCTTTTTGATAACAGCGTCTCCGAAGATTTAATCATCGAAATGGCGCAGGTCGACCAGGGCGCGATCGCTGGTGCCAAAAAGGCCATGGAGGCGGAGCTGAAGGAAAAACAACGCCTGGCTGAAGAGGAAGCCGCCCGCAAAGCGGCCGAGGCTGCCGGGCCTGCCCTGGATGATATCCCGCCGGAGGAGCTGCTCGATCACATCGAGGCCATTCGCGAAATTATGGAATTCAGCGATCAGGAGAAAGAAATCCGGGTTATGTGCGAGCAGAGTGCCATTCCCAAGGCCCTGGTGGACATCGCGGTGTCGGAGCCTGACAAACTGGATGAGCTTGAAAAGCAGGCAGAGGGATAAGGGCTCTAGTCTTGAGTTGAGTCAAGGCTTCAGAGATTAGGGGATTTCCGGTCGCAACTGAAACCGGCCCTATTTTCAAAATATCCAACCTGGTTGATTAAATTGCCGCATAAAAAAAGGGAGCGCCTGGCGGCGGCTCCCTTTTTTAGTGTTGTAAAATGATCTGATCATATGGTAAGAGGCTGAAGGTTACAAAACCGGATTAATTGGGAAAGGCCTTTATCTTGCAGCGGTCTGGAGAAAAACATTAAATTTTGAACCAAAAGGAGGAACAATGAAACCAGTTATTGTTATGCTTGCGTTGATGCTGGGAGTATTCACAGCCTGTTCATCTTCCCAGGATCGCGCCTACAAGGCCCAGGAAAATGTCCACAAAGAAAGACTCGAGCTGGTGGAAAAATACAATAAATGCATGGAAAAAGCCGGAGACGACGCACAAAAAAAAGAGGCTTGCGAGCCTTATCTGAAGTCCGCCGAAGCACTTAAATGAGATGAAAGTTATTCGTTATTGGGTATTGGTTATTAGAAAATAAGGCAAGAGATCTATCTTTCAGATCCCTCCTCACTTCCCTTTTACAAAGGTGGAAATCGGGGAAGAGATCCTTAAAAAAAAAGGGAGCGCCTGGCGGCAGCTCCCTTTTGATTTGGAAACAACGAGGTCGTTACTCGAGTCTATTCCTTTCCGGTAGCAGCTCCGTGCAATTTAATTTCGACTTTCTCCGTCAGTCCCTCGTAGTATTCGCGCAGAATCGCAACGACTTCATCGCGTCCGAAGTGGTCAGGCAGCTCACCGCCTTCCGAGAGCATCTTGCGCAGCATGGTACCACTGAGCAGAACGCGGTCTTCTTTTTCGTGCGGGCAGGTTCTCAAGGAAGCCATGCCGTCGCATTTGTAGCAGTAGAAAGTCCAGTCGATCTTCAGCGGCGTGCAAAGCAGCGCCTTACCTTCTCCCTCGGGAGCCGGAATCTTGTCGAAAATGGTCTGGGCTTCGAACATACCGTAGAAATCACCCACACCGGCATGGTCGCGGCCGATGATCATCCGCGAGCAGCCGTAGTTTTGACGGAAGGTGGCGTGCAGCAGGCCTTCCCTGGGGCCGGCGTAACGCATATCCAGCGGGTAGCCGCCCTGGATCACATTTTTTTCAACGAAATAGTTCTTCACGAGGGCGTCGATACATTTAACCCGGACGCCGGCCGGGATATCGCCAGGCTTCAAATTGCCGACCAGGGAATGAATGTAAACACCGTCACATACTTCCACGGCTATTTTGCACAGGTATTCGTGGGAGCGGTGCATGGGGTTTCTCAGCTGCAGCGCGGCGACTTCGCTCCAGCCGCGTTCCTCGAAACGTTTGCGCGATTCTGCCGGTCGCATGTAAACGCCGGCATATCTCGTGGGGTACTCGCCCTCGCTCAGTACCTTGACCGGTCCGGCCAGGTTGACATCTTTTTGCTCCATGACCATCTGGACACCCGGGTGATCGTCTTTGGCGATTTTCCAGAATTCCTCGGCCGTGGGAGTGCCCTCGCCCATGTAGACTTTTTCGCACTCGTACTTTTTGTCAGCCTCGGTCATTTCGTATTTTTCGGTGACTTTCATGGTGGCCATGATTTCATCGTCTTCAGGATCGTAAAGGGCAATTTCATCGCCTTCGTTGATACCGGCTGCCTCTTCCTTGGAGGCCGAGAGGGTCACCGGGATGGGCCAGAAAGTTCCATCGGCCATTAAAAATTTGTCACAAACGCCCTTCCAGTCCGCTTTGGTCATAAAACCGGTAAGGGGGCTGAACCCGCCGATGCCCATCATGATCAGGTCACCTTTTTCGCGCGGTGAAATGGGGATTTTGGTAAGGCCTTCGGCTTTTTTCTTTTCAGCATCCAACTCTGCGCCTTCCAGCAGACAGCAGGTCAGACCTTTTCCGCCATGAGGTGGAATCAATTTTGACATTTGCTTTTTTCTCCTTTCCCTGTAAGTTTTATCCTCTAATGCGCATGGTGCGATAAGTTCATAATTTGGATCAAAGGAGTATGATTAATAAGGAATAAACTTTTTGTCAAGCAGAATCCGGGACCATCAACCAGATTCATGCCATTGAAAAAGCACGCGGCTTTTTGCCTTGATTTCAGGTTCGACTCGGGATAAGAAAAATCAGATACCTGCAGGGTGGCTGGTATTCAGGCGATATCATTTTTCGAGCTGACATCCGGAGCTATTACCTATGACCCATCTTACAGCGCACATCGAACGTCGCCAATCCAAGCGGTTTAAAGTCGCGGAAGGGGCCTTTGCCGCATTGATCAACCACAACAATAAACTGGGCCAAATCAGAGACATCAGTGCCAAAGGGCTGTCCTTTCGCTATATCGACAGCCAGGAGGGCCCTTCGGAAGCCCGCGAGCTGAAAATCATACTGGGCAGCGGCGGACTTTGCGTGGAGGGGATTCCGTTCAAGGAAGTCACCGATTTTGAGATCAAGAGCGAATTTAGCTTCAGCTCGATCAAAATGCGCCGCATCGGTCTGGAGTTTGGTGAGCTTACACCGCAACAACGATCTCGCCTCAACACCTTCATCGAAAACCACACCATAGGTGAAGCCTAAAAAAGTGGCTTAGAAGCGCCCTGTAGCGCTCACATACTGCGTTGCGATTTGATCTAAAATGCTCACGTACTAACGTGTACGCTCCGCTTTTAAATCAAATCGACGCCTTGTCTTTGAACGCTACAGGGCGCTTCTCAGCCACTTTTGGCTTTATAAAGCCTTTTCTTTTGACTTTAGACGGAATCTAGAAGCTGCTTTTCGCTTTGATGGTTCCTTTCCCTGAAAAGTGTCGTTGTGGGAGCGGCTTTCCAGCCGCGGTCTGCTTTCCTGTATTGTCAAGCTTTTGCTTTGAGCTTTCAGCTTTGAGCCGTGTGCTCCAGGAGGCTTTGAGCTTTAGCGGCTATCGGATGCTGATGGTTGAGTTTAAGCCCACAAACGTTCCGCCGTTTTTATGACAGAGCAGCCGCATGAGGGTGGCAAAGCGCTCGCCGGTGTTTCCGGGTCCGAATCTGTCCTGCAGCAGCACCGGGAATCCCACCGCATGAATCCGGACGCGTCTTGTGCCGTCGCTGGTGACCTTGTTGATTCGATCCACCTGGTCGATGACCGGTTGGATGGCCTGACCGCTGAACTCGTCTCCGAAAACATAGAGGCTTATCTTTTTATCCTGGGCGTAAAACGTCCTGATGGCAGCTGTGATGCCTTCCACCGGGCTGCTGTTGCTAAAAGAGCGCCAGGTGCTCAGATTGGAGATAATCGCCCGGCGGCGGCCGGGTGTGTCGGGTATCCATTTGCCCCTGTATTGGGAGAACATATAGATGCCCATGTCGTTCATTACCTGGATGCCCTTAACCCGGGGATACACTTCAAGGGTTTCGGCCAATTTTTTTTGAACCAGGGGCCAGGCGTTGCGCTGCATACTTCCGGATGTGTCGATGATAAAGATAATATACTCGCTGTCCACCGGGATCCCGCCAACAGAAGGGCGGGCGACTTTGCGGGGGATTTTTTTGAGCAGCCGTTGCATTTCTTCCGTCAATTCCTGAAGCGCCCTGGCAAGCTTACCCTCAATGATGTTCTGCACCTCGGCATACTGGTTGGACGCGGCAAATTCGCCTTTTATGTCGGACAGATCCCCCTGCAGCCGTGCCAGTCGCTTTTGTTCTTCCGACAATTGCTTCTTTTTGGCAACCAGGTCGCGATTGAGCACCGTGGTTTCACCCCTGATCTCATGCAGCTCTTCTTCCAGTCGCTGAACCTCCAGTTGAAGGTCTGCCCGCACCTCTTCGATGATGATGGGCTCGGCAAACTTGGACAGCACAAACAGCAAGATGATGGCCCCGCTATTTTTAGGTGTCAGGTTTCAGGTGTCAGCATGATCTGCAGCTCGTCTGACACCTGACACCAATTAAACGGTTTCTATTTTCTGCGTACTTTGGATACCATTCCGCATTCCACATTCCGACTGCCGCATTCCGGCTATGGCCAATCCTTCGAGGGGCAAAAAAATGATCCCCGACTGTCTTTGGCCAGTTTCCAGAAAGAGACGGCCGCGGCCGGATCGCCCTCCATAGGATACAGGACAATATTAACCGGAACCTTCGGGGGCAGGGCTTTGACCGCATCATTAAAGTAACCGAGGCGCTTTTTGCCGGAAACTCTTTTGCGCCATGGTTTTTCAGTGCCCATGGTCGGCAGGCTGTCGGTCAGCAGAAAGATGTTGTCCGGGGCCGGGTTCATTTCCTTTAAGGCCTTGAAGGCGTTGATCAGGCTGGTGCCTCTCTGGGGGGCCAATTTGTGCATGTGTTCGACAGCCTGGTTCAGTTGGGTCACATCCCCGGCGTTCAACCAGGTTCCCCTGGTACCGGGCATTAACGGCGCTGCCGTCTCGTTGAAGGTATACACCTGGAATTTGCTGGTCGGGGGCAGCTGGGTGGTCAGCCAGTCGATGGTTGCAACAGCCTGTTTCCATTTGGGTGCCTGCAATTTTTCCTTCAGGCCCTGATTGCGTCGGCGGACAATACCGACAATGGTTTCATCCAGCATGCTGGCCGAGGCATCGACCAGGATGAATATTCGCCGCCCGCCCATTTTCAGATCGGTGAGGTATTGGCGATCCCCCCTGCCGGGAAAGGGACGCAGCTTGGTGCCGAGTTCATCCGAGGCTTTGGCACCGGCTCTCAGACGCTTTACTTCTTCTTCCAACGATTTTAGGTCGGCTTTTAACTTATTGACATGGGCTTTAGCGGCCAGGGTCTCTTTATCCCGGTCGGATAGCTCGACTCTATGCGTTTCAAGCAGCGGGAGAATCCGGCGCGAAAGACCCTGTATTGTGACCAGGTCTGTTTCGGTTTTTTCCAGTGAATTGCGGGCCTCGATCAAATTTTTCTTGCCGTCCAGCACCAGGAGCTCCAGACGGCTGACTTCGGCTCGATAATCAGACGATATGGAGTCCTGGTGGGCGGCGCTTTTGGCATTTATCAGCACGAACAACAGGATGATCGCACCCAAACCGCAGGTGATGATATCCAGAAAAGACAGGCTGAATACGGTTATCTTTTTACGTTTCACCGAAGTTCTCCGCCCTCTGAAATTGCCATATCAAGCCTGGGCGTAAATTTGTTTATTCAAATTAAAGGATATATTTAACCGATGAACCGGGCGGATAAATTATTATTGGAGATTATCCGCAACCCGTGAACTTCCGACCAAAACACGCTTCCGGGACACCATTTTGGCTAACGCTCCATTAATGCGATCACCTGCAATTGTTCACCGGAAGTTCCGACACGGATGATTTGACCCAGTTTCAAGGTTGTATTTCCGTTTACACGCCTCTCATCGACAAAGGTCCCCTGGGCGCTCATATCATGGAGCACGATGTCCCTGCCCACAAGCGCCACCGTAAAATGCCCGGGGCTAACCCCGGCAGTCTCATCGGTTATAGTGATATCGTTGGGTTCGCCGTCCCGGGCACGGCCGATCGCCAGCGGCTTGTCGGTAATAGGATAGGCAAGGCTGCGATACAACAAGTGGGTTGGCCTCACATCCGCTGAAGTGTCCTTAGGTTGTTTATTAACCTGCACAGACCCGGATGGGGGCAACGGGCGGCTGGTAAAATATGAGATTTCATTGTTAGCGGATTGATCGGAAAGCTGATGCCAGATTTTCAATATCCCGCGGGCGCCGGCGCCTTCCTCAAGTTCGAACATTTCGGCGAATCCCAGCTTGCCAAGGGTTTCCTTGCATCCGGGAAGGCGGGCAAGTCGTTGGCTGAGGTACAAGGCCACAGCAGGATCGTTATCGCCGTGTTGTTTTTGCAGTCTTTCAATCAATTTTATGATTTCCGCGTAAACGGACGCCGCCTTGCCTGCGATCAGATCGCGGGTCAGGGTAATCCCATAGGTTCTCGATCCGCCGGTCATATCAAAGGCGATCGATGGGCTGTGCTGCAGGTTATAAAGTATCCCGGGCAGGCGATCATATAACTCCTGTTCCGAGGCGGCCTGGTGGAAGGGGTCAAACCGGGTGCTGCTGACAAATTCCTGACCGACAGTTTCGGCCCATTGCCGGTGCAGATGGATCAAGCCCCTGTCGGTGCCCGTTAGCGAAGCGGCCACTGTGAGCTGCTGCTCCTGTTTCAGGTAGGTGACCTCGAGTCGGTGCAGGTGAATATCCAGGTGCAGGATCATTTTGCCGGGATGGGCACCGGGGGCAGCGGCCAGCGCCAGCGGCACGAAGCCTTTGACCGGGATGGACAGTTCATTGGCAATGCCCAGAACAAGCCCGAGTTGTTGACGGCTGTAAAACCCCGGTACACCGATAATGATCTCGTCACCGTTTTTTTGAATATGCTGCCAGATGTGGTCCAGGTGCTGGTAGGCAATTTCGGCGGTGCTCTGCGGACCATGCCGTCCGGGTTGCGCCAACGGGTCGGTACTCAGATGATCCCAGAAATGATTGATTATCTGCCGCGGAAACAGATGGGCCTTGCTTTCAGCCGCTTTGCCCACCAGCAGGCCGCTTTTTTCCGGCAGGGCAAAGCCGGGGCTATGGGTGTCCTGCCCGTCAACTGGAAGCAATTGTCCGCTTTGGCTGTCGGCCGCCATAATGCCGGCATCGCTCAGCTCGAGTCCGATGAGGGTCATGAAAGTTCCTTTCGGATTAGTTTGGTAGTCGAATTTTTAAGTCAATATAAACTGGTAGAAGGTTGAAGGTAAAAGGTAGACGGTGAAGGAATGCTGTCTATTATTATCTCGAACCTTACCGAACCTTCAACCACCTACCGTCCGCCGTCTACCTTCTACCATCATCTCATTGTCTTTCACCGGCCCCATCGTTTCATTGCGTATGAAGATGCCTGGTAAGTTTTTCCTCACAGTACGCCTCGGTATCCAGGACATAGTGCTCCTGCAGTGACTGCAGCTGGTGCAGGAGAAACATCAGCACGATACTGATTAAAAGGGCAATCA
>LJNK01000015.1 GCA_001303025.1 Deltaproteobacteria bacterium SG8_13
AAATTGTAACCGAAATTCGCCGAAGGCTCGGCCCTCAGTATCCACTGTCGTTTAAGATCAGTGCGCAGGAGTTTGTGCCCGGCGGCCTCACGGTCGATGAAAGCATCGACATCCTGCGGCTGCTGGTCGATGCCGGAGTCGATGTCGTACAGGTTTCGGCCGGCAACGATTCGACTCCCGAATGGATTTGCCAGCCGATGTTCATGCCCAAGGCCTGCCTGGCGGATTCAGCCGCGCGGATCAAGCAGAACCTGGATATTCCGGTGATGGCGGTGGGGCGGATCAATGATCCCTGGACGGCCGAAGATGTGATCAAGTCCGGCAAAGCCGACCTGGTTTGCATCGGCCGCGGCCTGATGGCCGATCCGGAAATGCCGAACAAAGCTCGCGAGGGACGGTTCGACGAGATCCGAATCTGTATCGCCTGCAACACCTGCATGCAGTCGATTTTCAAAAAAGGTCGCTTGGAATGCCTCGTAAATCCCATCCTCGGGCGTGAAAAGGAAATGCTGATCGCGCCCTCCCGAAAACCGAGAAAGGTGATGGTGGTCGGTGGGGGGCCGGGCGGCATGAACACCGCCTGGGTGGCCGCCAAGCGGGGGCATGAGGTGCACCTGTACGAAAAGCAACCCTTTCTGGGCGGTCAACTGGTGCCCGGCAGCCAAACTCCCTACAAGCGGGAGATGCAGACCTTGATTCATTTTCAACAAAAGCAGGTGGAGTCAAACGGCGTCATCTGCCACCTTGGCTGCGAGGTTACAACCGAAACCGTAATAGAATTGAACCCGGACGTGGTGGTTCTGGCCACCGGATCCAAACCGGTGATGCCGCAGGTCAAGGGAATTGACCATCCGATCGTTCTGCCCTTTGACGCCATCTTGAACGGCAAGGGGTTGGAGGGCCGGAAGACGGTCGTCGTCGGCGGCGGGGCGACCGGCTGCGAAGTCGCTTACCATATATCCGAACAGGGTTCTGCGGTCACGATTGTTGAGATGACCCCGAAGATCGGCGGCGACCTCGAATCGGTCACCCGCAAGCTGTTGATCCGCAAACTCAAGGAGAGAGACACCCGTTTTCTGGCCGGGCACCGATTGCTGGCAGTCGATAGCGACGGTGTATGGGTGGCCGGCCCGGACAACCTGGAAAAGAAGATCGCCACCCAGCAGGTTGTTATCGCCATCGGCATCCGGTCAAACAACACGATCCACGATCAGGTGAAGGCCCTGGGGTATGAAACCCATATCATCGGCGACTGTCTGGAACCGCGCACGGCCAAGGCGGCCATCCTGGACGGCGCCCGGCTCGGCCGCTCGATTTGATTCTGCACCCCCCAAATAAAGCAGGGAGGAGCGAGGCAAACGCCCTCCATGTTTTATTTCCGCCGGCAGGCAGTAAGTGTGTGATACCCTGACGACAGGTGCCGATCAGCGCTCGTCCAGAGGCACGAACGTGCACTCCTCCGGACCGCAGTAGTCCCCGATATAGTCCGATTCGGGCCGATACAGGGCCGGTTTCTGGGCCGCTCCCGCATACTGCTCCTCGATCACGTGGGCCGTCCAGCCGGCAACCCGCGATACCGCAAAAACAGGCGTGAAAAAGTCGATGGGAATCCCCATGGCGTAATAGAGAGACGCGCTGTAGAAATCGACATTGGTGAATATCTCGATTCCTTTACGCTGTTTGAAAATCTCCTTGCCTTCATGCTCCAGTTCCTTGGAGATGGCGTACCACTGCGGCTCGCCGATGCGCGCGCACATCCTCTCCGACATCGGCGCCAGGATGTGTGCCCGGGGGTCGTCGGTCTTGTAGACCGCGTGTCCCAAACCGAACAGCAGGCGCCCCGCATCCAGCTCATCGTTCACGTAGGCCTCCACCGCATCCACCGATCCGATGCGCTTCAGCATCTGCATCACGCGCACATTTGCCCCGCCGTGAAGGTCTCCCGACAAGGAACCCACCGCCGCCGACACGGAAGCGTACATATGCGCCCTGGTGGAGGCCACTTCCCGGGCGGCGAAGGTGGAGGCATTGAAGGAGTGTTCGGCATGCAGCACCAGCGCCACATCCATAAAATGGGCGATTTCGTCGTCGGGCTCCTCACCCGTCAACATGTATAGAAAATTCGCCGCATGCCCCAGATCGGTCCGGGGGGAGACGACCTGCTTGCCGGCACGAACCCGCTCCCAGGCGGCCAGCAGTACCGGAAACTGTGCAATCAGCCGCACTGCCATCCGGTCGGCGGCTTCTTTGCCCTGTTCTTTGATATCCGGATCGTGATTGGCCAGCATGCTGACGCCCGCCTGCAGAATGTCCATCGGCAGGGAATCGGCCGGGCGGGTTTTCAGCGCCGCCACCATTTCCTCAGGTATCCGTCGTTCAGCCGCCAGGCGCGACCGGAATTGTTCAAGTGCCCGGCTTCCCGGCAACTTTTCATACAGCAGCAAATAGGCCACCTCCTCGAAGCTGGCGCGGTCGGCCAGGTCCTTGACGAGATAGCCGCGGTAGATCAGTCGACCTGCTTTACCGTCCACGTCACTGATGCGCGTGCTGGCAATTGTCACACCGCGCAACCCTGTGTTGAGGATCCCTTGTTGTTCTTCCATGCCAATCCTCCTGTCTATCGGCTGTTTTCCCTGTCTGGAATCGTTTCGCCGGAAAATCGGTGTTTCCTGTATCGACCACGGAAGGCTCCTGCAAGCAGCCTATCGGCGGGGTTCAGCCACAGAACCCGGTTTCCCTGTCGGCAGTTTCATCGGCGGTGGTTTTAGAGGTCAATCCACATGTCCGCTTCGTTTCCACAGCTGGTGCAGGTCGCCGTTCCTTTCACCTGCTGCGGGGCTTTTTCCCGCGCCGGTTCCTTTTTCTCGCTTTTCTCTTTTTCGTCTTCATCCGGAAGTGTGCATACAAAGGTCATTTCCGCTTCGTTTCCACAGTTCTCGCATCGGCACAGTTGCTTTTTTTCAATAGTCTCACTCATTTCACACCCCCAATGGCTTCTGATGTTCTTTTATTAAAATGATATGGAGTCCGTTGAAAGTCAAGCGAGAATTTACCACCCGTCCGGCGGTTGATTGACCTGCACGGCTCTACCGTTCCGAGTTTTCGCAGCCCCACCGGCTGTTTGTGGACAGGTGGCCATGAGCCGCGGCAGAAAACCTCTCGATGGAGAAGAACATGAAAGCGCGGTTGAAATGGAGAATCAAAAATGATAAGCAGTCCGTCAATCAACACATCGGTTTGCAGCTACCGGCAAACTCTATCTGGCAGGCTTGTCCATGAAAACCATCCGGATTGCGAAAGGATACAACCTACAGCTCGGCGGTCGCCCTTCAACGGAGGTTGAAAGCCTGCCGGAACCAGCCCGTCTTGCGCTTTTGCCGGAGCACATCCCCTTCATCAAACCCCGACTGCTGGTTGCGGTCGGTCAGACCGTTCGGCAGGGCACACCGCTTATCGAGGACAAACGCAACGCGTCCGTTCGATTTCTCTCACCCGGCGGCGGCCGCATCGCAGAGATCAACTTCGGGCATCGACGAGTGATTCAGGAAATCGTTATCGAAAGAGACGCCCAGGAACAGGCGGTGGCGTTCGAGTCGATCGCCGAATCGGAACTGGAGACCTTTCCACGCAAACGGCTGATCGAAGCGATCCTTGCCGGGGGTCTCTGGCCGCTGATTCGCCAGTTGCCTTTTCGCGACTACGCGCAGATGGAACTCGAACCGCCGATGATCATTGTCGGCCTCGGCAGCCTGGAACCGTTTCAGCCCCTGCCGGAAGTTTACCTGGCCGGGAAAGAATCACTTTTCGAATACGGCCTAACGGCACTGAAACGACTGGCCCCCCAGGTGCACGTTTGTGCACCGGATTCCGGGGATTCTCTTCCCGACCGCCTGTCCTCGCTGGTCAGCCTGCATTACAGCGGCCCCTATCCGGCCCACGATCCGGGAGTTATCCTGTATCGGGTAAAAAAATCACCGGAGGAAAACCGTGCCTGGTATATCGCCGGGCAGGATGTCCTGCTGCTGGCCCACCTGTTGAAAACCGGAACGTATCCGACCGAAAGAGACATTGTGCTTGCCGGCCCGTCAGCCACAACGAGAAAACATTTTCGCACCCGTCTCGGCGTACCGCTGGCGGACATTACCGCCGGACGCCGGGAAGAAGGAGACATTCGCCACATCGAAGGAGGCGTGCTGTCCGGGTTTGTCGGATCGGATCAAACCTACCTCGGTTTTTACGAAAGCGCCGTCAATCTGCTGCCGGAGGGCAACCGCAAGGGGGAGCTGCTGGGGCTTTTCCGTCCCGGATACCGGCGTCCGAGCTATTCGAGAACATTTATTTCGAAGCTGAATAAAAACGACCTGGTCTACGACTGCAACATTCACGGTGGTGACCGCGCCTGCATCGCCTGCGGATACTGCGCCCAGGTCTGCCCGGTGGATATATTGCCCCAGTTTGCGTACAAATCGATTCTCGCCGGTGAGGTGGAAGAATCCCTGGAGCACGGTTTGCTCGACTGCGTCGAGTGCGGGCTGTGTTCCTATGTTTGTCCTTCAAAGATCGAGCTGGCCGAAACCCTGCACAGGGCCAGGGTGAATTATTACATCGAGCAGTCGAAGTGATGGGAACGATAGAGAAATTATTCGAATCCTGGAGAAAGCATTTCGAAAATGGCGGCCGATTTGAAAGGTGGTATCCGTTTTTCGAATCGATCGAATCGGTCTTTTTTGCCCCTGCAAGGGTGACGGAAAACGCACCCAACGTTCGCGATCACCTGGATGTCAAGCGCTTCATGATGTTGGTAATCGTGGCGCTACTGCCCCATTACGCCTTCGGGGTCTATAATGTGGGACACCTGGCGCATCTGGCATCCGGTCTTTCCACTGACTTTGGAGCCGTCGTCTTTACGGGTCTGAAAACGGTCGTCCCCCTGGTGGTGGTCACCTACATGGTTGGTTTTTTCTGGGAGACCTTGTTTGCCGTTGTTCGCAAGCACGAAATCAGTGAAGGCCTGTTCGTTTCCTGCGCCCTGTTTCCCCTCACCCTGCCGCCTACCATCCCGCTGTGGCAGGCGGCGCTGGGGATATCCTTTGGAATCGTCATCGGCAAGGAAATCTTCGGTGGTACGGGCAGAAACTTTCTCAACCCCGCCCTTACCGGCAGGGCCTTTCTATACTTCGCCTACCCGGCTCAGCTTTCCGGCGATGCCGTTTGGACCCAGCTGCTGGCCGGTCGCAACGCACCGGTGGATGCATTTACCAGCGCCACGCCTCTGGCCATCGCCGCCGTAACGGATCGGCTGGGGGACGCGCAGAGCGCCCTGGCAGATTCCGGTTACAGCATCACAACCCTGCTGGTGGGAACCTACCCCGGCAGCATCGGCGGCACATCCACCCTGTTGTGTATTGTAGGCGCCGTATTTTTGATTATATTGGGTATTGCCAACTATCGAATTGTCGTTGGATGCGTCGCGGGCTTGCTGGCGACCGGCTTTTTCCTCAACCTGGTGGCACCGGAAGGCAGCCTTCCGTATTTGGCCGTCAATCCAATCTACCATCTGCTCATGGGTGGGGCCATGTTCGGCTTCGCCTACATGGCCACGGATCCGGTTTCCGCTGCCCACATGCCGGTCTCCAAATGGGTGTTCGGATTTTTGATCGGGGCGTTGACTGTGCTGATTCGGGTGTTCAACCCGGCTTACCCCGAAGGGGTCGGTCTGGCCATTCTTTTTATGAACCTGTTCGCTCCGTTGCTCGATCATATAGAAATCAAAATCAGGCTGAAAAAACGGGTACCAAATGTCTGATCGTTTGAAAACCCTGGTTTTTGCCGTCGTGATGTGCATCGTGTGCAGCATTCTCCTCACCACGGCCTCCAGGGGACTGCAACGTTTCCAGGAAAAAAACATCCTGATGGACATGCGCCGGAATATCCTGAAATCCGTAAACCTGGTCAAGGAAGGGGTCCCGTACAGCTATGGGGAAATTGAAAAGCTGTTCACCGACAACATACAACCGATATGGGTGGACCCGTCCGGCCGTCAGGTCGAAGAAAACCGCAGAAGCGAGCAGGATTTCCGTCTCTATTTGTATACCCAAAACGGCTCAGCAACCGCATACATCGTGCCGATTAACAGCCGCGGTCTGTGGGGTAAAATCCACGGGTACCTGGCCATCGAAAGCGACGGGTCAACCGTTTCCGGATTCACCGTATACAAGCATTCGGAAACGCCGGGACTCGGTGGTGAAATCGAAAAACAGTGGTTTCAAAACAACTGGGTGGGCAAAAAAATCGTCGATCAGGCCGGGCAATTTGTTTCCATCGGAATTGCCAAGGGAGCGGTGACCGATAAAATACCGCCCGCAAAGCAGATGAATTACGTAGACGGCATCAGCGGGGCGACGTTGACCGGAAAGTATCTTTCAGCGGGGATCCGGCAAATCCTCCAGCAGTATGAACCGGTTTCTATATCCTTTCGAAGCCGGCCGAAAGCCGATTCCACCTCCCGCAGCAAAGCGGCGAACCCTGACTGACGCAAGCCGCTGGCTTTGCGGCAGCGCTATGGGAAGGAATAATGAACGGAACCACAGCCAAACCATTGACCGCACTTCGCAGAACCCAGACCTACAGGGACATTGCCCGTGCGCTGTGGGAAGCCAACCCGGTTTCCAAACAGATATTGGGGATCTGCTCGTCTCTGGCGGTTACCGTGCAGCTGCAAACCGCCATCGTTATGAGCATCGCCCTGACGATGGTGGTGGCGCTCTCCAGCATGGCCATCTCGATGCTGCGGCAATGGATTCCCCGCAACATCCGCATCATTGCTGAAGTGGCCGTTATTGCCACGCTGGTGATCATCGCCGATGAGATTCTGAAGGCCTTTCTGTACGACATCAGCAAACAGCTGTCGGTGTTCGTCGGTCTGATCATTACCAACTGCATCGTACTGGGACGTGCCGAGGGATATGCTCTGTCCAATCCGCCTGTGCGTTCCTTCATGGACGGCATCGCCAACGGCATCGGATACAGTTCGATCCTGATCGGCGTTGCATTCCTTCGGGAGTTGCTCGGTTCGGGCAAGCTTCTGGGCTACCCGGTTATTCCGGAAGCGCTGTACAAAGCGGGATACGTCAACAACGGGTTGATGGTGCTGGCGCCGGGGGCTTTCATTGTAATCGGCCTGTTCGTCTGGCTCGAGCACACCCTGCTGAAAAAAAGCAGGTAGATGGATCACATGGAAAACCTGATTAACATTGCGCTGAATTCGGTTTTTGTCGGAAACATCCTGCTGGCCTATTTTCTGGGAATGTGCTCCTTTCTGGCGGTTTCTAAAAACATGCAGACTGCCGCGGGACTGGGCGTTGCGGTGATATTCGTTTTGGCCATCACCACTCCGGTGAACTGGCTGATATACAGCTTTCTGCTGGCACCCGGTGCGCTGGCCTGGGTCGGTCTGCCGGATCTAAACCTGAGCTATCTGAAGCTGGTGCTGTTTATCGCCACCATAGCCGCAATCGTGCAGGCGGTGGAGATGGTCATCGATCGTTACTCTCCGGCCCTTTACACGGCCCTGGGGGTCTTCCTGCCGCTGATCACCGTCAACTGCGCAATTCTCGGAGCGTCGCTGTTTATGGTCGAACGCAATTACACATTCAGCGAAACCATAGTATATGGAATCGGATCGGGCAGTGGATGGGCCCTTGCCATCATCTCCATGGCCGCCATCCAGAAAAAACTCCGTTACGCCGACGTGCCGGAGGGACTGCAGGGTTTTGCCATCAACATGATCACAACCGGCTTGATGGCGATCGGATTTATGCTGTTTGCAGGTATCTCCCTGTAGCCTTTGCGGGCCGATCCGCAAAAAGGAGTCCAACTTGCTCGACATCTACCTTGTCAGCCTGATCGTTTTTCTCGGCGTTATCATCTTGCTCGTCGGTGCCCTGCTGCTGGTGGAGGCCCGGGTGGTGGTAAAAGGGGATCGAAGCATCGTTATCAACGACGATCCGGACAAGAGCATCCAGACACCAACCGGCACGACGCTACTTTCGGCACTAAGCGGCAACAGCATCCTGCTGCCTTCTGCCTGCGGGGGCAAGGGCAGCTGCGGGCTGTGCAAATGTAAGGTCGAAGAAGGCGGACGCGACATCCTGCCCACCGAACTGGCCCATCTGAGCCGCAACGAAAAACTGAACCAGATCCGCTTGAGCTGCCAGCTCAAGGTCAAAGAGGACATGCGGATTCGCATCCCGGACGAAATATTCAATATCAAGAAATACAATGCCACGGTTGTCGGCAACGAAAATGTGGCTTCCTTCATAAAGGAGCTGCGGCTCAAACTGGATCCCGGGGAAAAAATGGATTTTATTACCGGTTCATACGTTCAGATCGACATTCCCGAATACGAACGTGAGTACCGGGAAATCCACGTCGGGGAAACCTATAAGAAAGTGTGGGATCGGTTCGATTTCTGGGGATTGAAAGCGCGCACGGAAGAGCCGGTCTACCGTGCGTACTCCATGGCCAATACGCCGGATGAGGACGAGCTGCGTTTTACGATCCGAATTGCCACGCCGCCGCCGGGAATGCCGGAGATCCCCCCAGGGGTGGCATCCTCCTATCTTTTTACGTTAAAACCCGACGATCGGGTGACCCTCAGCGGGCCTTACGGCGACTTTTTTATCAAGGACACCAGCCGGGAGATGTGTTTTATCGGCGGCGGTGCCGGTATGGCACCGATGCGAGCGCACATTTTCTACCAATTGCTCTCGGTCAACACCCCCCGCAAAATGTCGTTCTGGTACGGCGCCCGCTCAAAAGTCGAGATGTTTTACGACGAAGAGTTCAGGGAGCTGGAAGAGAATTTTGACAATTTTTCCTACCACGTGGCCCTGTCCGAGCCCCAGCCGGAAGACAACTGGGACGGCCCCACGGGATTCATCCACCAGGTACTGTACGAAGATTATCTGAAGGACCACGAAGACCCGACCGAAATCGAGTATTACCTCTGCGGGCCTCCGATGATGCTCAAAGCGGTGCGGGAAATGCTCGACAGCCTGGGGGTGGAGCCGGAAATGGTCGCTTTTGACGATTTCGGCGGATAAACGGCGGGGGCTGCCGGGCGGCAAATGCCAGGCGGTCAGAACTTGATTTTTTCCGGGGGACGTCGCTCGGGAACATAAACGTGCGGGATTCTATCCTCGTTCCAGTCTTCTGAAACATACAGGTTGCAATAACAGCTGCCGTATTCCTCGATGTCCGGAATGCTGTAAACACAGGGGCAGATGATGTCCCGGTCGTTATCCCGATCGCCGGACAGCAGCCGGCAGGGGCATCCCATGTAGCCGTAGCGCTCCTTGTTGAAAATCAGCGCCTCAAGCAGCTCAATGGCCCGCTCCCGGTCCTTGTTGAAATAGTATCCTTTGGCTTCCTGGACTTTTTTCATCGTGTCGTACAGCTTTTGTGCATCCATCACAGCCCCAATGCCTCCCGAATCTCTTTTTCCTTGAATCCGACGATGACTTTTTGCCCGATGATGATGGTGGGAAAAGAGCATTTCGGATTGAACTTTTTCACATCCTCTAAAATCGCCTTCCGCTCGTCACCCTCCAACAGGTCGACATCCACGAATTCGTATTTGACGGTGCAGTCCGAAAGCAGCTTTTTGGTCGACTTGCAGTGGCTGCAGGTGCTCAACGAAAAGATTTTTACCTGATTATCCGCCATCCTAGCCCATCCTTTCTCCGTCGAAAATTGAGCCAACCGTTACAAGGTTATTTACATAAACCATTATCATGCAGGATTCAATCGAAAAGTCCGCTGCGGTATTTCCCGGACGAGGACACATAATCTGTTGAAATTGTAGGGTAAAATTATTTTCTTTTTTCCTTGACAAGAACCGGCACCCCAGGTAGTGTTATCAGTAATCATTACTATTAACTTGCGCAAGTCGGCAGTTTGCCGGAACGGTTTTTTCAGCGGTTCAACACCCAAAATTTCAGATTTACCCAACTCTATTTGGTAAGGGAGGTATCATGGCTGACGAAAAAAAGATTATTCCCAAAAAAGAAAAAGAAATTAACTATCGCGACCTGACCACTTGCGACGCCACCATCCAGATGCTGGAAAGAGCCAAAAAAGACGGGATGGAGACCGCCTGGGATCGGGCCGTTAACATGAAGGCCTGCCCCATCGGAAAGGATTCGGCCTGCTGCAAGCACTGTTTCATGGGTCCCTGCCGGCTCAACGCAAAGGACCCGTATGCCAAGGTAGGCATCTGCGGTGCTACCATCGACACCATCATGGCCCGCAACTTCTCCCGTATGGTCGCCGCCGGCGGTGCCGCTCACACCGACCACGGCATGGGCATGCTCGACCTGTTCCGGGAAGTGGTCAATGGCAACATCACCGACTACAAGATCAAGGACCCGGTGAAGCTGGAGGAAGTGGCCAAGTCGATCGGCATCGAAACCGAGGGCCGCAAGCTCGAAGACGTGGCAAAGGACCTGTACCAAGAGCTGGAGAGCACCTACACTGCTGTGGAGGGTGAAATTCCATTTGCCAAGCGGGTACCCCCCAAGACCCTGGAGACCTGGCGCAAGCAGGGCATCGTCCCCCGGGGCGCCATGCGCGAAATCATGGAGATCATGCACCGCAGCCACATGGGTGTGGACCAGGATTATGTCAACATCACCAAGCAGTGCAGCCGCACGGCCCTGGCAGATGGCTGGGGCGGTTCGATGGTAGCCACCGAGATCTCTGACATCCTGTTCGGCACCCCCTCGCCGATCGCCATCGAGGTGAACATGGGCGTGCTCAAGGAGGATCAGGTCAACATCATCGTCCACGGCCATGAACCGAACCTGTTCGAGTCGATGATCGAGTCGGTCAACGACTCGACCCTGATCGAAGAGGCCAAAAAAGCCGGCGCCAAGGGGATCAACCTGGCCGGCATGTGCTGCTCCGGGGCCGAGGTGCTGGTGCGGCACGGCATTCCGCACGCCGGCAACTTCATGTCCACCGAGGCGGTCATCGCCACCGGAGCGGTAGATGTAATGGCCGTGGATGTCCAGTGCATCAAGCAGGGCCTGGTAAAAGCGGCCGAATGTTACAAAACGGTCATGGTCACCACCAATCCGCGCTGTCACATCGAAGGCGCCACCCACGTCGAGTTCCACGAACACACTCCCCGGGAGTGCACCGACAATATCGTCATCAAGGCGATCAGCCGGTTCAAGAACCGCACGGCCGCCGTCGAAATCCCGCAGATCCGCAACATCGGCGTTCACGGGTTTTCCCACGAGTACATCAAGTACATGCTCGGCGGCACCTTCCGGGCTTCCTACCGGCCGCTGAACGACAACATCATCAACGGCCGCATTCGCGGTGTGGCCGGCGTGGTGGGCTGTGTAAACCCGCGGGTCAAACAGGACTACGTCCATGTCGAACTGGTCAAAGAACTGATCAAAAACGACGTGCTCGTGGTACAAACCGGCTGCTCGCAGATCGCCCTGGCCAAAGCCGGACTGACAACGCCCGAAGCAGCCGTGATGGCCGGACCGGGTTTGCGGGAGGTCTGCGAAACCGTCGGCATGCCGCCGGTGCTGGGAATCGGATCCTGCGTGGACAACAGCCGCATCCTGATTGCCTGTTCCGAAATGGTGCGAGAGGGCGGCCTGGGTGAAAGCATCGCCGACCTTCCGGTGGCCGGATGCGCTCCGGAATACATGAGTGAAAAAGCGATCTGCATCGGCCAGTATTTCGTGGCCTCCGGCGTGTTCACGGTATTCGGTGTCACCTTCCCCATCGTCGAGGGTACGAAGTTCCACAAGCACCTTTTCGAGGAGCTCGGCCAGATGGGCATGGGCAAATGGGGATTTGCTGTTGAACCCCATGATATCGCCAAGCTGATGATCGATCACATCGACGAACGGCGCAAGGCCCTGGGTATCGACAAGGCCCGCGAACGCGTCCTGATGGACATGGCCGATCGTCAGAAACTCGAAGCCAGCGCATAACCTGCTGTCATCTATACCGATATAAAAAAGGGGGCTCGAAATCGAGCCCCCTTTTTTTATCTTTCACCCAACGGCGCTCTGCTCACAGACCATCCAGCGCTTCGGGGTAATCTCCCAGAAAGCGGTACAGGGTGGCGCGCCCCACACCCAGCAGACGGGCAGTCTTGGACTTGTTACCGCCGGTTTGGCGCAGGGCCTTTCTGACCGCCTGCAATTCCAGCTTCCGGGCGGGCCCGGGTTTGGCGCAGGCGGTTTCTTTCGGCCGCAGCTCCATGGGAAGGTCGCCCGGGCGAATCACGCCGGTATTGCTTTTGACGATGGCATACTGAATCGCGTTTTGCAGCTCGCGAACGTTGCCGGGCCACCCGTAATCGAGCATTGCGGACAGTGCCTGTCTGGAAATCGTGGGGGGCTTCCGCCCATACTGCGCTTCGCTCTGATTCAGGAAATGGTCCACCAGCAAAGGGATGTCGGTTTTGCGGTCGCGCAGCGGCGGAATTCGAATCGGTATCACATTCAGCCGGTAATAGAGATCATCGCGAAAGCTGCCCTGGCGAACGGCCTGCAGCAGGTTCCGGTTCGTGGCACTGATCACGCGGACATTGACGGCAATGGTGTTTTCCCCGCCGACCTTCTCGAACCGACCTTCCTGCAGAAACCGGAGCAGTTTGACCTGGGTGGGCTTGGACATCTCCGCCACCTCGTCCAGGAGGATCGTGCCCCCGTCAGCCAGTTCGAAGCGTCCCTTCTTTTCCCGGATCGCCCCCGAAAACGCCCCTTTGACATGACCGAAAAGCTCGCTTTCCAGCAGCCCCTCCGGCAGCGCACCGCAGTTGATTGGGACGAAAGGCGCACCGCTGCGGCGACTTTCGTTATGGATCGCCGAGGCTACCAGCTCCTTGCCCGTGCCGGTCTCACCGTAAACGTGAACCGGGTAGTCGTAGTCGGAAACATCGCGAATCTGCTGGAAAACCTGCAGCATTTTCGAGTCCCGGCCGATGATGTTGCTGTAGCTGGTGAGTTGTTCGGCCCGAATGGCCAGGCAGAACAGGTCGGTGATATCGCGCATGGAGGCCAGCACCCCGAAGGGCTCCCCGGATTCGCCGGACATGGTGACAACAGAGACTTCCACTCTGCGGGCGCCGCCGTTTTTCCCGGGAGCGTTGACCGTGTACTCCTTCTTGTCGCCGATCGGGTGATCCTCGTCACAAAACGAGCAATGTTCCCCGCAGAAAGGGGTTCCGAAAGCTTCGTGGCAGTCTTTACCCAGCACCTCATCGCGCCGATACCCGGTGATCCGCTCGGCTTCCTGGTTAAAAAAGAAGATCCGACGGTCCAGGTCGTGGGCGATGATGCCTTCTTTCAAGTTGTCGAGCACCCGTTCCAGGTTCTTCTGGTTCGACAGCAGCATGTCCATGGAAGTTTTCGTCATGCACTGTATCCCGGTTCGGTTTCAAACCCGCTGCGCTGATTGCCGCGGCCGTTGGAAAGATTCGGCCCGCCGCGGTGCCCCGCCAAACCATACTGGCGCGTGGCGATGAAAAGAAAAACCGTCAGCGGAAGGGCGCCTCACAGCCGGCAGGGCATCCTGTCGCGCAGCCGGATTCCGTCCAGATCGATGGCCACGTCATACACCAGCACCTCTACGCCCTTGCGCACCGCTTGCCGCAAGGCTCGCCCGTAATCCGGGTCGATGGAATCGGCCGGCTGGAACTCTGTCGCATCCTGCCGCTGGATGAAGAAGAATATGACGCATCGGCTGCCGGCAAGCGCTTTCTTCTCCAGCTCCTGCAGGTGCTTTTGCCCCCGACTGGTGACAGCATCCGGAAACATTGCAATACCGTCACGAACAAGGGTGCAGTTCTTGATCTCGATATAGCAATTTCGCCGGCCGGGACCGGTGAGCAGCAGGTCGATGCGCGAACGCTTACCGATGGCAACCTCCCGCTGGAGGCTGTCGTATCGAGCAAGCTCCGGTATCTGCCCGGCAGCCGCGCTGCGGGCCACCAGCCGGTTGGGCACCAGGGTGTTGACGCCTACCAGCGATGCCGGCATGTCGATCAGCTCCCAGGTGTACTTGAGCTTTCTTCGGGGGTTGTCATGCCGAGACAGGTAAACCCGTCTGCCGGCCTCACAACATCCTGTCATCCTGCCGGTGTTGGGGCAATGGGCGGTGACGATCTTGCCGCTGGTAAGCCGCACGTCTGCAAGAAATCGTTTGTAGCGGTTAACCAGCCGGCCGGAGATAAGCGGTGGCCACTTCAACCCATCGTATTTTTTCTTTGTCGTTGCCGGTTCCATCCGGATTCGGAAATCAGGTTCTGCTCGATCAGGTCCGCAAGACCGGCCGTGTCGTCGAGACCGAAGACAGGAATGTCTCGCTCGGCCTGTGAGTCGGTGACCATGGCGATCAGGTCCGGCCCGCCGGAAAAAAGCGGCTCCCGATGAACCGAAGTCCGGAATATTTCGATTTTGGGTCGGTTTCCCCGCTTGAAACCTTCGGTGATGATCAGGTCGAGATCATCGAAATATCCGACAAGGTCATCCAATTCGTATTCCCGCAGGCTTTTGACCAGCGAAACGCCATGCGGGGCAGCCAGCATCACGCTCTCGGCGCCGGCGGCCTTGTGCCTCCAGCTGTCTTTTCCCCTGGTGTCCAGATCGATATCGTGTACGGTGTGTTTGATCGTTCCGATTCGGTGACCCCGCCGCTTTAGTTCTGGGATCAGTTTTTCGATCAGCGTTGTCTTCCCGCTTCCGGATTTGCCGATGATGGACAGAATTGCCGGCATCGCTATACCCCTGAAGTATCGTTGCTTTGCGCCTGCACAACAAGGATCCGTCGAGCAGGCGACCAACTGCGGGCGTTTTGCCCGCAGGGTTTGCTAAAAACACGAACGGAAACTATACCTACCGGGAAATGTTGTCAAGAAAACTCGAACCGATGGTTCAAATGCGCCCAAGGGCCTGGGTTGGTGTTGCCCCGCAAATCGGACACCGCACGTGCGAGTGCGTACGCCTGAACCCCTGGTTTTCGATATAGAAGGATGCCTTGCGCTGTAATCTGAACCCGGACCCACTATTTTTGAGATCCGGTTGCCGCCTGCGGCAGATGAGAGGGCCTGGTCGCTTCAACGGCCGTCGAAACGTGCAACCCGGTTATCGGGCCGCGACGGGTTGAAATTCGACCTGTTTTTTGCGGGGAATGCATTCTCTGGTGAGAAGAGCGGCGTGGATGGCTGCCACCAGTTTTTCGACGATGAGTGCGGCGGCGGACAAAACCAGCCAGAGCACGCCGGTCTGGATTCCGCCGGCCATGTCCTGCAGGGTCACGGCAACGACACCGGCAAGGTAAAGCTCCAGCACGGCCGCCATAACGCCCAGCGCGTATTGCCGGACATAAAAGTATCCGCCGCCGGGAAACAGCAACGCCAGCAGCGCCGCCCAAAAGCCCTGTTTGAATTTCAATCCGCAGCTCGAGCAGGGACGACTCGGGATCGGCAGGGCAGTGGCACACCGTGGGCAGAGATGCGTTCTGGCAACTGTTTCAGCCATTTCACCGGCCGTCGATACGGACTTGAGCAGCTGGTTGACCTTTTTCTTCTCTCTGCCGGCCAGGCTGATAAACCTTTCAATGATTCCGTGTTTCTTGTAGGTGACAACCAGTGACCGGCCTTTCAGCCGGATAGAACTGCAACAGGCGTAAGGAATTTCGGCAACGGATTGCCGGTACTTGTAGGAAGGTGTTGTCGGAACGTGAAAGATGCGCTGATCGGTAAAAACCAGCAGCGATCGTTTCAGATATACGAAAAGCCAACCGATTCCGATCTTTTCGAGCAGGGTAACCGGTGAATAGCAGGTGGTGATGCAAAGGACCTTTTCTGTGCCGCGAACGAACGGCTTTAGAAAAGTGACCTTGATGATCAGATTCCGCTGACGTTTTTCAATACTCTTGCGATAGGCTTTCTTGTGGTTGGAAAAAAGCACCTGGCGATCCACCGGAAGACCGAAAATCTTCTGCTGAATGACCCCGATCGCTCCGATCGGAGGCGCTTTCTTCGGATTGCGGGATGCAGGCCGTTTACCGTCCAAAGGTTCCTTCACTCTCTACCGCAGGATTGCAACGATTCCCCCAGGGGTTGAAATGGGCTGCTTCCCACTGCCCACGGCAGCGCTCCTGAAGTGGATTCGCATTTGTCATGCTAATGCATTACAATAACCTACAATTTCTATTGTAACTTCACCGCCCGCGGGTTGCAAGGACAAAATCTTCCTGCGATATCACCGGGCTCCATCATTGGGGAAACGGACGAATCGATATTTGTCGCGCAATTAAAGGTCGCTGCCCTCTCCCTGCATATCCCGAAGGCCTCAGCGACGCCGGCTACAGACCGTTTTCAGCCAGATCCGCAACCACCTGTTCGATCCCGGCCACCACTCGCGCCAGGCCGGCATAGTCGATCTGCTCAGGGGTGTCGTTTAGGGTGTGATACGGTGCGTAGCGGTAAAGGGCTGTGTCGGTGATCATCACCGCCGGATAGTTTTCCTTCCAAAAGGACCAGTGGTCCGACCACCCGATTCCGGTCAGCCAACCCGGCGCCACCACGCCCTCGGAGGGAAAGCGGGAGTGACTTCTGAAAGAAGAAAGCACCCGGCGCAACAGGTGCCGGGAGGCCAGATTGGATACGAAACCGATGTAATTGCCGGTATCCGGATAAAACAGGGTAAACGGAAACGGATATCGCTGCGAGCCGGCCCTGTCGTCATAATAGCCGATGGTTTCCAGGGAGAACATGGCGATAATCTGTTCCCTCGCGCGCCGCGCTCTGCGGGCATATACCCTGCTGCCCATCAGCGGGGTCATGAAAAACGGCGGCTCCTCGTTGACAAAAGCCACCAGTCGCACGGTTCGCGGCAATTTGCGAGCGGCGACAATGGCCGCGATTTCGAGCAGGGCGGCCACTCCGCTGCCGTTGTCATTGGCACCGGGGCTGCCGATCACCGAGTCATAGTGGGCACCGACTACAATGATGTCTCCAGGCCGGTCTGTCCCGACCCATACGGCCTCGATGTTGTCGACGCTGCGGCCTTCGACCTGATAATGATGCCGCGCAACGGGCAGACTGCTGCATTTCAGTTGATCTTCAATGTAGCGCCCGGCAGCTTCGAGCTGCTTCGGGCGCCAGAGATTGCGTTCGCCAATCTCTCCGGCCAGCACCTGTACATGCCCGCGAAGGCGCTCCTGCAGGTGTTTCTCTGTATCTGTAAGGGGCTGAAGCGCTGCCCGATATGATTCACCCGGCATTCGGAACATCATCATCACCATCACTCCGAATGCAGCAATTAGGGCAAAAACGACCCCGGGGAGCCGGAATCCGCTGCGGGTTCTCACTCCGGTGCCCCGGTGCCGCCCCCCGCTTGTCACTTCTTCAAGCTGTCTCGCACCTCCGGCACCAGCTCGCGCATCATTCCCTGCAACAGCTCGGCCAGCACCTTGGTATTGACGCCTGGTGAGACAACTGCGGTTTTGCCCAGCGTGCTGGAAAAGGTCTTTTCGTACACCTTTTTCCCTGCACCGGTTGCCACAATCCGCAGTTTCATGGAGGCGGAATAATCCGTAAGGGATTTTTGAGTGACGAATATCTCCAGAATGTCTCCGGTAAGCGTAAAATCCGTATCGAACTCGTAGTTTTTCTGGTGGTACTCCACCTGACAGCCGCCCTTATCCAGTTCGTCATGCAGGGCTCTGGAAACCCACTCGGCTACTGAAGTCTTTGCATAAAACTCTTTTCCGTCTTTTGTCACTCCGATTGCAGATTTAGGCCTTTTGTCCGTCAGTTGGACGAGCGAGAAACTCCCCGGGCAAGGTTCCAGATTGATGCCGGTCGTCTGGTATTGCAGATCGATGGCGTTTTTGCCAGCACAACCGATCAAACCGACCACCCCCACCAGGGCAACTACCAGGCCAATGGACACTGCTTTCATGACTGCTCCTCCTTTGTGTTTTTGTGTTTTCTCCACCTGATTGTATTTTGGTTACCTATGACTGGAAACTCGTATACTGGTTGCCTGCGAACGGAAACGCCGCTCCAACGCGCCCCCTTATAGCACACCGCGTCGGACAAAAACAAGCACGGGAAACCGCCGTGGAATCGGCACTTTCCTCCAGCCGGCTGTGAACATTGAACTTGCTTCTGCCCGCGGTTTGCCGTAATACCGGAAAGTCGGTTCTGTCCGGCAGCGATAAAATCCCAACCACGGGAAGGTTGACCGACCCATGTCGAATCTTACGTCGTTAGACAACATGGCGGCTTACGGGGGCAACGGCTGGTCCCCCCGCCGTTCGTCGATGCAGGATGAAATCGGAGTTACCTGGGGGCAGTGCGGCATCTCGGATGAATGGTCCCCGCTGAAAGCCGTTCTGCTCCACCGGCCGGGAGTCGAGCTCGAAAACGGGTCCCACCCCAACGATGTTCAGATGCTGGCCAAACCGGATCCACAGCTGGCAATCCGGCAGCACGACGCACTGGTTCGTGCCTATGAAGGCGCAGGGGTGCGGGTGGACTGCCTGGAACCGCCGGCAGCGGTGACACCGAACCAGATGTTCGTTGCCGATTTGATGCTGATGACGCCTGAAGGGGCCATTGTGGCCCGTCCGGCATCAACCGTGCGGGCTGGCGAAGAGCGGTGGGTGGCACGCAAACTGGCCAATCTGGGGATCCCGATACTCAGAACGGTCGGTGGCAGAGGCGTTTTTGAAGGAGCAGACGCCGCCTGGATCGACAATCGGACGGTTTTGCTGGGACGGGGGCTGCGCACCAACCCGGAAGGCGCGCGGCAGGTATCGGCGACCCTCGCAGACATCGGTGTGAGCGTCATCGAAACCGATCTTCCCCGCGGCAGCATGCACCTGATGGGAATTCTGCGTTTCGCCGACCGCGATCTCGCCCTGGCCTGGCCCCGGCGCCTGGCCCAGCGCGCCATAGACGCACTGCAGGACCACGGTTACGACGTGGCGTTCATTCCCGAAGAAAACGAGGCCCGCAAGGGCTTCGCACTGAACTTCGTGACGCTGGGGCCGCGGCAGATCCTGATGCCGGCGGGAAATCCGTCCACCCGTCTTTTTTACGAAAGCCTCGGCATTGACTGCCGGCAGGTGGAGGTGGACGAGTTGATCAAAGCCGCCGGCGCGGTGGGTTGTCTGACAGGCGTGCTGCAACGCGACAAGTATTGATCATCCCGAGCCACCGGATCGCCTGCCGTGGCTTCCGACCGTCACTGCCGACAAACCAACCCGATGCATCCGACAATGCGCTACAGCAGTTTCTCCGCCTGCAGCCACCGGATGCAATCCGCGAGCATTTCCTTCAGCGAAACCGGCCGGTAATCCAACTCCCGGACCGCTTTTTCCGAACTGCACACCAATCGGTTGGTGCCGTAGGCGACTTTCTCGGGGGTCAGCGAAGGTTCCTTTCGGCTCAGGTACGACATCCAGAGAAAAGCACGCGCAACGGAGCGCAGCAGCCAGTCGGGCATGGCCTTCTGGGGAACGCGCCGTTCGAGCAGCGTGCCCACTTCTGCGGCCAGCTCAAGATAGGTAGCATCGGCTCCGCCAAGAAGATAGCGCTTACCGCAGCCACCTTGTTTGAATGCGGCAATGAGGGCTTGTACAACCGAGTGCACGTGACAAAAGCTGCCTTCACCGGATGGAAGGCCCGGAATATCTCCCCGGGCAATCTGTCTGACGATACCACCCCAGTTCCGTCGATCGTAAGGCCCCAGAATGCTGGCGGGATTGACCACTACGGCATCCAGGCCGCGTTCGACGGCCTGTATCACTTCCAACTCACCCAGTCGCTTGGTGCGCATGTAGTTGATCCAGCTGTCAGCCGCGTTGGAGGGGGTCTGCTCGGTGATGCGCTCGCGGTGAAAACCGAATGCCGTGATCGAGGAGACGTGGATGAAACGGCCGGCCTGGCGCTGCAGGGCTGCAACGACCACGTTGCGGGTCCCGTCGACGTTCACTTCGGTTTGCTGCAGGTTGCGCGGCGACCACATATTGGTGCTGGCCGCCAGGTGAAAAACCACGTCGACTCGTTCCGGCATCGACTTCAGCAAGGACTGCGGGTCGGTAATCGATCCTTCGACCAGCTTCACCCCCGGCAGGTCCAGCGGACGGGTGTTGGAAGTGCGGCGGTGCAACGCCACCACCTGCCAGTCTTCTGCCAGCAGGAACTCGATGAGGTTGCGGCCCACAAATCCGGTTCCGCCGGTCACAAAGGCAACTCCCATGGGATTCTCCTTTCTGCAGCCTTACCGGCACAACCAGCGCGGTTTTATCCCACGTGGCAGGTTTTCTCCAAGCCGAATCCAGGCCCGGCTGAAAGGTCAGTGACGGTAGCCGAGGTGAATGACGGCAATCCCGTTGGTCAACCGCCGGTAGGTTACGTCCGCAAAACCGATCCGCCGGAGCACCGCTGCCAGCTCGTCTGCCAGCGGAAACATGCGGATCGACTCCGGCAGGTGGGTATAAGCCTGCCGGGTACCTGCCAGCATCTGACCCAGCAGGGGCATCACGTGCAGGGAATACCGGTCGTAGAACCATCGAAACACGGAATTGGTGGGCTTGGAAAACTCCAAGCACATCATCTTCCCGCCGCTTTTCAACACCCGATACATTTCCCGGAAGCCCTGCTCCATGTGGGTGACATTGCGGATACCGAAGCCCACCATGACCGCATCGAAGGTTTCGTCGGGGAACGCGATCTGCTCGGCATTGCCCTGGACGAATTGCACCTGTCTTCTGGCGGCGGCGTTGGTGCTCTTGAACCGCCCGGCTTCCATCATCGCCCGGTTGATGTCGTAAAGGGCGACCTGCCCGTCCCTGCCCATCGCCCGTAGGGCCAGGATGGAAAGATCGCCGGTTCCGCCGCACACGTCCAGCACCCGGTCACCGGCCTTGAGCGCCAGCAGTTTCACGGCCGTGCGTTTCCACAGATAGTGAATCCCGAAACTCAGCAACGTGTTCATGAAATCGTACTGGCGGGCGACCGAGTTAAAGTGGCGAATGACCTGTTCGGTTTTCGCGTCCGCAGCGATTTTGCGGTATCCGTAGTTGGCCGTTTTGTTTCGCTCGATGACCTCATCCAGGTGCGCCTGCCGGCTGTGCTCATCCCCCCATGTTTGCTGTCCGCGCGCCATCATGGATCTCCCTGTTTCGATGTTACGGTGGTTGCCGGTTTCCGAAGCTGCCTGAAGGCTGTGATCTGTGAACGATCCACCTATATCAGAGTAATCATGACAGTTCCAGATGGAAGCGTGTGAACCAGAAATGCAGATCGTCATTTGACGGGCACGCTTTACCTGTCGGGAAGGAAAGCACTTGATGTCGGGCGGTTTGTATTGTAAGCAGATCTTTTCACCCCGGCCCGACGCAACCAGGTATTGCCGGCAGGACCCACAGCGGTCCAGCACGCCGGCCGAACGATTCGACAAGGAGGATGGAGATGCAGAAGATGCCCCGCACCGATCGACGGCCCACCGCTGCCACTTTAGGGATCGTCTTACTGCTGTTGATTCTCGGCGTTTATCCCCCCGTCGAGGGCCATGCTGCCGAAAAGTATCAGCATCTGGTAAATTGCGACCTTCATCAAGGCACGTGCAGCCAACGACTGCAGGAAACCGACATTCTCCTGGAGGTAACGCCCCGACCGGTGAAAGCCATGACGGATCTGCTCTTCAGGGTGACACTTGTCGGTAAATTCGCATCCCCGGAAAGCGCCCCCTATATCGATTTGGGTATGCCAGGCATGAACATGGGGCCGAACCGGGTACTGCTGAAGTCTTCCGGGCCGTCTTCATATGAAGGCCAGGGGGTCATCGTCCGGTGTCCGAGCGGCAGGAAGATCTGGCAGGCAACGGTGACGTTGCCGGATCTGGGGGTGGTTAGCTTCGTATTTCATGTCATCTATTGAAACACTGTCGTTTTTTTACCTTTCCACCGGATTTGCGGTCGGATTCGGGCACTGCATCGGCATGTGCGGTCCGATCGTGGTATCATTGTCGCTGAGCCGGAAAGACAAAAGCCTCTGGATCCCCCACTTGCTTTATAACGCCGGCCGCGTGACCACCTATGCCGTTCTGGGCGCCATCATGGGTGCCACCGGCTCATTTACGGCCATCACCGCCAACATCGCCGGCATTCAGAAAATTGTGCTGATCTTCGCCGGCATTCTGATCGTTATCATGGGGCTGGCGATGAGCGACTGGCTCCCTTTGGGCCGCCTTTTCGGTGACGGCTATCGTTTCGGCAGGCTGATCTCCGGTGGGTTCCAGCGCCTGACCCGTATCGAATCGACCATTGCATACTTACCGCTTGGCCTGCTGCTGGGACTGCTGCCCTGCGGTCCGGTTTACACGGCCTTGCTGGCCGCAACCAGAGCCGGAATGGAAACCGGTTCACCGACCGCAGGCGCGCTGATCGGCATGACTCTCATGGGCGCATTCGGTATCGGCACGATACCGGCCCTGCTGGCAGTATCACGGCTGGCCGGTATCGGTTGGCTGAAATCGCGGCAGTTGATCTATAGAATCGGGGCAGTGCTGATGATCATCGTCGGCCTGTACTTTATCGTCAACGCCTGGCGATATTGAACCAGGCAATACTTGCCGGCAAGCGGGGAAGGAAGGGGTTTTCCCAGAAAGGAGATTTGAAATTTCTATCAGGAATCCGCGAAAGTTTTCGCCAGGTCACTGTCGATCGCATAGATACAGACTTCCGTCGCTCCCTGTTCGGTGTAGTTGAAATTGTCGCACAGGTTGCGGATCAGATAGGTGACGTCTTCGCGGATTTTCTTGTCGTAAGCCTTGAAGTCCTCTTCCCGGTAGTCCTTTATGGCCCTCCGAAAATTCTCGTTTTCCAGAAACGGGTCCAGTACTTTTTCCTTCAGGTTGTAGACATAGCGCTCGTGCAACGCGCCGTAAATATTCGTCTCGGTAATCGGCTTTCCCTCCACCATGATCTCCTGCGTCAGGGTCTTTGAGGCGTACTCCTTCTGGGTGTCCTCCCGAAAAGACCGGCGCTCGGCCTCGGTTGCCTTGGGCCCGAACAGACGCTGCTCGATTCCGGTGAAAAACTCCTCGGATATTTCCAGTTTCATTCCCGTATAGGTGCAGGTCTCCACCGATCCGATTTCAAAGTTGACGGCGAACAGGTAGTTTTGAATATCGCGGGAGATCTGCTCCTCATTATAATAGTAAAGCGACTCTTTCACTTCCTGCAAGATGGTATAGTCGTACATCTGCCGCAGCGAGTCGAGAAAACCCTCCGGGATCAACTCGGCGAGCTCTTTACGTCCCTTGGTAAAAAAGTTGATCAACTGGGACATATTGATCATTTTGTTGCTCTTGGCAAACGGGGAGTAAAATTCGTTGAAAATCTTGATGGAATCCCGGCCCGAGATGCCCTGCTCGCCTTCAGTTTCCGATTCGGCGATGATCCTGCGGCGGCGCTTGGCTGTCAGGCGTTTATGGTCCTCGCCACTGAGCCATTTCGGGATATAGCCGGTATAAATCTCCATTTTCAGCAGTTGCAGGTTTTCGTCGCAGTAAAGTTTATATTTCTCCGGTTTTTCAATCCATTCCAGCATGGCCTCGGAGTTTTTGTTCAACCGGGTGGAAATGATCACCCGGGCAAAATTGTGCAGTACACGGGGAAGAAAGCTTTCATCGATGTGCTTGCCGAAAATATTCCGGTAGATCTCCACCTCCGTGTTCAAATCCATGACATAGGGAATGTTGATGTACTCGATCCGGTCCTCGAAGGACTGGAAATCCTCGATATTTTTCTGATCCTCGGGGTTCATCACGGCCAGAAGCAGGGAGTTGACGTTTTCCTCGATATCTTCCACCTTGTGAAGGCCTTCGCTGATGATGTTGTGCAACTCGATGAGCCGCTCGGTGTTATGGGTCTTAATGTCCATCAGGGCGTAGATCCCGTTGTTGGTCCGGGCATACTGGGAAAACAGGTATTTCACCAGGTTGCTGTCGCGCAGAAAAGCGTTGATTCGGCTTTGAACGATCGGATTTCCCAGTGTGGCGTTGCGCAGCGGTTTGTCGCCCGGATTGTAGACACTGATCCCTTCTCCGAGCCTGCGGTCGAATCGATACGGCCGGGCACAGATCATTTCAAACACCTTGCTCGGGCTCTTCAGCCGGGCGAGCAGCGCCTGGTACAAGGAGTTGCAAATAGTGCAGGGGATATCGCGAAACACCCACTCGTACTCTTTTTCGGTGTACAGCTTCCATTTAAATTCGTCGTTTTTAAACAGATCGTCGAAAAAAGTCCGGCGGTAGTCCTTGGGGATCATCAGGATCGGATTGTCATGGCTGGGGCACGGAACTTCGATAATATCATCTGCCGCCCACAGGGCACTCTGGGCCTTCAGCAGTTCATACTGGTCTTTATCGATGTTGTCCTGCAGCTGCAGCAGGTTGTCGAGAACGGCGATGTTGTGGCCTTCCGGATTTTCCTTCAGCTGTTTGCAATCCAGGCGCCAAACGGTTTCGAAGCGCAGCCCCTCATCGGTATTGGCGTATTCCTCGAATTTCTTCAGCAGATTGTTGAGAAAAGTGCTCTTGCCGCAGCCATGCGGTCCCTTGAAAATATAGATTTTATTCTGCTGTGCGCCGCGTTTCATCGCCTCTACCAGGCTGATCAAACGGTTGGCAAACAGACGGTCTGCAAAAAACGGATGATCACTTCCTTCGACAAAAAGCTTGCTGCAGTCGTAGCATATGTAATTGATCGATTCCGGATCGTCCAGGTACTCATCGTGACCCTCGCCGACGTAGAGCTTGACCATGTCGTAAAACATCTGGAAAATGTTGCGCATGACCGTCGACGGCTTCTCCGTCAATTCCATGAGAAATGCCTCGAAGGCGATCAACTCGCGCTGATCCTGACCGGCTTTGGTCAGGTTGAAATTCTTCATGGCGACATCGATGTTGGCCAGATCCGGAGCGGACTCCGTTGCCTTGTCGGTGGTATCATCCACTGGTTTCAGCGTGCTTGGCATACTATTTTCTCCAGGCAGAGCGCATAGCCGCGTTTCCGCCTCAGCTAGCTGACGGCTTCTCCTGTGCCATCACCTGGCGGGAGAGCTCGCGGTTTTTCATTGTGTACACCACGCGCTCCCATTTGAAATCCGACGGTTTCAGCACCTCTTGCATGGTTCCGGAAGGGGTGCCGGCCGATGTGTCCGTACCGCTTGTAACCACTTCGCTTGTCTCCAGCTGAACCGGATTGCCCCAGAGGTACTCCAGGCCGATCATGGTGTTGGCGATAAAATCTTTTACCAGCGGTTTGCCCTCAAAGTGATGGACGAGGTAAAGAACGTTGTCGGCGTCATTTTTTTCGTAAATTTCGATGTGCGGTGGGTGGTACAAGCCATCCATGATCATCTGACGGTAGTCCTGCGCCTTGCGACTTTTGACATAATACTCCCAGACCATGCGGTCTTTGTTCAGCCGCTTGCCGACGACGAACAGCTTGTTGCGGGTGACAAAGTCCTGGTCGACAAACGTGTTGATAAAAGTAAAGTCGCACAGGCTTTGCCGAACCTGGAAAATAAACTCCTGCCCTTTCCGACTGTGGTTATCGTAGTCTTTTCGCAGCGCACTGTCTGACAGTCGTCTGTATGCCGTGGAATAGCGACCCGTGTCTCCGAGCTCTTCGATGTAGTAAAACATGCGCATGCCCAGCGCGTAAGGGTTGAGTCCAACGCGCGGCAGTGAGGTAACACCGGCATGGGTGCGGGCGAAATCGACCTCGTGGCCCTTGATCCGGTCATCCTGCAGGAAAAGTTTTTCATGCCAGTAGCTGGCCCACCCCTCGTTCATAATCTTGGTTCGTATCTGGGGCTGCAGAAAAACCGAGGTGTTGCGCACCACCTCCATGATCGACTTCATCCAGGTGTTTTCCTCTTTTTGCAGAAACTCCGAGTGCTCCATAAGATACTGGAAGATATCCGGACGCCCGTTTCGCTTCTCCTTCAGGCTCTTGCTGTACAGCGACTCATATTCCGGGTATTTCTTGCGCACTTCCGAAAAGAAATTCTTCTCGCCGGTTTGGCTGTCCTCCCGCATACACTCGTTGTAGCGTTCGATCTCCTTGATATACTCGCTGATATTCACTTTCTGGGTGTCCTGCAGGAAAACGTCAAAATAGTAATTGACGCGCGCCGACCCGTCGCCTGTCGGCGGCGGATCGAGATCGGACAGTTCCCGATGGTATCCGACCAGGTTGTCGATTCCCCGCGAAAATTCAATGATGTAGTCGACCCAGCGGCCCTTTTCCGAACGCAGGGCCGCTATCAGCCGCTTGTCGGAGAGCGCCCGCCCGTTAAAATCATAATCCCAGGTGTGGCGAAAGTAGAGGTTGTTCTGGAAAAAATCGATGTGCCCCAGGACGTGGTAGAAAATCATCACGTTCATCCAGTCCGGGTTGTTGTCGTTGTAGTACGATATGGCCGGACGGGTGTTAATGACGGTTTCGTAAGGATTGCTGGGATACAGTTCGTAGCGGCCCTTTTCCTTGAGCACCTCCACGTCGTGTACCCAGTAGTCGTAAAGGGTGGGGATCATGACCTTTGGTGTTAGCTCCAGCAGGTCGCGGTTGGTAACGATATATTCGAGCGACTCGTCCTCGAAGCGCAGACCCGCCTCCAGGGCCCGCTCCTTGCACCCCTCCATGATTTCTTTGGTATGTTGGTCGATCAGCTCCATGTTTTCCGAATGCGCCTTTATTTGCAGATCCGTCCGGCAGTGATCCCCATCTCCGGCAGAATTACTCGGATATCAATTTCTTGATTCCTTCTATCAGCCGCTGCTCGCCGGCGTCTTCGCCGATTACGTCCAGCCGGATCAATTTTGGCTTCTCTTCCAGAAGTTTGGAGTTTTTGACGTATTTTTCGACCTCGCTGCTCTTGCCGGCCCGGTAGGAGTGCTCTGCGATGGTGATGCCGACCCGGTTGGCGTACTTCAGCATTTTTTTCAGCTCCGGAAGGGATTCTTTGCCGTCGGTATCCCAATCGTCGCCGTCCGTGCCGTGAAATATGTAGATGTTGTAGTCCCGGACCAGGTTTTCCTTTTCAACGATCTCGTTCACCAGCCTATAGGCCGAGGCCACCTGGGTTCCGCCGGCCACCGACGAGTTATAATAGGTGTAGAAATCCGGCACTTCCTTGGCTTCGGTATCGTGCAGCACGAAACGGGTCTCCACCTGCATGGCATACTGGTAAAGCAGCCAGCTGTATATCAGTACATGCTGGGCGACAACCAGCTCGGTGGTCTTTCCGGCCATCGAGCCCGAGTAATCCCGCACGAAAAAGATCATGGCCTGGGATTCGTAATCCTTTTCCCTGGACAGTATCCGGAAAACCCGATCGCCAGGAGAAACCAGAAAACCGCTCGGATCGATCCGGTCGACATCCGGAACGTTGCCGAGATGAATGTTGGTCTCGAGGATGCGCCGCAGAGTGGCTTTTTTATCCAGAACCTGCCCGAAGCCGCGATGCCGATCCGTCAGATCATAGGTGTAGCGCGTCAACGATCGCTTCTTACCCTTCTCCTTGAGGTTCGGTAGTTTGAACTGTTCGGTCAGAATTCGGCCCAGGTCATAGGCGTTCGACTCCAGCTCGTGTGCACCGCCATCCCCCTCACCGGGTCCGCTGCCGGTCTCGCCCTCCGGCCGCACCGGCTGTTCGCCGATCACCTCACCTTCTTCACCTTCTCCGGTTCCCCCCGAGGATTGCCCTTCTCCATTTTCGTCGGTTCGGAAGGACGGATCGTGGATGAATTTCTCTTCGACGGTGGTGGGGACAATGACAATTTTGGTTTTGCCGCCCTTGCCCGGCTTGATGAGACGGCCGACGTTGATCTTGCGTGGAAAGCCGTCACTTTCCCTCTGATGATCGCGCTCCAACAGCTCGTCAATCGACCGCGTCGTGGCCGCGTACCCACTTTGCATGGCGCTCATCGACTGCAGGTGAATCAGGTCGTAGAATTGGTAAACCGTCTCCGCTGCACCGCGCAAAACCGTGCCGCCCGTCTCGGCATCCTGCCCGTCTTCCGGCAGAACATGCTGACGGTCATCCTCCAGCTCCTCGGCGATGATTTTCTCCTGCTCGGACGTCAGGCCGTTCGTTTTGAGAGCTTCGTATATGTCGAATCGCTTGTCCTTCATGATGCTTTAGTTTTCGTCTTCCTGCGTGCAGAAGTATTCGATAGTCTTCTGCGCGCACGTCCGACAATACCCGAGCTTGTTGAGCATGGTGTCGACCATGCGGTCGTAAAGCTTCTGGTTCTCTTCGTTGGTCCGGTTGGCCAGGGCACCGATCAGGCTGCCGGCACCGGCAATATCGGATTTCAGGCGCACGTCGGTCACTGCCTTGACCAGCTCCAGGTTGTCCATGAAATCGTAGTCCGGATCAACGGAGATTTTCTGCCCGTATATCTTGCGGATGGACGTGCGGAAGGTTTCCCGCTGTTCGGCCGTTTTCAACCCCAGCCGCTCCTCGATGCTGTTGATAAAACGCTCGTCTATTTTCAGCGCCTTGAGCTCCCCGGTCTGGGGATCTTTGTATTTCCACATCTTGTCGGCACCCAGGTTTTCGGCATCGATACCGATGATCATGTTAACGTAGTTCATCACATCCTTTCGGATGGCCAGTGGTTCGTCCATGTACGCATTGAACATCTCGGTCATGATCCGCTCACGGTACAATCCCTTGGCGGTTTTCAGGTCCTCGAGGTATTTGGTGCGATCGTTGGCTTCGGTTACATAGTCCAGGATCACCCGTTCCAGGGCCTTGGAAACGTCATAGGCGAACATGCATTGACCCTCATTGGTCTCCGAGCTTTCGGTTAATAGCTGGATCGCACGGCCAAGGTTGCGCTGGCCGAGCCCTTTTTGACCGAAACGGTTGATGATCTCCGGATCCTGGTTGAGGATGTCGATGACCTCGGCCAGGGTCTTGATGCTCTTCTCACCGGCCACTTCACCGGCGGCCAGCTTCATGGTTTCAACCGGCGTGAGTTTTTCGCTGCGCGGCAAACGCGTCAGCACGGCCGCCACCGATGCGGCATAGTTCAGGTTCGGATCCTGATGCAGATACTCCCGGTTGAGCGTGGTGCGGGTTTCATTTCCGATCGCATATTGGGTCAGCTGTTTCTGCAGCTTGTAATTGGTGTTGTGCGAAACGTAGCAGATTCTGCAGCGGTCGACGATCGGGGCCTCCTCCTTCTCCGCCAGAAACCGGTGAAACTCCGAGTTGTTGCTGGTGGCGATAATCAGCGTGTCGATCGGCCATTTGTATCCGTCGATTTCGATGTTGCGGTTCTGGATCACGCCCAGATACACCTGCACCAGGTCCTTTTTGTTTTTGTAGATCTCGTCGCTGAAGTGAATGCCGCCGCCAGCGACCCGCGCCAGGGCCCCTCTTCTCAAATCAAAACGATACGGATTGTTGGTGTCCGAAATGTGCAGCAGGCGCTGAATCGACTCTTCTCCCAACAGGTCAACGGCCGATGAGGTGATTTTATCCTTGGCCGGATACTTGCCGGTTACGGTGCCCAGGCTCTCGGTCAAAGGTACCGGCACGATTTCGATAAATTCCAGCATCTTATCGATATCGCCGTCGGTATGCGTCCGAATGTCGTTTAAAATGTACCCGCTGCAGGCTCCCAGCGGCCGAAAGTTTTCGTACAGCTGGTCGATCTCGTTTTCGGAGAAACCGACCTGAGCGACCAGCCACTGTTTGCTTTCGTCCTGGCTTTCAAACAGGTTCATGGCCAGAATCAACGGGTCCTCATATGTTTGGGATTCGATGGCGCGGATGCTCCCGTAGCTTCCCAGACGGTCGATATGGTTGAAGCGGAAGGTGTACTTGCGGTTCTCTTGCTGGGCGAGAAACTCTCGATACCGCGCGCACAGGTATTCCACGAAAAAGGTTTTCCCATTGCCGGGTTCCCCGACCAGCACGAACGCCATTTCTGCCGAAGAGCCTCTCTCTGAGGCATCCTTGACGTAGGAAACAAAGCTGTTGATTTCATCGTACATGCCGATGACATGCTTGCGACCATTGCGGAAGATACTGAAATCATAAGTCGTTTTTCCGTTGACGATCACCTTGTCGATCTCGCTTTCCAGAACCATCCGGGCGACGCCCTGGAAGGCGTTTTCGAATATGCGCTTGCCCTCTTTGACTTCTGCAAGGTGATGGTGAAGGGTACGAAGGTTTGCGTCTTTCATGTTTCCTCCCGCCTCAAGGCTTTTGGTTAAAGGATTTCGCCTTTTTGCATCCGGCCCGCAACGGTGTCGCACTGACATGGGGACGATTCGGGGCTTGCGTGCAACGATATGAAATCTTTAGCGATCTGGAAAAAGTTTCTGTCCCTTACCCAAACAGAGCGTGCAGGGCGGCGGCAGGTTTCGCTGGAGTGGGGTGAATTCGTCTAAAGGCAGATTCACCCGGAACAGTAGTGTGTGCACAGAAAAAGTAATCACCGTTGGAAATCAGATCAACTGTTTTCCATGTTGATCCGGGACAGACCGAGCTAGGTGACGCAAATAATATCTTATAATTTATATACATTGTAGCACATTCGCGTTACTGATATCAAGCTGGTTCCGCTGGTATTGTATCGAAAAATCGGGATGTCGTCAGCCGCTGGACCGGCTGCCGGATGTTGGCAAGCAGGACGCTCAGCAGCCGGGGTCCTTACAGCTGCGGGCGAGCAGGAGGGTGTTTCCGATCACGCTCAGGCTGCTGAGCAGCATCGCACAGACTGCCACCAGTGGGTTGAGCAGACCGCTCATGGCGACCGGTATGCTGATGGCATTGTAAATAAAGGCACATCCTAAATTCTGCTGCACTTTTCGGTTGGTCTTTTTGGCCAGTCGCATAAAATCGAGGATCTGGGCAGGGTCCCCACGCATCAGGGTTATACCGGCCACTTCCTTGCCGAGCGGGCTTTCAGAGTGGACCGCAATGGCTAGATCCGCTTTGGCCAGAGCAGGCGCGTCGTTGACACCGTCGCCGACCATGGCAACGCACCGCTTGCTGCTGCGCAGCGCTTCAATGGCGCCCGCTTTTTCCCAGGGCAACTGCTCCCCGATGTAGTCCGGGATACCCACAGCGTTTGCCACGGTTCGGGTGGTAGCGCTACCGTCTCCGGACACCAGGCAAAGACGATACCGCTCTTTTGCTAACGATGCGATGGTTTCTCGGGCCCCGGCGCGGATTTCATCGCCGAACACCAGCAACGCACAAATCCTGCCGTCGCAACTCATGTACACTAGCGAGACCGGGCCCTCGGGCTGAAGATGCACCGGATTCGAAATTGGCGGTGATGCATCGATTTCGCGCTGCAAAAAGCCCCGGGAACCGATTTTGACTTCACGTCCCTTGTGCCGGCCAACAACCCCACCATCGCGGATCTGCACCGAGCTGACCGGCAGTGGTGCAATCTTCTGGCGGCGAGCGCTTCGCTTGATCTCCCTGGCCACCTGGTGGTCCGAGGTCGCCTCCATCGCTGCGGCAAGGGCAAGGATCCGCTCGGCGGTAAAATCTTCCAGCGCATAGACTCGAAGCAGCTCCCACTGTCCCCTGGTGAGTGTACCGGTCTTGTCGAATACAAAAGTATCGACCCTGGCGGCCATCTCGAATGATGAAAACTCTCGCACCAGGATTCCGAAACGGCTTGCCACCGAAATCCCTGCCACACGTGCCAGAGGAATCGCCACCCCAAGGGCACAGGGACAGGAGATCACGCATACGGTCACGGCTCGAACCATCGCGCTTTCCAGCGACAGTCCCGCCAGCCGGCCGACCACCCCTGTGCCGGCGGCAAGGCCGATTATCACCGGGACAAACCAGCGCAGGATCCGATCGGTTTTTCCTTCGAAAGGGGTTTTGCGGCTCAGGGCATCTTCCATGATCTGGATCATCTGCCCCAATACCGAATCCTGGCCGACCGCTTCGGCTTTAATGCGAAAGGATCCTTGCACGACGCGTGTTCCGCTTCGAATGCGCTCGCCGATTTTTTTCTGCAACGGTCGTGCCTCGCCGGTCAGGGCTGACTCGTCCAGCGCACCGCTTCCGTCGATAATGATCCCGTCGGCCGGCAAAACCTCTCCTTCTTCGACCCGAAAACTGTCTCCGGCCTGCAGGCCGGCTGCGGCCTGGTAGCGTCCTTCCGGAAAACCGGGGCTGCAGATCCTGACTTTGGTGGGTCGAATGGAAAACAATGCCTCCAGATCTTCGAGCACGCGATGCTTGGCGTTGCGCTCCAGCAGCTTGCCCAGAAGCACAAGGGTGATCAGCATGCAGGCGGTATCGAAGTACAGGTGAATGTTTCCCCGATAAAAGTTGTATACGCCGTAAAAAAAGGCACTGCCCGATCCAACGGCGATCAACGTTTCCATGCTGGATGCGGCGGAAAACATGCCGGTCAGGGCCCGGCGGAAAATGTTGCGGCCGCCGTAAGCCAGCACGACACTTGTCAGCAGGAAAATCGGCCATGACAGCTTGGAAATAGCATCCGGTGTTAGCTCGCTGAAAAATCCGGAGTAAAGCGCAAAAGAGAGCATCATCACATTCATGGTCAAAAATGCGGACACCCCGAATCGAAACAGTTCTCTGCGGCTGTCTGCCAACCGTGCGTCATCACCCGGCAGTGTTGCCCGATAGCCGAGTTTGCCGACGGTTTTTATGATCTTTGCTGGAGATGTTTTGACGGGATTATACCGGCAGCGCAGCCGGTCGGTAGAAAAGCTGCACGTGACATCGACAACACCGGGAATCCTTTTGACGGTCTCGTCGATCACCCAGGCGCAGGCCGGGCACCACATGCCCCCGACCTGCAGGTTGATTGCCAATTCGTTCGCAGAGGGTGCTGGTTGTTTTTCTTCCGGTTGAACGGCTGACATTGTGCCCGGAGCCGACAACTGCTGCAGATCCTCCTCGGAGCGCGGAATCAGCCCCATTTCCTGGCAGCGCTTGAACAGCTCGCTCTCCTGAAACTGCGCCGGATCGCCTGAACCGTCGGCCTGAATCAGCATCAAGAAGACTTGCCGGCAGCCCATGCAGCAAAACCGGTAAGTTTTTCCGGAAAAGTCGAGGGGGTGGCTCCCGTACCGGAGGCTGAGCCCGCACAGATCGCAGGTGTTGGTGGCCATAATGGTGGATTAGCCCCAAAGACACAAAGCGTGTCGGCAAAGGCTGCTTGGCGCCTCTGGTGTCTCTGCGGTTGGCTTTCTACTTTTTTCGGGTACCGAGGGATTTGATGTAAGCGATGATCTCCCAGCGCTTGTCGATGGAAACGGTGGTTGCCAGCGCCGGCTGTCGCCCGGTTCCACCGATGCCGTAGCTGATGTGCTGAAACAGGTAACCGGATGACTGCTGCTGGATCTTTCCACTGCGCAAGTCGGTGGGCAGCGGCGCAAAACTCTGGCCCACCGTACCGTTGCCGTCGTGCTGCAGACCGTGGCACTGCTGGCAGTAGGTGAAGTATTGCTTGGCACCCCGGCCGATAACCTCGGCATCGTCCAGCGGCACCGAAGACACGAGACTTTCCGGTGTTGCGGCCCGGTAGAGCGCTTCTCCGCCTTCAAACGGCACGGTGCCCGGTTCCATGATCAGCAGGGGGTGTTCATAGGGTTTGACCGCCGGCGTTTCGCGCATCCTGCCGTACGAAAAGTTGTTGTCGTAGAACATCAGTGCTTCATAGGCCACAAAAGCGGCGACCAGGATCAAGATCAGAAACACGAACTTTTTCATCTATTCTCCTTTGGCGCCCTGCACGTGCTGGGGATACGGCAGCGTCTCGTACACGGCATATGGCGACTCGCCGGGAACGTCTCGTATCGGTCGATAATCCCAGCCGGGCTGTCCCAGGTCTCCCACCACAAAAAACGCAAAAAGTCCCTGGCTCAAGATGATGACCAGCAGAACAAATATCACCACCCAGGATTTCACCTCGGATTCCTTGTGCTCGATTGGCTCCATATTAGATTTTCACCCCCATCAGGCCGTGGACAAGGATGTAGAAAAAAGACCAGATGATCGTTCCCGCAAATATCAACAGCATCGCCAACGGAAACGGCGCATTGCGATCCTCGATGTCTTCCGGATAGCGGTAGATGACCCGCTGCTTCCTCGCTTCGGAATCCTCGGTCCGAAAAACCATAAAACCAAGGGCTATTCCGAAAACGATGATGAAGATCACCGTGGGAAGCGCGACCCACATCAGGTGCTCAAAATTCAACAATGTAAAGTAGCGCATGGCTCGTTCCTCAACATCGACCCTGCCGCTCAGGGGGCGTAAAAAAGTGAATAGATCAACACGGCCGCACTGGCACCCAGACCGGCCAGGGCCAGCAAAAACAGCCCATACATCTCATAGCGGCTGACGCGGGAGGTGCCGGCAGCCGTTTGATCCAGGTCGTCCTCGAGCGGTAAAAACCGGGCGCGCTGCTGATCTCTGAACTGGCCGTTTTTCAGCGCCCAGATGAAAACCACAATACTGATCACCAGCCCGATGGACATGTATGTGATAAAGTAAGGGAAGTACACGGGTTTATGGCTCCCATGCGGCATCGATACCGCGCGGCTCGCTGTTGGCATCGCTTTGGTTGATAAAGTAAACAGCCACGTAGTCGCCGACCTCCCATATTTTCTGCGATTCCAGTTCCCGCTTGAAATACGGCATGGCCGTTCCGGTGATTCCGTTCATGATCTGGTAGTAGAGGACGCCGCCGGAAACCTCCCTGCCTTTTAGAATCGTAAAATTCAACGGCGGCGGGTAAATCCATGGCTGGGCCGGTCCCATTCCGTCGCCGACCGGGCCATGACATCCAAGGCAGAAATTCTGGTAGATGACATGGCCCCTGGCCAATCCGGCTTCGGTTGTCGGGTAAGGGTTGGGAACATCCCGCCAGCCTTGGGGAACGTTCTCGTTGAGCCATCTCACATTGGCTTCCGGACCGGCCTCATAAGCCTTGATGGCTTCCTGCTTCCAAAAACGCTGACGCTCCATTCGCCGGTCGGCGGCCTTTAGCCCCAGGCTTTGAACATAAGACGTAAGGGTTGCGACCCGATCCATTCCTAAAAATTCAAAAGCCGGCATAATGGATACCGGACGCGTGTAGCGCGGGTTGATAAAATGGGCGATATGCCAGTCGTCCGGATGCTCACCACCCGCCTGGGAAAGGTCCGGGCCGGTTCGCGCCGAACCCAGCAGTATCGGATGATCCTCCACATAGTCGCCGGCCTGGGCGATTCGGTCTGCCCCCAGTCCCCAGTCCACCTTGCGTATCGATTGGCTGTGGCAGTATACGCATCCGTTCTGAATGTAGATGAGTCGACCGGCGGCTTCCTCCGAGACCCGCGAGCGGAAGATTTCCGACGGTACGGTCTGATTGGTGTCGGCATACGGTAATATAACGGCCACGAACACCACTGCGGCCAGCACTAAAAGACTGCCGATCACCACGGCTTTCGGAGTCATTTTCATGTGACAGCTTCTCCGGATCTGACGAACAAGGTTCTGACGATGTTGTAAAAACCGAGCGCTGCGCCGATGACCAGAATCAGACCCAGCGAAGCGCGGGTAACGTAATATGGATGAATCTGGGGCAAGATTCGATAAACGGTCTCACCATTGAGCCAGCCGTTGCCCTGAATGAGTCCGGCGATCGTCAACACCACCGTAAAGCCGATAGAGACGATCAGAACCAGCCAGTATTGGATGTCGGCCAGCAGCCGGCTGTAAAGGGGCCTGCCCGTCACTTTCGGTAGAATGTAGTAAAGCCCTCCGAGGGCGATCATGCCGGCAAATCCGAGCACCCCGATGTGAGCGTGGGCGACGACCCAGTTGTTGAAATGGGTGACCCGCTGCACATCCGGAAGCGACATCATGGAGCCCTGGATGCTGACGAAGAAATACATGATGGTGCCGGTGAACACGAATTTGGCGCCGATGTCCGCATGGATCTCTCCAAGTCTGCCTTTGGCCGTGTACCAAATGTTGATCAGAAACGCCATCACCGGGATGACCATGGCCACGCTGTCGACAATGGCGATGACTTTCAGCCAGGTCGGGACGGGCACCTGCAGCAGGTGGTGAGTGCCGATATGGGTATACACAACGATCAGTGACCAAAAGCCCAGCAGTGAGAGCGTATGGCTGTATAAGGGGGCGCGCACGGACCGCGGGATCACATAATAGGTCACACCGGCAGAAAGAGGCGTCAGCAAAAGACCGAACACGTTGTGTCCGTAAAACCAGAGGATAATGGCATCGGGGATTCCCACCAGGGCACCGCTGCTCGGCCGCCAGACGATGTTGCCGAGAGCATACGTGCAGGCGGTCAGGATTACCGCAGCCAGCGCGTACCAGACGGACACATACAGGACCGGCTCGGTGCGCTGCTTGACGGTCATGATGAAATTGAAAAACACCATCAAAAACACCACAATCACCGCCACATCGATCGGCCAGATCAGCTCGGCGTATTCGCGGCCCTGGGTGTAACCGAGCATCAGGGTCAAAACAACCGCCACCAGCGCAATATTCCACGCAACAACGGTCACAACCCCGAGTCTTTCACTGTAAAGCTCGGTTTTCAGCAGTCTGGGGAAATAGTAAAATGCCGCCGCCAACAGGCCCGGTGTGACAAAACCGAACAGCACGATGTTGATGTGGATCGGTCGGACTCTACCGAACACCAGCCAGCCGATGTTCTTTGTAAGGTCCGGTGCGACGAGCTCCGTGGCACCGATCAGTCCCATAAGTGTGCCGACGATCATCCAGAAAGCGGAAGTCAGGCAAAAGCCCTTGGCCGTCTGATAGGTTGGGGATGGATTGGACAAACCTGTTTCTCCTTGAAGCAGAGGGTTTGGGTTCACGCTTTGCCGATACCCCTGATACATTCGATTACGGAATTTCTTCTGCAAGACTCCTTTATGGCGCAATCAGCTGTGACACGCCAACCAGCATCCCAGGTTGGCCTTTTTTTCCCGATGGCATTGAATACAAAATTCCATGTAAAAGTAGCGGCCTTTGACCCGGTCCATCGTTTCGATGGCGCCATGGCACTGCTGGCACTCGATTTCCTTTTTGATGTGCCGCTGGTGGTTGAACACTACATGCTCGGCCAGGTAATTCGCCTTTACCCACGGTGTCGGCGTCTTGGTGTTGAAGTAACGGTGCTCTTTCAAAATTTGCGGGTGCTTGGCGATGATGTAATTGTGGCAATAGAGACATTTTTCCACCGGGGGCAAGCCCGGGTGGATCGAGCTGTCCACATACGGATGGCAAAACTGGCACTGGATGCTCTTGACGCCGACATGCAGCTGATGACTGAACGGGATCGGCTGCTCGGGGCCCATGCGCGTGCCCGGCGGGGTGTAAATCAGATACAAAGATCCGATCGTCAGCGCCACAAGGACCAGCGTCCAGAAAAAGGCCGCTTTGTTCTGAGACAGCGAAACCCTGTATTTTCTTGCAAGGATCAGCAACCCAAGGGTCAGTGCGGCCAGCGTTATCAGGGTAATAAGAACTTCCATCAGCGCACCTCCCTTTTCTCAGCGTGCGCCAACTCCGGAAACTGTGTGAACGCAAACCGGAGCGATGCGAGCATCAATCCCAGGAACCCGAGGCTGATCAGCGCATCGCTGATGCCCAGCGGAAGTTGCAGCGTTGCATGACTCAGTGGAGGTCCGATCAACAACAGGTGCTCCAGCCAGATCCCGATGATAACGACTGAACAGATGACGAGCATGAATTGGGGCATGGTTTTGATCTTCCTGTTCAGCAAAATGAAAAACGGCAGCACGAAGCTGACAGCGAAAGTGACCCAGGCCAGGTAGCGCCAAGGGACCATCATGGTGCGCTCGATCACGTAGGCGGTTTCTTCCGGAATGTTTCCGTACCAGATAACCACCAGTTGCACGTAGAAAAAATCGGCCCAGACCAGGCAAAAGGCAAAGAAGAGTTTGCCGATGTCGTGGAAATGGGAATCCGACAGCCGAAAATCGGTACGGGGATTCAAATGCATGACGGCTGCCAGGATGATCAACCCCCCCAGGCCGATATAAATGGCTTTAACGAACGTATAGGCTCCGAAAAGGGTCGATATCCAGTGAGGGTCCATGGCCATGACCAGATCATAGCCGATCAAGGAGAGCACAAGGGCAAAGGCCAGCAGGTAGAGGATGCCGAACAGTCCTTTGCGTTTTTTTATCTTCTCGGGATCCTGCGGCCGGTTTTGCTGCAGCCGGTTGAAAATCGAGCGAATCGGACCCGAACCGTCCGGGGAAATCTCCTTTTGCAGCATGGCGTAGTACAGGTAGGTAAAACCGAATCCATACAGCAGCAGCAGACCGACAAAGTTTCGTGTGAACACAAACGGAACGTTGAGCCAGATCTCCTTGCCGTGCAGGTCCTGCCCGTGACTCCACGGAAAGACGTGGGAAGATCCGAAAAACAGCACCAGAAACAGGATGAAGGAGACTGGAAAGAAGCCGGCAAACGCCTCCGACAGCCCCGACAGCGGTCCGCTCCATCGGGCGCGGGTGGTGGTCATCAGCGCGGAAAACAGCACCGCACCCTGGGCGATGGCCGACCAGAGCAGAAAATTGATCAAATATGCCTGCCAGGCCCTTTCCGGATGACCGCTTGCAATACCGTAAGCAAAGGTTCCGAAACCGATCGCGACCAGGGCTGCGCTCAGCAGCCAGAAAGATTTTCTCGTGTCCATGGCGATATTTTCTGTGTCGGGTTACATGTTGTCGGTTATTCGAAAACTCTTGCCTCCCCGCCGTTACGGGCGAAAAGCGCCAACAAGCCTTCTCGATCCTCGTCGCTGCTGGAAGACAGGATGCCGAAATGTTCACCCGAGCAGCGGGGATCGTAATGTTCTAGGTTCTCCATCCGGGGCAGCCGTGAAAGCACGAGCATGCCGATCAGATTGCCGAAGATTGCAAACAGGATGGTAAATTCAAACCCGACGATGATAAACGGAACCACGGCAACCACCGGCTTCCCGCTGACGATCAGCTCCCATCGCAGCGAAGTGAAAATGGCAAGCGCGAAGCCGGTGATAAATCCCAGAATCCCCCCGCAGAGCGTAAACCAGCCGACCCTGCTGTCTTTCAAACCGAGGGCATCGGATATCTTGTGGCTCGGAATCGGGCTATGGGTTCGGTGCAGCGGCCACGAAGATGCTTTCAGCTCACCGATGGCAGCCACTGCCTGATCCTCCCGCTTGAAAAGCCCCATGACGTATTTAGTGGCCATGGCCCTCTCCTTCGGCGACGGTCTCTTTCATTTCGGTCATGGAAACCGACGGCATATGTTTAACGAAAAGCACAAACAGAAAAAAGAACAAGGAAAAGGCGCCGAGCATGATCCCCATCTCGATCAATGTGGGGCGGTAAAGGCCCCAGGCGTTGGGTAGAAAACCGTGCCCGACACTTCCGACAATGATCACAAAGCGCTCGTACCACATCCCGATGTTGACAATGATCGATATGCCGAACAGCCAGGGGATGGTGGTGCGAATTTTTTTGAAAAAGAACAACAGCGGCGTCAGGGTGTTGCAAATCACCATGATCCAGAAGCCGTAGGCATAGTCCCCGACGGCCCGCCAGCGGAAGGTTTCCATCTCCACCGTGTTGTGGCTGTACCAGGCGATAAAATATTCGGTCCCGTAGGCGAAGCCCACGATCAGGCCGGTGAAGATGATTGTTTTGGCCACGCTCTCCAGTACGTGCATGGTGATGATTTTTTCGTAGTTGAAAATTTTCCGCAGCGGGATCATCAGCGTCAACACCATGGCCAGGCCGGAATGGATCGCGCCGGCGACAAAGTACGGAGCAAAGATCGTCGTGTGCCAGCCGGGGACGATGCCCAGGGCAAAATCCCAGGAAACGACGCTGTGCACGGAGATGACCAGCGGTGTGGCCAGGGCTGCAAAAAACAGGTAAATACGAACGTAATGCCGCCACTGCTCGTGCTCGCCGGTCCAGCCCAGGGAAAGGGTGGTAAAGATCTTTTTGCGCAGGCCGTCGGAGGTGTCCCGAATCCTGGCGAGATCCGGCAGCATGCCGGTATACCAGAACAGCGAACTGACCGTCAGGTAGGTGCTGATGGCCACCACATCGAACATCAGCGGTGATTGAAAATTGGGCCACAGGGTCCGCTGGTTGGGAAGCGGCAGCATAAAATACACCAGCCATACTCTACCCACGTGAATGAATGGGAACAGACCGGCGGTGCAGACCGCAAATACCGTCATGGTTTCAGCCGCCCGCGCAATGGGATTGCGCCAGCCGGCTCGGAAAAGATGCAAAATGGCGGAGATGAGCGTGCCGGAGTGCGCAATACCGACCCAGAAGACGAAGTTGATAAGATAGGTCCCCCAGGCGACCGGGATGTTCATGCCGGCCACACCGATACCGGTAAAAATCTGATAAAGCCAGCAGGCGGCGCCCAGCATGATGCCGAGCGCCAGCAGAAACACAGCCAGCCAGTACCGCCCGGATGCAGGCCGCAGGGTGTCTAGGACCGTCTGGTCAATTTTCGCAAAGGTCAGTTCGGTCATGGGTAGGTTCCTGTTCGCTCCGTAAGATCCGTCGAGTCTGCTGCGCATGGGCTGCCGGTTGGCGCGGCCGAAGCTGGTGCCCGCCTCGGCCTGCCCCACATAACGGGCTCAACAGACTATACCTTTTGAATAACTTTTTTCAAATAGAACACCGCCGGTTTGGTGTTCAGGTACCCCATAATCTGATAAGCCCGCGGGTCTTCTGCCAGTTTGCGCACCTTGCTGCCGGGATCCATCAGGTTGCCGAACGCCAGCGCCTCGGTCGGACAGGTCTGCACGCAGGCCGGAACGATCTCACCGTCACGTATGCTGCGATCTTCATCTTTGGCCAGCCCGTGGGCTTGCTTGATGCGCTGTACGCAAAAAGAGCACTTTTCCATCACCCCCTTGGAACGTACGGTAACATTCGGATTGAGCTGCAGTTCCAGCGGCTCGGGCCATCTCCAGCTGAACCAGTTGAAACGCCGGACTTTATAGGGGCAGTTCTGGGAACAAAACCGTGTGCCGATGCAGCGGTTGTAAATCTGGTTGTTCATCCCCTCTTTATTGTGGTGGGGCGCATACACCGGGCACACCGACTCACAGGGCGCGTTGTCACAGTGCTGGCACATCAGCGGCAGAAAGACGAGCTGTCGCGCATCGTCGGGATCTTCGTAGCGCTCCACGCTGAGCCAGGCCATCTCGCGTCCCTGCATCACCTGTTTGTCTCCGACGATGCCGATGTTGTTTTCCGCGTAACAGCCCGCCGCGCAGGCGCCGCAGCCGATACAGCGGTCCATATCGACCGCCATGGCCCACCGGTATCCTTCGTGCTGGTGGGGTGTGTAAAAATCCAGTTTGGGGTCATACCCCTCCGGCAGGGGCAGTACCAGTGGAAAATCGGACATGGTTAAGCCGGATTTTTTCTTTTTTGTCAGATCTGCTAACGAATCCAACCCGACGGTGAGGGCAATTTTCCGTCCATGTTGGCTCCGACTGCCGTCGGTGTTGGCCAGCTTCGCCTTGCGACCGGTTTTTGCCACCTGCACCCCGCCGGTAACAAAGTGCGGTCCGCCGGTTCGGGGATCCGTTTCCGCCGGCAGCAGCCGCAGGGGATTTGTCCCTTGTCCCTCGGCGTAACGACCGTAGGCCGTGTGGCCCTGCCCGATGCCCATGACCAGCATGCCGGGACGAACGCTATGGGTCAGGTACACCGGTGCTTCCAGATTCCCCCGATCGGTTTTGACCTGTACCGACTCGCCGTGTTTCAATCCCTGCTGCTTGAGGGTGTCCGGGTGCATCATTACCGGCGTCTGCCATGCCACCCGGGTAATCGGATCGGGGATTTCACACAACCATGGCCGGTTGGCCCCGCGCCCGTCAAAAAACCTCACGGTCGGCACAGCCGCAAGGGTCAACCCCGAGGCATGCGGTTCGGCCAGCGTGGAAAACAGCTCCTCGATTTTTTCAGCAGCCGGCCCGCCGGCTCTGCCCTTGTATCGCTTCGGTTCCGGCAACTGGTGGATACCGCCTTGCTGAACGGCCTTGAGCCAGTCCAGTTCGCCATTTATATCGGCCCGCGAAAGCATCCTGCCGACCAGATGCCCCTTGTAGCCTTCCGCAGATCTTTTGTTGCCGTCCACCGTCTTCAGCAGCAAGTCTCCGAGCGTGGGGGAATCGGTCAGCCTTCCCATGGCCGGCTGCAAGGTGGATACCGGGACCTGCTTGCCGCTGTACTCGTCCCAGGTTTCCAGAAAATGCCGCACCGGGAATATCAGGTCCGCCAGAACGGAAGTTTCGTCCATGAAGCTGTTGAATGCGACCGTGTAGGTGGCTGGATTGCTGATCGCCTTTTCGATCTCCCCACCGCCGGCAACTGCATACACGGGGTTGACGTTGTTGAGCAGCAAAAGCGCCGGGGGATCCTCTGCGAACTTTCGAAACGTTTCCTTCACATCGAAAAGTGACGCGGCGACCTCCACCCGGTGGCGCTGCTCGAAGTCGAAAAGCGAGAGATCCGGATCGAGGATCAGGTTCAACAGGTTGACCGCCACGTCGGTCTGCAGGGAATTCGAACTGCCGTTGCCGAGGCCCGCGCCCAATACCAGCGGTCGACCGGCCCGTCTCAGGGCCTCGGTAAGGCGCTCGAAGTCCTGGACCGATATGCCCGTGAGCTTTGAAACCGTGGCTTTGTCGTATGCAGACGCCGTGTTTCCCAGCTGATAGCGCAGTTTTCGACTTAAACCGGTCGGCCGGCCGAGTTTCAGGATCTCCCTTAGAAGCCCGAGCGCCACGACGGCCTCGCTGCCGGGTCGGCAGTCCAGCCACAGATCCGCATTGGCGCCGGTCAGCGTCTGGTAGGGGCTGACAAAAAAGAAGCGCCCTTTCCCGCCGCCGTCCAGCGCATGCATCTGCATGAATTTGCGGGCATATTCCACCGGTGACAACCACGTGTCCAGAAAATCGGCACCGAAGGCAATCAGCAAATCGGCCTGCTGCATGCGGTAGGAAGGCAGGCCCCTGACGCCAAAAACAATTTCGTTGGCAGATTTCAACGACTCGTAGCCGAGAGGCTCAAAGACCAGCGGTGGGGCGGATTTGTATTGCGTCAGGGTTTCGGTGCAAAGCTGCAGGAGGGTGTCGCCGATCACCTCGGTAACCATGCGCACCCGATTATCTCCGCTGCCGGCTGCTTGTGCTGTTTTTTCCAGCAGCATCCCTTCGGCCTCTGCAAAGGTGATCGCGCGCCAGCCGCCGTCACTTTTAAGATAGGGGCTGCGCAGCCGGTCCGGGTTATAAACGCCCTGCAGGGCCGCCTGGCCGCGCATGCACAACTTCCCGCGATTCACCGGGTGAAGGGGATTTCCTTCCACTTTTATGAGCCGGCCTTCCCGGTTGCCGGCCAGAATCCCGCAGCCGGCAGGGCACTCCCGGCATGTGGTTGCATACCAGCTGGTTCGGCCCACCACCATGTCTTCCGGGGCGTGGATGAGGGAAAACAGGTTTTTTTCCGGTCGGGGGGCATTATAAGGATCGGGAGAGCAGCCGACAGCCATCGACACGCTTCCCATACCGACAATTTTCAAAAAGGTTCGCCGATCCATGGACCCAAATTCTCCGCGATCAGATTGGGTTAGCGGCTATCGCCGTGCCTCGCAGCCTCGTCGGATGTAACACGTGCCACTGAGCCACTAACATGTTCAAAATAATGAGAATCGAAGGCAGGTATGTACTTTATGGGGTTATAAAATATCGCCAGTGATGTCAAGGATTGATGTTGGCCCCTGCCTGCGGTGGATTGCCGCCGGGTCCGATGCGGCAGCGGCCAGGGGTCCGGTTGCTGAGATGTATTTTCGGATGCTGCTTTCACAAGATCGGCGACGATCACAACCGATCGCAACCGTTGCAGAAGAACTCCTGCCAGGCGCGTCGATCAGCAAAGGGCGCCATAAGCGAAAATAATCGCGTCGGCATCGATAGATGCCTTCGGTGAAATAGATTGTGGGATTGGCCGTGTAAAGGCAACTGCTTTCGCAGACGAAAAAGGCCGGCAGATGGTACGGGGGGTGGGGGTGGATGGCCCCTTGAAATCCGGGGCCACTGTCGAACTGGCGGCGGCCAGCATTGAAGAATTCGCCCGGATCAAATCCTGACTCGGTTGAACCCGGATAAAAAAATATTCATCCACTCGGTGGAAAGATTCACGAACCTGTGGCCAGGTTGTTGCTTCGGAAACGCATATTGATCTCCAGTCTTTCCAGCGAAAGCTTCAGCACGTCACGCACCTGGGGCCGCTCCTGCAAATAGTTGTGGGCAAAGCGCTTGGCCTCCTCGGCCTGACGGACTCCAACCGCTGGAAATATGGCGGTAATGACACGCTCGTAAAGCAGGGGGTGAAACTTTTCCAATTCTGCCTGGTTGGCCAGGTACCAGTCCCACAGCAGGTCTGCAGCACACGGATTGCCGGCCATGGCCGCTATCGGGATAAATTTGTTCCGATCGGGCACTTCGTCCAGGGCGAATTGCAGGATTTCTTCGATTTGGGCCCGCTGCCTGAAACTTCCCATCGCAGCGAGAATGTTCAGCCGCTCGTGCTCACTTTCGGAATGTCGAAAACGCGTCAGGATCCAGTCGAGCTCCTTTGCCGCGCCCCGCAGCGCACCCACCTGGAAAACGGCCTTTTGTATGTCGGGATGAACCGCCTCATTTTGGGTGCGCAATGCGACGAATTTCTGATGGGCAAAGTCGGCAATACTGGCAGAGCCGAACATCGCCGCAGGCAGGATGATTTGATCGCGCATCAAAGAGGCGGTGAAGGGCTCATTTGCTGCCGGTTCGAAACCGGCCTGGTTGAGAGCGTTTTCGAGTATCGCCTTTCCCACGGCGGCCACCTTCCGCCGGCCGCCTTCTTCCAGCAGAAGGTAGGCCTGCAGAAGGTTATTGGCGATGCTCACAACAGGAAGATACGCTTTTTCCTGCCGGTAGGACTGCAGGAAACGCAGATAGGCATCCAATCCGACCTGCCCACTTCTGACCAGGGCGTACAGATCGTTCTGCAATCCCCAGCGATCCTCCGCCGGAAGATTGCGGTTCTCTATATACGATGAAAGAGATGCCAGCGCCTCGGTGTCATCGTAACAGGTTCGGTAAAAGCCATTTTGCCCGGCATTGATCTTGTAGGCCACCGGTTCTTGATCTAACGCCACTATCTGCTCTTTCTCCGTCAACAGGGTCTGCACAATTTGTGATTCTCCGCTGGATGTGAACAGCGCAATGTTGACAGGAATGTCCCAGCGTTGATCGAATGAACTGGGCAGGTAGGAAAACCGCTGCTGTTTCAAAAAGAGCTTGCCACCTTCCTTGCGAACGCTTACCAGCGGATAACCCGGCTGTTCTATCCAGCTTTTCATCATCTTTTTGATCGGTTGTTCGGACACGGCCTCAAATGCTTCCCAAAGGTGATGACTGGCGGCATTCCCATAGGCGTGGCTCTCAAGGTAACGGGTCAGCCCGTTTCTGAAATTTTCATCTCCGATGTAGCCCTTGACCTGCCGCAGAATGCTGCCTCCCTTGCTGTAGATGATCGGGGCGGTGCTGGAGTTGATCACCACATGCTCACCGCCGGGGATTTCAATGGCAAAGGTTTCATGCATGCCGTCTCTGGCCAGTGCGGTGTCGGTCTGCCCCCCTAAAAACTGCTCCCAGATGCCCCACTCCGGGTGGTGGCGGTCCACGACCCCGTATCCGAAAAATGTGGCAAAGCTCTCGTTGAGCCAGAGGTATTCCCACTTGGAAGGCGTTACCAGGTTCCCGAACCACTGGTGGGCAATCTCGTGGGCGATCACCTCACAGATCCGCTCTTCTCCCGAGCGTGAGGTGATGTTCGGATAATGCAGCAGCAGGTTTTCACGGAAGGTGATCGCTCCCCAGTTTTCCATTGCGCCGAAGGCAAAGTCGGGGATGGCAATCAGATCCATTTTTGGCAGCGGGTACGGGATCCGATAGTATCGTTCACAGAACCCGAGCGCTTTGCGTCCGAAGTCCAGGCCGTATGCGGCATACCGGGACATCGCCGGCAGGGTGACCGCCCGCACCCGACCATCGGTTTCGTCCTGGACGATTTCAAAAGCGCCGACGCCGAAGAACAGTAAATAGGTGGACATCCGGGGAGTCTGGGTGAAATGAACGCGCTTTTTGCCGTCTCCGACATTCACCTCTTGCTTGACGATACCATTGGAAATGGCCACCAGGTCCTTGTCGACGGTCATCACCACTTCGAAGGTCGCCTTTTTCTGCGGATGATCCTGGCAGGGAAACGCCCTGCGGGCGTCGCTTTCCTGAAACTGCGTGACTGCGATATAGCGGGCCTGGCCGTCAGTCCGGTAGCCGCTGCGGTAAAAGCCGGCCATCCGGTCATTGATCGATCCACTGTATTCAATTCTCATCCGAATGTCACCATCCAGCGGCTTCGGCAGCCGGATGCGAAGCTGTTCCTTTTCGGGCTCCAGGGTTGCGGCACAGCTCTCCCAATTGTCGTTGACCCGCACGCTGCAGGAGAAAATGTCCAGATCCAATGCATGCAGCAGAACCTCGTGGGCCGGCTGCGTCATTTCGCCCGATATATCGACCTGGCCCAGGAAACGGAAACTGGTGAGATCCGGTGTAAGGGAAATTCGGTAGTGGGTGGGGACAAAATCGTTCATTCAAACCTCCAGGTCATGGCTTTTACCGATGACAAACATAAGACCTGGAGGCAAAACCGTCAATTCACTGCCACAGGGCTTTGAAATTGCGGCAGGCCGGGGTTTTTCTACCGGACTATAGTCGAAGGGCACCGCTACCGGCCGGACTGGCTCCGGTTGAACACCAGGGCAATGCTCAAGGCGGAGGCGATCGAACACAACAGATTTTCATCCTCATCGGTAAAGCCCTGGCCGTTCTTGTTGAGGACTTCGAGAACGCCTATCACCTTTTTATAAGTAACCAGGGGGACGCAGAGTACCGACCGGGTGGTAAAGCCGGTCTGCTGATCGATCTCCCGGAACAGAAGAGGCGATTTCTGGGCGTTATTGACGGTCATCGGCTTGGCTTTGGCCGCAACGGTCCCGGCAATCCCCTGGCCGATCTTCAACTGGAATTTCTTGACAGTCCCGGTAGCGGCATTAAATGACATGGCCAACTTCAGGTGGTCTTTTTCTTTTAGAAACAACGAGCCGGCCTCTACCTGCAAGATGGTGCGAATCCGATCCATCACATACTTGAGCAGCGGCTCGATTGTCATGACCCCGGATAACACCGCCTTTCCAATGTACTGGACGGTCTCAGCCGTCTGCCGGCAGCTGGAAAGCCCCTGCTGAAGCTGCCCCCTCTCCAGTGCCAAGGTCAGCGCACCGGTGATCCATTCCAACTGCGGGCCACAATCGTTGAATTGCCCCTCCTTACCAGCGGTCAGGATCAACAGGACCGGGCTGCCACCGTCGCCGTCGAGCGGAACCAGCAGGCAGGATTTCATTTTCAGCCGGTCGAGCAGTTTCTGTTCGACGGAGCCGGGCTGCAGATCCGACAAGCTCAGCGCCGCCGGGGCCTTGCCTTCCAGCACTCGGGCGATCAGTGTATTTGAGATCGGCATGATGGTACTGGTGGCAACGACCCGCTGATCGCTGTAAATCAGGTTGCTGATACGCAGTCCATCGGCTCTGCCCTCAACCGGCGTCAGCAGTATCGCCACATCCACCGGCACTGTGGCCCCGACTTTCTGGATCAGGGCAGCTACCACCTCGGCACAGGTATGGTTCGTACGGGCCGTTTCCGCGATTTCCGCCGGCTGCAGAAAGCTTCCAACGTCAAATTCCGGCTGCGGTTCAGGCTTCACCTCAGGCTGCAGTTCGGGCTGCGGTTCGGGCTGCGGTTCGGGCTGTGCATCGGGCTGCGGCTGGGCTTCCTTCAGTTCGGCAACCGCCGGCTCTTCCTTCAGGATGTCCAGCACATTGTCCAACTCGGTGGTAAAGGTATCGTCTTCCGGCCCGAAGATGGGACCTGAATCGTCGGGATCGGATTTTATGACCTTTACGTTGTTCGACCGGGCGGCCGGCGGTTTCTCCTTTTTCTGATCGACCGGCTGGTCTAATTCTAAAGGCGGTTCGTCCCCGTCGTCTTTTTCCAGACCATCTTGCGCCGCCCGTGCTTCGTCTTTTTTTCGCAGCCCCTCCATTACCACCGACATCAGCCCTTTTTCGATCCGCCTTTTCGGCCTGTTCTGGGGCAGATCCTTGATATACAGGTGGGTGTTTTCCCAGGCGATCATCTCGTAAGCCGCTTCCTCTCCGGACAGTTCTCCGCACGCGGCATCGTGCAGTTCGCCGCGGACAAGAAAAAAGCTCCCGCGCTGCTGGCCGTTTGCGTGGACATCGATCCGGCAACTCTTCTCCTCCATCTCGATGATCTGCAAAAAGCTGCTCAGTGACACGCAGTTCAATGAGCCGCCTTTGTGGGCCTGGTCCAGCCCGTTGAGAACCGACTGGGCGAGCAGATCGAGATTGACCGGTTTGTCCATCACCCGCAGCGCACCGAGCCCCTTGAGCTTATTTTGAATTTCCGGCGTGCAGTATGCACTCACCGCGATGGTGGGTACAGAAGGAAACTTGTTGCTCATGTAAGCGATCAGTTCGATCCCGTCCATCTCCGGCATCTTCAGATCGGTGACCACCAGGTCGATGTCTTCGGCCTCAAGGACCTTGACCGCTTCTTTTCCGTTCCCGGCGGTAAAGACATTGAACCGATCCTTGTAGTCTTCGAAGCGGCCGGTCATGATCATCAATAGGGTTTTTTCGTCATCGACGACTAATACGTTTTGCATGGTCTTACTCCCCATCTGCCCGCTTGAAATCGCAAACATTTCCCGGCGGGCAGAAATTGGCTGACCTGATCATTTCAATTATCAATCACAAATCCCCTGTCGGTCTTTTAATTCCTGGGAGCGTCCTCTGGCTTTGCCGTCCACACAGAGTTGCGCCCGAGTTTCTTGGCCCGGTACATGGCCCTGTCGGCCCGTTCCACCAGCTCCGGTCTGTCTGCACCGTCTTCCGGAAACGAGGCAATCCCCACGCTGATTGTCACTTTTTTAAGCGGCTGGCTTTCGCGTCCCGAAAAGGGGAAATTCTCGATATAGCGGCGCAGCTTCTCTCCAATAACGGCAGCGTTTTTCTTCGGCGTGGCCGGCATCATGATGACGAACTCTTCCCCGCCGTACCGCGCGACAATGTCGGAGCGCCTCGTCGCTTTCAGCAAAATCTCTCCGAGTTTTCGAAGCAATCGGTCGCCTTCCAGGTGCCCGTTGGTGTCGTTGTAGTGCTTGAAGTGATCCAGGTCGAGAAAAAGGAGCGAAAAAACCTCACCGTGGCGCTCCGCCCGGAGAATTTCGTTTTGGATCACATCCTGGAAATAACGATGATTGTAAAGCCGGGTCAGCCCATCCCGGCATGCCAGATCCTTCAGAATCCGGTTCGCTCTTTCCAGTTGACTGTTTTTCTGCGCGAGCGATTCCACCAGGCTGCGATTTTCCCGGGTCAGGATCACCTTTTCCAGGGCCCGGCGGGCGGCGGCGGAGATCAGGTCCAGATCTTCGAACGGCTTGAACAGGTAATCGTACGCACCGTGGCGCATGGCCGAAATGGCGGTTTCCAGAGACGCGTGGCTGGTGATGATGATCACCTGCGTGTCGCTGTAACGCGCTTTTATCTCCTCCAGCAGCTCCAGTCCGGTCATCCCCGGCATCTTGATATCGGTAATCACCAGCGCAAAAGATTCTTTTTTCATGATCTCCAGCGCCTGCTCCGCGTTGGCGGCCGATTCGACGGCATGTCCGTCATCGGAGAGCACCTGATATAAAACACTGCGAACCGTGTCTTCGTCATCTACAACGAGTATGCGATCTTCTTCAGCCATAGTCCTCTTCGTTTCTTCAGCGCGGTCGGTGTGCTTTTCGTTCCTCGATTCCTGTGGTTGCCGCCGGGTTAACAGGTTCAGTTCGATCCCGATACCGATGAGCGAAACGGATACCCTGACCGATAGCCGGGAGTTCTCTGCACTCCCGCATAGGGCAAATCAAGAAGGCTGTCGATTATGTTCAGCAGCAATTTGCCGTTTTCCAGCACGTCGTCCAGGTATTCCCGCTGGACTTCGTTGAGTTCTCCGAAATGCCGGCTCAGTATGATTTTAGCAAAGCCGATTATATGGTTCAATGGCGTCCGCAATTCGTGGCTCATATTGGCCAGGAACTCGTTGCGCGCCCGGCTGGCTGCTTCGGCAACATCCTGGGCCCGCATGCGCTCCTGAATTTCTTCCACGAGTTGCTGGTTGATGGTTTCCAGATCCCGGGTGCGCCTTTTTACCCGCTTTTCCAGCTCCCGGTTGTGATCTTGCAGCTTGGCCAGCAGTCGACGGTTTTCACTTTCCAGCTCAATGCGCTCCACCGCCCGCCGGACAGCCGCAGAGACCAGGTCCAGGTTTTCAAATGGCTTGAACAGGTAATCGTACGCACCGCAGCGCAAGGCTTCCACCGCTGTTTCCACCGAGGCGTAGCTGGTAATGATAATTACCTGCGTGGCCGGGTTTAGCTGCTTGATGCCCTGCAGCAACTCTATTCCGTCCAGCTCCGGCATGACAATGTCGGTGATCACCAGCGGAAATGGATCCTCTTCGAACTGTTTCATCGCCATGCGGCCATCGGTGGCCTGGGTCGTCTGAAAGCCGTCTTCCTGCAGAACCTGCGCCAGAACCTTTCGAACGCCTGCTTCATCGTCTACGATCAGTATGCGAACATCCCCGGGCAAATTCATCCCTACCCCCTTTTGATGACCTGCTTGCGCGGTCGCTGACGGTCCGCACGCAGTCATCGACATTGATCCATCAATCCGTTCGTGTCAGCTTATTGTTGTTTTTGTATCTTAAATACTCCGCCGCAGCTCTTGCACTTGTTTTTCAGTCCGACATGACCGGGTTGAATCCTGAAGGATTTCCCGCAATGCGGACAGCTCGATTTCATCGCCCCGACCGGGAAAGTCAACGTAAAGGATGTTCCCTCATCCGGGCTGCTGTGCAGCTGAATGTCTCCCTTGTGCTCCTGGATAATTCCGTAGCTGACCGAAAGCCCCAGCCCCGTTCCCTTGCCCACCGGTTTGGTAGTAAAAAACGGCTCGAAGATTTTGGCCTGCAGCTCTTCGGGAATACCCGGGCCGGTATCGGTTACCTGCACCGCGACCTGCCCGTTGTTGGCCGAAGTGGCCACCGTCACTTCACCGGGCCGGCCTTCCATGGCCTGCTGGGCATTGATCATCAGGTTGATCAGCACCTGTTGAATCTGGTTGGCATTACCGGAAATGTCCGGCAGCTGTTCATCGAACTCCGAGGTGAGCTTCACTTTGTTCATTTCCAGCTGGTGTTCCACAATGGCCATCGCATCCCGGGCCACCTGGTTCAAATCGACCGGTTCGAAAGACACTTTTTCCTGTCGAGAAAATTTGAGCAGGTTCTGGATGATGTGGGTACAACGGTTGGTTTCTTTTTCGATGATCCCCAGATTGGTATAGACCGGATCGCCTTTGTCCATTTTCCGCATGGAGAGCTGCGCCAGGCCGAGAATTCCCGCCAGCGGGTTCTTGATCTCGTGGGCGATGCCGGCACCCAGCTCTCCGAACGCCGCCATCTTTTCAGACTGAATCAAGGCCTCCTGGGCGCTCTTCAACGCTTTTTCCCGAGAGTCCAGCTCGCTGGCCATCTGGTTGAATGAGGTGGCCAGCTCGCCGATTTCGTCTCTGGAGGTAGAGGTCACCTGAATGTCGAAACGCCCCTTGGCAACGATGCGAGCTGCATCGGAGAGCCGCTCTATCGTTCGGGTCAGCAGCCGTGAGCCGAAAAGCCCGATGAGGGCAGTTGCTATCAGTAAGACCAGGGCGACAAGCGTCAGATTGTTGAGCAGCTCCCGGGCGGTCAGATAAGCGGCCGCCTTGGGAATCTGCACCCCGGCTAGCAGGTCGGTCCCTTCGATACTGGCCAGGCCGCCGACCATGGGCTCACCGTTATGCATGTATTCATGGGTGGAGCCGAGAATCTTCATTTCGCCGACGCCCCTGACGTTCTTAACCCAGGGCACCGACTTGCGCTGGACGACCTCATCGATGCTGGAGTGCGCCAGGGCCTCGCCGTTCGACTTGACGATGAATGTCGTAAACACCTTGGAGCGCTCAGCCAGATGCTGCAGCCCGGCCAGTCGGATCACCGCCGATGTCACCACCTTTTCTCCGCCATCGCCGGACAATGCCTGGGAAAGCGCCAGGGTAAAAACCGGCAGGTTTTTGGCGACGGTGGCATTGGCGACGAAAACCTGGCCTTTTCGTATTTGCTTCATCGGCAGCTTCTGATGCTTCAGGGCGTCCAGAAACGCCTTTTTTTTCAGACCAGCCGAATCGAGGGCGCGGGCGTCGTACACGGTAGCCGGCTCGGCGCCGCTGACGTAAACTGTGACGGCCACGAACTCACCAAAGTCCTCGAACAGATGTTTCAGCAAGGTCGTCTTGCGATCCGGAGGCATCTCTTTTGCCAGCAGCACACGGGTAAACACCTGAAGCCGCTGCCGGTAACCGGTCAGCAATGCCCTGGTTTCCGATGCCGTGTGCACAGCCATCTCCGAGGTCAGATCACGGATATATGCCGATTTGTCCTCATGAAACAGGTTGGCCATGGTGAAGGTGATGATGCTCACCACGCCGGTGACAATCAGCAGCAGCGCAATCAAGATTTTGAACCGAATGGAGAGTCGCAGTCCTTTTTTCATCGGCCTTTCCTCTGCACCAGTTTAGTATTTACTGATGACCCGCTTGGATCGGTAGGCCACGTTGTCGACGCTATCCACCGCCTCAACGACGATCACGTTCAATCCGGGTTTCAGTTTCAATTTGTATTCGAAATTGCCCGAACGGGTCGTGCTGACCCGCTGCCCGCCGACGAAAACACGGGCGCCGGGTTCGGCTTTGCCCCTCAACGTGTATCTTCCGCTATACAGCGTCTTGGGGGGAAACCGCACATTCAAAGATGGCGGCGATTGGTCCTCCACTACCCGGAACCTGCCGGTTTCACTGAACAGTCCTTCCACCGAATCGGTCAGTGAGCTGACCTTCCAGAAGTAGTCGCCGCCTTTCAGGTTCCCGTGGCGAAAGCCGCTTTTGTTCACCTGTTCGTCGGTGACGATGTCACGAAAATGCGGATCCCTGGCCAGTACCAGGTGGTATCCCGATGCACTCGCGTTTTTCTCCCAGGAGAACCGGACCTTCGGGGGGAGGTCGCGATAGGCAAAAGTCGCACCCGACCGCGGAGCGGTCAGCCGAACCGGAGGCGGCAGGGTGCTCGGATCGATGGGCTGCCCGTCCGGGCCCACCACCGTTGCCTGGTTGGCTCCCACCAGCACAGTTTTACCGCCGGCTGCCACTTCCGCCGACCCGCCGTAAACGGCAATGGTGGAAGTTTGATCCGGGTTAATGGAGATCTTGAAATCGACCGGAGCGTCGGTTCCGGCCCCGCCCTTGGCTCTGATCATCGCACCGGGAGTACCGATTTCCAGCATCACGGAATCCTTGCCGCCGGCAGCCAGGCTGCCCCGCAGGTCGCCGTCCACCAGAACCATGAACGACCGCTTTTCACGGTACATCGGATCGTGCGTCAGACTTTTGATGATGACCAGAGAGTTCTCCCCCATGTCCAGGACGGTATTTTTGTCAAAGGTGATTTCCGCCGCCGAATTGTCCAGGGTCTGGATCGCATCCCGGTCGTAAAGAAGTCTTCCCTCTTCCGCCGATCCCCAGGCGATCGCCTCCGATGACTTGCTTTTCACCCGGTTGTGGGCCCAGGTCAATCTGGCCGCCACCGTTTTCAGTGCCCCTGCGGACAGGTCTTTCGGCGATAGTCCGCCGTCGTTGCCCGTCGACAGGGCGGCGACAGCCGGCGTTTCATGCCGAGCGACCAACGCCCGCAAACTCTTGCCGGTGGGGAACAGAGAATTCAGCAGGTACAGGAAAAAAGAGAAAAAAACCAATACCAGCAGCACTGCCACAACGCCTTCGAACATCCGCGTCAGGAAGTTTTTCAACCGACGGGGCTGATTGTTGGTTGTTGCCGGTTTTTTCTTTCGCATGCCGACTGCGCTCCTTTTAATACGTGGCCTGGACTCGTATGAACCAGCCATGGGTGGAATAGTCGTTGTCTGCAAACTCGTCGTCGGAAAAGTCGGTGAAGTTATACCCCGCGCCCACTCCGAAGTGCTTCACCGGCCTCCACATCAGTTCGGTCAACCAGCCCTGTTTGCGGTCGTCGGCCTCCTGTTGCGACCGGAGCCGGTATTCCACCGCCAGGTCGAATTTGCGCCAGAAGTTCCAGTTCAACCGGTTGATCCACAGCAGGGTGTGGGTGGTTTGAGACGGCAGACTGCCGACCAGTTCGGTTTCGCGCTTGAAGGCCAGTTTGTCCACCCACTCCAGCGTGCGGGTGAGATCCAGTGACCATTCCACCGAGGCTACATCCGATTCGGCAGTAAACGACTCCACCTGTCCAAGCTCCTGCGGGCCCATCTGGTCCAGAAAGGTGTACTTGGCCAGGGCGTTGAACCGGTCGAATCGCACCGGCCGATAAGCCAGGCCGACGTTGAATTCGGTAAAGAAGGCCAAATCTTCATTGGTGCTGTCATCACGCGTCTGACTGTAACGGAACTTGCCCAACAGCGTGAAATCGGGATTGAGTTTGAGCTCGAGCTGGTTCGTCGTAAGGAACTGAATCTGATCCTGGCCGCCCTCGTCCTTGCGGATCTCCTCGCGGGTGCTGAACTTGAACCCGCGGGTGTGGGCGTATGAGAACCCGCCCGCCAACGCCAGATGGGTGGAATCCTGGGGATCGCTGTCGGTGGCGGCGTACTCGCCGGACAGCAGAACGTCAAATCCCTTAAAGGCCTCCCATTGCCGCTGGGCCCCGAGCACGGACATGTTCTTGTTTCCACCGTCCGCTCGCTCCCACTGGTACTCGGAGTAAACCTTCGTGTGCTCGCCGATCGGTGCCTGGGTGCCGATAACCGTTGTGGAGCTCTTGCCGGCGCGGTGATCCGTCATGCGCTGGTTGAGATAAAGCTCTTTATCTCCCAGCTTCAGAACGGCGCCACCTAAAACCGACTCGCCTTCGGTGCCCACTGTTCCGCTGGCCTGCAAGGCAAAGTTCGGCAGCAGCTGGTATTTGGCTGCCAGCGTTGACTGATTGTTTTTCTCTCCGCTCACCGTGTGCTGGTGTTTGAGGTTCAGCGTCAGGTCATCTGTCGGCGTCACTCGCAGGTCGGCCGCCGCCAGGGTGCTGCGATCTGCATCCGGCAGGGCTGTGGATTGCTGATTCCGGGTCTGGGCCTCCAGGGTCAGACCCCACCAGCCGTGCTCGTGCTGCCACTGGAGCGTGCCGATGTCCTCTTCGCTCTGCGGGGCGGTGCCGGTGGCGTCGGTTTGCACCAGTTCGTATTTGCCCCGCACCGTGTCGCGGTCCGTCAACCGCATGGAAAGATTCACGCCGCTCTTGTCGGTTCCGGCTTCCAAGTAGTTGCCGTTGGCGCGGAATCCCGATTCCAGGCGCTTGTGGAAAAAACCCACCTGGTATCGATCCGGCTTGTCGAACCACTCGCCGACATCCAGCTCGAGCCCCAGTTTCCAGGCATCGCCCTCCTGGGTCCCGTTGGGTGTGACCTGGGCAAAGGTGATGCCGCCGTCGTCACTGCGGTTAACGATGCTGTTGCTACCCTGACTCGTGGCGTATTCGGCCACCATGCGTGTGTTTTTGCCAAGCCGCACCTCGGCGTCCACCCCTGTCAATTCATAGCTTTGCGAATCCAGCTCGTCCTTGACGTATGTGCCGCCCACCGCTACGTGGTCGCCGATCTGCTGGCGGACGCGACCACCGTAAGCGGTTTCTTCCAGTGAATCCTCCCGGGCCTCGTAATCGACTTCGATAAACACCGGATTGCCAGGCAGAATGTCCTGGTTGATGAGAAGGTCATCTTCTACAACGCTGGCTATCGGCCTGGCGAACAGAATCCGCCCGCCATCGTATTTGATGGTGTAGTCGATATTCTGCTGCTGGCGTTCACGGGAGAGCACCAGGCCGGTGTTCTTGTCGCGGATGACGATGTCCACCTGCTCGCTGCCCTCGATCACCTCGCGGCGGCTCAGGTAGTAAAGCGATCCACCGGTAGCCCGCAGCTGATCGCTGACCTGCACCTGCTTTACCTCGGCACCGAAGACGGCAACTTTGGTATCCGGGTCTCCATATTTGGTTTTGGATACCGACTGGTAGGCGACATTGACGCCGAACAGGGTCCGCTGATAGGCGGCCAGTTCGGTATCGGTCAAGCTCAACTGGTAGTTGCCCAACAGCACGTGAAATTCGTCACTGTCAATGGCCAGGTAGAGCTTGGCCCGGCTGTCGGTATCGTAAACCACCGTGCTGGAATCGCCGTATACCGGGTAAATCTTATCCGGATCGAGATTGGTGAGCAGCCGGCTCGACTGGTTGTCGTCCAGATCCTTGAACAGGTTGCCGAACTCGTCGCGACCGGTGTCCATGGCAGCGGTAACCAGGTATTTTCCTCGAATCACACCCTTCAGGTAAAAAGCCAGCCGCCCTTCAGTGTAAAAATCCGATTCTTTATCGGCCCCGGCTGCCTCCAGGAAACCCTTCGACTTGAGCAGGCCTAATTTGCCGTCGGCAAACGCCAGGAAGAACAGGTGGGTGTCCTTGACCTCCACCGGGCGGGTGATCGTGCCGATGCGGCCGGCCGGATCGACCGCACTGATGACCAGATCGCTGGTGCCCATCGGCAGCTTGATCACCGAAGAGAAGCTGCCGTCGGCCGCCACCGGTGCCTCCTCATCGTTGACCACCACCCGGTTGCCCGGATCGGTGACGCCGATGATCGTCAGCATCGGGTTGGTCAGCGGCACGCCCCGGGGCGGTAGCTGGACCATCAGGTTCGGGACCGGCTCGGTGGCCAGGATCAGCTGCCCGGTTTCGTCGCGATCGTTTACCGTAACGATCAGGTTGAGAATCCGGGTGACGCCGTCCGGGTTGCGCACCAGCAACCCGAAGGGATTGCTGCCGCGCTTGAGCTCTAAGGTGGCCTCGAAGCTTCCGTCGGGTTTGGTGCGCAGCGGCGTGCCGTCGATCTCCACCCGGTTGCCCGGTTCGGTGGCACCTTCCAGCCGGTAGGTGAGCAGCACCGCCTGCAGGTCGGCCTGCGGATCTTCGCTCCGCTTGCCGACCTTGTATTCCTCGCTTCTCGCCCCGTAGGGCAGCAGCAGCTGGTCGTTGGGTTTGAGAATCTCGACGGTCGGCACTGTAAAGCTGGTATCGAAGGACTGTCCCCGGCTGTTGATCACCTCGATGTCGAATTTCTTCATATCCAGATCTTCAAAGCGGGTAGCGAACCGGCCGTGATCATCCAGCTCCAGGGCTTCTCCGTTGACCTTGACCGCAGCCTCCGTGCGGTACTGATCGAACACCTTGGAGCGTTCCACCTTGTCGAGCTGGCCCTTGATCTCGATCCGGCGGTTTAAGGCACGAGTCTCCTCGGTCGTGTTGCTGGTAATCGGTCGGGATTCGCCGAACCAGCGAACCACGAAGCGATCCTCGGGCAGGCCTTCTTCTTTGACCAGGTAGTTGAGCGCAGCCATGGCCCGGTTTTTGGACAGTTCCATGTTGTAGGCATCGTTGCCCACGTTGTCGGTGTGCCCCTCGACGACGATCTTCTCATCCGGGTATTTGCGCAGGATCGCAGCGGTTTCCTTCAACGCACTGCGGGCCTTTGCGCTGATCACCGCCGATCCGGAGACAAAGGCTTCACCGGTGAGGTTGACCGAGATCGCGTTGGTCTGGTTGATGCCGAACAGCTTCTTGGCGCTGGTGCTGCGATACTGGTAGACCTCCCCGCCGGCGATGGCTCGGTTGCGCCCGATCCGTCCGTTCCATCGGATCACCTTGGGCGGCCGTCCCTTGCCTTTGATGGTATGCATGACACCGCCCTTGGGATTCATGATCTTCAGCTTCCAGCTCTGGATGTCCTCGGGCAGCCCGGAATTCATGCTGAAGGCAATAGGCCGATCGAGTCGGTTGCCTCTGAGCTCCACCACCTCGTCCATGTTTTCCACCATCAGGCGCACATTGTCGTTGGGGGTGGCGGCCCTCTCTCCGTTGATCAGCAGGGTCAGGGCTTCGGCATTTCCCAACACCTCGATCGGCTGCCGGGCAGCCTCGCTGTGCATGGAGATTCCCGGTTCGGCGGGTTTGCCGGTTTTCAGGGTGTCGGGCTGGTAGAGCACACCGAAATTCGCCTTGGCCAGGATACCGGGAGTGATGTTTACCACCACCGTTTCGGAGGTGGTCGTCTCGGCTGCATCGGCCAGGCTGCGAATATTGATCTTCACCAGTCGATGCCCGGGCTCCACCGCCGGGAAGTGGTAGCGACCGTATTCGTCGGTCAGGGCGTATACGCCGCTGTCCAGTGCCACCATTACGCCCGCCACGCCTTCTTCGCCTCGATCCTGCCATCCGTTGCGGTTGTCGTCGTAAAATACCTTGCCGATGATCGTACCCAGATCGAAGATGGCATCGGCAATGACATCGACGCGGGCCTCGTCTTCGTTGGAGACGAAACAGCTGCTGCACACATCGACACCCGCCGCCCGGTTGACGTATTCGCCCGGAGTCACCCCAGACCCGGCCGTAAGCTGATAGAGGATCAACATGTAGCCCGGCTCTCCGGGATCGGCCTGGCCGTTTCCGTTGCCGTCCACCAGTGCCGGGACCGTTCCGACGGTAAATACCAGCGGTCGGTTGGCAACCGGATCGGCCAGTGGCGCTCCGTTCAGACGGCCACTGCCTCGAATGTATTTGAAGCCCGGCGGTATCAGGTTGCTCAGTTGCACGGATGTGACATCGGTGGTCGTCGTATTTCTCAGCTCGACGCTGTAGGTGACGATCTGACCCACCGAGACCTGATCTTTGTTGGCGTTCAGTGTGAGGTTCAGCACCTGGCCCTGGGTGAACGCCACGGAAGCGGTTTGGGCAATCGGTATCGGATTGAGAATGTCGGTCACATCGGTGGCCGTGAGGATAGAGACGCCTGGCGTAGCTGAGCTGACCGTGAAAGTGGCGATTCCGCTGGCATCGGTAACAACGCTCACCGGCACGATATTGTCGCCGGGACGGCTGCTGGTCAGCTGAATCGTTCGGCCGGGTTCCGGGTTGCCGAGATCGTCTACGATCCGCACGTTGATCGTCGAGGTGGCGGTGCCGTCGGCCGTCACTATGCTCGGACTGGCGCTTACCGAAGACTGGCCGGCATTGACCTGGCGGATGACCACCACGGTGATGGAGTTGTCGTCAAAAGGATCGCCATCGGCATTGCCGGCTACAATCGCCTGGGGGACCGCAGCTGTAGCAGTGTCTTCTACGGTGGCCATGAAGTCGGCGCTGCCGGCCGTCGCCGGCGCATCGGCGGTAAACTGGACATTGATGTTGGCCGTAGCCACCAGCTTGGTACCCAGGGTGATGATCATATCCTGCCCGGCCGTCGCAGCACAGTATTGCCCGGCACCCGGAGCCGGGCAGTTGGCTACCAGCAGAGCGCTTGCTACCGAAACAGCGGTCACGTTCAGGTTGCTGTAACCGGCTGGTGCGCTGATCACCACCCGGTCGACGCCACTGTTGCCGCCGTTGATGTCCGGCAGCACATCGTAGTTGAACAGGTGGCCCACTTCATTTATGTCCACGCTCGTGGCATTAATCTCGGCCGTGGCAATGGTCACCGCCGGACCGCTGTCATCGTCGACAATCGTGTAGATGTGAGTACTTTGTATTGTGGTGTCGCCATTGGCATCGCCAATGACAAGCCCAACACTGGGATTAGCCAGCTGTAAATTAACTGTCTCATCGCTCTCTGCCGTTGCTTCATCGAGTATCGTCAGATTGATCGCCACGGCTGTGCCAAGGGTTCCGTCATAGTTGCCCGCGGCAATGTTCACCAAGGCGGTGTTTGTGAAATCATTGCCGGCACCCGGTGTGGCCGATCCGCCGATCACATTGACTTCGATGTTCTGAGCCACACTTAGTGTGCCGTTGATGAGCAGCTGCGGCAGGTTCCCACCGGTTGATTCGTTATCCGAAGCGGCGGCTGAACTAAACTCTATAAAAGCCGTTGGCGTCACGCTCACCGTGGCGCTGTCGTCGGTGCCATCCGGATCCTGCTGGTCTGAGGCCGTCACCGCCGCGGTGTTGTCATACGGGCCGGCCGCGTTGACCGTAGCATCGATGGTCAACGTCGCTCCGCCACCGTTGTTGACCGTGCCCACCGTCCACACGCCCGTGGCGCTGACATAGCTGCCCTGGCTGGTGGTGTTGCCCGAGTAGGTGTAGCCGACCGGCAGCAGGTCGCTCACCGCCACGTTGGTGGCCGCATCCGGGCCGGCGTTGCTCACCGTTATGGTAAAGAAGATTGCATCGCCTACGTTCGGCACCGGGTTGCTGATGCCTTTTGTAATGCCCAAATCGGCCTGTTGTACATTTACTATCACCGTCGCATAGTCATCGCCGGCCCCGTCGTTGGGCGTCGAGTCGGTATCGCTCTGATCCGCGGCGGTGACCTGGGCCGCGTTGGTGTAGTTTCCCGCGTTGGTGTAGTTTCCGCTGCCAAGCACGGTGGCGGTGATGCTCAAGCTGGCGTTGGCTCCGGCGGCCAGGGCGCCCACCGTCCACACACCGCTACCGGCCACGTAGCTGCCAGCGCCCGTGTCGCTCACATAACTGTAGCCGGTGGGCAGGGCATCGGTGACCACCACGCCGCTGGCATCGCTAAAGCCCGCCGCGTTCGCCACCGTGACGGTGAAGGTCACGTTGCTGCCCACCGCCGGCGCCGGGATATCCACCACCTTCGTTACCGACAGGTCAATGGAATATCGACATCGAGGACATCGGGGGTAGCATCGGTATCGTTCTGATCAAGGATTAGATTCGTGATCGAATTGGTGATCGTCAAACCGGCGGTTCCTGTGCCGACGGTAGCCACAATAGTAAGGGAGGTGTTGCTGCCGCTGTTCAGGGTACCGATGGTCCAAGTCCCAGTCCCGTTGTTATACGCACCGCCGCCATCGTCACTCACATAGTTCAATGTAGCCGGCAGCACATCATTCAGGCTTAAGTTGGTGGCCTGCGCCGGGCCCAGATTGGTTACGGTAATCGTATAATTGACCGTTGCACCGACGACCGGATTGGAATCATCCACCGAAATCACCACCAGAAGATCGGAATCATTTCCGACCGTAATATCGGCACTCAGATTATCACCCGTTGCATCGGTGTCCGTCTGATCATGGGTCTTGGTAATGGTGTTGGTAATCGTATCGCCGGATGTGCCTGCGTTCACGATGGCGTCGAAGGTCAGCGAAGCGCCGTCACCGTTGTTCAAGTTCAAAATCGTCCAGCTAAGGCCACTGCCTAAAGGATCGCTCTCATCGGATGTGTCGCCACCGGTGATGCTGCCAATCACATAAATCAAGCCGCTGGGCACTATATCGGTGATCACCAAATTGGTGACCTGGGCCGGGCCATTGTTGGTGACCGTAATCGTGTAGGTGACCGTCTCTCCTTCGATCGGAGTGGCATTGTTGACGGTTTTGGTAACAGCCAGATCCGCATTGTTTTCGATAACATTCGTATTTGCGGTCACGCTGGCCGGTCCGCCCGTACCGCTGATTGTATCGCTGTAGGTGCTGGTGACATTATTGCCGCCGGCCACAGCCAGCACGCCCGCCGTCGGATCTGTCACGGCTCCCAAAGAAGTGGCCAGCGTGCCGGTAAACACACCGGTGTCCGGCCCGGTTTCTGTCAGCGTGACGGGTTCGCTTTCACCGGTGGCCGGGTTATTTACAGTAACCCCGGTGGTTTCGGCGACTCCGCTGTTGGTGTTCAGATCGGCATCGGTAACCGTGATCGTGATTGCATCGGTGGGCAGAATCGATGCCGTTGCGGTGATGGTGCCCGATACGCCGGCGCTGACCACGTTCGTTGTCGCCGTGACCACCACCGGTCCGCCAGCGGAGCCGACCGCGTCATTGTAAACGGTGATCAGCGTATCGCCGGCCTGCACGTTGAAGGTGCCGTCATTGTCAGCGCCGGCGCTTTGCCCGAACACGGTGCTGACGGAAGCAGTGAAAACCCCTGAGTTGGGTCCGGTTTCCGTGTAGGGGAGCAGCTCGCTTTCGCCGGTCGGCGAATTGCTGGTGGTCAGACTCACGGTCTCGGCCACCAACGGGTCGGTGTTTAGATCCGAATCGTTCAAGGTGACGGTGACACTGTCCCCGGCAGCAATGGGGGTGGTGGACACCAGGGTGCCGGTGACCCCTCCGCTCACCACCGCGGTCACCGCTGTGGGGCTGGCCGTACCGCCGGAGGCCGTCACGGCATCGGAGTAAGTGGTGCTCAGCGTATCGCCGGCCTGCACGTTGAAGGTCCCGTCGTCGTTGATGCCTGCCCCAGCGCCGAATACCGTGGCCACGGTTGCCGTAAACACACCGGTATTCACACCGGTCTCGGTAAAGGTCAACTGCTCGGTTTCGCCGGTCACCGTGTTGGTGGTGATCAGGGTAAAGCTTTGCATTGCTGCCGGGTCGGTGTTCAGATCGGCATCGGTGACGATCAGGCCGACCGCTTCACCCGGGATGATTGAAACAGTGCTTTGGATCGTGCCCGTTGTGCCGCCGCCTACAGTCAGCACCACCGGTGCGGTGGAAACCGCCGCGGTCTGGTCGCTGGCCACATCGGCCGTGTTGGTGATCTGCGTGCCATTGGGCACCGCGGCGTTGACCGTGACTTCATAGGTCAGTATCACGGAAGCGCCGGCTGCCAGGTTTCCGATGGTCCAGCTCAGATCCGGTGCCGCCGCATCGCTGGCTCCCGGTCCAGTGATGGTAGCGGCGCTATAGGTTGTATCGGTCGGAATCGTGTCGCTGACCACCACGCCCGTGGCTGCCATATTCCCCGAGTTGATGACCTCGATGCGATACTCGATGGCATCGCCGGGCACCAGCGTCCCGCCGTTGAGATCCGAAGCGGTCTTTGGGCTGGTGTTGAAAAACGGCGAAGCCACCAGCGACGTGCTGGCCCGAGTGGTGTTGGCCGGAATCGTTTCGTCACTGTCGATGCTCGCCATATTTTCGATGAAAAACGTGCCGGCAGTCACCGGATTGTCGATGGTCACCTGGAAGGTGAGCGGGCCGATGGTAGCCCCTGCGGGCACAGCCCCGAGATTCCAAACCAGGTTCGGTGCCCCGCTTTCATCGGCGCCGGTGCCGCTGATCGATCCGCCCACATAGGTCGTCTGGGCCGGCGGCTGGTCGGTGACAACCACGTTGCTGCCATCAGCCACGCCGCTGTTGGTGACATAAATCGTGTAGGTCAGCGTTGCACCCGGCACGGTCAGGGTGGGCGCCACGGTTTTCGTGCTGTTGGTAAAGGCCACTGCCGAGCGGATCGTGGTATAGGCCGTAGCGTTGATGTCGGACAACCGGTTGGCCTGAAGGGTGGCGTTGTTTTCGACGATACTGCCGTCGGGCAGGGCGATGCTGGGCGCCACCCGGAATCCTGCTGTTTGTGAACCGCTGTTTCTCGACAGGACGCCCACCGTCCAGCGGATGTCGGTCACCGTTGTGGGATCGGCAGGCTCTGCTCCCCAGCTGCCGCCGTTGTCAGTGGAAAACTCAACGGTCACGCCTGATTCGGCCCAGGTGCTGCCGGCGATATAAGTGGTGTCGGCCGGAATGCTTTCGGCAATGACCACTCCGTTGGCGTTTCGGCTCCCCGTGTTTTCGTATCTGATCGTGTAGGTGATGGAGCTGCCTGCCAGGGCCGGATCGGGGGAGTCGACTATAGCGAATGTGATGGTCGGGGTATCGACGTTTGTGACAGCGGTGGTGGTCGCCGTGGCTCGGTCGGAAAGCGGTCCAAAGTTGGAGGTGCCGACCAGGGAACTGATTTCCTGGTCACCGGGATTGGTGCCTGTCGGGACAGTGAGGCGCAGAACCACGTTCATGTTCGCACCGGCCGCCAGTGTCCCGCTGTCGGGCCAGCCGTCCGCATCGGAGTCGAATGCCGGGTTTACGTAGTCCCAGACACCGTCGCCGTTGCTGTCCTGGGCCATCAAGGTGGTGCCGGAGGCATCCAGGAGCTCAGAAGGCCAGTTGAAGGGTCCGCTTTTGACCAGTGACAGGTCGAACCAATCGTCTCCGTTTCCGGTGTTGGTGACGATAAAACCGTAATCGATGGTACTGCCCGTGGCCGAAGAGACCGACCCGCTCTGATCCGGTGCCACTAGAACTCCGCCCACCTGAGTGACTGTGACCGTTTCCGTATTGGAAGTCACCGGCGCCTGGGCTCCGCCGAGGGTATCATCGAAGTTTGCAGTGGCATCATTGTCGATCGTTGTGCCCGCCGGGGTTCCGGCGTCCACCGTTACCTCGAACTGCACCGTGCGGTTGATCTCCCCGGCCGCCAAGGGCCCCAGATTCCAGGTGATCACCCCGCTGCTTTCACTGCCGCCGCCGGTGATGCTACCGGCAACCAGGGTGACGTTGGCCGGGATGGTGTCGGTAATCACCAGATCGGTGGCGTCGCCGGCGCCGGTATTGCCGTAAGTCAGGGTATAGGTGACCGTGTCGCCCGGCCGGGCGTTGGCTTGGTCGGCGCTCTTAGCGAGTGTGATGTTTGGCGGAACCACTACCGTGACCGCCGCGCTGAACTCGGAAGTGTCGTCGGTGACAGTGTCGGCGGCTGTGGCCGTGATCACATCGCCGGCCGCCAGCGCCAGCGCCAGGGTGGTGTTGATGGTGGCGTCACCGGCGGCGTCGGTGGTCACTGACTCCGAACCGAGATAGACTTCCCCTTCGGGATCACCGGCCGTGCCCGAGAAATATTCAACCGTGAAGGTTCGGCTGGGCGTGCTGTTCAGCACACCGACGATCGTGGTGCTGCCGCCACTGACTGTAGCTGAAGTAAAGACGGGATAGTTCTGCAAATTGTTACCGCCGAAGTTGTCGACATCAGCGGGATCGTTGGCCGTAACGCCATCTCCCACCGAGCCGCCGGCAGTGTTGAGATCGATGCCCAGTCCGGCGTTGTTGAAAATCGAGTTCTGGGAAATACGGTTTCCAGTGTCACCGTCGATGACCAGGATGCCGGCGCCCGCATTTTCGGTGATGATGTTATTGCTGACCGTATTGTTGTCGCCGCCCCTGAAGGCGATGCCCGCCAGCTGAGTCCCGCCGCTGCCGCTGCCCTTGATCAGGTTGCCGGTGATGATGTTGTTGTCATTGCCGCCGTTTGTCACCACGTCGATGCCGTAGCCGGCACTGTCTACAATCTGATTGCCGGAAATGGTATTGCCTGTGTTGCTGCCGCCGAAGGCCAGGCCATCAGCGGTAAGGGCGCCGGTGCCGGCATTGCGCAGGACGTTGTTGAGTATCTGGTTGTTGGAGGCACCGGCTTCGAGCTTGAGGGCGGAGGCGAACGTGCTGAACAGGGTAACGTTTTGCACGATGGCCCCGGTGATGCCGGCGTCGATCTGGACCGCGTTGTTACCCGAACCGCCGGTGCCGGTGATGCCGATCGTGTCGATCGTTACCGAATTCGCATTGATCTCGACGGCCTCTGTATTTAGGGCCTGCAGATCGATGACGACCTCCGGTCCGGTGGTGATTTCCGCCACCGCACTGTTGGTGTTACCCGTGTAGGTGGTCTGGGTGGAACCGTCGATCACTGTAATGGCATCGGTGATAACCGGCAGGGCGCTGGCCGGCTGGATCAGCATCACCGTGCCGCCGCCGCCGTCAATGGTGGCCTGCAGCTGCGCGGCCGGGATGCGGAACATCGTGCTGTTGGCCCCGAAAACCGCATTGGCGTTCTGGATGAACTGGCGCAACGAACCCTGGACGGTCCGATTGTTGGCAAGATCATCGTCTCCGTCGCCGGTATTGACGACGGCGTTGAAGCTAAAACCGAAGTTTACCCCGCTCACGTCGCTGCCCGCCAGGGCCACTCGCGCTATATGTTCGGCGCCTGCCAGCGTCGCGGCATCGTCAGATACCACCGTTGCTTGGCCACCGTAACAGGCACCGGCTGCACCCAGTTCGACGGGGCTGCCGGTCCCGTCGTGGCACTGTCTTGGAATCGACGACAATCCAGTAGGTGCTGCTGTCGGAAAGATTGGAGAAAAGATAGTTTCCTAAAATGTTGGTGGCAGCTGAGCCCAGTAGGCTGTCATCCACTCCGTCGGGCTGGTTGTCACCGCCGTCCGCATAGATGCTTGCCGTAACACCGGCAAGCCTCAATGCGTCCGCCAAGGAAGCGTCGCCGTTAATGTCTTCGTACACCGTACCGCTGATCGTGAAGGGGTCGGAGACGGTCTCCGCGTTACCAAACTCCGAGGTATTGCCGTTGGGATCGGTAGCGGTGGCGGTGATTACATTTCCGGTAGCGACAGCAATCGGCACTACGATGTTGAAAAGAGAGTTGCCGCCGCCGTTGGTGGTGACTGTGTCAAAGCCCAGGTACTCCTCGCCTTCCCCGTTTCCGCTGGGATCTGCGGCAGCGCTGGAGAAAAATTCCAGCCGGAAGGTGGTATTGGGGGTGCTATTCAAACGACCGGTGATCGTGGTGCTGGCGACATCCGAAGTCGTTTTTGTCAGCTCCGGCCAGTTTTGCAGTGCATTGGGGCCGGTATCCCCGTCATTTCCATCGTTGGCCGTCAGGCCGTCATTGCCGAGATCGATACCCAGACCCGTGTTTGTATGAATGGCATTTGTCTGGATGGCGTTGCCGGTGCCGGCTGTAGCTTCCAGCACCACACCGATTCCGTTGAAGGCGATCAGGTTGCCGGCGCCGGCCGCGGTACCGCCGATGGTGTTGTTGGCCGCACCAAGTCTCAAGGTCACGCCATGTTCGGTATTGCCGAAGGCAGCCGTGCCGTTGACATCGGTTCCGACATAGTTGCCGGCAACTGTGTTGCCGGTAGAAGCGGCACCGCTCAGGCGGATGCCGTACAAATGGCCGGAAACGATATTGCGCTCGGAGGCGCTCGTGCCGCCGATGGTGCTTCCGGAGGTGCTGTCCAGCAAGACGCCTTCCTGGCTGTTGCCCATGGCGCTGAGGCCGTCGGCACTGACTCCGACATAGTTGCCCTGGATCGTAGCGCCGGCAGAATTTTTCAGATCGATCCCATCATCGTCGTTGCCGGAGATGACATTGTTGGTTATGCCGGTACTGTCGGCGCTGTTGTCGGCCAGGATCCCGTCGCCGCCGTTGCCCAGATCGGCACTGCCGGCAGCGTCGGTGCCGATGAAGTTGTTTTCGATGGTGGTGCTGTCGGCGCCGTTGACAAAGATGCCGTCGCCCGTGTTGCCGGAAATCAGGTTTCTTTCAACTGCTGCCGCACCGCCGATCTGGGCGCCGCTCACACCAGCCTCGATAACGATTCCGACGCCCCCGTTTGCCACCGCGGCATCACCGGCGGCATTCAGACCGATGGTATTGCCCTGGATGAAGGGGCCGCTGCTGGTGTTCATCCAGATGCCCTGCTGGGTGTTGCCGGAGATCACGTTGCCGGCGCCTGCGATGTTACCGCCGATCGTGATGGTGGAGGCGCCGTTGATACCGATACCGCTCATCGTGTTGGGGATCGGTCCGCTGCCGGTCGCATTCGTACCGACATAGTTTCCCTGGATGAGGGTGTTGTCGGAACCGCCGATCACCGAAACACCGTTTTGACCATTGCCGGAGATCACGTTGCGATCGGCCGCTGCGGTGCCGCCGATGCGGTTGCCGGTGGAAGCGCCGGCCACTTCGACGCCCATCCAGCCGTTGCCGGCCGCCGCCGATCCGGTCACGTCGGTGCCGATGTAGTTGCCCACAATAAAATTGCCGCTCACACCGCCGGAGATATAGACGCCGTGCTGGCTGAACTGGTTGATGGCAAACCCGCGAAGGGTGCTGCTGCCGGCGGAAATGTTCAACCCGTTGACAGCACCGGCAAGACTGCCTTCCAGCTCGACCTCTGGACCGGCCGTATTGGTGTCGCCAATATTGACGGTCTGGGTGGCGGCGTCGAGCACCACCGTCTCAGTGATTGTCGGCAGCGCCGATGCCGGCTGGATGGTGAATTCCCCGCTGCCGCTACCGTTGTAATTCGGATCGGAAGTCGGGATGCGGAACTGGCTGGTATTGGCGGTGGTTCCTCCGCTTGTACCGATGGCATTGGCGTTTTTAATATACTGGCGCAAACTGCCCTGGCTGCTGCGGGTATTGTCGGGGGCACCGTCGTCGGCTGTGTTTGTGATCAGATTGTAGGCAAATCCCAAGTTTACACCGCTAGCGTTGCCACCGCTGACCGTAACATTTACATAGGTATCGCCGGGTCCGGCGTTGTCGCCGGTGGCAGTGTCATTTACCGTGGGATCCTGGCCGCCGTAAAGGGCCGCACCGCTGCCCCAGGTCATCTCGGCCAACGGATAGGGCCAGGTGCCCGGGACGGTACCATTGAGCCCTCCGGCCGGCGGGGTGTCGGCGTCTCCGATGGTTGCCGATCTTGCACGGACCTTGTAAGCGCCATCGTGCACGATAAACTGGAAGCTGCCGTCGGCGGCTGTGGCTGCAGAGCCGATGTAGACGTCTGCGGCATCGTAAAGCTCGACATCGACCGACGCAAGGCCAAGGTCCGCCACACCGCCGTCATATTCGGCGGCCGTGCCTGCAAAATCAGCGTCCTCGAAGATGGTGCCATCCAACAAATATGCCAGCCGAACCGTGTGGTCGTCGCGATAGCCTTCCGGCCCATATTGGGACCAGAAACCGGTCTTTCCTGCCACTGGCGCGCCCGTGCTGAGGGTGGCACTGCCAATGAAAGCACCGTCGATGTAAAGTTCGGCGCGATCGCCTGCGATGCGGAGCTCCTGGGTGTGCCAGCCGCTGCTCACATTCGGGATCGTCCATGTGCCGCCGATCTGGATCCAAGTGTTGCTGATCCGATTCCAGATCTCGGCCGTGGTGGCCGTCACGATCCCGCCGTAGACCATGTTCTGATCGTTCACGTAACGTGCGATCACCCCGGCGTGATTGATCGTTCCGCTCACGCTGCGGAATCGCTGGAAGACCGACACATCCGTCCAGCCCGGATCGCCGCTGACGGCAGGACCTCCAGCGCCCGTGCCGTCGGAGAACACCTGGGTCGATCCGTCAATTCTCACAAGTTCGTTCCCCCCCGACACTGAGACGGTCCATCCGACCGGAACCTGGTTTGGAATCTGATCGTCAAAACAGGCCAGGTAAAGGATGTCGCCGCCGATGGGAGGGCAGGACCCCGTAATTATGACTTCCGCGTTCATGGAGAACTCGGAGGTGTTGTTGCTGCTGTCGATGGCGATGGCGGACACGTTGTCGCCGGCCGCCAGAGCGGTGATGCCCCCCAGGTACCAGTCGCCTGCAGCGTCTGCATTTGCCGTGCCGAGGTAGGCAACACCCTCGCCGTAATCGTCGGCCCCTGAGGTGTCGGACCCATCGCCATCTGCCACCGCCTGGTAGACCTCCACTTCACAGTTGGCGCAGGTGGTGCCGACAACCGTGGTGGTGCCCGCACTTAGCTGGGCCGCGATGATCACCGGAAAATCAAGATCGATATTGCCGGCGTTGGCGTCGGTGCCGGGAATGATGGTGATGCCGTCACCGAGATTCGCATCGCCGGCATCGGCCAGCAGGTCGATGGCGTTGGAACCGTTGTTGGAAAATCGGTTCCGGCTGATACGGTTCTGGATTGCCGGTATGTGGGAAGGCCCCCACAGCAGGTTATTGGCAACCACCAGCACGCCCGGGCCGGCATTGTCGCGGAAGTCGTTGAGCTCGATGGTGCTGTTGTTTCCGAAAACCCGGATGGCCGATGTCTCGCCGCCGCCGGCACCGTTTTGGTCGAAGGTGTTGTTTGAGATCAGGTTACTGCCGGCACCGCTCCAGCTGTCGATGCCGCTGCCGGCGTTTGCAGCGAACAGGTTGCCGTTGACCGTTGTGTTGTTTGAATCATTTCCGATATCGATGCCGTCGCGTCCGGAGTCCGTGACGCCGTTTCCGCGGATCTCGTTGCCCTGCACGGTCCAGCCGCCGGCATCACCGGAAAGAAAGATGCCGAAATTGCCGGCATAGCCGATCAGGTTGTTGCGGATAAATCCGCTGTCGGCATGATAGATACCGATGTTGTTATAGGCCGTCCGGCCGACGGCCCCGGGGTCTGCAAATCCGGCTGCGCTGGTTCCGATCACACTGTCTTCAATGAGCACATTGGTGTAGTTGGTTGCGCTTCCATCGATGCCGACCCGGATGTTGTTGGAAAGCCAGATGTCGGTATCCCCAAAACCGTAAATGGCAATATCTCTGACCGCTACGCCGTTTGCCTGCAGATCGAGTCCGACATTGACGGGATTGGTGGCACGGTCGTTGACGATCTCCAGCTCGGGGCCGTTTATCGAGCTCAGAGTCGGCTCGTCACCGGTACCGACCGCCGCATCGGCTCCCAAACCCACCGGCCCGCTGTAGCCCAGAGAGGCGTTGTTGGTATTTCGGATCGTTGTGCCGTTGGTAAATTCATAGGCTGTTCCTTCAATGGCGGTATCTGCATCCGTGATGGCCGGCAGGGCTTGCGTGACGCTGATCTGCCACCAGTTATTGCCTCCGCCCGAGGCGTTGGTTGTCACCGCTGGAACAAAGCGCATTGCATTGGCGCCGGCGATAGCGTTGGCGTTGGCGATAAACTGGCGCAGCGAGCCCTGGACCGTGCGGTTGGTCAATCCATCGTCATCCTGGCCGTCGCCTGCCAGGGTGTTAACCACCGCATTGAAGCTGAATCCGAAATGGACACCGGTCACGGTCCCGCCGGCAATCGTCACCCGGGTCACGTGCTGGGCGGTATTGAGCAACGACGTATCGTCTGAGATGTCGGCCCGCTGACCGCCGAAGCAGGTACCGGCCGTCCCCCGCTCTACCGTGGTGCCGGAACCGTTATCACACCATGCGCCGGCAGTTCCGTAAGTCTGCTCGGCCCAGACATCGGTGTCCGCCGACAATGTCTTGGAGTCGACCACCACCCAGTAGGTGCCGTCGCCCAGACCGGTGAACGTAAAAACGCCGGCTGCGTCAGTGGCAGCCGTAGCGATGCTGCTGTCGTCTCCGCCGTCGGGTTGACCGTCTCCGCCGTCTCGGTAAAGATCAACGTCAACAGCGGCTGCGGTGACCGCATCGGCGAGGCTCCCGTCGCCGTTTACATCCTCGTAAACGGTGCCTGTGATGACATAAGTGGGGATAGCGGGCACAATCCCGCCGGCGGTGCAAACTTCGGCCTGGATCCAGGCCGGGTCGAGTGCCTTTTGTGAGATGCGGATTTCATCGATTGTCCCGTTCATTTCCAGGGTAGAGGGGTTCCAAGGGGCCGCTCCGAAAATCAAGCTGCTGTTGTTCGTTCCGATAGGATTCGCACCGTTGGGGATATTGGCGACTTCAGCCCCGTTGATGTAGCCGATCATGCGATCGTTTGTTCTCCAGGTCACCGCCACGTGCGTCCATTCATTCGGTGATATACTTCCGGCACTGAATGTATAGTGACCGCCGGCAGTGCCTGAACTGTCCCAGATCTCCGGGTATAATTGACCGGCCTCGACACCCAACAGATATCCGTAGTAAGGCGGAGGTGCAGGCCCTGTTTTCCCGGCTATCTTCTGATCACTGGAAACATTCGGCAGCCGAATCCATGCCTCGATGGTCATTTCTGCCGCAATGTCCAAGCTGGTGTCATCTGCAACCTGGATATAGTCACTGCTTCCATCAAAAACCTGCCCGTCGGCAATCTGGCCGGGGCCTTCGACGTTTCTTCTCTGGCTGCCGTTGTTGTTGTTGGAGGTCGAGTCAAGGTGGGTGCCGGTTGTCGCCTCATCGGTTACGTCTTCGTTCAAATGCCAAACGCCTTGGTAGTCCGCATCCCACAAGCCCGGCAGATTTTCCTGGTTGGCCGCCGAAGCGTTGCCGTAATACATGTAGATCGTTTGATCTGCGCTGGCGACGATGTCCAGTTTGACCCAGGCAACCAGATCGCCGCTTGACTTGGTGAAGGTCTCGATCTCATGGGGCACCTTTGTGACCCCGTCGGCCAAGGTAAAGAGGATGTCGTCTCCATCGGGCTGGGCAGAACCCTGAAGGCCGGCATTGCCGCTGATGGCCACCGGCACCGGAAAGCCGTTGACCGTCGTGCAGAAACTGGAGCCGGCAAGCACCAGGGCATCGCGGTAGGGCCAGTCGCCGTCGTACCAGGGTGGCCCGCTTACCACCACCACCGCATCACTGAACTCGGAGGTGTTGCCGGCCGGATCGGTGGCCGTAGCCGTGATCAAGTCGCCGGCGGCCACTGAAACACCGGACAATATAATCGCATAGGTCGCGGTGCCGTCAGCAGCGCTGGTCACCGTATCGGAGCCGAGGTAGACCCGGCCCTCACCGTTGCCGCTGGGATCGGCGTCGGCTGACGGGCTGGAGAAAAATTCGAGGGTGTACACCGTGCTCGGGGCGGAGTCGATAATGCCCACGATGGTGGTGTCCCCGCCGCCGGATGCCGCCGAGGTCAAGTCAGGGAAGTTCTGCAGGCTGTTGGCGCCGGTGTCGGCATCATCGGCCCCACCACCGTCGTTTTCGGTCACATCGTCGCCCACATAGGCGGGGTTGAATACCCCTGAGCGCGCATCGAGATCGATGCCGAGTCCGGCGTTACCGTAAATGGCGTTTTCCGTGATCTGGTTATCGGCCGGAGGTGAAGCGGCCGTGTCGTTGAAGCTGGTAACGAGGATACCTGTGCCTCCGTTGGCACCGTCGCCCGTTGTGCCAGTAATAATATTGCGACGGATCACGTTGCCGCTGGAACCGTCATTGACCCCGATGCCGGCCGTGTACATGTTTTCGATGGTGTTGTTTTCGATCAGCGCATTTTGTGTCTGGTACCAGAATTCGATCCCCTTGCCCCACCAGGTCTCCGCGGTAGTAAATCCAACAGTATCATGAATGTAATTTCCGCGGATGACCGCACCACCGGCGATATCGGACACCGCATCGCCGGTGACCCCGGCTGCGTAAGTAGTAAACGCCACCTCATTGTTGATGAAGTTGACCTGCTCGATGTTTGCAGAGCCAGAGAACGCCTGGCTCATCATGACGGAGTTGTTCTGGAGAAAAGCAATGTAGTTGTTGCTGATGCTGGCTGCGCCGTTGGTGGAGATGCCCAGCGGTTGGGTCCCGCCGGCATCGCTGCCGTCGGCCAGGGTGCCGATCAGGTTCCCCGTTATGACGGCCTCGCCGGCAGCGGCTGTAACCGTGGCGTTGACCCAGATCTGGGCATCGAGGGGGGCGCTGCCGAAACGGTTGATCGCCAGGCTGCGGATGGTCACCATGCCGGCGTCCACAACCAGACCGGATCCCACAGCCAGCGCATCCCCGTTTACCTCCAGTTCGGGTCGGTCGACCCGGTCCAGCGTGAGCCCATCGACACCGACCGTACCGCCGGTGCCTACCTGGCCGGGGTTCGGCTCGACAACGCTGATGCCGTCCGTCAGGTCATAGGCCGTTCCGTCAACCGTAATGCCGGCATCAGTGATGTCCGGCAACACACTTGCGACATCGATTCGCCACCAGTTACCGCCGCCACCTGCGGCATTGGTGGCCACAGCCGGTACAAATCGCATGGCGTTGGCACCGCTGATAGCGTTGGCGTTGGTAATGAACTGGCGCAGCGTGCCCTGCTGCACTCGATTGGTGCCTGCCCCGTCGTCATCGGTTGCGTCTCCGCGCGTGCTGACGACAGCGTTGAAGCTGAAGCCGAAGTTCACGCCGGTAGCGTCCGCTGCCACGATGGTTCTGCGTATCACATGCTCGGCAGTGGTGAGTGCAGCGGCATCGTCGGAGATGCCTGCATTGCGCCCGCCATAGAGCGCTCCGGCGGTGGCCGTAAAACCTGCCCCGCTGGCTGCTCCGCTGACCGCATAGGTCTGTTCGGCCCAGATGTCTCCGATGGCAAACCCGCCGTTATAAGGCGCCCCATCGAGTGTGGTCGAATCGACCACTGTATAATAGGTGCCGACGGTCAGACCGCCGAAGCTGTAGTTGCCGGAGCCGTCAGTGGTGGTCGAATTGACCCACACTTCGCTGCCGTCGATGATCGCATTGCCGATGTCCCGATAAAGATGCACCGTGGCTCCGGAGAAGGTGAGCGTTCCGACTTCGGCCACATCAGCATCGGCGTCTGTGTCGTGGTAGACGCTACCGATAATGCTGTATGTGGGTGCCGGGGGCCGGCCGGCCGTGAAGTTGCGGCATACTTCAGCCGGAGTCAGGGCCCGTGAGTAAACCGCCGCCAGGTAAAACTCTCCCAGCCAGGTGCGATTTAGGGTTAGCTCGTTGGCCAGTGCGAATCGGTAACCGGCATTCCAGTTGCCAAAGGTACCGGTCGCATCGAAGCGGCTGGCGACTTCAACGCCGTTTACATACAGACGGGCAGTCCCTGCCGCATCTCGGGTGTACATGACGTGGGTCAGGGAAGTGGTCACAGGATCGTTTGTGGAGTCGGTCTGGAAAAGCGGCGTGCCGTTCAGATCGCCGTCGGTGGTACGCACCCGCGCTCCGTAATTTGTCGTCTCCTGGTGTAAGGTGAAGTTACGGTTGAGGGTGTCGACCGAAAGTGTCGCAATGCGGGATGGGCCGCTTTGGATGGTGTTTGCCGGTGAAATCCATGCTTCGATGGTCATCTCGTTGGAGGCTTGGGCGGCGGTGATGATCTTTGAGGCCGGCCCGGCCGAGGCGATGATGGTCGAGGCGTCCACGGAGAGGCCACCGCCCGGGATCCAGGTAACGTTTCCCGGATCGGCGATTGTCAGGTTCAGCGGCGCGCCCGCACCGGATACATCGTTGACCGTGGCCCCGCTTCCCTCGGTAAAATCGTATAGCACCTGCAGGTCGCTGGTCACCCGTCCGCCGGTGCAGTCCATGGCTGTCACCGGCGCGCTGAATTCAGAAGTATTGCCGTTTGGATCGGTGGCCGTGGCAGTGACGAATTCGCCGCCGGCGACTGCCGCACCGGCGATAACGATGGTAAAGGACACGTTGCCGCCGCCGTCGGTGGTGACCGTGTCAGCCCCCAGATAGGTTTCGCCTTCACCGTATCCGGACGGATCGGCGGCCGTGCTGGAGAAGAACTCCAGGGTGAAGGTCGTAGCGGCGGTAGTGCTGAGCGTGCCGATGACCGTGGTGTCAACGCCGTCGGTGCTGGCCTGGGTCAGCACCGGGAAATTCTGCAGATTGTTGAACCCGGTGTCGGCATCGCCGGGGTCGTTTGCGGTAACGCCGTCGTCGTTCAAATCGATCCCCAGCCCGCCGTTGTCCGAAATGCTGTTTGCGGTAAACCGGTTGTTCACACCGCCGCTGACCGAATCGTTGATGCCGGGGCCGGCATTGCGCTCAATGGTATTGTTTGGACCGAAAGTATTGTCCGAGGAGGGGTTGTTTATGAAGCAGACGCCGCCCTGAAGTCCATTGTCGGTGATCGTGTTGTTGGCGACCGTCGAATTGGCCAACATGCTCACTTCCAAGCCGCACGCATCGGCCGGAGCCGGCCCATTGAGGGTGACGGTATTGCCGGTAAAAGTGATCGAATTGCCGAGGAGTTTGAAGCCGTCTTCTCCGTTGCCGGTGGACACGTTGTTGGTAAAGATGTTGCCCGTGCTGAGGCCGTCGGCAAAGCGCACCCCGTCGCTGAAATTGGCGGAAAAGGTGTTGTTGTCGAACGTATTGCTGTCGGCTGCGCCGGTGATGCTCAATGCCCCTATGGCGCCGGCATCGTTGCTGTTGAGGGTTAGATAGTTTTCAGCGATGGTGTTGGTGTCCCCTCCCCCTGCAATTCCATCCAGGAATATACCGGTTCCGACGCCGGCGGCGGCGCCGTTGTTGAAGCGGCGAATGTCAAGCTTGCGAATGGCGCTGTTGCTGGCCTGCAGGTGCAGGCCGTGGTCATCGACACCCAAGTTGATACCATCGAGCACGATATCCGGTGCCCCCGGGCGCTGATCGCCCTGGCTGGCCTCCTGGGTACTGCCATCGATGGTCGTGGCGTTGTCAACGACCACCGGCAATGCAGAGGTGAGCTGGATTGTGAAGGCATTTGCAACGACCGTGTTGAAATTGGCATCATCGAGCTGAATGCTGAAAAGCGACGCATTCGCTCCGGCAACCGCGTTGGCGTTGCGGACAAACTGGTTCAGCGATCCCTGCACCGTGCGATTGGCCGTGCCGTCGTCGTCACCGTCGCGGGTGCTGACGATGGCGTTAAAGCTGAATCCGAAATCCACGCCGGTCACATCGCCGCCGGAGACGATCACCCGGGTTACGTGCTCGGCGGTGGCCAGACCGGTGGCATCGTCGGAGACGGCCGCATCCTTGCCACCGAAGCAGTTGCCGGCTGCTGCCAGCTCGGCAATGCTCCCGGCACCATCGTCACACCAGGCCCCTGCAGCACCGGTTGTTTGTTCAGCCCAGACATCGCCCTGGGCAAATCCGCCGTTCAGACCCGCAGAGGCAGACACGGTGGTGGAGTCGACAAAAACCCAGTAGGTATCGTCGGCAAGCGCCGTGAAAGAATAGTTACCACTGGCATCAGTGGTGGCGGTGCCAACCGCTGTGTCGCCGCCGTTGGGGATGTTGTCACCGTTGTCGCGGAAAAGAATCAGATCGACCCCGGGGCTGCCCGAATCTCCTGTCAGGTCACCGTCACCGTTTACGTCCTCGTAAACCGTGCCGGCAATCGAATTCGAGCCGCCGCAATTGTTCGGATCTATGACGGTGGCGCCAGTGGGTATACCAATGATTGCTCCACCGGGAATCGGTGAGACAAGGTCAGTGGTAATGTAAATGCCATCCACGCTGTGGTTGGATTCGCGCACCCACAAATTGATGGTGTGTGGGCCGGCTGTGCCCACAACGATTTGATTTGAGCCGGTGCCTACCTGAAGGCTGTTGGACCAGATCCACGTATTGTATGTGCCGCCTTCGTTGAGTGCGCCCGCAGGGGTGCCATCCAGTCCGATCCAGACCGAGTCGCTGCCACCGTCGGGGGCGTACCCGCGCATCCACACCATGTAGGTCCCGGGAGCCGGAAAATTGACCGTGTAGTCGGCGCGCATGTCATCCGGCGGGTTGCCGGTATCGCCGTTGCTGCTGAACAGATAACCGGTCCCGTTGAAACCGGCCGTCGTATTATCGACCGTGAAAACCCCGATATCTGCACCCGGTACCAGCGGCGAGACAAAATTTTCCGCATCGATGTACGTGCCGTTGGGGTCGACATCGCAGGTGGGACTGGCTGTTTCCTGGGCGCCGTAAGCACTCAAAAACCCACCAACGCCCGGATTGATTTGGTTGTTGTACTGGGTGCCGATCCACTGGGGCGGACGGGCTATGCTGGAAATTCGCAGCTCGTCCAGGCGGCCGTTGCCGTAGTCTTCCCACTGGCGTGCGCCCATGTAAAGCGGCCGGGTATCTAAGGCTATCGGCCCTGCCAGAGGGCCCGATTGAACCTGGCTGCCGTCGACAAATATGCGCTCGGTTGTGCCGTCCCAGGTGGCTGCAAGGTGGTACCACGTCCCGCCGGAAGCGATCACGTTCGTTGCGACAGGTCCATCGTCGTCGCCTTGATCGAGAGCGAGAAAGGCATGTCCCGGCCCTGCGGTCGAGGTATCCGGCGTATAGGCCCTCACGCCAAGCTGGTAGCCGTTGGGGTTTGCTTCTCCCTTTCGCAGCAGCGGAAACACGTCACAGCAAAAATTGATGAACCCGTTGGGGCGAACCCACACCCAGCCCTCCAGGGTAATGCTGGTGGTCAGCTGCAGGGTGAGGTCATCCGCCACCGTGATGTAGTCATCTGTTCCATCAAAGTCGCGCGCCGGTCCGATGGCGCCCGCGACCTGGGTCGGATGAGAAGTGGGACTGGTGCCGTCGTTGTTGTTGGCGGTGCTGTCCGAATAACTTGCGGGGGTCGCCCCCTGCTCGGCCAGGTGCCACACGCCTCTGTAGTTTGAGTTCCAGGTGCCGGCCACGTTTTGCTGATCGGCCGGTACCGTGGGATATCCGTAGTAGAGGTAAAGCGTCTTGTCCGTGCCGTTGGTAATGCCCGGCGCCGGTATCCTGACCCAGGCGACCAGGGTTCCGGTGCCTTGATCGAAGAATTCGATTTCGTGATCCAGCTTTGTTACTTCGTCGCTGTCGGCAAAGAGCAGATCGTTGCCATCCGCCCGAGCCGCGGAAAGGTCGGTATCGGTGATGGAGATAAGCACCGGGAAATCGTTGTGGGGACCGCCGACGACCTGGCTGCCGTCGATGGTGATCGCCTTGCGATATTGCCAGTTGAGGCTGTACCAGGCGGCGTGGACGTTTGTGGCGATGAGCAAAATCAGGACGATCAGCAAAGAGGGGATGAAGGTTCGGTGCCATCCTTTGTATGGCAGAATTTTTGAGGCAAAAAAACGAACCCCAACCGCACCTGTGCTATCGGGTGTGATGACTTGCTTTTCTGATGGCGGGTGATTCGTCTTTTTCATTGTCTGTTTTTCAATGCTGGGCGTACGGGGATCGCGTCAATTCACTTTTTCTTCGGTCACACCCGGTTTTCCGTCGGGGAGACCAGAATCGCCTTTTCGAAGATCTCGTCTCCGTTGCGGCCATTTTTCCGGGCGTGCATGGCCAAAGTGGCCCAAAGGGTCTCCACGGTGAACGGTTTCTGCAAAAAGTCACTGGCACCGATGCCGTAGGCTTCGGAAATCAGGGCGTCATCACCGTTGGCCGAGATCAACAGCTTGATCGCGGTCGGCTGCGACAAAACCGCCTGCTTTAGAAACGTGATGCCGTTGATACCCGGCAGCTGGTAGTCGCTGATGATGACGTCGAACTGCTCTTCGAAAAGTGCCTTCAGCCCGTCTTCCGCGCTTGAAGCGGTGCGCAGGTGAAACTTTTTGTGCCGGAAGGCCAGCTGCATGGCGTCGCGGATGAACGGATCGTCATCGACCAACAGCGATTTCAAATTCTGCAGTGATTGGAGTGCGTCCATTTTGGCCCTTTCATGAATGAAATACAGTGCAATACGTTTGCTGCATCAATCATAATAGGCAAAAAGCGTGCCACGATAAGTAAATTTACAATTTACCTATTATAACAGTTAGTTAAATCGTTTTTGGAATTACGTAGATGCGGAAAAAACGGGATGTGGGGGATATCGCACAGAAGAATTGGGGGAAATGGCGCAACTATCCGCAGTGATTGACATTATTGAAATTTTCAGGGATGGACGGCGAGGGGCTCTTCAAACGACAGGTTGGGCAACCAACAGTTGTTTGTTGATGGCATCGAAAGAAAGCGGAAGGACGATACGAACAGCGGTATATTGAAGTGCAAAAAATCTAAGGGGCCGTATCGCGCGGGGAAAATCATACCGCCAGCTTTTTGCGGCGATAGCGGAAGGTGTCGCGGCTCAGGCCGAGCAGTTTGGCGGCCTGGCTTTCGTTCTCGTCGGCCAGGCGAAGCGCCTGCTGAAAGTAGTGCTTTTCGATGGCTTCCATCTCGGCAGGAAAGTCGATGCCGTCGGGATCGAGGGTCGACAGTCCAGATGCCCCCCGGGCCGGGACGGTAGCATCGCCGTCGTCGCAGATCACGTCGGCACCCAGGTCCGATGGGAGCAACTCCGGTCCGTCACCGAGCAATACCGCTTTTTCGATCAGGTTTTTCAGCTCGCGCACATTGCCGGTCCACTCGATGGTTTTCAGGGCCGCTTCGGCTTCCGGGGTTATACCCGTGAAGGTTTTGCCGAACTTGTCGGCAAATTCCAGCAGGTAGTGCTTGGCAATGGGAATGATGTCCGCCCGGCGCCGGTTAAGGGAGGGAATCTCGATTTTGATGACCGCCAGCCGGTGAAACAGGTCCTGGCGAAACAGGCCCTCTTCGATCATATCCGGAAGGTCTTTGTTGGTAGCGGCCACGATGCGGGTTTGCGCCATCCGTTTTTTCGTGCCGCCGACCCGGTAGTATTCACCCTCTTCCAGAAACCGCAGAAGCTTGGCCTGGGCCTCCTTGCTCAGGTCGCCGACCTCGTCCAGAAAAAGGGTCCCTTCGGAAGCCTTTTCCACCAGGCCGGCCTTGCCGGCCTTGTCGGCCCCGCTAAAGGCGCCTTTTTCGTATCCGAACAGCTCGCTCTCGATCAGATCCTTGGGAATGGCGGCACAGTTGACGCTGATCATCGGACCTTCGAAATTCGGGCTGCGGTAGTGGATGGCTTTGGCGATGAGCTCTTTGCCCGTTCCGGTTTCACCGACGATCAGCACGGAGGTGTCCGCACTTCTGGCAACTTTGAATACCACCTCCATCACGTCCTGGATGGCATCGCTTTCGCCGATGAATCCCGGCAGGTTCTCCTTGAGCACCTTTTCCTGCAGCAGCTGGATTTCCTTGCGCAGCTTGATGGTCTCCAGGGCGTTGCGTACGGTCACCAGCAATGCGTTCATCTGCAGCGGTTTGACCACGTAATCGTGGGCACCGTATTTCATGGCCGCAACCACCGTCTCGACATCCTCGTAGGCGGTGATCATCACGACGATGATTTCCGGATACATCTCCTTGATTTTCTGCAACGCCTCGATCCCGCTCATTCCGGGCAGACCGATATCGAGCAGCACCATGTCCGGGGGCTGGTTGAGAATGGCCTGGATGGCGTCCTCGGCCGTGGGGAAGGATTCAATCTGGTAGTGCTTGCGCAGGGCAAGCGTGATACCCTCGCGGGCAACGTTTTCGTCGTCGACGACATATACGAGAAACGACATGGCGGTCATCTGGAATCCACTCTTTTTTCAATCGGTAGCTCGATGGTAAACGTGGCCCCGCCCCATCGATTTCCCCCGACTTTGATGTTGCCGCCATGGTCGTTGATGATGCGCTGGCAGATGGCCAGCCCGATCCCCGAGCCATCGGTTTCGGTGGTAAAAAATGGGTCGAAGATTTTTTCCCGGATTCCGGCCGGAATGCCCGAACCGGTATCGGAAACCACGAGGTAAACACCGTTGTTTTTGGAGAAAGTCCTGAGTCGAAGCACCTTGGAGTTGTCTTTGATCTCCATGGCCTTGACGGCATTGTCGATCAGGTTCAAGATGACCTGTTCGATCAGGTGCGCATCCCCGTAACACTTGGGCAGTTTCTCCTCCAGCGAGGCCTTGATCTGGATCTCCTTTTTGCGCAGGGTAACCGCTGAGAGCTTCATGGCGTCTTCCATGGGTGCATTGGCGTTCATCAGCGCCATGGTCGGTGCGCCGGGCCGCGAGAAATCGAGCACCCTCTTGATCACCGACTCGATCCGGTTGGAGGCGACATGCATCTGCTCGACGATCTGTTTCATGACCTGCAGGTCTTCTGATCCCAGCTCCTCCAGTGAAAGCAGATCCTCCATCGTGTAAAGGTAGGAGTTGATTCCGGTCAGTGGATTTCGAATCTCGTGCGCGATACCGGCAGCCACGCGCCCCAGGGAGATCATCTTGCTTTTTACCCGCAGGATGTGTTCGAGTTCCTTGGAGCGGGTGATGTCCATGGCGTTTACCAGGATCGCCTCTTCGCCCTGATACTGGAAAAGGCTTGCCCGGCACTGCACCCACCGAAACTCGGCATCCTTGCCCCGAGCACCGGACGGGAAAAACCGGAAGTGCGCTTCCACCGACCCGTTATCAACGGCTACCAGCTGGTGGTAGGCTTCGATGATTTTTTCGAGATCATCCGGATGCACGTAGCTGACGAGTTTGTTCAGCGGTTTTTCCGCCAGCGTGCCGTAAAAGCGTCTCTGCTCCGGATTCTGGTAGATGATCCGGTTGTTTTGAATGATACAGATTCCGATGAGCGAGTTTTCAACCAGCTCCCGGAAACGCTCTTCGCTTTCCCGCAGGGCGGCTTCAGACTCCCGGCGGGCCTTATCCAACCGCTTGAACTCTAAAGCGTTGCTCGTGGTCTTGTGCAGCAACTCCAGTTGAAACGGCTTTCTGAGATAATCGTAGGCGCCGCTTTTCAGGGCGCCGACCGCCGACTCGATGGTGGCATCACCGGTGATCATGATCACCGGTGTATCGGGGGATTTTTCGATAATACCGGCCATGGTGTGGAAACCGTCCATGTCCGGCAGCCCGATGTCCAGCAGCACCAGGTCGTAGCCGTTGGCAGAAATCGCCTCCAGGGCCTGTCGCCCGCTGTGGCAAGCGTGCACGGTGTGGCCCTTGTCGGTGAGCGCGTCCACAAGCAGGTCGCGGACGATCTGTTCATCGTCGACCACCATTATGTTGGCATGATCCACCATGCGGTGCATTCCGGATTCGATGATTTCACTGGAGGTTGGGGAGCGGCAGATCCCTCCGGTAGTTACGAGACCTTTATTTTAGTAAAAATTTCAAGATTAATCAAGATCTTATCTTGCAAATCCGACCGGCCAGCCCTATATAGGGGTTGTGATCTTCAACGACCCGCCGCTTGGCCGATCTGATGGATACCATTCGGCATCCGGTTTCACATTCGCGGGGGGCCGACTACATCCATCACAAACAGGGGGCAGCGAACATGAGTACCATCATCGAACTGACCATATTTCCCACCGACAAGGGTGACAGCGTCAGTCCCTATGTCGCCAGGGCGCTGAAGGTGATCCAAAACAGCGGGCTGCCTTACGAGCTCAACCCCATGGGCACCTGCGTTGAAGGGGAGTGGGATGCGCTGATGTCCGTAGTTCACCGCTGTTTCGAGGAGTTGCGAGAAGACTGCGATCGCATCTACCTCATGATGAAAGCCGACTACCGCAAACATCGCGCCAGTGGGCTTCGTGGAAAGGTGATCTCCGTACAGACCCGGCTTGCGGCCGTAGAGCCTCCCGATGAAACCGCCTGAGCCGGCGCTGCCTGGACCCGCAAACCGCCTGGGTCTGCTTCAATCGAATCCAGCGGTGCCTGGTTGGAGGCCGGCCGACAAACGAACCACTGGCAGTTGCTGACGGCCGCCCGCAGGAGCCCTTCCCCTGGAGGTTGAGGATGACGGCGATCCGAAAAAAAACCATCGAAGGACTGCAAGCCGGCGACCGCTTTTCGGTCACACGCACTTTTTGCCGGGAAGATGTCACACTTTTTGCCGATATCTCCCGGGATTACAACCCGGTCCATTTCGAGCGGCGCTGGACGAAAATCAAAGGATTCAAAGACACCATCTGCCACGGCCTGCTGGTGGCCGGTATGGTAACGGAAATCGGCGGCCAGATCGGCTGGCTGGCAGCCGGAATGGACTTTCGATTCAAGCAGCCGGTCTATCTCGGAGATACGATCACCTGCGCTTTTACCATCACGGATATCGATGATCAGGGGCGCGCCAGGGCCGAAGCTGTTTTCCGAAACCAGGACGATGACGTTGTTCTGCGCGCGGTCATCACCGGCATCGTTCCCGGACGTGCGGAAAAAGAGGTACTCCAGCAGATGGTGGCCGAAGGAGACCCGACCAATAAACTGTCTGGAACATAGGTTGCCGAATTGACCGAACCTGAACATTTATCGTTTTCCGCAGCATTTCCCTATCCGAGCCGTCGCATACCGGTGTTTGCCGAAAACGTGGTGGCCACCTCCCAACCACTGGCCTCCCAGGCAGGAATCGAGATGCTTAGAAGCGGCGGCAACGCGGTGGATGCCGCCCTGGCGGCAGCCATCGCGCTGACCGTGGTGGAACCGACCGGAAACGGAATCGGAAGCGATGCGTTTGCCCTGATATGGGACGGCCGAAGACTTCACGGGCTGAACGGATCCGGCAAATCGCCGGCCGGCTGGTCGCAGCGGCACTTCCGCAACTATCGCGAGATGCCGCTGACCGGCTGGGATTCCGTAACGGTCCCCGGAGCGGTGGACGCCTGGCGCGAACTTTCCCGTCGATTCGGCAAACTGGAGTTTGCGGCACTGTTTGAGCCGGCGATCCGCTATGCTGCAGAGGGTTTTGCGGTCACCCCGACAGTCGCTTCCCTGTGGTCGGAAGCCCGGAAAATTTATCGCCACCTGCCGGAGTTTGCCAAAGCCTTTCTGCCGGGGGGCAAATCCCCGGTCGCCGGCGATCGATTCGCCTGCCCCGGCCAGGCCGATACCCTGAAGCAGATCGCTGAAACAAAGGGCCGGGCATTTTATCAAGGAGAAATCGCCGGAAAAATTGCCGCCTGTGCAGCCGAAGGCGGCGGGTTGCTGACCGTCGAAGACCTTGCTGCCCATCGCAGCGAATGGGTCGATCCCATCCACATCCCCTACCGGGGAATCGATCTGCACGAGCTTCCTCCCAACGGCCAGGGGCTGGCGGCCCTGATCGCCTTGGGACTGATGAGGCACCACGACATCGGAAGCTGCCCGCCGGATTCGGTCGACAGCGTCCACCTGCAGGTCGAAGCCATGAAGATCGCCTTTGCCGAAGCCTGGCGCAAGGTGTCAGATCCGGCCACGATGAGAGTCGATCCGCTGGCGCTTTTAGATGACGGTTTTCTGCAGAAGCGGGCGGCGGAAATCCGCATGGACCGGGCCGGCCGCCCTGCGGCCACCGCACCGAGGGAAAGCGGTACGGTATACTTGACCGCCGCCGACCAGCACGGCATGATGGTCTCCTACATCCAATCCAACTACATGGGGTTCGGCTCCGGCATCGTGGTGCCAGGCACCGGAATCAGCCTTCAGAACCGGGGAGCCGGTTTTTCCCTGGAAAAGGGGCATCCGAACCGGGTGGCCGGGGCAAAGAGACCGTATCACACCATCATTCCGGCAATTGTCACCCGCAGGGGTCAGCCGGTATTGAGCTTCGGTGTGATGGGCGGCATTATGCAGCCCCAGGGTCACGTGCAGGTGGCCGTGCGGATTTTCGACCACGGTTTCAATCCACAGGCAGCCTCCGATGCACCGCGCTGGTGTCTGACCGAAGATTTTCAGCTGGCCATGGAGCCGGGATTTGACCCGCACGTGGCAGACGGGCTGCGGGATCGCGGCCACCGGATAGTCGTCGATCCCGCACCGAAGACCTTCGGCGGTGCCCAGCTGATTGCACGGCTGAAAGACGGGTACTGTGCCGCATCGGATCACCGCAAGGACGGATCGGCGGTAGGGTTCTGATCCGCACCTGTCCTGAACATTTTACAAGCAACTTGGAGGTTCGGAAACATGTCAGGCAATAAAATCATCATTGCGGCAGCAGACATCACCCTGGAAGCCGAACTGAACGGTTCGGAAACCGCAAAACAGATTTTCGACATTCTTCCGGTGGAAGGCCGGGCGAGCGTGTGGGGAGAAGAGATTTATTTCGAAATCCCGCTGCAGCTTGCAGCTGAAAGCGATGCCCGCGCGGAAGTAAACGTCGGTGAGCTGGGCTACTGGCCGACCGGTTCGGCCTTTTGCATTTTCTTCGGCCCGACGCCGGTGAGCACCGGCGACAAGCCGCAGGCCTACAGCCCCGTGAATGTGTTCGGCCAGGTGGTCGGTGATGCGAAGCAACTGTTGGCAGTTGCAGACCAGACGGTTGTTCGGGTGATGCCGGCCTGATGAAAAAACGCCAGCAGATCAACTACGCCATAGGCACCACAGGGCTTCATCTGCGCTGGTTGCCGCTGACCCCGGAGCGCTGGTCAGATTTCGAGAAGCTTTTCGGGGAAAGGGGCGCCTGTGGAGGATGCTGGTGCATGCTCTGGCGGCTGAAACGGTCGGATTTCGAACGACAAAAAGGGGAAGGCAACCGCCGGGCCATGAAATCGATCGTCGCTTCCGGGCCGGCACCCGGTATTCTTGGCTTCATCGATCAGCAGCCGGTTGCGTGGTGCTCGGTGGCACCACGGGAAACGTTTTCCGCTCTCCAGCGGTCGCGCATACTGGAAAAAGTGGACGACCAGCCGGTGTGGTCCATATCGTGCTTCTTTGTACGCAAAGACCACCGCGGAAAGGGCGTTAGCACCTGCATGGCCGCCGCGGCTGTCGAGTTCGTGAGAGCAAGCGGCGGCAGTCTGGTGGAAGCGTATCCGGTGGAGCCGAAAAAAGGCCGTACCGCCCCGGCTTTTGCCTGGACGGGGCTGGCCTCGGCATTCAGAAAAGCCGGTTTTACCGAGTGTGCCCGTCGCTCGGAAACCCGGCCGGTCATGCGCCGCCGCATCACCTGAAATTTTTCTTTACATGACCCGGCGCTGCCGGTAGGTAGGAGGCAGAGAACCAGAAGTACTGCCGCGCGGCTGCTTTCGGCTGTAAAACCAACCCGTTCAACGGATGGAGAATATCTCATGAAACACGAGTACGATGTCATCATTGTCGGTGCCGGTCTGGCCGGCCTTCGGGCAGCCATCGAACTGGGTGAAGAAACCAGGGTTGCCGTAATTACCAAGGTTTTCGCCACCCGATCGCATTCCGGCGCAGCCCAGGGCGGCATCGGGGCCTCTCTTGGCAATGAGGAAGAGGACAGCTGGGAATGGCACATGTTCGACACCGTCAAGGGCAGTGACTATCTGGGCGACCAGGACGCCATCGAAATCATGGCCAAAGACGCCCCTCGCACCATCTACGAGCTCGAACATATCGGCGTTCCCTTCAATCGCACCGCCGAAGGCAAAATCGCCCAGCGGGCCTTCGGCGGACACACCAGCGGCTTCGGCAAGGCGCCGGTCAAACGCGCCTGTTTTGCCGCCGACCGCACCGGCAGGGTCATCCTGGACACACTCTGGGAAAAGAGCCTGCAGCGGGGAATCCGGTTCTTCGATGAGTTTCACATCCTGTCGCTGATCGTGAACGACCACCAGTGCTGCGGAGTGACGGCCTATGAAATCGCCACCGGCGAAATCCACGTGTTTCAAAGCAAGGCGGTACTGCTGGCAACCGGCGGCGCCGGAAAGATCTTCAAAACCACCTCCAACGCGCTGGCTTCCACCGGTGACGGCATGGCAGTTGCCTACCGGGCCGGCGCCCCGCTGGAAGATATGGAATTCGTTCAGTTTCACCCCACCGGCATCTACAAACTGGGAATTCTGATCAGTGAAGCCGCCCGCGGCGAGGGCGGCATCCTGCGCAACAATGAAGGCGAACGTTTCATGGAGCGCTACGCCCCCACCATCAAGGATCTGGCCCCGCGGGACATGGTGTCGCGCTGCATACTCGAAGAAGTGCGGGCCGGAAGGGGAATCGACGGCAAAGATTATGTTCATCTGGACCTGACCCACCTGGGCCCGGAGGTAAACGACACCAAGCTGGCAGAGATCACCGGATTTGCCCGCACCTACGCCGGTGTGGAACCCAACAAGGAACCCATCCCGGTTCAGCCCACCTGCCACTACATGATGGGCGGAATCGCCTCCAATGCAGACGGGCAGGTGATTTCCGACAGCCAGGGCAATATATTCACCGGCCTGTATGCTGCCGGTGAATGTGCCTGTGTTTCCGTGCACGGGGCCAATCGCCTCGGGTGCAATTCATTGCTGGACACCCTGGTGTTCGGGCGGCGCAGCGGCAAGCAGCTCCGCAAATTCATCCACTCCATCGGTTTGCCGCCTGTGCCGGAGACCACAGAGCAACAGGAAAAAGAAAAACTGCAGCGGCTGATGAACGGACCGGGAAAAGAAAAATATGGGGCCATCCAGGCCGAAATGCAGGAAGTGATGATGGAAAAGGTCTCGGTGTTTCGGACCGCTTCGGGACTTACAGAAGCGCTGGAGAAAGTCCGCGCGTTGAAACAGCGTTACGCCCGGATAACCGTCAGCGACCAGGGCAGCTGCTTCAACCGTGAACTGCTCGATGTCCTGGAGCTGGAAAACATGCTGGATCTGGCGGAAGTCATCGCAGCCGGGGCCCTTTATCGAGAGGAAAGCCGCGGCGCCCACTTCCGGGAAGACTTTCCAACGCGAGACGACAGCAAATTTCTGGTGCACACGCTGGCAGCCTGCCGCCCGGATCAAGAGCCGGAGCTTTTCACCAAACCGGTAACCATCACGCGATTTGAACCCCAGGAGAGGAAATATTAAGATGAAATGCCATTTCACCGTGTTTCGCTTCGATCCGGCAGTCGACGAAAGTCCCCGCTACCAGCAGTACACCATCGATGCCGAACCGACTGACAAGATCCTCGACTGCCTCAATAAAATCCGGTGGGAACAGGACCCGACTCTCGCTTTCCGGGCATCCTGTTCGCACGGAATCTGCGGATCCGACGCCCTGACAATCAACGGTCATGTCGGGCTGGCCTGCCAGAAACTGATCCGGGATTACAAAACAGCCAACAACTTTGTCATCGAACCCCTGCCGTTGTTCAAGGTCATCAGGGACCTGGTCGTCGACATGGATCCGTTTTTGGAAAAACACCGCACCGTTAAACCTTACCTGATCAACGACGAGCCGCCGCCGGAGA